>JBMFHB010000023.1:0-44004 GCA_049977045.1 Occallatibacter sp.
CCTATCGCGCATGGCATGAGGCAGGCGTAATTTCTGCTGCTGTACTCATCACGCAGGATAGGATCAAGCTCAAAGAACTTGCCGAACGGTTGTGGGGTGACTATCAGCAAACACTGCCCGAGGAACAAAGAAAACCCAAATTGCCCATTGATCTAGCAACATCCACAACAACCAATTTAGAAAAGGCCGCGCTCCGCGTTCGACGAGGAGTCATGGGAACCTGTCCTCTGCTTATTGTCGCCGCCACCCCTGCGACGTGGAACCAGAAATCCTATACACCCGGCTAATCTCCGAAAGCAGCAACTCCGCTGCGCGAGTGGTTGGCGTAGGTCTTCCAGGTCGGTGAGTATGAATCGTCTGCCTGCACTCCCCAACCAACCCATCTCTTGCGATCACCACGAGCAAACAATTCGAGGAAAGGTCCTGAGCTACAGGCTTCGATAATGTCGTATTGCTCGTCTGGCTTACGAGAATGCTCCCGCTTCCGGCTGCTCAGATAGTTCACCTGCGTGCGTCCAGGCTGCAGCGTGCGTGCGTTCCTGCCGCGCACCCCGAACAGAATTAGTTCCGTGACATTCCGGAAGTAAAACCCCACCCCACGGCCATCTGACCCGCCGTCTTTGCGGATCTTGTGCCATACCAGATTGGTCTTGTACTGGAATCCCCAAGCCCGCATCACTTCCAGGCCTTCGTGCAACAGTGCGTTGGGAACCCAGAGATACAGATGAGCCGTATCTGCGGCAACCAGAGCAACGGGGAGATCTTTGATCTCTTCGAGCGTCATCGTGCCGTACCGGGAGAGGCGCTTGTGTTCGGGCGCGACCTTGCCTGTTCGATTCTGAAATTGCCACGGCGGATCTGCGAGAATCGTCCCAAATCTGCGGCCGGCCGCGGTGTTGAGCAGGTCTTCGCCGGCTTGCGAAAGCGGATAAAGGGGAATCACTTTGCTACTCCTAGTCATGGTTCGTCCCCGCAAATAGTGGCCATCGTTCAGCAACGTATCTTTCTGCTGCGTCCCGGATCACCCAAGCCACGGAGACCTTCTTCTGCTTTGCGATGATCTCAAGTGACGAATACACCTGAGCGGGTAATGTCACCGACATTCGCGTAGAAGGTTCACTATTGGGTTTACGCGCCACGATTCCCCATTTGATCTACTGCACCACATTACACCACATAGGTGCCAACGGCAAGTGGCGGGTGGTCCCGGTCCCAGGTGATCTGTTTCAAGCACGAATGAGGGTGCCCCCGGTCCCTCGCACTTGGGGACCGGGGATCGCGTATAGACCTCGACGGCGAAACCTATCCCCTTGATCCCGATCAGTCCCCGCAAATGGGCCAGGCTCCCGGGATTCTGCCCTCGTCCGCCTCAACCAGCCGATTGGCAACTTGAGCCGCGATTTTTTCATGTTCAGGTCGTCGATTCGACATTTCCGTTGCGCCTCAGGTCGTCGTTTTCGCCAATTCGACCGATATGAAGTGCACGGTTGAGCCCTTCTCACAAGCCGCACGTTTTCTCATCTCCGCGCCGCTGCAAGGACGACTTGCCGGTGTATGGATCTCCATCGCTCCTTTGGTCTCTCTCCCTTGGCAGGTGGCCACGGTCCCAGACGACCTGTTTCAACCACGAATGAGGGTGCCTCCGGTCCCTCAGTTGAATCATTTCTGCCATAGGATCGTGGCCACCCGCCGGAGGCTATCCCAGCAGTTTCACTCGCTGTCCCTGTTTCTCCAGCGCCGCGACCGCCCTTTTGTCGAACGAGACGAACGTTTCGCCGCCCAGCCAAGCGCCTTCGTAGGCAATCACACCATCGGCGAAGTCTGCTCCTGAACTCATCGCATCGAGGCCCGCTCGAACAGCTGCATCGTCCGTAACGACGTTGGCGGCTTCCAAGTAACCGAGAATGGCTTTGATAATCTCTGCCTTCGGCAGCTTGTTGCCTTGGCGGAGCACCCAGACCATTTCGCAAAAAGTGTGCCGTCCGATGATGACCTGATCGGCGGAACTCAACGCATGTCGCGCTGCGCGGCTCTGGGTTATGTCGTCGTTCAGCACAGCGCGCACGAGGACATTGGTGTCCGCGATGATCTTCATCGCCGAACGCCTCTTTCGAATTCCGCAACCACAGCTTCGCCGATGGCCTGGTCCATCTCTTCGATGGTGAGCTTCACATTGGTCTTGCCCGCGAGCATTCCAAAGACATCTTCGATCCTGCCCTTCTTCTTGATCGCCCGGCCGCGGAGCTCCCCGCCAGGCAGAAGATCGATTTCCATCTTTTCTCCCGGCTTGATTCCGAGATGCCGAAAAAACTCCTTCCGGAGCGTCACTTGTCCCCGTGAAGTAGTGCTGACAATGGCCATGAGGGAACCTCCCCTTTGATTGTAATGCAATTGTGCCTTATTGCGCGAATCATCGCTTTCCGCGGCCGCGCACTGTTGCAACGGCCGCCCCATTTAAGATGGCTATGAGATCGAAGCCATGAAGATCTTCGTCACAGGCGCCACCGGATTTGTCGGCCATCATGTTGCCCAGGCGCTTGCCGCGGAGGGTCACGAGCTTCGTCTGCTCACGCGCAGAACCAGTAACCTTGCGAACCTCGAGGGCATCCGGGGCGAGACCGTTGCCGGCGATCTGCTCACGCCCGAGAGCCTCAGGCCGGCGATCGCCGGCTGCGATGCAGTGGTGCATGTGGCGGCCGATTACCGCCTCTGGATTCCCGATCCCGCGTCGATGTACAAAGCCAACGTCGAGGGAACGCGGGAGCTGCTGCGCCTGGCCCGAGAGGCTGGCGTACGCCGGTTTGTCTACACGTCGAGCGTCGCCACCATGCACTTCCGCACCGACGGCATCGTCATCAACGAGGACACGCCGGTCGCGCTCGCCGACATGGTGGGCCACTACAAGCGATCCAAATTCCTTGCCGAGCAGGAAGCGATCAAGGCCGCGCAGGGCGGACAATCCGTCATCATTCTCAATCCGACTACGCCGATCGGCCCCAACGACCGCAAGCCGACACCCACGGGTCGTATTTTCGTCGACTTTCTCAACGGCAAATTTCCCGCCTACATGGACACGGGCCTCAATCTGGTCGATGTCGCCGAGGTGGCGCGGGCGCACGTACTGGCGCTCACCCAGGGCGCGTACGGCCGCCGTTACATACTGGGCGGCGAGAACCTCACTTTCAAGCAGATCCTCGACAAGATGGCCGCGATCACCGGCCTGCCGTCGCCCACCGTAAAGATTCCTTTCATTGTCGCCGCCACCTATGCATTCTTCGAGGAGTGGATCACCGGAAGAATCCGTAAGAAGGAACCGCGCGCCACACTGGAAGAGGTGCGCATGGGCCGCAAGAAGATGTTCGCCTCCAGCGCCCGCGCGCAAGCCGAGCTTGGCTTCAGGATTCTGCCGGTTTATCCGGCGATGCGTACCGCCATCGAGTGGTTTCGCGCCAACGGCTATGCACCGTAGTGGGTCGGCATGAAGAACGACGTCCCTCGGGGGCTAAAGCCCAACTCATTTTGTTGGCTTTATTGGCACGACTGAAGCCGTGCCCTTTCAAAACAAATTCAAACTGACCCACTGCCCTACGCACCGTAAGCTCGCTCGGTGAATGCTGGATGTGGGCAGTCTTCTCTACTTTGGCGCTTGCGGAATAGTCTTGGCGTATCCCGTGCTGAAGTACCTTTTCAAGCTTCCGTCAGGCGTGACGATGTAGTATTCGCCGACGTCGCTGCCGACCACAATGAACTTCCTGCCCCATGGCGAAGATGCCTCTTCAAGGGCGGCGCGCGCCGGATGATCGGTGCTCTTCAGGCTGAATTCTTCAAAGTACTGGCCATTATCCTTGAGAATCCTCGCGGCGAAGCCATCCGACGAGTCGCGCCAACTCCCGAGGACTTCGCCGCCCACCTTACCGAATGGCTGATTTGCGGATGCTCCCGGCTGCGGCTCGGAAGATGAAAAACTGACGGAAAACAACGGCTGGGAATCGGTGACGGAAGGCTGGAGACTGGCCTTTGCCCAGGGCCGCTCGTCATTTTTTGCGCCTTGCAGGTAGAAGTTCAGCAAGATGGGCACGATCCCGGCGCATTCATGCTGACGAATCGAATCGGCGATGGTATTCACCTGTGACTGGTCGCCAGACTTTTCAAGCTCCACATCTTCGGTGCAACTCGAACCTGGCTCGCGATCCAGGTGGAGAACCTTATAGTGGAATGCGGCAGCCCATGCCTCGATCTGCTTGATTGTGGGCCTGGCGTTGTCGGGATGGAGCCACTCGCGATAGGCCGTCTGGCCTTCGATACTCATCCCGGAGGCCGTGTCGTCCGGGGCGGTCCGGCTAGCGTCCGTGCCGGTTTTGGCGGGGTTGCTGGCTTCAGTACGCGCCAGTTCGGCCTCGATCTCGCCCGGCGACTTCTCCGGTTTGCCATGGGGCGAGCCGAAGAAGAGATAGGTTACGAGAAAAGCCACCCCGCTCAAGATCACCACAGCCGCTGCAATCGCAAGGATGGCCCGTCGGCGCGCGGTCTTCTGCTTTCTGTCGGCCCGGTGACAGGCGGGGCATAGACTATTCTTTGAGCTTTCGAAGGCGTTCGCGCCGCATCGTGCACATCTCATAAAGGAAGCCCATTTCTACTCTTGGACTAGAACATAGCATACGCAATGACTCGCGTCGCCATCATCGCCGCCATGCCGGGTGAACTGAAGCCGTTTGTCGCCGCCTGGCCGCACTCCACGCGTAACGGCATCCACTTCTGGGCCCAGCGCAACGAAGAAGAGGAGTGGATCGCCGCCTGCGCGGGAGCAGGCCAAGCTGCCGCTACGCGAGCCTTCGCCGGCATCGAAGACGGCGGCCCCATCGATCTCGTTTTCTCCATCGGCTGGGCCGGAGCCTTGCGTCCGGGAATCACGCCTGGCTCGGCGCACAACGTTGCCGGCGTCATCGATACGCGCACCGGCGAGCGGTTCCACTGCGAAGCCGGGGCCGGGGATCTCTGGCTCGCCACCAGCCCGCGGGTCGCCGATCACGCCGAGAAGCTCCGCCTTGCGTCTACGTACAATGCCGCACTTGTCGACATGGAAGCAGCCGTCGTCGCCCGCCTCGCTTCAGCGCGCGAGATTCCGTTCTACGCGATCAAGGGCGTGAGCGACGGCCTCAACGACCGCCTGCCTGATTTCAACCCTTTTCTATCCACCGATGGACGTTTTCGCCTGGTTCCATTTGCTCTTTTGAGCCTCGTGCGTCCCTGGTACTGGCCTGCGCTGGTCCGGATGGGCGAAAATAGTAAGAGGGCTTCCCTGAGTATCGCAGAGTCGCTACTGGAATTTCTCGATGAGCGATTCGGCGATGAATGAGGTCTCACCGAAAAGCAAGATGGCCACCCAAAGCTCAAAGCTGAAATTTCGTCTCGACGAGAGAATCCCTTCCACCATGCGCGCGGTGGTCTATCGCGGCATCGACGACGTGCGGCTGGAGACCGTTCCGGTCCCGCGGATCGGTCCAGGCGAGCTGCTCGTGAAGATTGCCACCTGCGGCATCTGCGGAACAGATCTGAAGAAGATCCACATGGGCTCGCACTCGGCGCCTCGCATCTTTGGCCACGAGATGGCCGGGATTGTCGCCGAAGTGGGCGCAGGCGTGACCGGCTTTGCCGTAGGCGACCGCGTGATGGTTTATCACCACGTGCCCTGCGGCCACTGCTATTACTGCCGCAAGAATACTCCGGCGCAATGCGAGCACTACAAGAAGGTTGGCTCAACTGCTGGCTTTGAGCCCTCTGGCGGGGGCTTTGCCGAGTACATTCGTGTGATGGACTGGATCGCCAGCGAGGGCGGCGTGGTACGCATCCCTGACGGCGTGCCCTTTGAGCAAGCGGCATTTATCGAGCCGCTGAATACCGTGCTCAAGGGCGTCAAGCTGCTCAATCTGGCCGCTGACGAGACGGTGCTGGTCATTGGCCAGGGGCCGATCGGCCTGATGCACGCCGCGCTTGCCGCGCGCACGGGCGCAAAGGTGCTTACATCGGACCTCTTCGCCGAGCGTCACAACCTTGCGGCGCGCTTCGGCCTGAAAAATCCGATCTACGCGGACAAGGAGAACGTGGTCGAGCGCGTCATGGCCGAGACGGATGGCCGCGGGGCCGACGCAGTAATCCTTTGTGTAGGGGGAAACGCGCTCATCCGCACCGCGATGGCCGCGGCGCGGCCAGGCGGCAAGGTGATGCTCTTTGCCCAGACGCAACACGGCGAGGCTAGCTTCGACCCGGCGGCGGTCTGTGTGGACGAAAAGGCTCTCATCGGTTCATACTCTTCTTCATTCGCGTTCCTCGATGAGGTGACGGACCTTGCATTCGGCGGCTACCGCAACGGCTTCGATCTGACGCAATTGATCTCACACCGTTTCCCGCTGGAAGAAGCGGCGAAGGCCATTGAAATCGCATCTAATCCCAGGCCAGGCTCGATGAAAATTATGATGGAACCTTTAGCCGGAGCAGGCGCAGAGTAGGGAGGATTCGATGGCGAATACGGTCAAAGACGCGCTTCGCCGCGGCCGCAAAACGGTTGAATCCGTTGTGGAAGAGGGCCGCAAGACCGTCGAATCGGTCGTCGAAGGGAGCCGCAAGAAGGTCGAGAACGTGGTAGAGGGCGGTCTGGATACCGTCGAGACGGTCGTCGAAGTGGGCCTGAATACCGTCGAGACGGTGGTGGTCAAAGGCCGCAGGAAGGTTGAATCGGCCGTCAGCCTGGGCCGCAGGACCGTTGAGCATGCGCTGCTCCGGGGCCGCACCACGATGCAGGCTGCTGTTCTGCACGGCCGCCAGGACGTGCGCATCGAGCAGGTTCCCATCCCCAAGGCCGAGGCCGGTGAACTGGTGGTTCACGTCGATGCCGCGCTCACCTGCGGTACCGATCTTAAAGTCTTCCGGCGTGGCTATCATGCGCGCATGATCGTGCCGCCGGCGCTCTTTGGCCACGAGATGGCCGGGACCGTGGTCGAGGCCGGCGAGGGCGTCGCGGACTTTGCCCCCGGCGACCGCGTGGTGGCGCTCAACTCCGCGCCCTGCGGCAAGTGCTATTTCTGCTCGCGCGGCCAGGAGAATCTCTGCGACGATCTGCTCTTCAACAACGGCGCATACGCCGAGTTCATCAGGATTCCGGATCGCATCGTTTCCAAGAACACGCTGAAGGTTCCCGCCAATGTGCCGCTGGAGCACGCCGCGCTCACCGAGCCGCTGGCCTGCGCCGTGCATGGATTCGAGGATTCCGAACCGCGCGCTGGAGATCTTGTCGCTGTCATCGGTGGCGGGCCGCTGGGGTTGATGATTCTGCATGTGGCCGCGCTGGCGGGTTACGAAACCATCTCGCTCGTCAAGCACGAAGGGCAGGTGCAGGCAGCGAAACAATTAGGCGCGACGCACGTCGTGCAGGGATCGTCGATCCGCAAGGCCATCGAGGATACGCGCGCCCTCACGCCAAACGGCCGCGGGGTCGATATCGCCATTGAAGCCGTAGGCGTGCCCGAGGCATGGCAGGAGGCGGTGGAACTGGTGCGCAAGGGCGGAACGGTGAACTTCTTCGGGGGCTGTCCCAAAAATACCAACGTCACGCTCGACACCAATCGCCTCCACTATAGCGACATCACCTTGCGCGCGACCTTCCACCACACGCCCGCGATCTGCCGCAGAGCACTGGCGCTGCTAGCGAGCGGCCGCTTTCAGGCAGGCGCGTTCATCACTGGCCGCGCACACCTCTACGAACTGAACCGCGTCTTCGAGAATCTGATGAACCGATCGAGCGAGATCAAAACCGCCATCGTGCCATAACAGCCTGTGGTGAAAGTCGAGATGCCACGAAAAACGTCCCTCGGCGGCTGCACAGGCTGCTGAAAAACTCGATAAATCGACTTGAATCGCGCATGGAGCGAAGCAGGGGCTAAAGCCCGGCGCTTTCTTATCAGCGACTTAGCGGCCAGACTGAAGTCGTGCCCTTGTTACAAATCGTTCTTCCTGCGAGTTTTTCAGCAGTCTGTGAAGTCGTGCCCTTTCAAAGCGCGATCAGGCAATCATTTTCGTTCATGCGATTGCCCTGGCAGCGAAGACTGACGCGTGGCGGAAGCGCCCTGCTCGCTGCTATACTAAAGATTCGGCAAGGCGAGGACGCGGGATTCCGGGTGTGCGCCGTTGCCGCCCGGGCGGCGCCGATAGTCCTTGAAACTTCTGGAGTTCAACCATGGCACAAGTTTGTGATATCTGCGGCAAAGGGCCGCGTTTTGGCAATAACATCTCGCACGCGCACAACGTGACGCGCCGCCGCTGGAACGTCAACCTGCAAGCCGTCAAGGCGCTCGTCAACGGCGCGCCCAAGCGTCTGCGCGTCTGCGCAACCTGTATCAAGAGCGGAAAAGTCGCCAAGGCGTAGGCGCACG
The DNA here is from genome assembly GCA_049977045.1 of Occallatibacter sp. Taxonomy (GTDB): domain Bacteria; phylum Acidobacteriota; class Terriglobia; order Terriglobales; family Acidobacteriaceae; genus Telmatobacter. Next base: position 8,427 of record JBMFHB010000023.1, read on the forward strand.
GCGCTTCGCACCTCTGGTTCTGCACAACAAAACCCCGTCCCAGGCGACGGGGTTTTGTTGTGCGCGGCAATCCGCCTGGGCGCCGCGGTCCTCCACCCAGGCGCGCGGCGAACAAACTCCGCCGGCATTGCGTGCCTTACCGCGTCGCGGAGAGACGGCTCAAAGCCATCCATCCGCACCGCAGGCGCTCCCGTCGGCGTTCTTTGATTTCTCGCCTCCTCAGCGATCCGTTATCCTTTTTGAAAAGCGAGGTTCGCCCGATGCCCATCCCTAAATTGTCCAGCGCCAGAACCGAAAAGATCCTGACCGCTTTAGAAGGCAACTGGCAGGCCGAGATGGAGGGCTTTCACACCTACACCGCGCTCGCCGACCGCGACTCCGATCCGGTGCGCGCGCGCGTGCTGCGCCACCTCGCCCAGGCAGAGATTGAGCACGCCACGCTGTGGGAAGGCCGCATTAAAGATCTCGGTGGAGAAACGCCCGTCTACCATGGCGCGCCCGGCGGCGATGCAGACTCGCTGGCCGCGCGCGCCGGCGGCATGGGCCTGGCTCTGCGCCGGCTCGAGATCGAAGAAAGCCGGCAGATCGCCAGGTATGGCGAGCAGCTCAAGGCGCTCGGCGACGAGGACTCGATCGCCATCCTCGAACACGTCATCCAGGACGAAAAGGACCACTACCGCGAGCTCGGCTCCCTCATCCGCGGCCACTATCTGGCCCCGGCCGGCGCGCCGAAGATCGAGGCCCAGGCCGTGCTCGACGAGATGCTCGCCAAGCGCAACCAGGGCCGCAAGCAGCCCGGCGCGTGGATCGGCGACGCCATCTACGGCGTCAACGACGGTCTCGGCGCCATCTTCGGCATCGTCTCGGGCGTCTCCGGCGCCACCGCCGGCAATCCGAAATACGTGCTTCTCGCCGGCCTCTCCGGCATGATCGCCTCGGCGCTCTCCATGGGATCGGGCGCATATCTGGCCGCCAAGAGCGAGCGCGAGATCTACCTCGCCGAGATCGCCCGCGAACGCGAGGCCATCGCCATGAACGGCCCCGAGGCGCGCGAACTGCTCTCGCTCTACTACCAGGTCAAGGGACTGCCCGAGGAGGACGCGTTCAAGATGGTGAACCACATCGCCAGCGACCCCGAGCAGTTGCTGCGCGCGCTGGCCTCGGAGCGGCTTGGCGCCAGCGAAGAATCGCTCGCGAATCCCATCATTTCGGCAACGTCGGGCACGCTGTCGACCGCTATCGGCGCCATCATTCCGGTCATTCCCTTCTTTTTCATGCAGGGAATCCCAGCCGTCGTCGCAGCCGCCATCGTCTCGCTCGCGGCTCACTTTGCCGTGGGCGCCGCCAAGTCGCTCATCACCGTGCGCTCCTGGTGGTCGTCGGGCCTGGAGATGACGATCGTCGGCGCCGTTGAAGGCGCAGTCACTTACGGCATCGGCATTTTGCTGGGCAAAGGCGGGATGTAGGCCACAGAATCAAAAAAGTTAATGGGGAAACGGGATAGGCCGTCTTTATTCAATTTGACACATATTATGTGTTCACATATACTGTGTTTATGAATCTAACTCTCTCCATCGATGAACAGACCATTTCTCGTGCTCGAGAGAATCTTCGCGCCGTCGGCAGAAGTGTGAACGAGGAGATCCGGGAACACCTGCGCCATTGGGCGGGCGAAAAGGATCGCGACGACGTACGTTGGCTTGAGGAGTTGCACGAACTTTCCGGAAGGGGAAACTCGCACGGCTGGCGCTTTAACAGGGATGAGATTCATGAGCGGAGGTAGTCTGCTGAGGACATTCTTCGACACGAACGTTCTTGTCTATACTGACGACCAGGCGAATCCAGCCAAGCAGAAGCGGGCCTTGGATCTTCTCAAGGAGTACAAACAATCGTCGTCGGGAGTCCTGTCATTGCAGGTGCTTCAGGAGTACTTTGTCACAGTCACCCGAAAGTATGGCATCGATCCTGCTTCCGCACGCAGAAAAGTCGAACTCTTTGCTGCGTTGGATGTCGTTGAGCCAGCATTCACAGACATTCTTGCCGCAATCGATCTCCACCGGCTTTACTCTATCTCGTACTGGGACGCACTGGTGGTGCATAGTGCGCGACGAGCCGGATGTAAACAGGTGCTCTCGGAAGACATGCAGCACGGCCAAGTCGTCGACGGCGTCAGGATCGTCAATCCCTTCGGCTGAAGGGATCGGCCGATACTGGCCTGAAATGATTCGCAGCCTCTGGATCGTCGGCCTTTCCATTGCACTCATTGTTTTCTCCGGATTCGTCACCCTGTGCCTGGTCGCACTCGTTTCGCATAGGCATCTTAACCTCACGGGATGGACAATGCTCGTCTTCGGCGTGATCGGACTGAGATCCATCTTCACGGGCCTACGCTCGGCAATCCGATTCGGCGATCCAACAATTGAAACGGACCGCCAAAACAGCAACTGATCCGCTGTGGCTCCGCGCATCGTAAACCCTATTTCGCGTTAAAATAAAATTAGTAGTGACTCTCCATCAACCCATCCCGGCCCTGCTCTAGCGGCTCCCGCCGCATACACTCGTCCTGCGCCCCTTCCACCTCACTCGTCCAAAGCTTAAAAGCCCGGAGGGCACATGCTTGACCGCCTCGAGCAAATGGAGCAACGCTACAACGAACTGCAGGCGCAGTTCGCGCTGCCCGAGATTCTGAACGACCACGAGAAGTACCAGAAGGCCGCCAAGGCCCTGCGCGAGATCGAGACCCCGGTGGAGAAGTTTCGCGAGCTGAAGCAGGTCAGCCAGAACCTGGCCGACGCCCGCGCCATGCTCGCCGAGAGCGACGCCGATCTGCGCCAGATGGCCCAGGATGAGATCGCCGCGCTCGAGCCGCGCCTGGCCGCGCTCGAAGAAGAGTTGAAGGTGCTGCTGCTGCCGAAAGACCCCAACGACGAGAAGAACATCATTCTCGAAATCCGCGCCGGAACCGGCGGCGACGAGGCCTCGCTGTTTGCCGCCGAGATCTTCCGCATGTACACGCGCTTTGCCGAGCAGAAGCGCTGGAAGGTCGAGGTGCTTTCGCTCTCCGAGTCCGGCATCGGCGGCTACAAGGAAGTGATCGCCATCGTCGAGGGCGATCGCGTTTACTCGCAGCTCAAGTGGGAGTCTGGCGTGCACCGCGTGCAGCGGGTGCCTGAAACCGAACAGCAGGGCCGCGTGCACACCTCGGCGATCACCGTCGCCGTGCTGCCCGAAGCCGAGGAGGTGGACATCAAGATCGAAGCCAAGGACATCCGCATCGACACCTTTTGTTCGTCAGGCCCCGGCGGCCAGTCGGTCAACACCACTTACTCGGCCGTGCGCATCACCCACCTGCCCACCAACACCGTGGTCAGTTGCCAGGACGAGAAATCGCAGATCAAGAACCGCGAAAAAGGGATGCGCGTCCTGCGCTCGCGCCTTTATGAAATGGAGATGGAAAAGCAGCAGGCCGAGCTGGCCAGGGAGCGCAGGCAGCAGGTCGGCTCCGGCGACCGCAGCGAAAAGATCCGCACCTACAACTTTCCGCAAAACCGCGTGACGGATCACCGCATCGGACTGACACTGCACCAGCTCGACCTGGTCATGCAGGGCCGCTTGCAGCCTATCGTCGACGCCCTCATCGCGCACTACCAGGCAGAGCAATTAAAAGCCGAGAGCCAGCCTGCGTAAATGAGCTCCGCGCCGGCCTCAGGGTCGGTGCGTGCCCGAGCCCGGTTACACAAACAGAATCCGCATGGGAATCGGCGCCTCGACGCTCCTGCCCTCATCGGCCAGCTCGCCCGTCTTTGGGTCGCGCTTGAAGATGCTGATCAGATTCGAATCCTGATTGGCCACCAGCATCCACCGCTCTGTGGGATCGAGCGTGAAGTTGCGCGGCGTTTTGCCGCCACAGTTCGATCGCTTCATCGGCGTGAGCTTGCCGGTGGCGAAATCGGCTTTGAATGAGTACAGGAAATTGTCGTCGCGGTTGGCGAAGTAAACGAAGCGCCCATCGCGCGTAATCACCGTGTCGCAGCCGCGCGAGGGGCCTTTGTAGCCATCGGGCAGCAGATGGATGCGATCGACAAGCGTCAGGCTGCCATCCGTTTTGCGCCACTCCAGCACATCCACCGTCGATGCGATTTCATTCATGCAATACGCGGTGTGGCCGTTGGGGTGGAAGTGCAGCGTGCGCGCGCCGGAGCCGGGCGCGCCGCGGTAGATTCCCGCCGGCGTCATCCCGGCCGTTGCCGGATCGGGCCTGTAGATGTGAATCGCGTCGTCGCCCAGATCGTTGATGTAGGCAAAGCGGTTGTCGGGCGAAAACGATGCGAAGTGCGCGTGCGCCGTCTGCTGCCGATCTGGATTCGGCCCGTGCTCGGTGAAGTGATGGGTCCACACGGCCTCGCTCAGCTTGCCGTCGCGAATGCGGAAGCTGGCCGCGCTGGCGCCCGTGTAGTCGGCCGCCAGCATCATTTGCCCGGTCGCGTCCACAGCCACGTGACAGGTTCCCGTTCCCGCCGAGTTACGCGCCGAGAGCTGCTGCACGCTCCCGTCCTTCGCCAGGCGAAAGCTGGCCACCTCGCCGGTTGGTTTGCCTTCGAATGTATCGAGCTCCGAGGCTGAATACACAAACTCGTGCCCATGCGAAAACGCAAGCCAGGCCACGCGCGACACACTGCTATTGCGCAGTCCCGGTTTGAGATCGCCGGTAGCGGGATCCCAGTAGCAGGTCAGAATCCCATCGACGCCGTGCGATCCGATCAGAACGGGAACGCGATGCGATGAAGGCTTGGCGCCCGGTTCGGCTGCGTGCAGAAAGCCCGGCCCGGACAATGCCGCCGCGGCGGCGGAAGCGGAGGCAATACTCAGAAATTCACGGCGAGTTGTGTTTTTCATGACAGAAGCCATTGTCGCCCACCGCGCCCGCGCCGCGCCAGCGGACGAGAAAACCACGAAGACAAAGCATGATTGATCCGGCCCTTAAGGAATTGCACAGATTCCGCGAAAGGCAACCGCAGATCCTTCGACTCCGCTGCGTTCAGGATGACAGTTACGAGCTGATGCAAATCTTTTGGGCCGGATCAATAGAAGCTGCTTTTCTCCAGCCGCGCTTCCACCCCCCGGTTGAAGCGGATCAGCGCAATCCACATGCCGTCGTCGTCGCGCCTCCACACCAGCGTTCCGCCCAGTTGGCGCGCGATCAGTCCCGGCGACAGATCGTGGTGGAGACCGAAGTAACGTTCTTCGAACGCCTCGCCAAAGAGCTTCGGCAGCGGCGGATCGTACTTGGTCGAAAAGACCAGCGCCGCCGAATACTTTTCCGGCTCCGCGGCCGCGCGGGCAATCTGGCCGGCGGAAAAGTCGTCGATCGCGCACACGTCCCACGGCTGTTTCACGTAGCCAAGCTCAGGCTTCGTCAGTTCGTCGCTCATCGGCCAGGCCGTGAGCACCGTGGCGTCAGGATAAAGCTTTCTCAACTCCGCGATGCCGGCCTGATGCATGCGGATCACGTGCGCGTAGGCGAGGTTGTCCTCAGGCGCGAACCCATAGAGAGGATTCACAAAGAGGCCGGCGACAAACGCCGCGGCAGACAACAACGCAAACGCGTACCAATAAGGCGCGCGGCGATATAAGGTGGTCACGGCCACCAGCAGCACCAGCGGATACATGGGCAGCAGATAGCGCGTGAGCAACGCGCCACCCAGCACGCTGAACAGGACCGCGTTGGCGAGCAGCAGAATGAAGATGCGCAAAAGGACGAGCGGATCGAGCGACGCGCGCTCACGGCCCTCGACGCCGGGCCGTGGATCGAGCAAGAGCGCGGCAAAGGCCATCAGCACCGGCACAAAGAGGTTCATGTGCGCGGTCAGATGCAGGAGGCGATGCCCGAAGGCCAGCAGAATCCGCAGCGGCGCAAGCGTGGCCTCGGCGTTGTAGCGAAGAAACTCAGGATTGCCGAAGAGAAATCCGGTTTTTGCGTAGTGGTAGCCGTACCAGGCAGCCAGTGGCACAGCGCAGCTCGCGAGCCAGGCGGCCTCGCGCCACAACCGTACACGGACAGGCCCGCGGCTCCTGAGCCCCATCGCAAGATTCAACGCGGCGAGGGCAAGAGGAATGGCAATCGCCGTCTCTTTTGAGAGTGCGGCAGCGGCAAACCAGAGCGCGGCGGCCCACGGCTTGCGGTCGCGCTCTGGCAGCGCGTAGTTCAATCCCCACAACGAACAGGCGGCGGCAAAGATATCAGCATGGGCCAGCGAACTCTGCGCAAACCAGATGGGGTAGAGGCCGGTGAGCAGCACGGTCCAGAATGCCACCGAGGCCTCACCTACCAGGCGCATCGCCAGCCGCCATACCGCAAGCAGCCCCAGAGTCGCCACCAGCAGCACGGCCTCGCGCGTCACCTCGGGATAAAACCCCGCGGCCTTCCAGCACAGCGCCAGGTAAATGCTCGGCAACGGCGGGTGCGCGTTGGTGAGCGTGCTGGTGGGAATCAGCGAGCCGGTACGGAAAAAATCCCACGCCGCCGGAATATAGTAACCCGCCTCGTCCCAGTAGTAAGGAAGGCGCAGCAGCGTAAAGTGAGTTAGATACAGGGCCACAAAGATGACCGGAAAGATCATCCAGAGCGGCAGCGGCTTATCCGGCCACGGATTGAGGATTCTGCTCAGTCGCAAAGGGCTCGCACCTTCAAACAACAGATACCTGCTTCCAGGTTCCTGACAGCATGAATTTGTTCCTTGAAGTTCGTGCTATCCCACCCTTTCACCCAAAGAACGGGCGAAAGGATGGGGCACGGAAGGTTCTTCTTCATGCGGTCAAAGGCCTAGGAGCCAACAGCTAGTTCACCGGCCCGCGCGGGAAACCCTGGTTCTGCGGCTCCAGATTGAGCGTGCCGAAGGCCTGTTCGTATTGCGCAATATTCTGGCTCAGCACGTTCAAGAGGGCTTTGGCCTGCTGCGGACTGAGAAAAATCGCCTGGTGGTTGCGGATCGTGACCTGGTCGGGGCTTTCGCTGGAGGCGAGGCCGAAGACAAGCTGAAAATCCCACACGCTCACGCGCACCTGCACGCTATTGGCGTAGGACTCGCGGTAGTCGGCGCTCTGAGTCAGATTCACTTGAGGCTGTTGCGGAGTTGGATTCATGGTGTTTTCAGCTTACAGCAGACAGCAGACAGCTTACAGCGGACAGCAGACAGCTAGAACTGAAGCTGTTTACTGTTTACTGTTTACTGTTTACTGTCTACTGTCTACTGTCTACTGTCCGCTGCTTGCTGTCTTGCAGGTCTTCCGCCAGCGGACAGCGTTCACAGCGCGGCGTCCGTCCGCAATGTGCCTTGCCCACAGCCACGGTCAAAGCGTGGAACTCGTTGTAGAGCGGTCCGTGATTTTCTCCGGGATCGGAGACAAAGGCGCGTCGCGTAAGCTCTGTCAGTTCGACGTAGGGGATTCTGGCGCGGCCAGGGATCTTTTTGAGCAGCGTGTGCCGCTCGGCGATGCGCCGCAGGTACTCGTCGGCCACGGGAACGGCGTGACCGAGCGCATAAAGCAGGATCGCGTCGGCGGTTTCAGGGCCAACGCCGGGCAGATCCAGCAGCCGCCGCCGCAACTGCGCGGGCGGCACGGCGGCAAGCTCGTCGAGGGAGCCGCCAAACTCCTTGTCCAGCATCGCCACAAACGCCTTCAGCGCCGGCGCCTTGCGCGTATAAAACCCGGACGGCCGAATGAGGCGCCGCAGCTTTGCCAGCGGGATCTTGCGCAAGCCGTCAATCGTCAGCGCATCCGCCGCGCGCAGGTTGGCAAGCGACCGCTCCACCGCTTTCCATGCGGTGTTTTGCGTCAGGTAGGCGCCCAGGATGACCTCGAACGGCGTCCGGGCCGGCCACCAGTGCTGTGGCCCGTAGGCTGCGAGCAATGCATCGTACATGCCGCGCAGGCGCCGCGCCGGATCGGGTTGAGAGCCTGATTTCACCGCTATTCTAGGATAAGCGCCAAAGGAAGCAATCCAATCCGCCGCAGTGCGGCGCGCCGAAGGAGCCTTCGATGAAGAGTCACACGGAATACCTGGTCTTTGAAACCCGCAAGCGCCGTGAGATGGTGCACATCACCGACAAGGTCGAGGAGATTGTCCGCCGCAGCGGCGTCAAAGACGGCCTGTGCTTTGTGTCGCCGATGCACATCACAGCGGCGATTTACGTGAACGATCTCGAAAGCGGACTCATCGAGGATATCGGCAAATGGCTGGAAGAACTCGCTCCGGCGCGACCCGATTACAAGCACCACCAGACCGGCGAAGATAACGGCGACGCACACCTGAAGTCGCTGCTGCTGCACCACGAGACCACTCTGCCAGTGACTAACGGCCGCCTCGATCTCGGCACCTGGCAGCGCGTCTTCTACGCCGAATTCGACGGCCAGCGCCGGAAGCGCGTGATTGTGAAGGTGCTGGGGGTGGAATAGCGCGGGTTACTCATCGGTAATCTTCCGCCACGGACCCGAGGACTGCGCGCCTGCGGCGGCGGCAAAGTCGAGCCTGGCGCGCGGCAGAACCACGAGGTCCACACGGCGGTTCTCCGCGCGGCCGGCCACTGTCGCGTTCGAGGCCACGGGATGATACTCGGCGTAGCCGGCGGCCGAGATCCGCTCCGGCGGAATGGCCTTCATCTCCAGAAAGAGCCTGGCGATGTGCGTGGCGCGCGCCGCCGAGAGCTCCCAGTTGGAATCGAACTCGGCATTGTGAATGGGGACATTGTCGGTGTGGCCCTCAATGCGCAGATCGTAGGGCGTACCGCTCAGCCGGGCGGCGATGGCGCGCAGCACCGGCAGCGTTGCGGGCTTCGGCGTTGCCGATCCGGAATCGAAGAAGCCTGCCTCGCGCAGGCTGATCACCAGCCCATCGGGGCCCATCTCGAGCGCGACGGTCTTCGCGGCGATCTGCCGGGACAGCGCCAGCGAAAGATCGTGCTGAATGCGGCCAAGATCGTACTTGACCGCGATCGGGGTCAGCCATTCTTCGCCGGCCACGGCGGCCGCTTGCTCCGTATCCTGCGCCTCCGAACTGGACGGCGGGGCCGAGGTGTGCAGCGCCCTGTCGATGGCCTCGACCACCTGCGTCTGCTTCTTCTGGTCGGCTCGCGCAAAGGCGTAGAGCACGACAAAGAACGCAAACAGCAGCGTGATGAAGTCGGCATATGACACCAGCCACCGATCGTGGCTGACGCGGCTGCGGGGCACGATGCGCTTCATGCCGCCTGTTCCTTTTGTTTCGTGTTCTCGCCGTTCAGGAACCCGAACAGTTTGATCTCGAGCATCCGGGGATTCATGCCTTCGAGGATCGAGATCACGCCTTCCAGCATGATCTCGCGCCGCCGGTGGCTGGCGTGAATCCGCAGCCGCATCTTGCCGGCAAAGGGCAGAAAGAAGAGATTGGCGATGCCCACGCCATAGATCGTCGCCACAAAGGCCACGGCGATGCCGCGGCCCACCTCGTTGATGTTATCCAGATGCTGCATCACCTGGATCAGGCCCAGCACCGCGCCCAGAATCCCGATGGTCGGGGAAAAACCACCCGCCGACTCGAAGACGGCCGGCAGCCGCTCCTCGGCTTCGGTCAGCGAATCCAGGCTCAAATGCATGATGTTGCGCAGATCGGCCGGCTCGGTGCCGTCTACGGCCAGCATCAGCGCCTGCTTCAGAAACGGATCGGGGATCGCCGCCAGGTCCGCGTCGAGCGAGACCACCCCGTTGCGCCGCGCCTTGTTGGCGAAAGCCACCAGGTCGCGGATCAACTGCGTCTCCTCCTTGCGCGGCGCGGCAAACAGACTGCCCAGGCTGCGAAAGGCCGCAAGCACTGTAGTGAGCGGAAACTGCAACATCACCGCTCCCAGTGTGCCGCCAAAAACGATCAGCGCCGCCGTAGGCTGCATGATCTGCCCCACGTTGCCGCCTTCGATGGTCAATCCGGCGATGATTCCTGCAATCGCCAGAAACGCGCCGGCGATACTCGCTTTGTCCATGAACTGCTCTCCGAGGGATTACCCTTCCCCATCCGCTTCTAGCGCGAAAGATCGCCGGCTGGCCGCATTGGAATTGGCCCTGACTGCTGTTCTTCCACATCGAGGCTCGCCAGGGCCGCTGCGCGCTCCAGATCGCCGAAATGATGCAGCCGTTTTGCCACCACCGCCAGCAACCGCGCACGGTAGGCCAGCACTCTTTCCACCACCTCGCCAATCTCTTCGCGCACAATCAGCTTTTCGCCGTTGATCAGCGTCAGCATGGTGTCCGGCGAGGCTTCGGCGGTCTTGATCAGATCGCTGTTCAGCACCATTGGGCGGCCGTTGAGCCGCGTCAACTCGATCATTGCGAGTCTCCTTTGCTGCGGTCATCGGCATTGTGCGCGAAAAGTTAAAAAAGTAGAAGCAACCATACAGAAATGTCCCCGGCAGGACACAATTCGCTTCCGCATAAAGTCCCTCGGCCCCGCGCCGAAGAAGGGGCCAGATGCGACGGCTTCGATCCGGAAGCAGCACCCCGCGGAAAGAAACAGAGACGGGGACGCGTCCGAGGCAGGGCCGCAAATCACCGCATCCAACAAGGAGAACCCCATGTCCCTGGGAGTCTTGAATAACCTCTCCGCGGTGTATGCGGAGAACAATCTCAACAACACGAACAACAGTCTGTCGAAGACGCTGCAGCAGTTGTCTTCGGGCTCGAAGATCAACTCGGGCGCCGACGACGCGGCGGGTCTCTCGCTGGTCAATGGTCTGCAAGCCAACCAGACTGCTCTAACCCAGTCGGTGACCAATGCCACGGAGGGCGTAGGCCTTCTGCAGGTGGCCGATGGCGCGCTCTCGCAGGTCACCAGCCTGTTGAACCGCGCCGTCACCCTGGCCACCGAGGCCTCGAACGGAACGCTGAACACCACGCAGGATGCGGCGGCCAACCAGGAGTACCAGTCGATCCTGTCGGAGATCTCGAACATCGGCTCGACGACCACCTACAACCAGGAGGCGGTCTTCGGCAACAACTTCAGCATTTACACCGGCGATTCCTCGACGAAGGGCGCTTCGCTCGACACGCTGAGCATCGGCGCGCTATCCGATAGCGCATTGGGCCAGACGGACGGCACGATGAAGTACAGCAGCGGCAACAATGTATTTCTGAATCTTTCGAGCTCAACGGTGAACGCCCAATCCACGGATGCCATTACCGCGGGCAGTTCGCTGTCCATCACATACGAAAATGCGGACGGCACACAGGGCGTCGTGACGATTACCCCCTCAACCGACACCGTCAATGGGCTGATCAGCGCCATCAACAGCTCCGGCCTGGGCATTACTGCATCGTTTACAACTGCCGGGGCGGCTGGAGACACTTCGGCCACATCGTCCAGCATGACAGGAATTGAGATTTCCGGCCCTGTAAACATCACCGCAGTGTCGGCAACAAGCGACCTGGTTGCCCAAGGCTCCACGGCAGTGAGCGACACAAGCACCACAACCGGAGCACTGCAAGCAGGCAGCGGGGGAATTGCAACCATCAGCTACTCCGCGATTTCAGGCCAGAATCTCAGCGGCACCAGCCTGAATTCCCAATCGTCCGCCCAGGCGGCGCTGACCGACCTGAACTCCGCCATTGCGGACGTGTCCGCGCAGGACGGCTACATTGGCGCGCAGATTAACACGCTGAACTCCGCCAGCCAGGTGATGAGCACGCAGCAGGAGAACATCCAGTCGGCGCAGAACGCGGTGCAGGCCACCGACTACGCGCAGGCCAGCTCGAACATGTCGAAGTACGAGATCCTGAGCCAGACCGGCATCTCGGCGCTGGCGCAGGCCAACAGCGTGCAGCAGGAAGTGACCAAACTGCTGCAATAGACAAGGCTCCCGGCGACGGCTTTCGCCGCCGGGTACCTTCACCGTCATCCGTCCCCCTCGGCGGATGCTCCAACCCGAGAGGGGCGTCCTGTGGATGCCCCTCTTTGCTTGAGCCGCGCGGCGGTGGCAATGAGATTCTTCTTATTCGCCATGGGCCGTGGTTGGCTCGCAGGCTGCATCGGACCTAGCGGAGGGTTCCATGGGAACAGTCGGACTCAGTTTTGGATCGCCGACCAGTGGCGCGGGCTTCAACGTCAGCTCGACCGTGGCGGAGATCGTCGCCAACCTCCAGAACGTAGAGACGCCGTGGAAGAATCAGTTGTCCTCACTGGAGAGCCAGGACACGGTGATCTCGAATCTGGGAAGCCTGCTCTCGAACGTCGCGACGGATCTGAGCAGCCTGACGGACTTCAACGGCATCATAGCGCAGAAGACCGGATCGAGCTCGGACACGAACGTGCTGGAGCTCACGGCGGCCACCTCATCGGCGGCGGCCGGCACGCATACGGTGGTCGTCAACAGCCTGGCGCAGACCTCGAGCGGCTATCTCGCGGAGGTCGCCAGCAGCTCCGCCACGCTTTCGGGATCGGTCACGCTGCAGGTGGGCGGCGGCACGGCGCAGACCATTACGCTGAACTCGAGCGACAACACGCTCGCGGGCCTGGCCTCGGCGATCAACAACTCGGGCGTGGGCATCACGGCCAGCGTGCTCACCGACGCCAGCGGCTCGCGGCTGAGCCTGGTTTCGGGAACCTCGGGCGCGGGCGGCAGCATCTTCGTCACCAACAACTCGCTCACCGCCGCGGCCGCCAATACGCTGGGCGCCACGGTGACAGCCGGCAGCGGCACGACGACCTCGACGGCGGTGCTTTCGCCGGTCGCGAATTCCAGCGAGACACTGACCGGGTCGCTCACCGTCGCCGTCGGCAGCGGCGCGCAGCAGCAGATCTCGATGAGCGCGGTGAACACGGCCGAGGGCGGAACGACACTCAGCGATCTTCAGCAGTACATCGCGGCCAACTCATCGACGCTGGGATTCACGGCCTCGGTAGTGACCAACAGCGACGGCACCGCGAGTCTCCAGCTCACCTCGGGCACGGCGGGCAGCGCGGGCACCCTCGCCGTCAGTTCCAGCCTGGTTGATAGCAGCACCTCGCTGGCCTACACCTCGACGGTCACCGGCTCGAATGCCAGCCTCACCGTGGACGGCGTGAATCTAACCAGCGCCTCGAACACGGTCAGCAACCTGATTCCGGGCATTACCTTTCAGCTTCTGGGCACGAGCTCGGCCGGCTCCCAGGTGCAGGTGGTCATCGCCAACGATAACTCGGGGGTCGAGAGCACGGTCAACCAGTTTGTCTCCGACTACAACTCGCTGATGAGCGCCATCAACGCCCAGGAAGGCACCACCAGTTCCGGCACGGCGGAGCCGCTCTTCGGCTCGCCCACTCTGACCATGCTGCAACAGGAACTGCTCAGCAGCATCAACGCCTCCAATCCCAACGGCACGCTGAGTTCAATCTCGTCGACGGCAGGCGTCACGCTTTCCGGCTCGATGACCCTCCAGGTGGGCGGCGGCACAACGTACACCTTCAATGTGGGCGCGGGAACCTCATCCGGGAGCACGTATTACACCGGCAGCGGCAACAACACACTCGCCGATCTGGCCAGCACGATCAACTCCGCCAACATTGGCGTCACGGCAGGCATCGCGACCAGCAACGGTCAATCGACGCTTACGCTCACCTCGCAGACAGCCGGATCGAAGGGTGCGCTCTCGGTGACGTCGGCGATCCAGGCCGCCACGCCCACAGCGCTCGGCTACACGGACGCCGGCTACACCAGCACCACGGCCGACAGCGGAACGCTCGGTTCGGTGGCGGCAAGCACCGACTCGCTTTCCGGCTCGGTCACTCTTCAGGCGGGCAGCGGAACACCGCAGACTATCACGCTCAACTCCAGCGATAACACTCTGTCTGGCCTGATGAACGCGATCAACTCGGCGAATCTGGGCGTCACCGCATCGCTCAACAGCGCGCAGACCGGAATCCTACTGACTTCGAACGCTGTCGGCTCGGCCGGCGCGCTCACCGTGACCTCGAATCTTTATGACACCACGGACGCCACGACTTCCACGCTGAGTTACACGAACGCGTCCGACATCAACAACCTGAGTTCGCTCGGCATCAGTGTCAACAACAACGGCACGCTCACCTTTGACGCCAGTTCGCTCGATTCGGTGCTCAACACCGACTATTCGAGCGTGGCCGGCTTCTTCCAGAATGCCGATAGCTGGGGCCAGAGCTTCTCCAACATGCTCAACAACGCGGGTTCCAGCTCGCCGACCGGGATGCTGGCGCTGGCCTCAAGCGCCAACAGCACCATTGAATCCACACTCAACGCGGAGATCTCCAGGGAGCAGAGCTACATCTCGGCGCAGCAGTCGAGCCTGACGACGGAGCTCAATCAGGCCAACCAGATCTTGCAGCAATTGCCCACCCAGTTGCAGGGTATGAACGAGATCTACTCGGCCATCACGGGCTACAACCAGACTACAAACGGATAAGGAACCCCATCGCCATGGCAAGTTATCGGGAACACATGCTGGACGGCGCGGAAGCTGTCGATCTCGTCGTCGCGCTCTACGACGGCATCATTCGCTTTCTCTATTCGGCGATCGCGGCCGTGGAGCATGGCGACACCGACGCCAGGCGCATCGCCGTCAAGCGCGCGCTGGACATTATCATTCATCTACAGGCGAGGCTGCGCATGGACGTGGGCGGACGGCCGGCACAGGCGCTCAGTGAGTTTTACGCCGCCATCTTCGCGCAGATATTGCAAGCCTCGCAGTCGGCCTCGAAGCCGAAGTTTCAGCACGCCATCGACTGCGTGCGCAATGTGCGCGACGCCTGGCGCGAGGTTGCCCGCGATCCGAAGGCCAACCCGGCGTTGCCGCAGGAACTCACCATACCGTCTCGCCTCGCCGCCGCCGAGTCTCCCGAGGCTGCCACCCGCTCCAGTTGGACCGCGTAGAGTCCACCAATCGACGGCGGCCCGATGGCTCCGGCCCGGCTCGTACGTTGTGCGGTGAGCCACGCAAATCCGCTGACCTGCTGACTCGCTGGCTGCTAGCCGGTCACCGTCAGCTCTTCTTCGAGCTGCTGCTTCTGGTAGAGGCTGGCGTAGTAGCCATCGAGGGCAAGCAACTCCTCGTGACGTCCCAACTCGACGATCCTTCCCTTGTCGAGCACGGCGATGCGGTCGGCGTTGCGCACGGTCGAGACGCGGTGCGAGATGAGAATGGTGGTCGTGTTCGCGGTGTACTTGCGCAGGCCGCCAAGGATGCGCTCTTCGGTGTAGGTGTCCACGCTTGCCAGCGCGTCGTCGAGGATCAGGATCGCCGGCCGCCGCAAGAGAGCGCGCGCAATCGCGGAGCGCTGCTTCTGTCCGCCGGAGAGCGTCACGCCGCGCTCGCCCACCATGGTCTCGAAGCCCTGGGGAAACTCGTCGAACTCCTTGCGGATGTGCGCCGCCTCCGCGGCGGCGAGGAGATCCCCGGCATCGGCATGCGGCGCGCCGAAGGCCAGGTTTTCGCGAATCGTTTCGCTGAAGAGAAATGTCTCCTGGGGCACCATGCCAATGTTGCGGCGCAAAACATCGAGCGGATATTCGCGCACCGGGCGGCCGTCGATGAGCAGCGTGCCTTCGGGCGCGTCGTAGAGACGGGGAATCAGGCTCACAAGCGTCGATTTGCCGCATCCCGTCGGTCCCACGATGGCCAGACTCGATCCGGCAGGAATGTGCAGCGAGATATCGCGAAGCACTGGCGTCGCCACGAAAGGGCTTTTGTCCGCGGGGTGGAGCACCGGAGTTCCGGCGGGCGGGCTGCTGGCAGTGGGATGAAGCACTGACGCGGCATCGAAGCCCTCGGCGTAGGCGAATGTCAGGTTCCGGAATTCGATCTCGCCTCTGATCGCCTGCTCTGCTTCCGGCGCGGAAGCGAAAACCTCAGAGCGGATCGCCGGCTCGGATTGGAGCAGTTCGTCGATGCGCTTCACCGAAGCCGAGCCGCGCTGGAAGATGTTGATGACCCATCCCACGGCAATAATCGGCCAGATGAGCAGGATCATGTAGGTATTGAAGGCGACAAACTCGCCGACCGAGATACGGTGCGCGAGCACCAGGTGTCCGCCGGCAAGCAGTGTAATCACCATCGAGACGCCGAGAACGAACTCGAGTGTGGGCCAGAGCATGCCCATCAACTGCACCAGGCGCAGGGAGCGGCCAATGTACTGGCGGTTGAGTCTCTCGAAGAGTTCTGTCTGCGACTCCTCGCGCGCGAAGGCGCGGATCAGGCGCACGCCGGAGTAATTTTCCTGGGCCTGCGCGGAGATATCGGAGAAGCTGGCCTGGATGCGTTCGAATCTTTCGTGAATCTTGCTCCCCAGGTACTGCACGAAGATGCTGGCGAGGGGCGTAGGCGCCAGCGTCACCAGCGTGAGCCACGGACTGATGCGCAGCATGAAGATCAGAGCAAAGATGCTCAGGAAGATCGTGTTCACGCTGTACATGAGCCCCGGCCCCAGCAGCATGCGCACTGCATTCAGGTCGTTGGTCATGCGCGCCATGATGTCGCCGGTGCGGTATCGCTGGTAGAAGCCGGTGTCCTGCGTTTCGAGTTTCTTGAAGAGGTCGTTGCGCAGGTCGAACTCGATGTCGCGCGAGATTCCGATCAGCACCCAGCGCTGCGCATACATGAAGACGCCTTTGACCAGGTTGATGCCGACCAGAAGCAGGGCAAGAAACAGGATATGGCGATGGGTGGTGCCGTTCTTGATGGCGTCGATCGCCATGCCGAGGACCGTAGGAAACAGAACGGCGACGGTATTTGTCGAAACGCTGGCCAGCGTCCCCCGCAGGTATCCCCAGCGGTAGCGGCGCATGTAGGGAGTCAGGGGAGCGAGATCACCGACCATGGTTCTATTGTACGATCCGGGCGATTCGCGAAGGCAGGAATCAGCGGAGCCAGGCCGGCATTCGAGGTCAGGATCTCATCGGCCCAGCCCGCGGGCGCCCGAGCCCCTGCCTTTTCTACGTCGGCGTTCTCAGCAGCAGATACCCGCCCACCAGCGCGAAGAGCACATCCGCGGACCAGGCGGCCATCGCGGCCGGCAGATAATTGACGTTGCCCATGGCGCCGAAGAGGTTGTCGATCACGAAGTACACGAGCGCCACGGCAATGGCTACCGCAACACCCGTGATGGAGCTGCGTTTGCCCATCGAAAGCGCGAAGGGAATGGCGAGCACCGCCATGACCACGGCGATCAGCGGATAAGAGAGCTTGTGCCACAAGGCCACGCTCAATCGCTTGGTGTCGAAGCCGCTCTGCCGCAAATCGCGGATATAGCGGTCGAGCTGGCCGAAGTTCATCTCCTGCGATTGTAGGTCTTCTTTCTTGAAGTACTCCGGCGCGGCGCGAATCTCGGGAAAAGAGGTTCGCAGGAAGGCGCGATAATCCGTCACGCTCGCACCGGCGACGTCGCGCACCCAGCCATTTTCAAAGACCCATCCATTGGAGCCGCTGTTCCAGATCACGCGCTTCGCGAAGATGCGCCGCGTGAGCTGGAACGTCGCCGGGTCAAACTCAAACACGGAAAGATTGGCAAACTCGTTGCGGTCCGGATCGAAGAACTCGTAGTAATAAATCCGTTCCGGCTCACCGGCCAGCGGCTTCTGTCCCATGATCCATTTTTGTCTTGGGTTCAGATAAGTCTGCGGCGGACGCCCCTTGATGATGTTGCGCAGCGCCTCCTGGCGCCGGTTGGCCTGCGGCAGGTAATACTGATCGAAAAGGAACAGGGTCACCGCGAGCGCGGCGGCGATGGTCACGATGGGAACGACCAGCCGATAAAGACTGATGCCCGTGGCCTTGATGGCGACGATTTCGCTGTTGCGGTTCATCACGCCAAAGGTCACCAGGGCGGCGATCAGCACCGCGAGTGGCGCGATCTGGTAAATCATGCTTGGCGTCAGATTCAGCAGGTAATCGCCGACGATGGAGAGCGCAATGCGATTGCGCAGGATGTCGCCCACCAGGTCGAAGAAGGTGAAGACGAGAATCAGCAGCACGAACCCGGCCAGGATCAGAGAGAACGTGGTGGTAAACTCGCGCAACACGTACTCATCGAGAATGCGCGGAAAGACGCTGCGCGGCCTCGATCGCTGCACCCGCGGCTGGAGCTTATCCAGAAGCGCCGAAAGTTGAAGACCTTTGCCGGCAAAGGGAACTTCGAATTGAGGCAGGCGCACGGCCCACGCCGAGATGGCGCTCAGGATGCGTCCGCCGGTGGCCATCTGCCACAGCAGGAAGGTACCGGCCCCGGCAAATAGAATATTCGCCGTCCAAACGGCAAGGAATGCGGGCAACCGGCTCTGGTGCCCCAGCGCAATGCCGGTTGACGACAGGAAGTAGTAGACGAAAACCAGCAAAATCGTGAAGACAAAGCCGGCGCTCTTGCCGCCGCGCCGCGAACTCACGCCCAGCGGAACGCCCAGCAGCATCAGCACCAGGCACGCCACCGGGAACGCGAACCGGTTGTACATCTCGATCAGGTAGCGATTCCGCTCAGGCTTTCCTTTCAGATCGTGAATGCGCGCAAACAGTGTGTCCATGGGCATTGCGTAGAGCTTCGTATCCATGCGGCCCAGATGCACGTCGCCTGCCGGACCGAGCATCAGAGGCAGGTCGGTGGTCGTAAACGTCGAGATGTTCGACTGCCCCGGATCGCTGGCGACGGTCTCGTCGCGCAACCCGTCGCGCAGGCGCATGACGAGTTCCTGCGGGTTGTCGTTGACCACGGTGGCCGACTCAGCGGTCGTGATGACGGGATTCACCGGGTCGCTCACGTCGGCCATGAACACGCGGCGCCAGTTGGCCGCGCCCACGCCGGCGCGCACGTCCTGCACGTAGAGAACAAAGTTTTTGAAGTCCTCGTAGAAGACGCGGGGCTCGATCTCGTAGGAGGCCTGCGAGGTCTCCAGTGTCTGCTCCATCGCAAGAATGGCCTGATTGGCGCGCGGCGCCAGATAGATCGAGTTGCCCAGCCCCAACAGCGTACCGGCAACGGCCACGACGGAGGCTACACGCACAAAGTATCCGATGCCGAGCCCCGAGGCGCGCATGGCGATGATTTCGCTATCGGCCGCCAGACGGCTCAGCCCCAGCAGCACGCCCCACAGCACAGCCATGGGAATCGTCACCTTGAACAGGTTGGGAAGCGTGAAGAGAAACACCTGCGCCACATCCGTCCACGTGGAACTGCTGCGCACCACCTCTTCGAGCACGTGCGGCAGATACGGCATGAACAGAATGAACGTGAACAGCGCGCAACCGATGAGCGTGAGGGAGAGAATCTCGCCGAGAATGTAGCGGGTGAGGATGCGCACGGACTGAACCTGGGTCTAGTTTACCGTGAGGAAGCTGGGGCGATTGCAGCCGGCTGCCATCCCCGCAGCCGCAAGCTGTTGCCCAACACGCAGACGGAGCTGAATGCCATGGCCGCGGCAGCGACCCAGGGAGTGAGCAGTACGTGAAACGCCGGGTAGAACGCGCCGGCTGCGAGGGGAATCCCGATGAGGTTGTAGCCCACGGCCCAGCCGAGGTTCTGGCGCATGATGCGTACCGTCTGCCGGGCCAGAGCCAGCGCCGCGGGAATTGCCATCGGCTGCGCGCGCAGCAGCAGCACGTCGCCGGCCTCCTGCGCCAGGTCGGCGCCCGAGCCCATCGCGATGCCGGCCTCGGCTGTGGCCAGCGCGGCCGCATCGTTGATGCCGTCGCCCACCATGGCAACGCGCAGTCCGCTCTGCTGGAGGGTGCGAATCTGCTGAAGCTTGCCCGCCGGATCGAGGCCAGCTTTTACCTCGTCGATGCCAGCTTCTTGAGCAATCGGCGCCGCGGCGGCAGCCGAATCGCCGGTCAGCATCTGCACGCGCAGGCCCGCGTGGCGCAAAGCAGCCACGGCGGCGGCAGCGTCGGGCCGGAGCGCATCGCGCGCGTCAAAGCAGGCGACAGGCTCGCCGTCGACGGCCATCCAGAGCCGCGTCACGCCTGGCTCCGGTGCGTCCAAATCAACGGGCAGTTTGATGAAAAATTCGCCAAAGAGAGCCTCGTTGCCGAGCAGGCACTCGCGCCCTTCGACGCGCGCCGAAAGCCCGCGGCCGGGATAAATCTGCACGTCTTGCGCGGGCTCCCAGCGCAGTTCGCGGCGTCTGGCGTACTCCACCACCGCGTGCGCCAGCGGATGATTCGACCGCTCCTCGGCCGCAGCCGCCATGCGCAGCAAATCGCTCTCACTCATCTGCTCAGTCCCTGCGTTGCCGGTTCCTAATCCCTTCATTTTTTCCAGCACCGGCTTGCCCACCGTCAGCGTTCCCGTCTTGTCGAGAACAATGGCGTTTACGTGAGCCAGCCGCTCCAGCGCCTCGCCGCCCTTGAAGAGCACGCCGAGTTGCGCGCCGCGGCCCACGGCCACGGTGAGCGCCGCCGGCACGGCCAGCCCCATGGCGCAGGGGCAGGCGATCACCAGCACTGCCACGGTATTGGCCAGCGCCTGCTCGAATGAGTGCGCAGCCAGAATCCAGGCAATAAACGTGACCGCCGCAAGGCCCAGCACGACCGGCACAAAGATGGCGCTCGCCGCGTCAGCCAGCCGCTCCATGGGCGCGCGCGAGCCCTGCGCCTGATCGACCATGCGCGCAATCTGCGCAAGCACCGTCTCTTCGCCGAGCGACTCCGCACGGCAGACCACCGCGCCGTCGTAGTTGAGCGAGCCGGCCAGCACGCGCCCGCCCGCCTCGCGTTCCAGCGGAGTGGCCTCGCCGGTCAGCATCGATTCGTCGACCGTCGTGCGGCCTTCGGCAATCGTCGCGTCGACGGGAAAGCGTTCGCCGGGCAATACAACGATGCTGTCGCCGGGGCGCACTTCTTCGAGCGGCACCACGGTTTGCACGCCGTCCACCAGGCGCCGCGCCGTCGCCGGCCGCAGGCGCGAGAGCGAGTCCAGCGCGCCCAGAGCACGGCGCTTCGCGCGCTCCTCGAGCGCCTTGCCCAGCAGCAGAAAGCCCAAAATCAGCAGGACAGCATCGTAGTAGACGTTTCTTCCCGGCGCGGGCCAGATAGTTGCGTACGCCGAATAGAGGAATGCCACGCCAGTTCCAAGGCTCACCAGCGTGTTCATATTGGTAGCGCCGTGAAGCAGGGAGCGCCAGGCGCTCACGTAGATTCCGCGGCCGGCCCAGACGACCACCAGCGCGGTCAGCAGGAGCAGAAGCCAGCGCAGCGCAGATGGCGGGATCGCGTAGAGCCAGGGAAGAACGCGCATCAGAGCGTGGCCGGCCGCGCCCATTCCCGCGGCGAGGGGCATGGCCAGCAGCATGGCCAGGGCGCCCGCCAGCAGCGCAGCCCACACTTTCTTCGTCGCACCCGCGGTTGTGTCTTCAGCGTGCGCGCCGGTGTCGCCCTCGCGCGGCAGCACGGCGTCGTAGCCGGCACTGCGAATCGCCTCAACGAATTGCTCGGGCGCGGCCAATGCCGGATCGAAGACCACGCTTGCGCGATGCGCCATCAGATCGACGCGCACCTGTTCCACGCCGGCCGTCGTGCGCAGCGCCTGCTCCACGTGGTGCTGGCAGGCGGCGCAAGTCATCCCCAGGACGGGAAGCGTCAGCGATGCTCGCGTACTGTCGGCCATCTGCGGCTCCAGCTTTGCGCGTTATGATTCGAGTTGCGCCTTGTAGCCGGCCTTGGCAAGCGCGGCAATGGCGAGTTCGACAGGCGCGGGCTCCTCGGTTGCAGTCAGCCGGGCCGATCCCACGCGAACGTCGTTCACAACCACGCCGGGAACCGCGGCCAATGCCTGGTTTGCGCGGCGCACACAGGAACCGCAGTGCATGCCATCGATCTTCAGGTTGAATTCAGCCATGTTTTGCTCCTTTGCCCGTTTATTTGATGATAGAAGGGAGCAGGCGATTCCTGCACGGACCGCTTCATGAGACGCGCAAGGTGCGCGGCGCGACAGAAAGGCCTTGGGCATGGTGAACGTACAACGCGAGTTTCCTCAAGCGCCGCTGGTTGGGGTCGGAGCGGTCATCGTTCAGGAGGGCCGCGTGCTGTTGGCGCGCCGCGGGCGTGAGCCTCTCAAGGGACATTGGACGCTGCCCGGCGGAATGCTGGAGCTGGGCGAGACTCTTGTCGATGGCGCTGCCCGCGAGGTGCGCGAGGAGACGGGCCTCATTGTCGAACCGCTGGAGCTGGTCGAACTGATCGACCGCATCGTTCGCGAGTCTGGGCGCGAGTCTGGGTGCGAGTCCGGGTGCGAATCGGAGCGCGTGCGCTACCACTACGTGATTGCCGACTATCTGTGCCGAGTCACAGGCGGCAAGCTGTGCGCAGCCTCCGACGCGGACGAGGTCCGCTGGGTGGAGCGCGCCGAGTGGAACAGCCACAGCGCGTTGGCCCTCGATCCCATCACCGTGCGCGTGATCGAAAAGGGCTGGCAACGGGCGCGCGCGCTGCAATCGGAGAGGAACTGATCTCATGGCAACTTCCACGAATCGACCGAAGCGCTGGATCAGGCGGACCTTTTGGTCCCTGCTCCTGCTTGCGCTGACGGCGACAGGCGGATTTTTTCTCTATCCCGTCAGCTACTTCAACGCATGGACGTATCTGCGCGAAGACTTTTCCGGCGTCGAGAGCCGCGCGGTGCGGGTAGACGGCTATCGCATGCACTATCTTGCCGAGGGACCGGCCGATGGACAGGCGATCGTGCTGGTGCATGGGCTGGGCGCCCGGGCGGAGGACTGGAGCAACCTCGCGCCATATCTCGCGCAGGCCGGTTTCCGCGTCTACATGCCCGATCTGGTTGGCTACGGACGCAGCGAGCGCCCCGCGAATTTCTCCTACTCGGTGCGCGACGAGGCCAATATCGTTGTGGACTTCATGAACACGATGGGGATCAGGCAGGCCGAAGTTGGCGGATGGTCGATGGGCGGATGGATTGCCGTGCTGGTTGCGGCCCAGCATCCGGAGCGGGTGAGCCGCCTGATGCTCTTTGATTCCGCCGGTCTCTACGTGAGGCCTGAGTTCAACACCGCGCTCTTTACGCCTGTCAGCCGGGCGCAGCTCAGCCAGTTGCAGGCTCTGCTTACGCCGCGGCCGCGGCCGATCCCCGCCTTCATCGCCCGCGACATCCTGCGCAACTACCGCAGTAACGGCTGGGTGGTCCAGCGAGCTCTCGCGACCATGCTCACGGGACAGGATGTGGTTGACGGTCTTCTGCCACGGCTCAGAATGCCCGTGCTGCTCGCGTGGGGAGCGCTCGACCGCATCACGCCGCTCGCGCAGGGCCAGGCCATGCACAGCCTCATCCCGCAATCGCAACTCGATGTCTTCGCTGGCTGCGGCCATCTGGCGCCAATGGAGTGCGCTGCGGCCGAAGGGCCCAAGGTTGCCGCCTTCGCCCGGCAATGAGGATGCGGACTCTCAACGTGTTCGCTTGTTTTCCGCGGCTTCCATTTGACTCGCCCTCGCCCGATTTGCGAGACTCCGCCCATGGGGTACAGCGGAAAGATTGAATACGCCGGAGAACGCAAAATCCGGGAACGCAACACCAACCTTTACCGCCTCGCGCACTGGCCGATCTGGATCTGGGTTTTCTTTCTTGCTCCGGGGCCGTTCACTTTCAGTCTCTTCGCGGGCGGTTTTCATTGGTTCAATTGGGCGTGGCTCGCCGCGGTTCTCATCGGAACCGGGATCGCAGGCTATAAAGCGCAACTGCCGGGGAGCGAACATCGCCCCTACATTCTGCGCTTCGACGAAGACAAGCCCAACCCGCTCTATCGCCGCGTCTGCTACACCTTTGCCTGGAACGCGATTCTGAACTACGCCCTGCTCAATATGGCGGCGCTGGTTTATGCCACGGCCACGGGCATGTGGCGGATGAAGCAGATTTACCTCTACGCCTACTCGCCGCTCTGCGCGCTGATTCTGCTGCTGGGCATTCTGGGCAAACTGCCGCGGGTTGGCCGCTCGACCAAGGGCGAAGGCTGGGAGCGCCGCTACTTCTACGGCTCGGTCTGGGCCGTAACGGCCGCGCAAACCGTGCTGCTCGTGCTCTGGAAGACGCTGCCTGAGAACTCGACGGGGAGCCTCATCAAGCTGGTAGTTTTCGTCGGCGTGCTGGCGGTGTTTGGGTTGGCGGCGGGGCGCGGCATTCTGCCCCGCACCCGCCCGATCGTTCCCGGCGAGTTGATGGTCTCCGACTGAGCCGCATCTCCGCGGTTACGCAGCCTTTGACGGAACGCCGTCTTCTCGCGCCTTTTTTGCTTCCAACTCCGCGCGATCAGGATGACAGCGCGCTGGTGAGAGCCTGCGGCACGCTCGTGCTGGAGCCTGTGCGCTTCAAGCGGTTCTTGTAGCTCGCCTCAATGAATGCGTAAAACAGCGGGTGCGGCTCCAGAGGTTTGGACTTGAACTCGGGGTGAAACTGGCAGCCGAGGAAGTAGGGATGGCCGGGGATCTCGACAATCTCAACGTAGGTCTGGTCGGGCGTTGAGCCTGAGATGCGCAGGCCCGCGCCGGTCAGGAGCGCCTCGTACTCGCGGTTGAACTCGTAGCGATGGCGATGGCGTTCGCTGATCTCCCTGGCGCCGCCGTAGGCGCGTGAGGCCAGCGAACCCTCCTGCAACTGGCAAGTCCAGGCGCCCAGACGCATCGTCCCGCCCATCTCTTCCACGCCCAGAAGCTCGCGCAGCTTGTAGATGATGCGGTGTTCAGTGGCCGGATCGAACTCGCTGGAGTTCGCGTCCTTCAGTCCGCAGACGTTGCGGGCAAATTCGATACACGCGGTCTGCATTCCCAGGCAGATTCCAAAATACGGTACTTGCTTTTCGCGCGCGTAGCGGATAGCGTTCAACATCCCTTCGATGCCGCGCTTGCCAAATCCGCCGGGAACCAGGATGCCGTCGAAGTCCGCGAGTTGCGCCTCGAAACCGCGGCGGTCTTCCGGCGATTGCGAGTCCAAATTCCGATCGAGACCCTCGGCCTCGATCCAGGTGACCTTGAGCTTGAGATTTTGCGCGATGGCCCCGTGGGTCAGCGCCTCTTTGAGCGACTTGTAACTGTCCTCGTACTCTACATATTTGCCGACGATGGCGATGGAAACCTCGTCCCTGGGGTGGTAGCAGCGCTCCACCAGATCGCGCCACTTGCTCAGGTCCGCCTCGGGCGCGTCCTTGTGCAGATATTTGAGGATGAGTTCGTCGACACCCTCCTGGGCGAAGTTGAGCGGCACCTCGTAGATCGAAGGCACGGTTTTGGCGCCGATCACGGCCTTTTCTTCCACATTGCAGAAGGCGGCAATCTTCTGTTTCATCTCGCGGCTCATGGGGCGCTCGGAGCGGCAGAGCAACAGGTCTGCCTGAATGCCGATCGAGAGCAGTTCCTTGACGGAGTGCTGCGTGGGCTTGGTCTTGAGCTCCTGCGCGGCGGCGATCCAGGGCACGAGCGTGACGTGGACGAAGACCGTGTTTTCGCGGCCAAGATCCTGACGCATCTGGCGGAGGGCTTCGAGAAAGGGCAGCGACTCGATGTCGCCCACCGTGCCGCCGATCTCGACAATCGTCACGTCGGCGCCGTTGGCGGCCACCTTGCGCATGGCGTTTTTGAGCTCGTTGGTCACGTGGGGAATCACCTGAACGGTTTTCCCCAGGTAGTCGCCGCGGCGCTCCTTCAGAATGATCTGCTCGTAGATGCGGCCGGTTGTGTAGTTGTTGTCGCGCGAGAGCGGTGCGTGAGTGAATCGCTCGTAGTGGCCCAGGTCGAGATCGGTTTCGGCGCCGTCGTCGGTCACGAAGACCTCGCCGTGCTGGAAGGGCGACATGGTTCCGGGGTCGACGTTGAGGTAGGGATCAAACTTCATCAAGTTGACGCGAAGGCCGCGGCACTCGAGCAGGCAGCCGATCGAAGCGGCTGCAAGACCCTTGCCAAGACTGGATACAACTCCGCCCGTCACAAAGACATACTTTGCCGACATCGATGCAACCTCGTTGTTGGATTGTTGAGATTGGCCGAACCTGGTGGGCACATTCAAGTATGGCAGAGATGGCGCCTGCGGCGAAAGTGGAAAATTCGGCCGGCCCGGACTGGCGCGCAAAAACTCAACTAACAGTTTTGCAATGAGAGTCTTGCATTCACCCGTGACGGCGGCAAGCAAGGCGAGCTACGATGGCTTCGTGCGCGAGGCAGCCATGACAAGCAAGATCGAGGTTCTGAAGACCGACATTACCACCCTGGCCGTGGACGCAATTGTGAATGCGGCCAATACTACCCTGCTGGGCGGCGGCGGCGTGGATGGCGCCATCCATCGCGCGGCGGGGCCGGAACTCTACGACGAGTGCTACCAGATCGGCGGCTGCCCCACCGGCGAGGCGCGCCTGACCAGGGGCTACCGCTTGCCGGCAAAGTTCGTGATTCATACCGTGGGGCCGGTGTGGACGGGCGGCGAGCGCGGCGAACCCGAACTGCTGGCCAGTTGCTACCGCTCGGTATTCAGAATCGCGCGCGAGAACTGCATCCGATCACTGGCCTTTCCCGCCATCAGTTGCGGGGTTTACCGCTTCCCCGTCGATCGCGCGGTGAAGATCGCCGTCGCGGAGACCGTCGCCGAACTCATTTCGAGCGATGCGGTCGAGAAAGTGATCTTTGCCTGCTTCGGCGACGAGATTTACGAGGCGTACCGGCGGGAGGTGGACAAACTTTCGTAGCCGTGGATCTGGAGCCGCGTTTGAGCGGCGGCCTGCCGTACTTGCGTCCGCCGAAGCGGGCTTCCGTCCTACAATGCAACTTCCGTCAACGCAACCCGCTCTTAAAAGTTCACCGTAACCATCGCCGTCAGCGCCCTCGGCGTCACGTAGTGCGTTCCGCTGAAGGTCGACAGGAAGTTGTAGAGCGCGTACTTGTTTGTCAGGTTGATGGCGGTCAGTTCGAGGTCGGTCTTGTAGCGATCTGCGTGGAAGATGTTGCTCTTGCCAAGCGAGAGGTCGAAGAGGCTGCGCGGCGCAACGCGCGGCGGGTTGTGGTCGTTGCTGCCCTTGCCGATCGCGGGAACCTTCAACAGGTTCGAGGTAAACTCGTTGGCCGGGCAGACCGCGGGCAGCGCCTGGTTGGGCGTGGCTTTGACGCCGTTGCAGGCCATGCCGGCCTCGAACTCCTCGTCGGCCGTGAAGGGTAGATAGACGTTGGCGCCGGTGACGGGGTTCGTGGTTGCCGGAATGTTGTTGTCGACCATGGCGACGGCCGGCTGGCCGTTGAGCAGGACGGAACTGTTGGCGCAGGCGGTGTTGGGATCGGTCGAGTCATAGCAGGGCGTGGAGCCGGCGACCTGGCCGGAGTCGTAGCGCCAGTTGAATCCGCCCCACAAGCCATTGAGCCAGCCCGAGCGAGAGATCGTGTATTGCAGGTGCGTCGTCTGGTTGAACTTTTCGTCGTGATCGATGCGGAAGGGATAGCCGCTCTGGCCAACCGTAGCTCCGGCGCCGGCCACCTGCGGCGGGAAGAAGCGCGCGGCCACGGAGGACATGACCGAATAGGCGCTGAAGCCGCGCCAGGTGGGCACTTCGACATGCAGCGCGTAGCCGGGAATCTTGGAGTTGTGCCAGTCGATGGGGAAGGTGATGGGCGTATTGCCCAGCACGCTGAAGTCGAAGGCGTTGTGCGTGTACTTCCAGATGTACTCGCCGCTCACCACGAGATGTTGCCCGAAGGCCTGCTGCAGGGTCGCGTGGAACTCGTTGCGGTAGCCCGGCGCCATGGTGGAATTCACGCCCGGCGAGCAGTTGAGCAGCGGCGCAAGCACGCTGTTGGCGCAGCCCTCGCTGGAGAGCACCAGGTTCTCATTGAAGGGCGTCTCCAGCGTGCGGGCATAGGAAACGCCGAGGACGGTGCTTGTCGGCTTCACGTTGTAGGCCACGCCCAGCCGCGGCTCGGCCTGGCTGGCGCGGGTGAGGCCGTTGTAGACATCGCCGCGCACGCCGAGGTTGAAGTTCCAGTTACCGGCCTTGATCTGGTCCTCGATGTAGAGCGCCAGCTCTTTCACGTCCGCCTGGCCGAAGTAGAGGTATTCGCTGCCGCCGCGGGTCAGGTCGTAAGGCGCGAGCACTGAAAGATAATTCTTGTTCGCAATGCTGGTTACTCCGTCGCACTGCGAGGGATTCGAGAATCCGGGCAGTGAGACACCTGTCACCGCATCCACGCAAGGCGAGTTATAAGTGTTCTCCACAATGCCGAGCTGATCGTGCTCGCGCAGGAAGGTCTGCCCGTACTGCACTCCGGCTTTGATGTCATGGATGCCTTTGGCGAAGGTGTAATCCGCGTGAATCGCGGAGTCAGTCAGCGTGCGGTACTGGCCGATGGACGAGGTTTGCAGGTTCGCGGGGCCGAGATCGGCCAGCGGATTCGAACTGGGGAAATAGTCGTAAAAGTCCTTGCGGATAAAGGCGCCGATGTTGAGCACGGCAAAGTTGCTGATGATTCGCGTATAAGTGGGCGAGAGGTTGAAGGTATTGATCTTGGAGCCCTGGCCGGCATTGCCCACGTTTCCGAAAACAGGCGTTGCGCCGTTGCCTCCGGCAATCACGTTCTGTACGTTCAGGTTGTCGTAAGTGTTCGGCGTCTGGAACCAGGAACGGCTATAGTTCAGGTCCACATGAATGGAGTCGGCCTGCGAAAAGCTGTAATCCGCGCGGTCGAAGAAGTTCTGTTCGTTGCCCTTGTCGTGGAAGACGGCGAACTCCGGAGAATCGAGAAAGCGCCCGGTGTCGAGGCCGTCGGCCTCGATAAAGTTGCCCCAGTTTTTCCCGCCGTAAGAGACGTTGGCGCCGCCATCAGCCGAGCCGAAGCTGCCGTAGGAGCTGTAAACGCTCCCTGTGGGCTTCGTAACACCCATGCCAGAGCGCGTCGTCGCCACAATGACCAGGCTTGTTTTGTCGCCGTACTCGGCCGGTGGCGCGCCGCCAATCACCTCGATCGATTGGATTGCGTTTGACGGCAACTGGTTGGAAAAGACCTTGCTCTGCTGGTCGGTGATGGACTCGCCGTCGACGGAAAACGAGTTTGACGCGTGGTCGCCCATACCGTGAAACATTCCATTCGAGTCCGCGGAGACGCCGGGCGAGGAAAGCGTGACCAGAGAACTAAGCGTGGACGACTGGCTTTCGAGCGGCACCTTCATGAACTGATCGTGGTCCAGGCCAGTGTGAAAGGTTGGGTCGTCTTCAACCAGATCACCGCTCGATTCGACGGTAACGGTCTGGCTGGCGGCCGCCACCTGCAACACCAGATTCAGGTTCATCTCCGGCGCGCTGAAGACGACGCTCTTGGTCAGCGGCGAAAATCCGGGAGCGGTGACATCGATTCGGTAGAAATGAAAGGGGACGTTCGGAATGCTGAACTGGCCCGTGGCGTCGGTGGTGACTGTGCGCTCGAAGCCGTTGATGCGATTGGTGAGGCGCACGGTTGCGCCAGGAACCACGGCCCCCGTGGGATCGCTCACGACTCCGCGCATGGCGCCGGCGCTGTCGCCTTCCGCATTCAGCGAGACGGCCAGCAGAAAAAGCGCGAGAAAGGGAAACATGCGCAGCATTGCGCTACGGGAAAACGCCATTGTAAGTCTCCTGAAAAACCTCCGGGCACGATGAAATCGAATCGCGCAACGCGCCGTCGCGGTATCCGCCATGCGATCTGCGAGCCAGGTTGCGAGTCATGGACCCGGATTTTGTACTGTGCGTATGCGCCTGATCGCCGCTGCGATCCATCGGCGGCGAACGGCGCGACCAACTCAAACGATGACGGACGGATGCTTTACCGGGAGACCGGAGGAGGCCGAATGTAGAGGCGGAATTGAGGCTCGCGGGTCAGAACGATGGGCTCGGCCTGCGGTGCGGAGGCGCTTAGTTTTACCAGTACGATGGCTACTGCGGCAATTGCCGCGGGCGCCACCGAGTGCATGACGATGCACAGCGGGCAGTGATCCGCGTTGGCCTGGCTCTGGTGCACGTGCGCAACCTGCGCCACGGCGAGAATCGCCAGCAGGACAAGACACACCACAGCCACCGCCGGCAGAAATCCGGCGCGACCGCGTTTCCCGAAGAAATGTGCCTGCAATCCTCGCAAACGAATGCCTCTACCATCTTTATTCTACAGAACCTTACGTTGTGTTTGACGTTCTGCGCATCGGGAAGGTTGCAGAAAGGGCCAATTTTGGCCTGTTGCGCGACCGATGGCTTGCCAATCGCGTCTAAACTGTGTGCGATGAGGAACGTTCCCCAAAACAGGTTATTTGCGGCCATCGCCCTGGCGGTTTTGCCGTTCGCGGCCACGGGCGCAGTTGCCCAGGCCAGCACTGGCAGCTCACCGCAAACGGCGCAAAGTTCATCCGCGCAAAGCTCGCGGGATGAGAACTCCAAGCCGCTTTCCCTGAAGCCTTCCCTGCCCGGCATGGGACGAAATCATCGTCTCATCCTCAAAGACGGTTCTTACCAGTTGGTGCGCGACTACCAGATCGTGGGCGACCGCGTGCGCTACCTCTCACAGGAGCGCGGCGACTGGGAGGAGTTGCCGGTCGACATGGTGGATTGGGACGCCACGCGCAAATGGGAGAAAGAACACGCCGACCTGGCCAGCGGAGATACTTCGCCGGCGATGAAGGCAGCCGAAGAACTCGACAAGGAGGAATCCTCCGAACGCAAGGACCAGTTGGCGCGCACGCCCACGGTGGCCGAAGGGCTGGAACTTCCGGATGAAAGCGGCGTGTTTGTTCTCGACACATACCGTGGCACGCCGGAGCTGGTGGAACTGAAATCGAGCGATGCGGCCTTGAATGCTAAGACCCGCAAGGGTATCGCGGTGTTCAATCCACTGGCTGCGCGAAGGGCTCGGCTGGAGCTCGACGGTGCGCACGCCAAGGTTCATCTCCACGTCAACGATCCGGTGATTTATGTATCGCTCAACGTCGACGACGAGACGGAGCCTGTGCTCACGCACCCCTTCACCGTGAAAACCAACGGCGCCAATGCCGTGAACGGCAACCCCGGCGCGCAATCGGCAGAGTCGAAATTCGCGATTGTGCGCCTTGACGAGCGTCAGGCGGTGCGCATTCTCGGCGCCATCAAGCTCGATTCCAGCGGAGCTATCGCGCAGAACGAAGACACGATCCTGACGAAGGCGGAGACGATGCCCGGCAAACACTGGCTGCAGGTTACGCCGCTTCAGAAGCTCACCATCGGCGAGTATGCGCTGGTCGAGGTTGTTTCGCCTTCGGAGATCAACGAATCGGTGTGGGATTTTCGCGTGGACCCCGGCACCGGCGACAATCCCGGATCGATCGGACCGATCCTGAAGCAGCCGCGCAACTAGCAGCACGGCGGGCGTTACGGAGACTGCTCAATCAGCTTAGAAACCCGGCAATCGCGGTCACAACCGCCTGCTGCTCGTCTTCGCGCAGTTCGGGGAAGATGGGCAGCGCCAGTACCTCGCGCGCGGCACGCTCGGCTTCAGGGAAGTCGCCCTCGGCGTAGCCCAGACTTTCCAGCGCCGGCTGCCGGTGCAGCGGCAAAGGATAGTAAATCTCCGATCCGATACGGCGCGCGGTCAGGAATTCCCTCAAACCGTCGCGGCGCGGCGCGCGGATCACATACTGGTGCCACACGTGCCGCGCGCCAGGGACTTCGCGCGGCAGAACCACGCCATGCACCGGATAGGGTCCGGCCTCGGACAATCCTGCCTGGGTGAACATCTCGCGGTAGCGCGCAGCCGCGGCGCGGCGCGCCTCGTTCCACGCGCCAATATGCTTGAGCTTCACCCGCAGCACAGCTCCCTGAAAGCCGTCCATACGCGCATTCCAGCCCAGCTCGTCGTGGTAGTAACGCCGTCTCATGCCGTGCTGGCGCAGCATCTTCACCCGCTCGGCCAACCCGGCGGAGTGCGTCGTCACCATGCCCGCATCGCCAGCGGCGCTCAGGTTCTTCGTGGGATAAAAGCTGAAAGCGGCGATGTCACCCAGTCCGCCAGCCTTCGCGCCATTCCACTCGGCGCCCCAGGCCTGCGCGGCGTCTTCAATCAACGCCATGCCCCGCTCCTGCCGCAAGCGCAAAAACGCGGTCCAGCCGGAGACCTGCCCATACAGATGCACCGGCAACAGGGCGCGCACGCTGGCGCCGCGCGGTCCATCGAGCACAGCGGCCACGGCCTCGGGCGAAAGGTTGAAGGTGGCGGGGTCGATATCCGCCAGCACCGGCGTAGCGCCTGCACGGAGGATGGAACTGACCGAAGCGAAGAAACTGAATGGCGTAGTGACCACGGCCTGACCTGGAGCCACTCCGGCGGCAGCCAGCGCCAGCCACAAAGCATCGGTTCCCGATGAGCAGCCCAGAGCGTGAGCGACGCCCAACTGCTCCGCCGCCATTTTCTCGAACGCCTCCACCTCGCCGCCGAGTATGAACTGCTGGCTTTGGAGAACCTGGCCAAGCGATTCCAGCAGTTCCTGCTGAATGGGCGCGTACTGGCGCTTGAGGTCCAGCATGGGAACCTGCGCCGGCGCGGTTTTGCCCGTGAAAGCGCCCACAGGGGTCGAGATTTGAGACGAAGCGGAGCTGTCTGGCACATCTAGATGCTATCAGTCATGGAAGTTAGCCGTCTCACAGCCCACCCTTCACCCAGGGCAAACGCGTTTGGAGTCCTGCATTCCTTGCATCCCGACTCCACTCATCGAGCAATGTCATCCCGAACGGAGGGATCTGCGGTTCTCTTTCGCCCCTTGCGTCGTCGTCGGGTGAAATCAGCCTGCCAAACCGAAGGTCTGCGTGAGAAATAGACCCGAAAAGCAACCGCGGATTCTTCGTCGCTGCGCTCCTCGGAATGACAGCGCAAAGAGCATGGTTCGTAAAGCGTCCAGCGAATTGAAACGCGTTTGCCCTGACCCTTCGCCTGCCTTTTGAAATCGATTTCGACAGGAAAAGGCGTTTATCGCCTTGAAATGGAGCGAAAAACTCTATAATCTTGTCACATTGCGGGGGCTGCTGAATCCGGGAGTTCCGGAGTCATCCCCGCGCAATTGAAGTTTGCAGCAAGTCGATTGACAACAAACACCTTCACCAAGAAAGCAGGAGATCGGCACATGGACAACAAGCCGGCACAAAATATTCAGGACACCTTCCTGAACACCGTCAGGAAGGACAAATCCCCGATTACGATTTATCTGGTTAGCGGCGTAAAGCTGACTGGGAAGATACGGTCCTTTGACAAGTATTCGGTGCTCCTGGAGAACAACAGTCAGGAGCAGTTGATTTTCAAACACGCGATTTCAACCGTAGTCAGCAACCGGAGCGTGATTCATAGCGAACACCGTCCGATTGCGACATCATCTGGCATAGGTCCTGCGCCCGTGCCGGCAGCTACGGCAACGCAGGCGGCCGCGGAATCAAGATAGAGCCGGAGCGTCCTCGATTGGCTGGCGAGGCGTACAGAAATGGGTCTGCCGCCGCCCGCGGCAGTGGCGGACCTGAGCGCGCAGTTCTCGTTGGAGTGGACTTTGGTGTTCGCTCGCGGGATAGCCGTGCAGCTGTGATAGCTGCGCGGGCGCTGAGTTTGTGCCTTGATTCTGCCCCGGATGAACCGGCACTGCCGTCTCCTGCGCTTCAGCCATCCACGCCTCAACCATCCACGCTTCGATCATCCTTGCAGTCGCACCAATCTCACGGAGTCTTGCGCCAGGGACAGGGCCTCGATGTTGAGGAGTCTCTGGCCGAGTTTCGCGAGCTGCTGTTGAGCGCGGGCGGCGAGGTAGCGGCAGAGATTCTTCAGCGCCGTCCGCATCCCGATCCGGCGACGCTGATTGGCTCGGGCAAGGTGGAGGAGATTGCCGCCGCCGCCACGGCAACGAACGCAGACCTGGTTCTCTTCGATCACGATCTGTCGCCTACGCAACTACGCAACCTTGAGGCTGCCCTGCCCTGCCGCGTCCTCGATCGCACGCAGCTCATCCTCGACATCTTCGCCCGCCACGCACGCACCCGCGAAGGCCAGTTGCAGGTCGAGCTGGCGCAGCTCGAATACATGCTGCCGCGCCTCACGGGCCATGGCAAAGCCATGTCGCAACTCGGTGGAGGCATTGGCACCCGCGGACCGGGCGAGACCCAGCTCGAGACCGACCGCCGGCGCATCCAGCGCCGCATCGACCAGCTCAAGCGCGATCTTGAAGCCGTGCGCCGCGTGCGCCGCCAGCAGCGCCAGCGCCGCGAGGCGGTTCCCGTACCCACGGTCGCGCTGGTCGGCTACACCAACGCCGGCAAAAGCACGCTCTTCAACACCGTCACCGGCGCGCAGGTGCTTTCGTCCTCGCGCATGTTCGCTACCCTCGACCCCAAGTTGCGGGGCATCGAGCTGCCCAGCCGCCGCCGTGTGCTTTTGTCGGACACGGTGGGCTTTATCCGCAACCTGCCGCACACGCTCGTCACCAGCTTTCGCGCCACGCTCGAAGAGGTTGAACAGGCCGAGGTGCTCATCCACGTGCGCGACGCGGCCTCAAGCTATGGCGAAGAGCAGAAGACGCAGGTCGAGAAGGTTCTCGGCGAACTCGAAAGCCTCTCCAAGCCGCGCATCGAGGTGCTGAACAAGATCGACCTGCTGCCTGAAAACGAGCGCGAAGCTCTGCTGGGGCGAGCGGGCACGAGTTCAAACGCCGGAACGTCCCGCTCTTCGAGCGTTCTTTGCTCGAAGGGTGGGAAGGCAGACGCCCCCGTCGCGGGAGAAAACGTAACGGTAGCTCTCTCCGCGCGCACCGGCGAGGGCGTTGAGCGCCTGCTCGCCGCCATCGACGCCGCTCTGCACTCCGATCCGATGGTCGATGCCGAACTGCGCGTTCCGCAGCACGAGGGCGCGGCGCTGGCCGCGATTGAAGCCGGCATGATCGTGCACGCGCGCGAGTACGAAGGGAATCTCGTCCGTCTGTCAGTCAGCGGCCCAGCTTCGCTCGTCGGCCGCTTGCGGCGCTTCCGCGCAAAAAACACCGATGCGCAGGACAGGGCAAGGTGAATCCCCGGCCCGCCGAGTCACTACGCCCATTGACCTGTCATGCGGAACAGCCGGGCAAGCCGTAACGGCGCAGCGAGGGAGTCGAAAGATCTGGGCTGGTCCTGCCTTTGCTTATTCCGCATCAACCATTGCGCCATGCGCCCGCGTCTTGCCTTGAGAATTGAGGAAGCACGCGCCTTCGCTCAATCGCGTTTCCTGCCGCCGCGCTGCGCGCCAGGGCGCGAGAAACCACTCCTTGAGCCGCTGCCGCCCTTGCCACGAAAGCCGCCTGTCCCGCCAGACTTGCCGCCGAATCCGGGCTTGCGACCGAATCCCGGCCTGCCGCCGAACCTGGGCTTCGGTTTGTCTCCGCCGGCTCCTGCGCCGCGCTCACCCTCAAATGGCTTCGAGAACCCGCTCCGTGGTTTGAACTCTCCACGGGGCTTGAACTCTCCGCGAGGTTTGAACTCTCCGCGAGGTTTGAACTCTCCGCGAGGCTTGAATTCTCCGCGAGGTTTGAACTCTCCACGGGGCTTGAACTCTCCACGAGGCTTGAACTCTCCACGAGGCTTGAATTCTCCGC
>JBMFHB010000024.1:0-40441 GCA_049977045.1 Occallatibacter sp.
CACTTTTCCAGGCACCGACCTGCGCCTGATTTACAAAATCGGCCCATGTTAATTTCCGCCCACTTCAGGATGTCTGAACTTCGGAGAGTACATCATCAAACGCGGGATCCTGAAACGCAAAGTTTCTGGGGGCAGCACCTCGGCCCAAGGCGCCATGGCCTATGCGCGCATGCAATCGGTGGCCATGACCTGTCACCTGCGAGGATTGTCATTTCGCGACTACTTGTTGCAGTGCCTGAAGCATTACATCAAGACGGGCAACGCCCTGCTGCTGGCCGAGTATCAACAGCCCAGCACTCTGACGGAGAAAATAGCCGCATGAGATCCGCCAAGCCCAAACCCCTCTCCTGTCCTCAGTGCCAAGGCACCACGTTCACCAGAAAGACCACCACCTATCCTATGCCCATGCCGGATGGACGGCAGGTCAATGTGGGAAGGGTCGCTGTCCAGGAATGCGCCCACTGCCATCACTTGATCCCCACCAAAGCCGGGAGCGAAAAAATCAGTCGCGCTATGGCCGCCGTGGCTCAACTGTTTTTTGGCAGCTGATTTAGGTTTCGGTTCAGTTTGAGCTCACAGCCAGACCAATCCCCGCTGGGACAATGAAGTCCCAAGCGTGCGGCAGGCAATGGCCGAATCGCATCTGCCGTATAGGCTGACTGAAACCAACTCCTGCTATCACGGCGGAAAGCCAGGCCTCAGCAACACGTTCGCTTCCTCCTTGTGGGCGCTCGACCTGATGTTTCAGGTGGCTCTATTGGGGGGCGAAGGGATCAACTTCCACGGAGGCGGCTACGGTTGGTACTCGCCAATTGTCGGCACCGTTGAAGATGGATTCGTGGCTCGGCCCGAATATTACGCACTGTTGCTCTTTTCGCAGCTCCTCGGGGCTCGGATCGTATCCAACCATCTCGAAGTGCTCGAGGTCTCGTCCGGCGCGCGTCAAGATCTGTTGTGCCATTCTCTGCAAAATACGGACGGCAGGATGCAGGCTGTAGTTATTAACAAAAGCGCCACACTCGGTTTCGATCTGACCGTGCAAGCAGGCGTTGCGGCCAGGCGAATCTCAATCCAGCGATTAATCGCCCCCGGTTTGGAGAGTCAATCCGACGTAACGTTCTCCGGCGCTCCCGTGGGAATGAGAGGTGCGTGGCGTGCAGACCACGTGGAATCTGCCAGCCTGCGGAATGGCGCCGCAACTTCTTTCATCCCTGCGGCCAGTGCCGCATTGTTGACATGGGAGGGCTGATTGCATCGCCGGCGTGCACGCGCTGCACCCTTGTAGGGCAGGTGTCCTGGCCTACTGCTATGCGGGTTCTGGCGCCGTCGAGCTGACCCGGCCGCGCAGTTTCATATAAACTGAAAGCAGCGAGTCCTCTTCGGTATCCGGCAGATTCTTGCCTCAGAAGCCGAACCAGTACCGCGCCGTTGAAGCCGCGAGCCATCTGTTGCCCGTGCGAGCAGAGACATTCCAACAAGGAGAACCATCCGACCATGGCCAAAATTGCCAAGACCGGCGATCGCAAGAAGATGATGGACACGACGAAGTCCACGGACTGCCCCAAGTGCTCGAAGCCTACGCGCATCGTCAAGCGCGTCAAGGACCGTGAGCGCGGCGTCCCGGGCGGAGTCTATATTTCATGTTCCGCATGCGACTTCTACGAAAAACTTTAAGTTTTACTTGAAGTTCCCGTGCAACCCAGAGCCCGGCCTCGCGCCGGGCCTTTCATTTGATTCCGATTTTGCTTTTTCACCGGGACTGCGATTGTCCTCGGGGCGCAATGGCTTTGGCCATCTCTTCAAGGATCGCCTCGGCTGCTTTGGCTGGGTTGGGCGCTTGGGTGATGGGTCGGCCCACCACAAGATAGCTCGCGCCCGCTGTGAGCGCATCGGAGGGCGTTGCCAGGCGCTTCTGGTCGCCGGGGTCGGCTCCTGCGGGACGGATGCCGGGCACGACGAGAACCCCCTCGGGGCAGGTGAGCCCGCGCAGGGCCGCCACCTCTTGAGGCGAGCAAACAAATCCCCGGATGCCGGCTTCAAATCCCATCCTCGCCAGCAGTTCGACCTGCGTTGCGGGCGCGCGTTCTACTCCCGCGGCCATCAGTTGCGCCGCGTCCATGCTGGTAAGCACCGTGACGGCCAGCAACTGGGGAGGATCGGTGAGGCTGTCGAGGGCTGCGCGGGCGGCG
Source organism: Occallatibacter sp. (assembly GCA_049977045.1). GTDB lineage: Bacteria > Acidobacteriota > Terriglobia > Terriglobales > Acidobacteriaceae > Telmatobacter. The sequence goes on from JBMFHB010000024.1 coordinate 2,190, forward strand.
GTGAGCATTGCCGGCCCGCCGGCAGCGTGAATCGTTATCATGCGCGCGCCCAGAGCTGCGGCCGAGCGCACGGCTCCAGCTACCGTGTTGGGAATGTCGTGAAACTTGAGATCGAGAAAGACCGAGTAACCGCGAGCGGCGAGCGTCTCCACAACGGCGGAACCCGCCGCTGTGAAAAGTTCCAGACCCACCTTGAACCACTGGCACTGATCTTCGAGCCGGTCCACAAGGCCGGTCGCGTCCTGTGTGTTGGGTACATCGAGCGCCACGATCAGGCGCTTACGGGCCTCTTCGATCGGGTCAGGCCCAACGGGGCGAGTGGAAACGAAGGTCGGCTTCAAACGTTCGGGAATGGGCATAGTCCAATGCTAAAGGATTCTCTCATGCGAAATCGGATTGGTATTGCACTGGATCTTCGGGCGTGGCCGCCGAACGGGAAAATCCGGAAAGCGGCAGCCGGTACCATAGGATGAGGAGCGGATCGTGAAGCCGGGAAAGTTCGCAGTGCGCATGTTGGCTGTTGGATGGATGGCGTTTCTGATGCACGGAGTGGCTGCCGCCGAGGCCCTGCACACCAATCCGATGAACTACGATCCCCAGGTGCGCGCCGCCTACGAGCGTTTGTACGACCTCGATTATCCGACAGCCGTCCAGCGTTTTGAGCGGTTTCGCGAGGCGCATCCCGGCGATCCGCAGGCAACGGACTATCTGCTCAATGCGGTGATCTTTCAGGAGCTGTACCGCCAGGATCTCCTCGATACCACCTTTTATGCCAACGACGGATTTCTGAGCGGCCGCCACGCCACCGACGAAGATCCCCGCAAGCGCGACCAGATCTTCGTCCTGGCCGATGAGGCGGTCCGCGAGGCCGACTGGCAGTTGCACGAGAATCCCAACAACGTTGACGCGCTCTTTGCCCGCGCCTGGGCGCGCAGCTTGCGCTGTACCTACGTGGCCATGGTCGAGCGCGGCTTTGGCGCCGGCTTCCGCCTGGCGACCAAGGCCAAGAACGATGCCACGCGCGTTTTACAGATCGATCCCGACTACGTGGATGCAAAGTTGATTGTGGGTGTCTACCAATACGTGGTGGGCGCGCTGCCCTGGCCTTTCAAGCTGATGATTGGCTTTGCCGGCATTACAGGCAACAAATCGACCGGGCTGGCCATGCTGAACGACGCAGGCAAGCACGGCGTCATCACCAGCGTGGAAGCGCGTACAGCGATGGCCTTGTTCCTGCGTCGCGAAGCGAAGTACCAGCAGGCAATCCAGGTCGTACAGGAGCTGAAGCGCGAGTATCCCCACAACTTCCTCCTATGGCTTGAAGAGGCCAATCTGCGCAAGGACGCGGGCGAGGGAATGGTTGCGGTGGAGGCGTACAGGCAACTGCTGGCCGACGCGGCCAGGCCGGGATTCTTTGCCTCGGCCAAGCTCGAGCTGGCCGACTTCGGGCTCGGCGATGCTCTGCGCGGCCAGCGCCACTATGCGGAGGCGGCTCAGGCCTACGAGCACGCGGCCCGGACGACCGGCGCCGGATCGGAGCTCAAGATCCGTTCGCTGCTTGCTGCCGGACAGTGCCACGATCTGATGGGCCAGCGTTCGCTGGCCTTACGCGATTACAAGGAAGCAATCGACGCCGGCCCCACAACCTCGCGTGCCGCCGAAGCAAGAAAGTATCTGTTCACGCCCTACCGGGGAAAGTGATTGAGGAGAGCGGAGTCAAGCGGCGTTAGCCGGTGATGCGCAGAGTCAACGGCGGCCGTCCGGCATTCACTGGATTCAAAACAAAGGGAACCTGTCTGCTCGAAATCTCGTATACACAGTTCGATTGAATGTTGTTTTGGGAGAAGCGGTCATGAACGTTTATTGTCAGCGTTGCGGAGCGAAGATGCCTGATAGTGCACGTTTCTGCTCGGCGTGTGGTGCGGCCATCCCCGCGATAGGGCCGCGGCCGGGTCAGCCGCTGATCCGGCCGCGCGTCGGCCGCCAGATTGGCGGAGTCTGCATTGCCCTGGCGCGGGCCAACGGCTGGGACGTGGCCGTGGTGCGAATTATTGCGGTTCTCGGACTGATTTTTTCCAGTGGTTTGGTTGGTGTCGTCTATCTTGCTCTCTGGATTGGCATTCCAGAGGAGACACCGCCCCTGCCGGGAGCGTATCCTCCTACTGTATGAACGGCGTCTCTCTCGTTGACAGCTCAGGTCTAGGATTTACTGACGCAGGCAGCGGCCCAGCGGTCGTCTTCCTGCACCCCACGCCACTCGACAGAGATTATTGGCGTCCACTGACCAAGGAACTCGCCGGTATTCGCGCCGTGGTCCCCGATTTGCGCGGCCACGGTGTTTCTGAATTGGGCAATGGGTTGCCCGTGGGCGGATTCAGCCTGGTTCCCGATGCCCCCGTGCTCACCATGGAGCGGTTAGCCACGGATGTGCTCGCGCTGCTCGACCAGCTTTCACTGCGCAAGGCTGTTTTTGTGGGCTGTTCCATTGGCGGATACGTGCTGCTGGAGTTGTGGCGCAGGGCGCCGGAGCGCATGACGGGCCTGGTCTTCATCTCCTCCAAGCCGCAGCCCGATGCGACGGCTAATCATGCGCGCCGCGCCGAGACTATCCAGCGCGCGCGGACGGAGGGCGTGACCGCGCTCTTCGACGGCATGGCCCAGAACCTGCTGGGCGAAAGCTCGCGCCGCGAGCGCCCGGAGATCGTGGCCGAAGTGCGCTCCCGCATGACGCTGACGCCGGAAGCCGTGGTGGCCGTGCAGGCGGGCCTGGCCACGCGTCCCGATTCAGTGCCTACCGTGGCCACCATCGGCGCGCCCATTCTGGCGATTGCCGGCGGCGAAGACAGCGCCATTACCCCCGCGGAGATGGAGGCATTTCGTTCCGCTCCCGGCGGTTGCGACTTCCAGTTGCTGCCCAATGCCGGACACCTGGCCGCCTACGAGCAGCCGCGCAAGGTAGCCGCCCTCATGGCGCCGTGGTTACGGCAGTTCGAACTCTGAGCCTCATGCGGCCGCTCTTCATTTTGGATGTTCTTGAATGGCGCAGGCCCTCCTGGCCGGTTGTCGTGCAGGTTTCCATCTCCGCACGGCCGTGTTGCGCCGATCCTTATGTCTGAGACTCCAGACGGCATTCGATTTCTCGCTCCTTTGCTACACTTTTCCTGCAACATATTTCTAACCGGCCCACCACTTTATCCGATCAGGAGCCTTCATGCCCGTCGTTCAGCTTGCGGGAGTCACCAAGGCCTACGAAAACAAGGTCGCCGTCAACAATTTATCCCTCTCCATCGAAGCCGGTCAGATGTTTGGGCTCCTCGGTCCCAACGGCGCTGGCAAAACCAGTTCCATTCGCATGATGCTCGGTATCACGATGCCCGACTCCGGCCGCGTCGATCTCTTCGAGAAACCCTTTGCTCGCGCCAGCCTCAACCGCGTGGGCTACCTGCCCGAAGAGCGCGGACTCTACAAGAAGATGAAGGTTCTCGACCAGGTTGTCTTCTTCGGGCAGTTGCACGGCCTCACCGCGGAAGACGCCCGCTCGCGCGCTGTCTCCTGGGCCTCGCGCATGGAAATCTCCGACGCCCTCGACAAGAAGACGCAGGAGCTTTCAAAGGGCATGCAACAGAAGATTCAGTTCATTTCCACCCTGATTCACGACCCCGACCTCATCGTTATGGATGAGCCCTTCAGTGGCCTCGATCCGGTGAACACCACACTCTTGCAGGACGCGCTCCTCGATCTAAAGAGCCGCGGGAAAGCCATTCTCTTTTCCACGCACCGCATGGATCAGGTCGAGAAACTCTGCGATGCAATCTGCCTCATCGATCGCGGCGAAGCCGTCCTGAGTGGCCGCATGCGCGAGATCAAGAGCCGCTACGAGCGCAACCGTGTCATCATGGAATTTGAAGGCAGCGCCGAATTCCTCACCAGCGGCGAGATCGCCGAGGCCAATAACTACGCGGGCCACGCCGAGATCAAGCTCAAACCCCACGGCGACGCGCAGAAGCTCCTGCACCAGGCCGCGTCCATGGCTCATATCTACCGCTTTGAGCTGGTCGAGCCCTCGCTCGAAGAGATCTTCATTCAGACCGTCGGAGGCAAAGCCGATGCGTAACATTCTGCTGATTGCAAAGCGCGAGTATCTGGAGCAGATTCGCGGACGCGCCTTCCGGTTCTCCACGATTCTGGTGCCGCTGATGATTGTGGTTCTGATGGGGGGCAACTATCTTGTTGTGCGCCACGCGGGCACAGGCAAGCACATTGCAATTGCGGCGACAGACCCGCAGTTGGCAGCCTCGATTCAAAGCGAACTGCTGGCAGACAAAAGAGCCGACTTTACCGTGGACGTGGATACGGCGAGCCCGGAACAGATCGCCGCGCTCCGCGAGCAACTGCGCAACAAGTCGCTCGACGGATTGCTGGCGATCGACTCGACGAACGCAGCTTCGCCAAGGATATCCTTTACTTCGCTTTCGAGCGGCGATATGGAACTGGTGGCTCAGCTCAAAGATGCGGTGAGGACGGCGATGGCGCGGCAGGAGTTGCTGCAGCGTGGCATGAGCCAGACAGAGATCGATCGGCTGTTTCGCAAGGTCTCCATCGAAACGCTGCGCGTCGACAAACAGGGTAAGGTCGTGAAGAGCTCGGGCATGACGACGCTGGTCAAGATCAATGTGATGCTCATGCTCATCCTGATGCCCATTTTGCTCCACGGCATGGATATGGCCCGCGCCATCATTGAGGAGAAAGGCTCGCGGATCTTCGAAGTGATGCTGGCTGTCTCCAAACCGGAGGAAAGCCTGGCTGGAAAACTGTTGGGCACGGGCGCGGTTGGCCTCACGCAGATCGCCATCTGGGTCGTCCTGATGATTTTTGCCAGTAGTTCAGCTATTTTGGCGTCGATGCTGGGCGGCAATCTCCGCTTTCACATCTCATTTGCCGAGATCGCTTTCTTTGTTGTTTACTTTGTCCTAGGATTTCTCCTCTACAGCGCCATCTTCTCGGGCCTGAGCGCCACATGCGAGACCGCGCAGGATCTGCAAATGTATGCCTCGCTGATTGTGATCCCGGTCTGGCTGGCAATGTTTGCGGTCATGAACGTGATCAATCATCCCGGCTCGCCGTGGACTATCGTCGCATCGCTGTTTCCCATCACTGCTCCGTTTGTCATGGTTCCGCGCATGGGCATTGAAACGGTGCCCCTGTGGCAAACGGCAGCCTCTCTGGTCATTCTGGTCCTCAGCCTCTGGATCGTGTTGCGGTTTGCCGCGCGCCTTTACCGTGTCGGCATTCTGATGTATGGCAAACGCGCCACCCTGCCCGAAATTCTGCGCTGGCTGCGGTATAGCTAAAATTGATGCAGTGAACAACGAAGCCAGCCCCAGGTTCAACCTTCGCCAGCGCCTAGTACTGGCCACAGTTCCGCGGATTGTCTGGGCGCTGCTTTCCCTTGTCGCCCGCACATGGCGCTTCGAGATCGCCGCCGAGGAGGGCGCTACGCCGCTCCCCTACGGCGAAGGCGTCAAGAACGACATCTTTTGCTTCTGGCATCAGTGCGTGCTTCCTTGCACGTTCTACTACCGTCGCACCCATGCCACCATCATCGTCAGCCGGAGCTTCGACGGCGAGCTCATCGCGCGCATTCTGCATCTCTTCGGTTACAGAACCGTGCGTGGCTCCAGCTCTTCCGGCGGGCGCGAGGGCTTGCTCGGCCTGCGACAGGCCCTCCAGCATGGCGGTCCGGCCATCTTCACCGCAGACGGCCCCCGCGGCCCCATCTATCGCACTAAGATAGGCCCCATCCTGCTTGCGCGCATGACCGGCGCGCGTATCGGCGCCTTTCATCTGGAACCCGAACGTGCCTGGACCATGCATTCCTGGGACCGTTTCCTCGTACCCAAGCCGTTTACGCGCATCGTGGCGAGTTGGGCGCGCTGGACCTATGTGCCCACGGATCTCCCGGAGTCCGGCCTTGAAGAAAAGCGCGCGGAACTCAATGCCGCCATCGAGCGCACCCGCCTGCAAGCCTTGGCTCATCTGGGAAAGACCGATGCCTGAAAACCCTTTTCCAATAGGAAACAGCGCGGAGCGACTCCGTGTCGCCGACTTCGACTACGACCTGCCCGAAGAGCTGATCGCGCAAGAGCCGCCCACCGTGCGCGGCGCAAGCCGCATGATGGTGGTCGACCGCGCCACCGGCGCAACGCAAGACGACTTTTTCTCCAATTTCGGGCAACACCTGCGCCGCGGCGACCTTCTCGTACTCAACGACAGTCGCGTGATTCCCGCGCGTCTCTACGCGCGCCGCACCCTCCGCCGCGAGCGCGAGAAACCAACCGGCCGCATCGAAGTCATGCTTACCGAGCCCGAAGGCGAAAACCGGTGGCGAGCGCTGGTGCGCCCAGGCCGCAAGGTCGCCATCGGCGAACGGCTCGTCTTTCCTGCGCCCTCGGGCGAAATTCTCCTCGAAGCCGACGTCCTCGATCGCGGCCAATTTGGCGAACGGCTTCTCGAATTCGCCCCCGTCGACGACTCGATTGCAGGCGACTTCTTTGCCGTTCTCGACCGCATCGGCCACGTGCCCCTGCCGCCCTACATCCATCGCGACGACGCAACCGCCGATCGCGAGCGATACCAGACCGTCTTCGCCCACGAGAGAGGTTCGGTGGCCGCGCCCACCGCCGGCCTGCACTTTACGCCAGAGATTCTTGCGCAACTCTCATCCCAAGGCGTTGAAATCACGCGCATCACTCTCCACGTCGGCCTCGGCACCTTTGCGCCCTTGCGTGTGGAGCGCGTCGACGAGGTGCATCTTCACCGCGAACGCTATACCATCTCCGCCGAGGCAGCAAACTCCATGAACACCGCCGCACGCAGCGCCCGCCGCATCGTCGCCGTCGGCACCACCACGGTGAGGACGCTTGAATCGCTCGCGCAGAGGTTCAAGCCCGGTCAGCTTCAGGCCTGCTCCGGCACGACCGAGATCTTCATCTCACCCGGCTTCGAGTTCCGCCTAGTTAACGCGCTGCTCACCAACTTCCACCTGCCGCAATCGAGCCTGCTCATGCTCGTCAGCGCCTTCGCCAGCCGGGAAAGAGTTCTTGCCGCCTACAAACACGCAGTCCAGCAGAAATACCGCTTCTTCAGCTATGGGGATTGCATGTTCATCGCGTGACAGCGGCCAGCGCCAGCGGTCAGTGATGAACTTCTTGATTCAAGAAGCCGATGTTGCAGCGTCGATTCGCTGACGGCTGACAACTGTTATCCTTCCTACCGTGACCACCCCATCCAAACCGCCCGTCTTCCTCCTCGACGCCATGTCGTTTATCTTCCGCGCCTACCACGCGATGCAGCGCTCGCGGCCCATGTCGACGCGCACAGGCCTGCCCACGGCGGCCACCTACGTCTTCGTCAACATGATCCGCAAGCTGCGCCAGGACTTTGCGCCGCGTTACTTCGCCGCGGTCTTCGACGTGAGCGGCGAGGTCTTCCGCGACGAGCGCGCCCGCCAGATGGGGCCCCTGCGCAAATGGAACGCGAAGACGCGCAGTTTCGACGAAGTCGGCTACGAGGGCTACAAGGCCAATCGCGAGTCGATGCCGGAAGATCTGCGCCGCCAGATTCCCTACATTCGCCGCGCTCTCGAAGCCTTGCGCATCCCCATCCTTGAAGCCGAAGGTTTCGAGGCGGATGACGTCATCGGCACGCTGGCCCGCGAGGCCGCCGAGCAGGAGCACGAGGTCTTCATCGTCTCCGGCGACAAGGACATGATGCAGCTCGTTACACCGCGGGTGAAGATCCTCAATCCCCAGAAGGACAACCTGATTCTCGATCCCGCAAAGGTGGAAGAGACGCTCGGCGTGCCGCCGGAAAAGGTCATCGACGTGATGGCTCTGCGCGGCGATGCGGTCGACAACATTCCCGGCGCTCCCGGCATCGGCGACAAAGGCAGCGTCGAGCTGGTCAAGGAGTTCGGCTCCGTCGAGGCCGTTCTCGACCGCGCATCGGAGGTCAAACGCAAGGCATATCGCGAATCGCTCGAACAGAACCGCGACGCCGTCCTGCTCTCGAAGGAACTTGTCACCATCGATTGCCGTGTGCCGCTCGCGCTAGACCTCAGCGCCATGGAGACGCAGCAGCCCGACATCGAAGCCTGCCGCGCGCTTTTTACCGAACTCGAATTCACCTCGATGCTCCGCGACCTGGCTCCTGCGGAGGGCAAGGTTTTGGTCGAGTGCCTTGATGAACCTGGCGCTGAACAATCCGCCGCCTTCTACGCCGCTGCGCGAGAACATGGCTTCGCCTTCGCGCTCGACGCATCGCATCCCGTCGCTGAAGCCTCTGAAGACGACGCGCCCGCCGACGCGCCCTCGCTGCTCGATCTCGCAGAAGCTGCCGAGAAGAAATTCAACTTCCTTGTTGGCGTCTCGGCCGGCCCAGCGCGCGCCCTGCGCCTGCCGCTCACGCCGGAGTTGCGCGATCTCCTAGAAGACGCATCTGTTTCCAAGCGCGTTCACGACTGGAAGCTGGCCCTGCACGTTCTCGGTGAAATGGGCGTCACCCTTCGCGGCCGCATGGACGACTCAATGCTGCTCTCCTACGCGCTCAACCCCACGCACTCGACGCAATCGCTCGCCGACGTGGCCGCGCGCCACAACCAGGCCCCGCCTGCTTCGCTGGCCGCATCCGCCGCAGTCATCCACGCACTTGTTCCCGCGCTGCGCGAAGAAGCTGAAAAAACAGGTGTCCTCGGTGTCTACGCTGACATCGACTTGCCGCTCGCTCCCGTGCTCTATCGCATGGAGCAGGCTGGCGTCTGCATCGACACGCAGGCGTTGCGCAGACTTTCAGAGAGGTTTGGCGCGGAGTTGACGCGCCTCGGCGACCGCATCTTCTCGCTCGCCGGCAAACGCTTCAACATCAACTCGCCCAAGCAACTCGGCGCAGTCCTCTTTACCGACCTCGGTTTGCCCGCTCCGGCAGCGCGCGGCAAATCGAAATCCGTCTCCACCGCGCAGGATGTTCTCGAATTCCTCGCCGAAAAGCACGAAGTTCCGCGCCTCGTTCTCGAATACCGGCACGTATCAAAGCTCAAGTCGAATTACGTCGACGCGCTGCCGCTGCTGGCCGATGCCGGCTCGCGCGTGCACACTACATTTCAGGCTGCAGCCACAGCCACCGGCCGTCTCTCTTCCATCAACCCGAACCTGCAGAACATTCCCACGCGCACCGAGCTAGGCCGCGAAATTCGCGCTGCCTTCGTCGCCGCGCCTGGCACGCAACTTCTGTCCGCGGATTATTCGCAGATCGAGCTGCGCCTTCTCGCCCACTTCAGCGAAGATCCGCTCCTGCTGCGCGCCTATGCCGAAAACATCGACATTCACACCCTCACGGCGAGCGAGGTCTTTGGCATTCCGGTCGAGTCCATGGACAAGGAGACGCGCGGCCGCGCCAAGGCCGTCAACTTTGGCATCGTATACGGCATCTCGGCCTTCGGGCTCGCCGCACAGCTCGGCATTCCCCAGGCCGAGGCGAAGGCCTACATCGACCGCTACTTCGCACGCTATCAGGGGGTGCGCGAGTTTATCGAGCGAACCCTGGCTCAGACGCGCCGCGAAGGCAGTGTGCGCACCATGTTCGGCCGGGTGCGTCCCATCCCCGACATCGAGAGCCGCAACCCCAATCAGCGCGGGTTCGCCGAGCGCACGGCCATCAATACGCCGCTGCAGGGCACGGCCGCAGACCTCATCAAGCTCGCCATGATCTCGCTCGACCGCAAGCTCGCCGAGCGCAACCTGAAAACCCGCATGGTGCTCCAGGTGCACGATGAGCTGCTCTTCGAGGTTCCGCTTGCCGAGGCCGAAGAGGCAGCCGCGCTGGTCAGCGCCGAGATGGAAGGCGTCGTGACACTCAAGGTTCCGCTCATTGCCGACCTCGCGTTCGGCCCCAACTGGCGCGACCTGAAGTGATCCCCCGGCTTGCATACTTATTCATGTAGCTTGTATATTTATACAAGCGCAGTTTCCGCCGGAGACCGCGCCTTTGCTTTTCGCGCGAAGGGAAGTACCCGTGAAAACCCAACGCCTGAACATCATTCGAGAAGTGCTCACGCAAACGCCTGTCACCAGCCAGGATGAGCTGCGCCGCAAGCTGCGACGCCGCGGTATCCACGTGACCCAGGCGACGCTCTCGCGTGACATGCACGAGTTGCAGTTGTTGAAAGGCCCGCGCGGATACGCACTCCCCAACGGGAACGGCGCGGCGTTGGCAGCGGCCGAGGAGGACGACGATCAGCCGCCCTCGCTCAGGGAAATGATGGACAGTTTTGGCCTGCGCGTCATTCAGGCGATGAATCAAGTGGTACTGAAAACCGTGCTGGGCGGGGCGCAGCCGGTGGCGGCGGCCCTCGACCTGGAAGGATGGCAGGAGATCGCGGGCACCATTGCGGGCGACGACACGGTTCTTATCATTTGCATGGATACGCGGCAGGCCGGTGAGGTGGCCACGCGATTAAGGACAATTTTGCAGGGATGACGAAGACGATTCAGACGGCAGTTGTGGGAGTCACGGGCTACGCAGGCGCGGAGTTGGCTCGGTTGCTGCTTCATCACCCGCGTCTTGAGGGCAAGCCGCCGGTGTTTGCCGGGCGCGTGGAAGGCAAGGATCTAGAGCGCGGCGGCGTTCCGCTCACTGAGATTCATCCTCACCTCGAAGACAACAACGGCGCGAACCAGCTCAAGATGGAGCCATTCTCATGGGATCTCCTAAGCGCGCGCGGTGTGGATGTGCTGTTTCTGGCCACGCCTCACGAGCAGTCGCGCGAGTGGGTTCCCGAGGCGCTCAAGCGCGGTATGAGCGTGATCGATCTGAGCGCAGCCTGGCGGCTTACGGACCCTGCGCATCGCGCCATCTATGCGTTTTCCGACGAAGGCACAGCACAGGCCGCGGCCATACAGGCACAGGCCGTTTATGGTATGCCGGAGATCTATCGCAAACAAATTGCCGGAGCGCGCCTGGTTGCCAATCCTGGCTGCTACGCCACAACAGTGATTCTTGCGCTCAGGCCGCTGGTGGCCGCTGGTATCGTCGACCTTGAGCGCGGCATCGTCGCCGACGCGAAGAGCGGCGTGAGCGGAGCGGGCAAGGCGCCAACCGCAAAGACGCATTTCATGCACGCAGCCGACAACCTTTCGGCGTATGCCGTTTTTACGCATCGCCACACGGGGGAGCTGATCGAGCAAATCGGCGTCTCCAGCGAGGAAATCGTCTTTACGCCGCATCTGCTGCCGATTCCGCGCGGCATTCTCGCGACGAACTACGTGCATTTCAAAGAACCGCAGACGCGGGAGAGCGTGGCCGCGGTCTATCGCGAGTTTTTCGCAGGCAGTCCGATGGTCAGGCTTTACGAAAAGTCGCTGCCGCAGATTCAGTACTCGGTGCGGACCAACTACGCCGACATCGGATTCCAGCTCGATCGCGGTGGCAAGCGCGCCATTGTCGTCAGTTGCCTCGACAACCTGCTCAAGGGCGCGGCAGGTCAGGCAGTGCAGAATTTGAATGTGATTGAGGGCTGGCCAGAATCGGAAGGGCTCAAATGAAACTCGCCGCGGAGGGCCGTAAGTAAATGAAGTACGTGGTCAAGTTGGGCGGTGCGGGCCTGGAAGATCCAGCGCTGCTTGAAGGTTGCACCCGGGCCATCGCCGAACTGGTTCGCGACGGCAATCAAGTGGCCGTGGTGCACGGCGGTGGTGTGCAATTGACGCGCACGCTCAAAGCGCTTGGGCTCCAGAGCCAGTTTATCGACGGTCTGCGGGTTACCGACGCCGAGACCCGCGACACCGCTTTGATGGTCTTCGCGGGCCGCGTCAACAAGGGCCTGGTCGCTGCATTGGGCGCGCTGGGCCAGCCTGCCGTGGGCCTTTGCGGCGGCGACGGCTTGATCTTTCGCGCGCGCAAGAAACGCATGTCGCCCGATCTCGGCTACGTGGGTGAAATTGCCGCCAGCGACCCGCGCTGGCTCGATGCCATCTGGCAGTTGAATGGCGTTCCGGTGCTTTGTTCGATGGCTTTGGGTTTTGATGGCGAGTATTACAACATCAATGCCGACGAGATGGCCGCAGCCTGCGCGATTGCCTGCCGCGCGGACGCGCTGGTCTTTCTCACCGACGTTCCCGGCGTGAAGGGCGCCAACGGCGAGGTGTTGCGATGGCTCTCCATTGACCAGATCGCCGAGATGGCCAAGAGCGCCGTGATCACTGGCGGCATGTTGCCGAAGCTCAGTGCCTGCCGTGAAGCGCTTTTGAACGGCGTGAAACGTGTGCGCATCCTGCCGGCAGGCGCTGCCAGTTCGTTACCCGACCTGTGCAGCTCGCGCGTTGCGCATGGAACTGAAGTGATGGTGGCTTAGCCGCCTATGCAGTAAACAGGTTTTGAAAGGGCACGACTTTAGTCGTGCCGTAAAGTGGCTCCAACAAATATGCGGGGCTTCAGCCCCAGAACGAATCGCCAACCAGGAGATTGGTCAAGGCAATGACAAAACTCGAACAGATTCGCGCGGCCGAAGCGCGGCTGCTGCTCTCTACCTACGATCGGAATCCGATCCTCTTCGTCGATGGCGAAGGCGCGTACATGATTGACGAGAGCGGTATAAAGTACCTCGATCTGCTCAGCGGTATCGGCGTCAACGCGCTCGGCTATAACCACCCCGCAATCGTGGAGACGATCGCCCGCCAGAGCCGCGCTCTTATCCATACCTCGAACCTCTATTATCACGAGGGGCAGGCCGAGCTTGCACTCCGCCTCACGGAGCGCACTGGCCTCGATCGCGTCTTTTTCTCGAACACCGGCACGGAAGCCTGGGAGGGCGCGCTCAAACTGGCGCGCGCCTACGCGGGATTGCGGCGCAGCGAAGGCGCAAAGATTGGCACAAAGTTCCTGGCCCTTGAACACGGCTTCCACGGCCGTACCTTTGGCTCCATGTCGACCACGCATAAGGCAAAGTACCGCGAGCCGTTTGCGCCCGTTGTGCCAGGAGTCGAGTTCGTACGCCTCAACGACGTGGCCGATCTGCGCGCGAAGTTTTCGAATGAAGTCTGCGCCATTCTCGTCGAGGCCATCCAGGGCGAAGGCGGCATCCGGCCGCTTACGCGGGAGTTTTTCTCCGAGGCTCGCGCTTTGGCCAGCTCCACTGGAGCGTTGCTCATCGTCGACGAGATTCAGGCCGGTCTGGGCCGCACCGGAAAGTGGTGCGCCTATCAGCACTACGGCATCCGCCCCGACGTGACGACGCTCGCCAAGCCGCTTGCCGGCGGCATTCCTCTTGGCGCCGTTCTTTGCACGGAGGAGGTTGCGCGCGCGATTCACGCCGGTATGCACGGAACTACTTTCGGCGGCGGCCCACTGGCTTGCGCGGTGGGCATCGCCGTCATCGACACCATCGAGAAAGAGGGCCTGCTCGCGCATAACACCGACGTGGGCAACTATTTTATGGAACGTTTGCGCTCGCTGGCCGAAAAGCACGGCACGATTGTGGAGGTGCGCGGAAAGGGCCTGATGGTTGCCGCCGAGCTCGATTCGGCCGATCTGGCCAAGCTCACCGTTGCCGAAATGCTCAAGCGCCGCATTCTCATTAATTGCACCAGCGACACCGTCCTGCGCTTCCTGCCTCCGTTCATTCTCGATCGCAGTCAAGTCGACACGGCGGTCGCCGCACTGGACGAGATTTTTCAGGAACACGCCGCGGCGCGCAGCGCGTCCGCAGGAGGGAAGCACAATGGCTAGCAGAGCCACCATGGAAGGCAAGGGAACCGCAGTTCCCGTTGAGAAAGACCCCGATATTCTTGCCGCTGCGGCGCGTATGGCCGGCGAGGATCTATGCTCGATTGCCGATCTATCGAGCAGCGAAGTGCGCGCCATTCTCAGGCTGGGCCACGACGTAAAGGGCAATCCACGCGAGTACCGTCACGCTCTCGACGGCAAACAGATGGTGCTGATGTTTGAGAAGGCCAGCCTGCGCACGCGCCTCGCCTTTGAGACCGGCATTAACACCCTGGGCGGTAACGCCATCTTCGTCGACCAGACGAATCAGCCGCTCGGCGAACGCGAAACGATCGCCGATGTGGCGCGCAACCTGGAGCGCTGGGTCGACGTGATCGTGCTGCGCACCTACGCGCATGACACCATCACCGAGATGGCCGTGAACGCCCGGGTGCCCGTCATCAACGCCCTCTCTGACTTCGAGCACCCATGTCAGGCGCTGGCCGACTTCATGGCTCTTGAAGAGCACTTCGGCACAGCGACCGGACTCAACTTCACCTACGTAGGCGACGGCAACAATGTCTGTCACTCACTGATGCTGGCAGGCGCGCAACTCGGCGCGAATGTGACTGTGGCTACGCCTCGCGGTTATTCGCCCGACATCGAAATCGTGACCAAAGCGCGCGAAATTGCTGAGGCAAACGGATGCGAAATTCGCTTACTACAGGATCCGCAGGCTGCCGTGGAGAACGCCGACGCGGTTTACACCGACGTTTGCGTGAGCATGGGCATGGAGCACGAGTCGACCAAACGCGCGCCGATCTTCCGGCCTTTCCAGGTGAACGAGGCTCTCATGAGCAAAGCTGCGGCCCATGCGGTCTTCATGCATTGCCTGCCCGCGCGGCGCAATGAGGAGGTGACCGACGCGGTCATCGACTCGCCACAGTCGATTGTTTTCGAGCAGGCCGAGAATCGCCTCCACGCGCAAAAGGCGCTGCTGCTTCTGCTGCTGGGTGGCCTGGCCAACGTAAAAGCTTTTAGCTCCTAGCTTCTAGCCGCCAGCTTTTTTGTCTATGTGCAAGCGTTCGCCGCAAGCCGGTTTGGCTAGCAGTTAGCAGCTAGGAGCTAGTGGCTAGAAGCTGAACACGAGGTTCCAATCATGTCCGTTATTCTCGAATCCCTGCCCGTCGGCCAGAAGGTCGGCATCGCCTTCTCCGGCGGGCTCGACACCTCCGCCGCCCTGCACTGGATGCGGCAGAAGGGAGCTATCCCCTACGCCTACACGGCCAATCTCGGCCAGCCCGACGAGCCCGACTACGAAGCCATTCCGCGCAAGGCCCTCGAATACGGCGCCGAAAAGGCGCGCCTCATCGACTGTCGCGGTCCGCTGGTTCGCGAAGGCATAGCTGCGCTGCAGGCAGGCGCTTTTCATATCTCAACCGCGGGGCTCACCTATTTCAACACCACGCCCATCGGCCGCGCCGTCACGGGCACCATGCTGGTCGCCGCCATGAAGGAAGATGACGTTCACATCTGGGGCGACGGCTCGACCTTCAAGGGGAACGACATCGAGCGATTCTATCGCTATGGTCTGCTCGTCAATCCCAGCCTTCAGGTCTACAAACCCTGGCTTGACGCCGCCTTCATCGATGAGCTCGGCGGGCGCGCCGAGATGTCCGCCTTCATGCAACGCGCCGGTTTCGCTTACAAGATGTCTGCCGAGAAGGCATATTCCACGGACTCAAATCTCCTCGGTGCGACGCATGAGGCGAAAGACCTGGAACATCTTTCGTCTTCCATCAGGATCGTCGATCCCATCATGGGCGCGGCCTTCTGGAGCGACGATGTCGAGATCCGGCGCGAGGAGGTCACGGTCCGCTTCGAGGAGGGATTCCCGGTTGCACTCAACGGCCGCCACTTCGACGATCCCGTCGAACTGCTGCTCGAAGCGAATCGCATTGGCGGAAGACACGGCCTCGGGATGAGCGATCAGATTGAGAACCGCATCATTGAGGCCAAGAGCCGCGGCATCTACGAGGCGCCTGGCCTCGCTCTGCTCTTCATCGCGTACGAGCGTCTCATCACCGGTATTCACAACGAGGACACCATCGAGCAGTACCGCGAAAACGGCCGCAAGCTGGGCCGCCTGCTTTACCAGGGCCGCTGGTTCGACTCGCAGGCCATCATGCTCCGCGAATCCGCGCAGCGCTGGGTTGCCAAAGCCGTTACCGGCGAGGTCGCGCTGGAGTTGCGCCGCGGCAATGACTACTCGATCCTCAATACCGAGTCGCCCAACCTCACCTTCCATCCCGAGCGCCTCAGCATGGAGAAGACCGAGTCTGCTTTCTCTCCGCGCGACCGTATTGGCCAGCTCACGATGCGCAATCTCGATATCGCCGACACACGCGAGAAGCTGTTGACCTACGCGGCAACCGGTCTTCTCACTCTCGGCAAAGGCAGCGAAATGCCCCGGCTGAACAGCGCCAAAGAGGGGCAGTAGTATTCGATCCCTGGAGAAATCGATGTCGAACGAACAACAACCCGCCAAGATGTGGTCCGGCCGATTCCGCGCAGCCCCAGATGCCACCTTCGACTTCTGGCAGCGATCCTTGCCGTTCGATTACCGGCTGCTCTGTCAGGAACTGGCGGCGAGCCACGCCCATGCGGTTGCCCTGCAGGCCGCAGGCATCCTCGCGGAGGACGAATTCGTCCGCATCGCGGATGCCCTCCGCGCCATCGGCGACCGCTATGCCGGCAAGGGCGAGGAAGTTTGCAAGGACGCACAGGCTGAGGACATTCATCACTTCGTCGAACGGCGTCTGGTGGAGTCGATCGGCGCGCTGGGACTGAAGCTGCACACCGCGCGCAGCCGCAACGAGCAAATTGCAACCGATCTGCGCCTGTACATTCGCTTCAGCATTCGGCGGCGGATTCTGGGGCATCTGGCGGCCTGGGCGCGGCAACTGGTAGACCAGGCGCGCGCGGCCGGCGGCGCGGTGATGCCTTCCTATACTCATATGCAGCGCGCCGAGCCTGTCCTCGTCGCGCACTGGCTGCTTGCTTATGTGGAGATGCTGCTGCGCGACGTGTCGCGTCTGGAAGACTGCTGGAAGCGCCTCGATTACTGCCCGCTGGGAGCAGGTGCGGTAGCCGGCGCGACCCTGCCGCTGGATCGCACTCTCACGGCACGCGAGCTGAATTTTACAGCTCCCACGGCGAACAGCATGGACGCAACCAGCGACCGTGATTTTGTGCTCGAATATTTGCAGGCGCTCACACAGGTCGCGCTCCATGCCAGCCGCTTTGCCGAAGAGATGACCCTGTTTGCCACGGCGGAGTTCGGATTTGTCGAACTGCCCGAGGCGTTTTCCACCGGATCGAGCGCCATGCCGCAAAAGAAGAATCCGGACTTGACCGAACTGGTGCGCGGCAAGACGGGGCGCATCCATGGCGCAGCCGAGACCGTTACGATGCTGCTCAAGGGGCTGCCCATGGCCTACAACAAGGACATGCAGGAGACACAAGAACCCGTTTTCGCAGCCACGTCGCAAGTGCATGAAATGCTCTACCTGCTTGCCGCTTTCACACGCGCCCTGCGCTTCCGTACGGACCGTATGCGCGCAGCGTGCGAAAAGGGCTTTCTCAATGCCATGGCCGCGGCCACCTATCTTGTCCACAAAGGCGTGCCCTTCCGCACGGCGCACGAAAAGATCGGCAACGCCGTTCGCTACGCGATCGACAAGGGCGTCGAACTCAATGCGCTCGCGCTTGATGAGCTGCGCCAGTTCGGCGCGGAGTTCGACCAGGATTTTTATGCCGCCGTGACCCTTGAGGCAACACTCGATTGCCACGACGTAATCGGCGGAACCGCGCGGCATCGCGTCAAGTCCGCTCTTGAAGAAACGCAAAAACAAATAGATTCGCTGATCTCACGCTACGGCCTGGTGAGCTTCGGCGCAACGGAGGCCACTGATGGTTGTGCGTAAGGCCCTGCTGCACGATGCCTCGAATATTTATGATCTCGTGAATTCACTTTCCGGCGACGGCACGCTCCTCAAGCGTCCTTTCGCCGAGATCTGCGAAAACATCCGCGACTTCACGGTCGCTGAGTCCGATGGCGGCGTCTTTCTTGGCTGCGGCGCGCTCCACCTCTACGGTCCGCATCTCTGCGAGGTGCGCTCCATCGTCGTCAAGCCCGAAGCCAAGGGGCAGGGCGCAGGTGGCGGCATCCTGAAGGCGCTCATCGAAGAGGCCGAGACGCACGGCATTCAGTCCGTTTGTCTTTTTACGCGCATCCCCGATTTCTTTTTCAAGTACGGCTTCCGCACCGTCGAAGACAAGGCAGAGTTGCCCGACAAGATCTTCAAGGACTGCCAGAACTGCCCGCGGTTGGCCCGCTGCGACGAAGTTGCCATGGTGCGTGGACGCATTCCGCGCATGTCCATCCTGGGTCCGAAGGAAGAGGCGCAGGAGTTGGTGCGCCTGTCCGGCTGAACTGCTTCTGGCGCCATAGACTTACCTCACCCGTTGGGGGAGTTTCTTTGCAGGGGTTTGAGGTGAGAAGATTTGCGGCAGCAAGAGCGCAGATGTTCCTTTGCATCGAACATCCGCGCAGGGCATCGAAAGAGGGGAGGATATGTCATGCCAAAAGTTGTACGCTTTTACGAACTTGGCGGCCCTGAGGCGCTTCGCATCGAAGATGAGCCGTCGCGGACGCCGGGCAAGGGCGAAGTGAAGCTAAGGGTTCATGCATCGGGCCTGAATCGCGCAGAGGCGCTCTATAGCCGCGGCTCCTATCTGGAAAGGCCGAACCTGCCGTCGCGCATTGGCTATGAGGTTGCAGGCATCGTCGAGGCCGTCGGAGAAGGCGTAGACAAGAGTTGGCTGGGCAAACAGGTAGCGACAGTTCCCGGCTTTTCGCAGAATCGGTACGGCACGCTGGGTGAAGAGGCTATTGTTCCTGCTGCCGTCCTCGGTGAATATCCGCCCGGTCTCACGCCCGTTCAGGCCGCATCCATCTGGATGCAATACCTTACGGCCTGGGGAGCGCTCGTCCACTATGGCGCGGTAAAGCCGGGAGACTTCGTCGCGATTCCCGCGGCCTCATCAAGCGTCGGCCTGGCAGCAATTCAAATCGTGCAAGATGCCGGAGCCACGGCGATCGCAGTTACGCGCACGAGCGCCAAGAGAGCGGATCTGCTTTCATTGGGCGCTCACTCGGTCATCGCGAGTCAGGAGGAAGACTACGTCGAGCGCATCGCGGAGATCACGGGAGGCGAGGGAGTCAGGCTGACCTTCGATCCCGTTGGAGGGCCGTTCGTGGAGAAGCTGGCGCAAGCTGCTGTCCAGGGCGGCATCATCTTTCAATATGGTTTGCTCTCCGGGCAGCCGACTCCTTTTCCACTGCGCTACGCTCTCAGCAAAGGTCTCTGCCTGCGCGGCTACACTCTCATCGAGATCACGGGCAACCCCGAGTTGCTCGCCACGGCGAAGCGCTACATCTACGAACGGCTGGCAGACGGGCGGTTTGCACCAAAGATCGCCAGAACCTTTCCTTTTGCCCAGACGGTCGAGGCCTACAAGTACCTCGAGTCCAACCAGCAGATTGGAAAAGTTGTCATCACCTTGTAGCGTCATCGGCCGTGATTCAGGAGCGCGGCGGCGATGGCGGCCTGCCCATAGCTCAATCCGCCATCGCCGGGGCTTACTTTGCTGTGCTGAAAGACCTGAAAGCCCTCTTCTTCCAGCCCTGCGCGCAGCAGTCGCGCCAGTCGGCGATTGTGCATACACCCGCCAGATAGAGCCACGCGGTTGATTCCTGTTTCGATCCGGGCATTGGCTGCGGCGTTCGATAACCCTTCTGCTATTCCGGCATGAAAGCGGGCGGCGATGCGGCTCGGGTCTTCGCCGCATCGCAAATCGCCAAGCAGCACCTTCCACATGCGGCCGGTCCGAAGCACGTGAGGACTGCCAGGTTCACTGCCCTCGAACAACTCAGGCGCATATTCTCCGCGGCCCACTTCATCGTCCTCGTCCACGGCACATCCCTCCAGTTCCATCGCTGCCTGCGCCTCGTAGTCCACAACGCGCCGTCCCAGCACGACTGCTGCGACTGCATCAAAGAGCCGCCCCAGGCTTGAGGTCATTGGCGCATTCAACTTGCGCTCGATCATACGCTCGACGATGCTCGCTTGCTCCGGCTCGGCTCCGGCCAACCGCGCAGCCTGCTCCGCCTCTACCCCCGCCGTTCGCAGGGCGCTGAACGCTACGCGCCACGGCTCCTTCACCGCAGCGTCGCCTCCGGGCAATGGAATCTGTTCCAGATGCGCGAAACGCTGGAAGCCATCGAGCCGCGCAATCAGCACCTCTCCACCCCAGATCGTGCCGTCGCTTCCGCCGCCGGTTCCATCGAGCGCCAGACCGATCGCCTCATCCAGCGCGTGTTCCGCCATACACCCGGCGATATGCGCGTGGTGATGCTGCACGGCGATGAGTGGCAATCCACGCTCCGCAGCCCACTCCTTCGCCCACGACGTGGATAAGTAGCCGGGGTGCAGATCGTGGACCACCGCCTCAGGTTCGATCTCGAAGGTGTGCATCATGTGCGCAAGCGCCTCGCGGAAAAAATCGAGACTTGCGATATTTTCGAGATCGCCAAGATGCTGGCTCTGGTAGGCAAATCGCCCGCGCGTGAGAGCGAATACGCTCTTCAAATGTCCGCCAACGGCCAGCAGCGGCGGCGCGTCCATCGGCAGTGGTACGCTGAGCGGCACAAATCCGCGCGCGCGGCGAATCAGTTGCGGAACGCCATCAACCAGCGCCATGACGGAGTCGTCGCATCGTTGCAGAATCTCGCGGTCGTGCATCAGAAACGCATCGGCAATCTTCCCGAGCCGCGCCAGCGCCTCGTCGTTGTCGACCGCGATCGGCTCCTCGCTCAGGTTGGCGCTGGTCATGACCAGCGCCTTCATGCGCGCATCCGCAAGGAGCAGATGCTGCAACGGCGCGTAGGGCAGGTACACGCCGAGCCACGGTATCCCGGGCGCCACGCAATCGGCAATGCCCCAACCCGCGCGGCGACGGGCGAGAACAATCGACCGCGAAACCGTCTGGAGCAGCGATTCTTCTTCGTCCACGAACTCGCAGATGGCGCGCGCGGCATCCAGATCGCGCACCATCACCGCCAGCGGCTTGCCATAGCGGTGCTTGCGCTCGCGCAGCCGTATCACAGCGGCCTCATTCGTTGCATTCACCGCGAGATGAAAGCCGCCGATGCCTTTGATGGCCACGATCTCGCCGGCCATCAGGCGATCGGCCGTCGCCTTTACCGGATCGGCCACTGGAATCTCCGCGCCGTTCGGCGCGACAAGCCAGACCCTCGGCCCACACGCCGGGCATGCGTTCGGTTGCGCGTGAAAGCGCCGGTTTGACGGATCGTCGTACTCCGCCTGGCACGCCGCGCACATCTTGAAGCGCGCCATCGAAGTCTGCGGGCGGTCGTAGGGAATGCGGCGCGTGATGGTGAACCGCGGCCCGCAGTTCGTGCAATTCAGGAACGGATAGCGGTAGCGCCTGTCGCCAGGATCAAAAAGCTCGCGCAGGCAATCCGCGCAGGTTGCCGCGTCAGCGGGAATTCCGGTGCTCGCCTGGCCGGCAGCATCGCTGGCAATGATGTGAAACGCCGCATCGCCGCCGGCCTGTAATTCACGCACTGCAACCGAATCGATTCGCGCAAGCGGCGGCGCTTCCTCTTGCAACCGCCGGCGAAATGCGGCAAGCCGCGCAACTGGCCCCTCAACCTCAATCGTTACGCCGCCCGTATCGTTGCCAATGAAACCGGCCAGGCCCTCTTCCACCGCAATCCGGTAGACGAACGGCCTGAAGCCGACGCCCTGCACGACGCCGCGCACCTCGTACCGCTCTCGCTTTGGAGCCGATTCGTGAGTCATCCGTCTTCTTGTTCAGAAACCCAGCATAGCGCATGAGAACCTGCGCATTCCTGCTCGTCCGCGTATCATCGCGTGTTCTTCGGCGTCTGCACAATCGCTGGGAAAGACGCATAATCGGAAGAAGCATATGAAGACCACCGATAACCGCAGGCGGTCCATACATATCCGCGCAGCGTTCGCCGCTTCGCTGCTGATGATCGCAGGAATCCCGGCAGTCCGCGCGCAGACGCCGGATCAAGCCGCCGTGATTCACCTGATCGATGCGGCCGTGGCCACGCGCGTCGACAAGGTTCTCAGCTTTACCGACATCGAGCACTACTCTGTCTATCGCGGCAGCGACGAGACCCACCCCGTCGCGGAGATGACGGTGCGTGACAGTTACCAGAAAGGCGTGGGCAAGAAGTATGCGGTACTTTCCGAGAGCGGGTCGGGTATTGTTCTGCGCTTCGGGTTGAAGCCGCTGATCGACAATGAGACAGCGATTAACCAGCCTGGGAAGGTCGAAGCATCCTGGTTTACCTCTGCGAATTACGCGATGGAGTTAAAGCCCGGAGGCGTGCAGAAACTTAACGGACGCGACTGCTATGCTCTCACCATTCGACCCCGGAGAGCAGCGCCGAATATGGTCGCTGGAACACTCTGGGCGGACGCGAAAGATGGCACACTGGTCCAGATCGATGGCGTCGCCTCGAAGAAGCCTTCGGTTTTCGCAGGCGCCACGCACATGATGCGTCGGTACGCGAACATCGATGGCTTCTCTATGGCCATGCACGCGCGCGCCGAATCGAGCAGTGCGTTGTTTGGCCGCACCGTGGTCGTCATCGATTACAGCGGCTATCAACTGCAACTTCGCGGAACCAAATAGCTGAACGAAGTTTTCTTAAGACGCCCTTGCGCACAGTGCGATACTACACACAAGAGTTTTCCACATGGAATGATTCTGGGTGATCTTCAATACGTGAACCGCCGTGTCGTGCTGTGATTTCGTGCGTACGAACACAATTCATTGTGGAGAACTTGGAGGTCAGCCTGTTCGCTCACGAAACGGCATAACCTCTTGTCAAAAAGGTGTTGGCCTGCGGTACGGTGACTGCTGTCACGGACTGCGCAAGTCAAAACCCGTAGAACGGTTTAAGTAAGCGCCACGGCTTTTCCATCGCCGTCTGGCGTACAACTGGGTTCCTTAACTGTGTCCATCAGGGAGGAATTGTGCCAGTATTCACGCTGCCCCCGTTACCTAGTGAAGACAACCGTTGGAAGATCGTGAACGGTACGATGCGCAAGAACGGCTATGCCCGTCACGCGCTGATTGAGGCGCTGCATACCGTGCAGTCGTCGTTTGGCTGTCTGGACGACGATGCCATCCGCTTTGTTGCTCAGTCGCTCCGCGTGCCTTTAAGCCAGGCGTACGGCGTGGCTACTTTCTACCACTACTTCACGCTCAAACCGCCGGGCAAGCACACCTTGACCATTTGCGCCGGCACCGCCTGCTATATCAAGGGTTCGGACAAGCTGATTGCCGCGGCGGAAAGGCAACTCGGCATCAAGCAGGGTCAAACCACCGCGGACGGTGAGATCAGCCTGATGATCGCGCGATGCGTCGGCGCCTGCAGCCGCGCGCCGGTGATGCTCTGCGACGGCGAGCTCTCCGGCCAGATGAGCGCGGAGCAGGTACAGGCGCAACTGGAAAGGTGGGTCGTGGAATGACAATCGAGGAGCTGGACCAGATTGCCGCGTCGGTGCGGGCAGAACGTGCAAAATTCGATCATGAGATTAACGTGTGCCACGGAACCGGCTGCCTGAGCCAGCATTCGGACCGGGTGAAGGCGGCCATTGCCGAAGCCGTGCAAGCTCAGGGGGAAAATGTCTACGTTCGCCGCACCGGATGTATGGGTCTTTGTGCGGCTGGACCTCTGGTGCTCGTCGATCCCGAAGGATCACTCTATCAGCACGTGAACCCGGGCCACGCCGAAAAGATCGCCGCGAGCCTCGGCGAGAAGCCGGTCGAGGAGCTGCAATGCAATCTGCGCGAGCATTTCGATCAGCAGGTGCATATTGTGTTGGAGAACTCCGGACGCATCGATCCGGAGCGCGTTGAAGATTACATTGCAAGCGATGGCTACCGCGCTTTGTTGATGGCGTTGAATGATATGACGCCGCACGGAGTCGTCCGCCAGATCACTGAAAGCGGATTGCGCGGACGTGGCGGAGGCGGCTATCCGACCGGCCTGAAGTGGGGCACGGTGGCCAAGGCCAAGGGCGACGTGAAATATGTGATCTGCAATGGCGACGAAGGCGATCCCGGCGCTTTTATGGATCGCAGCGTTCTGGAGAGCGATCCGCATCGCGTACTGGAAGGAATGGCTATCGCCGCCTATGCGGTGGGCGCGAGCAAGGGATACATCTACGTGCGCGCCGAGTATCCGCTGGCGGTGAGCCGATTGACTACCTGCCTGCGTGATGCGCGGCGCCATGGCCTTCTCGGTAACAACATCGGCAATACTCATTTCAATTTCGATGTGGAGATCCGCCTCGGCGCCGGCGCTTTTGTGTGCGGCGAAGAGACGGCGCTCATTGCATCGATCGAAGGCAGGCGCGGAACACCGAGGCCGCGCCCGCCCTATCCTGCGTCGAG
The DNA here is from genome assembly GCA_049977045.1 of Occallatibacter sp. Taxonomy (GTDB): domain Bacteria; phylum Acidobacteriota; class Terriglobia; order Terriglobales; family Acidobacteriaceae; genus Telmatobacter. The sequence goes on from JBMFHB010000024.1 coordinate 26,529, forward strand.
CGGGCTCTGGGGCAAGCCAACACTCATCAACAACGTCGAAACCTTTGCCAACATCGCGCCCATCATTCGCAAGGGCAGCCGCTGGTTTGCGGGTATAGGTTCAGCGCGCAGCAAGGGCACCAAGGTCTTTGCGCTTACTGGCAAGATCACCAATACCGGTCTGGTCGAAGTCCCTATGGGGATCAAGCTCCGCGAGATCATCGAGCGAATAGGCGGTGGGGTGCCTGGCGGTCACAAGTTCAAGGCGGTGCAAACCGGCGGACCCTCCGGTGGCTGTTTGCCCGAGTCCATGCTCGACATCGGCGTCAGCTACGATGCTCTGCAGAGCGTCGGCTCCATCATGGGCTCAGGCGGCATGATCGTGATGGACGATACCTCCTGCATGGTCAACGTGGCGCGGTTCTTCATGGAGTTCTGCATGACTGAATCGTGCGGCAAGTGCGTCCCCTGCCGCGCTGGCACGGAGCAGATGTACACACTGCTTACGCGCATCTGTACCGGCGTGGGAACCATGGATGACCTGGCGCTGATCGAAGACCTTTGCTCCACCGTCAAGGAAACGAGCCTGTGCGGACTGGGACAGACGGCGCCCAATCCCGTGCTGAGTACGCTGAAGTATTTCCGCAACGAGTACATTGAGCACATCGTCGAAAAGCGCTGCCGCGCCGGCGTCTGCAACATGGAAGCGGCCGCGGAGGTATTGGCATGAGCGAAATGGAAACAGAAGTCAAAACTCTCGTCATCGACGAGCAGGAAGTAAGCGCGCATGCCGGCCAGACAATTCTGCAGGTCGCACGCGAGAACGATATTCATATTCCTACGCTCTGCTATCTGGAGGGCTTGAGCAACGTGGGTGCCTGCCGCCTCTGTCTTGTTGAGATCAAGGGATCGAACAAACTGGCGCCTGCCTGTGTCACCACGGTGCAGGAAGGCATGGAGGTCAGTACCAGTTCAGAGCGGCTCAGGAGACATCGCCGGACGATTCTCGAGTTGCTGTTTGCCGAACGCAATCACGTCTGTTCGGTTTGCGTGGCGAATGGCCATTGCGAACTGCAGTCCCTGGGCCAGGATCTGGGGCTCACGCACGTTCGCCTGCCTTATCGCAATCCCGATCTCCCTGTTGACGCTTCGCACGAGCGATTCACCGCCGATCACAACCGCTGCATCCTCTGTACCCGCTGCGTGCGCGTCTGCGCGGAGATTGAGGGCGCGCACGTGTGGGACGTGATGGGACGCGGCGTCAATTGCATGATCATCACCGACCTGCACGAGGAGTGGGGCAAGTCCACCTGTACCCGCTGCGGCAAATGCGTACAGGTTTGCCCCACCGGAGCCCTCTTCGACAAGAACAAAATTGGATCTGAACATCCCAAGTATCCCGACTTTCTCCCGTTCCTGAACATGATGAGGGAGGCGCAATGAGCAAACTGAAGCTAGCGACGGTCTGGCTTGACGGCTGTTCCGGTTGCCACATGTCGTTCCTCGATATGGACGAGCGCCTGCTCGAACTCGCCGAGGTGGTGGATGTTGTTTACAGCCCCCTCGTCGACACCAAGCAGTTTCCCGAAGAGGTCGACATCACTCTGGTCGAAGGCGCCGTGGCATCGGTCGACGACGAGAAGAAGATCAAGAAGATTCGCGACCACTCGAAGACGCTCGTCGCGATAGGCGATTGCGCCATCACCGGCAACGTACCCGCGATGCGCAATCCCATTGGCCCAGAGGCGATTCTCGATCGCGCCTACATCGAGAACGTAAGCGCGCAGCCCCAGATTCCCTGCATCGTGGTGCCGAAGTTGCTGAAGGTGGTGCGTCCCATCCACCAGTTTGTCGAAGTGGACGTTTTTCTGCCAGGTTGCCCGCCTTCGGCCGGCACTTTTTACGCCGCAATCAAGGCGTTGATCAACGGCGGGCCGCTGGATATTGCGGCGCTCACCCGTTTTGGAGCATAAGGTACGCCGGTCTTCGGACCGGCTGTCGTGCGGGCCTGCAAGGCCCACATGGATCGAACACACTCGGAGCTTTGCATGAGCCAGACCATCACCATCGATCCGGTAACGCGCCTTGAAGGTCACGGAAAGATCACAATCCACCTTAACGATCAAGGCGAGGTGGAAAACGCGCACTTTCACGTCACGCAGGTGCGCGGATTCGAGCGATTCAGCGAAGGCCGTCCCTTTTACGAAATGCCAAGCCTGATGGCGCGCATCTGCGGCATCTGTCCCGTCTCGCATCTGATCGCATCGGCCAAGGCCTGTGAGGCCATCATGTCAGTGCGCATTCCGCACACCGCGGCGCAGTTGCGGCGCATGTTGAACCTGGCGCAGATGGTGCAATCCCATGCCCTCAGCTTCTTCTATCTCGCTTCGCCCGATCTGCTGCTCGGCATGGAGTCCGACCCCAAGGTGCGCAATCTCCTGGGCCTGGCCGCGGCCAAGCCTGAACTCGGCCGCGCCGGTGTCGGCCTGCGCCGCTTCGGTCAAAGCATTATCGAGTTGCTCGGCTCCAAGCGCGTGCATCCCGGATGGGTTGTGCCCGGCGGCGTCACCGAGCCGATCACTGTCGATAAGCGCGACAAGATCCTGGCCATGCTTCCCGAGGCTTACGCCGGCATTGCGATGGCGCTCGACGCCTACAAGCAGATCGCGGACAGCTTCAAGCCGGAAATCGAGGTCTTCGCCAACTTCCCCTCGAACTACCTGAGTCTGATCAACGAGGACGAGTCGATTGCGTTTACCGACGGCGCGCTGCGGCTGATCGACGCCAATGGCGCCACGATTGAAGACGGCATGACGGCGACTCGCTTCACTGAGGTTATTGGCGAGGCCGTCGAGCCGTACAGCTACACCAAATTTGCCTACTATAAGCCGCTAGGCTACCCCGACGGAAGCTATCGCGTAGGTCCGCTGGCGCGCCTGAACATCGTCAGGAAGATGGGGACGCAGCGCGCTGAAAAGGAACTCGTCGAATTCAAGCAGTTGGCCGCTGGACCCGTGGCAAGCTCGTTCCACTATCATCATGCGCGGCTGGTCGAAATTCTCTACGGCATCGAGAGGATTGAGGAGATCCTCACTGACCCGCTGATTCTCGACACCCACGTGCGCGCCACAGCCGGGGTCAACCGCCTTGAAGGCGCGGGCCAGGCCGAGGCGCCGCGCGGCGTTCTTCACCACCACTACAAGGTAGACGATAACGGCAAGATGACCTGGAGCAATCTGGTGATTGCTACCGGGCAGAACAACAACGCCATGAACCGCGGCGTGCAGCAGGTTGCGCGGAGTTATATCAGGGATGGCAAGTTTACCGAGGGAATTCTGAACCGCGTGGAAGCCGTGGTGCGCACCTTCGATCCGTGCCTGAGCTGCTCCAGCCACGCACTCGGACAGATGCCGCTCCATCTCTCGCTGGTTTCCGCAGACGGCGATGAGTTGGACCGCGTCGTGCGGGGCTAGGGCCCGCATGAATTTTTACAGTTGGTATCGCGCTTGATGCTGCTTCCATTTGCCTTACTTGCGCGCAGCGGTCGCACCTGCGGGAATGATCGTCGTCGGCGGCACATTCCATCCCTCAATTTGCACCACTTGCGAGCCGCAGGAGTCCTTCGGCAACTGTGCGGTCAGTGTGGCCGATTCGCCGGGAACCAGAGGGCAAACGATTCATTTTGAAAAGACTCCAGACTCAACTCAAATCGATGCGCCGGTTGGTTGCTCTTCAGTGCTTTCCGCAATCACGGCGACTCTTTCCGCGGCTGCCGGAGCGGTTACGGCGGCATACTTTCACTCTACAACTCTGCAAGGGGACGTTCCGTCATTGACGGCCTTCGCCCTGGCTTTCGGCTATATCGTCCTTGCGTACGCGATCTTTGCCTGTGTCTTTCGCCACGCTGTCCAAACCGGGTTGATCGCTCGGTACAGCGCAGAAACCGTCTCCTGAAGCCACGCGCCTGCACGGAATTTCACCGGAGCTTCAAGGATCTCTCCTGAGAATTCCTCGGCTCCCCAATGACATTCCGGTGGATCGCTCTACAGCCTCTTGATGAAGGCCAGCGCTTCGGCGAGCTGCGGGAATTGCGCCTCTTCGGCTTTGAACTCGCGGGAGTGGACACAGCGGCGAATGCCCCTCATGCGGACTGGGTGCTTCAAATGCAGCATCTCGTGATAGAGCAGGTACTCAAGCGCGTAGAGGGGGCTTGATGGCCGGTCGAAGACGCGGCTCACAACAATGGTGTTGTGCGCGGCGTCGTAGTGGCCGAGCGAACGCTTGGCGTGGTGCTCGCTCCACGTCAGCTCGGGACGGCCAAGCAGACCGCCGAAGAATCGCATGTTGAGCGAGTCGAAGACCTCTTCGAGATGAAAGTACCGGCCCTCCGGGCCGAAGTATCGCTTGGAGCCGCGCGTCGTGCGAATCAGTTCGGTTTGCCGCTGCACGGCAGCCGAAGAGGCGAAACGCTTGAAACGCAGATTGTGCGTGTGGTCGATCGGCTTGCGATAAAGCTTGGCGAGAAGGATGTGCGCGATCGAGCGCAACACAGGCTCCGGCGCTCCTTCCAGCAGATCGGAAAGGCTGATGAAGAGCTTTCCCTCCCGCAGGCGAATCGTCGTGTTGAGGGAAGTAAAGCGCCGAAAGCGCACCTGAAACGGCGGCATCGGCGCCCGTGGACGAAGGGCGCGGTACTCCTCCTGAAAGATCGGAACGACGTCGAATGGCACCAGTAGCGAGATTAGCAGATGCGACGAAGGCGCTGCCAGACGCTAAACCGCTGCTTTACTGCAGAAGACGTCGAAGGCGTGTATCAGCCTGCTGGCGATCTCCTCCGCGGTGGATTGCTCGATTACGGCGCGCGGCATGAAATAGACCAGCTTGCCATCGCGCAGAAGTGCGACCGAAGGCGAACTGGGTGGATGGTTCTCAAAGTAACTGCGAGCGCGTTCTGTGGCTTCGCGATCCTGGCCGGCGAAGACGGTGATTCTTTGGTCGGGAGGGTTGGGTGTGCTGGCCAGGGCAAGGCGGATGCCGGGGCGGGCTTTGCCTGCCGCACAGCCGCAGATGGAGTTGACGACAACGAGCGTGGTTCCCGGAGCGGCGATCGCGGCATCGACGTCTTCGGCGGTCCGGGTTTCCTTGATCCCGGCGCGCACCAGCTCTTCGCGCATGGGGATCACCATCAGTTCTGGATACATGTTAACCTCCGGCAGGGGAAGCTGCCTGAATCCATTCTACGGATTCAATGCTCGCGGTGCTAGTGCGATGCACACTCCGCGCTTGCCATACCGGGCAGGGAAGGTTCTCTGCGTTAGTCTTGATTCTTGAAGATTCAGGAGAATTTTTCGTTGGCGCCGCTGACGACCCTTGGCATCGGGGGGCCGGCGCGGTGGTTCGTCGAGGCTGCCAGCGAGGGAGAAGTTGCCGAGGCCTGCGAATGCGCCCGCGAGCGGGGTGTGCCGCTGTTTGTGCTGGGTGGCGGCAGTAACGTTCTGGTGGCCGACTCGGGATTCAACGGGCTCGTGCTCCGCGTTGCGATCGAAAGCCTGGAGCTGAAGGGTGAACTGCTGCGCGCTTCCGCTGGTGTGGCCTGGGAGCGATGCGTCGAGCAGAGCACAATAGCCCGGTTGGCAGGCATCGAATGCCTTGCCGGCATTCCCGGCACTGTGGGCGGCACGCCGGTGCAGAACGTAGGCGCGTATGGGCAGGAGGTAGCTTCAGTCATCGATCGCGTGCGGGCCTTTGACCGTATGGCGCAGGAATTCGTCGAGTTCTCGAATGCCGAGTGCGGCTTTGCCTATCGCAAGAGCCGCTTCAACAGCACGGATCGCGGACGGTATGTGGTGACGCAGGTGGTTTACCGCCTGCGGCGGCGCGGAGAGCCCGCGCTTGCCTATGGCGATCTGAAAGCTCATTTCCGCGATTGGAAACAGCCGCCTTCGCTCACTGAGGTTGCCGATGCGGTGCGCGAAATTCGGCGCAGCAAGGGCATGCTTTTGGTCGAGGGCGACCCGGACTGCCGCAGTGCGGGGAGTTTCTTCAAGAATCCGGCGGTTGTGCCGGAGGCCGCCGAGCGCGTAAGGAGGTTTGCTGCTCACGCGGGTATTGCGGTGCGCATGTTTGCGGCAGACGAGGGGCGGGTGAAGATTCCCGCGGCATGGTTGATTGAGCAGGCGGGTTTTGCAAAGGGTTATAAGATGGGCGCGGCGGGGATCTCGTCGCGGCATACGCTGGCGCTGATCAATCGCGGCGGAGCCACATCCGTGGAGATCCTGGCGCTGGCAGAAAAGATTCGCAAGGCTGTTGAGGATAAGTTCGGGATCAAGCTCGAGATGGAGCCGGAGCAGGTTGGGTTTTAGATTGACTGCACGGGCAGGAGAGTCAAGTCGTCGACGAGGCCGACTTCTTTCTGCACAAAGGGCTCTCCGTACTGGACTCCGGCGAGCAGACCGTAGTGACGAGCCTCGGCAAAGGTGCGCTCGCGAATCTCCTCCTCGGGAACAAAGAGACCGCTGCCTGCAACCTGGTTTGCATATTGCGAGCGATAGGCCATCAACGCCTGGTGCCGCTGTTCGATAAAGCTTGTAATGTCAACGATGAAGCTTGGGCGCACGTCTGCGTAAAGGCTGGCGTAGACGATCTTGAAGGGGCGATGCGGCTCTGAATCAGCGTCAATTTTTCTGAGGCCGGCGAGAAAACAGGCATGATAACCGAGCGTTCCCACGATCACGTGGTCTGGGTGGCGCGCCTGCCAGTAAGGGAGAATGACCACGCGCGGCCTCAGCGCGCGGAGCACGCGCGCAATGGCGATTCGATTCGGAATCGTATCTTCGATGGCGCCGTCGGGGAATGTGAGTGCCTGACGCCAGCCGACGCCGAGAATGCGCGCCGCCTCCTCGGCTTCGCGGGCGCGTTCTTCTGCGCTGCCACGGGTACCCGCTTCCCCCTGCGTGAGATCGAGAATGGCGGTGCGCAGCCCGCGCGAGGCCATCCGCAGCAGAGTTCCGCCGCAGGTCTGTTCCGCGTCGTCGCGGTGCGCTGCGATGGCCAGAACGTCGGCGCGGAAATCGGCGGTTGCAGCGGGCATGAGTGTCACCCTGAACGGGTTCGGGCGCGGGCGCTCGAACTCCAGCCGGCCCGGAGACCGGCGCTACATCTTCATCAGTAGACCGTGTTGTTGGCGTCGGTGATGGCGTCCATGTAGGCCACGTCGTAGGCTGTGCCCGTCACAGTCACGAACTGGTTGTCGAGCGATGAGCCATCCTTGGTGGCGTAGATGTATACCTGTCCGCCTTCCGCCGTGTAGATCTTGTGCAGGCCCGTGACCGCCGCAATGCCGGTAGCGTCGCCAAGATACGGCTCCAACTGCACCACCTTGTCGGTGGAGGTGTTGAACATGGTCAGGCAACCGTAGCCGCCAGGCGCGCTGGTGGCGTAGCGCACGCCGACGGTGCAGCCGGTCATCGCAATCCACAGGGTATTGTCGTCTGCTTCGATCATGCGGCTGGGCGCGCCGGGCTGTCCGTCGCTGATCGAAGCGGTGTTGCTGACGGTGTTGTTCGCCAGGTTGACCACCGTGAGATTGCCGCCGAACAGCGTCTGCCCGCGGACTGTCTGCGCGCTTTGGCCCACAACGTACATGGTGGAGGAGTCAACCAGGGCATTGGTGGCCCCGCCCGGAATGGGGACGGTGACGCTGGCGAGCGAACTGCTCGTGGGCAGAAGGCCGGAGTACTGCCCTGGCAGAAAGATCAGCGGCGCGATGGATATCCGCGTGTAGGAAGAGGCTGTGCCTCCGCACTCGGGTCCGCAGCTAAGAATGTATGCCGTGCCGCCATCCGAGGAGAAGACAGCCTTGATCGGGTGGTCGAAGGCGAGCGGCTGGCCATAGTAGTTGCCCGTCGCATCGATATGGTCGGGGCTCTGCATCTGGAGGAGGCACCAACTGGGGGCATTTTGCGGCTCGCAGTCGACCGCTGCCTTGGGCCATGTGGATGGACCTCCCGAATATACGAGCGACTGTGCGGAGGTTAGCTCACGTGGGTAGTAGACGTATGGGGAATTCTGCACAAAGGCCAGCGCAACCGACCCTCCAGGATTCACGCTGACACGGAAGACATTGGGCAGGCCGAGGCCGATGGAATACCCGGCTGCCTGATCCACGATGGTGAACTGATGTACGGCCTGATTGGCCGCAAAAACGTAATATCGGTTCCGGGTGATGAAGATGCTGGACGACGGCTTTGGAATCCCGCCGACGGTACCGGTGGTCTTCTCGTTTTGGTAATCGGTCATCGTCAAGCTGCCATCGCCTGCGCCATACACGGCGGCGAACTGCTCTTCGGGCATGCTCTGGATGGTGATGGGGAGCGCTCCGCCAAAGCCCGCGACGAAAAACGTGGCCGGATTGCCATTGTATGCGGCGCGCTCATCGTAATAAGCGTCAACGATCTCCAAGGCCCCTTTGGAGAGAACGCCGGGGTTCTGAATGGCGATCATGACGCGGTTCAAGAGCCTGCTGGGCGGCAGAACACGGCCGTCAAAATAGTAGGTGCTACCGCAACCCGCCAGCGCAGCGGCTGCTACCAAGGCTGCACAAGCACTGATCCAAAGGCTTCTCTTCTTCAAAATCCCAACCCTCGATTGGTCAAGCGGCGGAGTCTGCCGCCGCGACAAAAAAATGGCAATCCATACACACAGAAATCGTTCAAAATGCTGAGGCCGGAACTGATTTCCACGCAGGTTATGACTCCCGAAGTATAACAAAGCGACCCGGTGGCCCGCGGCCCGGTGCTGTGCGTGCGAGGACGCAAATTGCGGCGCGCGCCTGAGCAGCGGAAATCCGGGCTTGTGCCGCATCCCATTTTTCGCTAGGCGGCGGCAGGCGCCACGCTGAACCCTGAGCAAATTGCGTACATTTTCTCTGTCGATGCGGTAGCATGACAACAGAATGACCCGCCTTGCCGATCTCTTTGCCGACCGCCCCATGCTTGCCGACGGCGCCATGGGGACGGTGCTCTACGCGCGTGGCATCTTCACCAGCCGCTGCTATGACGAGCTGAATCTTTCCAACCCCAATCTGATTCTTGGCGTCCACGAAGAGTATCTCCAGGCGGGCGCGGAGATTCTTGAGACCAACACCTTTGGCGCCAACCGCTTCCGGCTTGCCCGCCACGGACTGGCTGATAAGGTCCGTGAGATTAACGCTGCCGGCGCGCGCCTGGCGAGGCAAGCCGTCGAGCGCCTGAAGGAAAAGCAGGCTGGCAATCCCAGTATGAATGCATGGGTTGCAGGCGCGGTCGGGCCGCTGGGCGTGCGGCTGGAGCCGCTGGGAAAGACCGGACTGGATGAGGCGCGCGCGGCCTTTGCCGAGCAGATCGCCATCCTGGCTGAAAATGGCCCCGGAGCAGGAGTTGACCTGCTGATTGTGGAGACCATGCCGGCCTTGAATGAAGCGCAACAGGCGCTGGCGGCCGCCAAGCAGGTTGCTCCGCATCTGCCCGTGCTGGTGATGGTGACGGTCGACGATGAGAGCGAGTGTCTGGACGGCGCTTCGCCCGCGCAGGCGGCGGCCTTGCTCACCGAGTGGGGCGCCGATGCCGTGGGCGTCAACTGTTCCACCGGGCCGGCCACCGTGCTCACGGCTGTTGAAGCCATGCGTGTGGCAACCGCCCTGCCCCTTGCGGCCATGCCCAATGCTGGCGTGCCGCGAGCCATCGATGGCCGCAATGTTTATCTCTGCTCGCCGGAGTACATGGCCAGCTTCGCGCGCAAGGCCATCGCCGCCGGCGTGCAGGTGGTGGGCGGCTGCTGCGGCACCACACCGAACCATATTCGCGCCATGCACGCGGCCATCCGCGCCATCGATGAGCAAGCGCGCGTGACGGTAGCCGGCGCGGCGCCGGAGGTGAGCAAAGAGACGCCTCCGGCTCCTCTGGGCAAACGCTCGCGGCTGGGCGCTCTGCTTGAGGAAAAACAGTTCATCACGCTGGTCGAGTTCCTGCCGCCCCGCGGCATTGACTGCTCGCGGGAGATCGAGGGCGCGCAACTGCTGGCGCAACTGGGCGTCCACGCAATCGATGTCTACGACGCGGCGCAGGCTTCGGCGCGCATGAGCGGGCAAAGCCTCTGTGTCCAAATTCAGCAGCACACCGGGATGGAGACGATCCTGCATTACACCTGCCGCGACCGGAATCTGCTCTCGATCCAGTCGGATCTGCTGGGAGCCTCTTCGATCGGCCTGCACAACATCCTCTGTGTGACCGGCGAGCCGCCCAAGCAGGGAGACTATCCTGACGCTTCTCAGGTATTTGACGTAGATTCCATCGGTTTGGTGAACATCGCCAGCCGGCTGAACCGTGGGCTCGACATCGGCTCCAATTCCATCGGCGCAAGCACGAACTTCACCATCGGCGTGGCCGCCAATCAGGGCGTGCCCGAGATCGAAAACGAGCTGCGCCGGTTTGCCTGGAAGGTTGAGGCCGGCGCGGAGTACGCCATTACCCAGGCCGTCTTCGATCTGCGCCTGCTCGAAGAGTTTCTGGATCGGATCAAAGAGCACCGCATTCCGATCATTGCCGGCATCTGGCCGCTTGCCAGCCTGCGCAACGCCGAGTATATGAAGAACGATCTGCGCATTGCCATGCCGGAAGAGATCGTGCTCCGCATGGCGCAGGCCGATACGCCCGATGCCGCCCGCGCCGAGGGTATCAGGATCGCTCAGGAGATGGTCGAGGCGGTGCGTCCCCTGGTCGATGGCGTGCAGGTGAGCGCGCCGTTTGGCCGCTACGATGTGGCCGCCGAGGTGATTGCGGGGGTGGTGGCGTAGGGTTGAAGACCTTGCGGAGCCAATGTACGTCTAAATAGACGAATTTTGCTGTTGACATAACGCATCTGGGTTACCCATACTGTATTTATTCCGTACGCTCGTAGGCGAGCATGTATTTTGCAAGCCCCGAAGCGAAAGCTTCGGGGCTTGCTTTTAGGTAGATATGAAGAAGATTGTTCTGATGATCGACGGTGGATTCCTGCGTGTTGCCGCCCGGAAAGCGGGAAAGCTATACGATCCGAATTTCATCGAAGCCTTCTCGAAAATTTGTTCTATTGCAGACGAAGAGTTGTTTCGTGCGCTTTATTACGATTGTGCTCCGTAGCAAGGACAACAGCGGCTTCCAGTTTCGGGATTGACGCAGACGTTTGCAGGCTCGGATCAATGGCTTCATGATCTCGCGAAACGAGATCGAATTGCGGTCCGTCTTGGAGTTCTGAAGTTTCGAGGATACAAACTGAAAACGATTCCGATCGCCGGGACAGCGGCCTTGACGGATGCCGATTTCAATCCAGATTTCGAGCAGAAAGGCGTCGATATGCGGATTGGTTTGGATATTGCATCCTACTCCGCTACGAAATATGTCGATAGAATCGGTCTGGTGACCGCCGACACCGATTGCGTGCCTGCGATGAAGCACGCAAGGAAGACTGGAATGCAGGTTGTGCTTTTTGCCCTGCCGGGCGGCGCAGTGCCGACGGAGTTGGCGCAACATTCGGATTTTGTCCGCTCTGTTGGATGGCCGTAAAATTATTGTCTCGTCGGATATTTTGATTGACTTGCCGGCACAGTCGAGGGGAACCCCATGCCGTCCTTTGAAGAATCGCTCAAGAAGCTCGAAACCATCGTCGAACAACTGGAAAAGGGCGATCTGGCGCTTGAGAAATCACTCAAGCTCTTCGAGGAGGGCGTGAACCTTGCAGCCGCGTGCAAGCAGGAACTGGAAGCCGCCGAGGGCAAGGTGCAGATGCTGGTCAGGCAGCGCGACGGGTCGCTCAAACCTGAGGCATTCCTGGCGGAAAAACAGTGATGAACTCAGCCGTCCATTTTGAATCTTTTCATGCTTGCGATGCCGTCTTTCGCCGCGCGCCGATTTGGGCGGCCAGGGCAAGGAGCGATTCGTCGTCGCCGCGCGCCGCGGCCAGTTGCATTCCGCCATGGGCGCAGGGGATGGCAACTGCGGGCACGCCGGCCAGGCTGAATGGCATGGTGTAGCGCAGCAGCCGTGCCCGTGTCTGGCTATGATCGGCTCCCGCGGCAAGGCGCGCCACAGGTGTTGAGGGCAGCAGAATGAGCTGATGCGTGGCAAATAGCTCATCCATGCGGGCGCGGAAATCGGCGTGACGCTGGCGCATGGCCGCCACATCGGCGGGCGTGAAGCTGGCGCCCCACTTCAGGCGGTCGCGAAGAACCGGCTCAAAGCGGTCGAAGTGGCCCGCGTGCACCAGCGCGGCCTCGGAGGCTTGTAATGGCGCAAAGATCTCGGCGCAGTCCTTCCACCAATCGGGATTGATTGGTTCGGGCCTGAGCCCTATAGCCTGCAATTCGCCAATCGTGCGGCGAAAACCCTCCATCACCGCGGGCTCGCAATCGTGCAGGAACTCCTCGCCGAGAAACGCGAAGCGGGCGAATCGAGTTTTTTCCCGGTTCTGCCCGAGCCGTTCTTCTTTGGGGGCGAACGGCGTGGCGAGCAGCGGCGCATCTTCGAGGTCGCGAAAGATCCAGCCCATGGTGTCGAAGGCGGCGGAGAGATGCGCGCCGCCGCGCCAATCCCCGCGGCCGATGGTCGAGCGATAGCCGGCCAGCCCGCCGAGCGCCGCGGGCGCACGTACTGATCCGCCGGTGTCGGTGCCGATAGCGGCCACGGCCGAGCCCTCCTGCACGCTGGCTACGGCGCCGCTTGAAGAACCGCCCGTGAGCGCGCTGGCATCGCGTGGCTGCACGCAATCGCCAAACTCCGGGTTCTCGCCGGTTATCCCGTAAGCCAGCGGATGGAGGTGCGTCTTGCCCACAATCACGGCGCCGGCGGCGCGAAGCTGCTCAACGAGCCATGAATCGCTCCGGGCCGCGCCATTCAGATCGCGATAGAAACGCACTCCGCACGTGGTCGGCGCGCCCGCCAGATCGAAGCAGTCCTTTACCGAGATTGGCACGCCCCACAGTGCCGGACGCCCGTCGCCAAATGGACCGCCAGTCGCGCGCGGCATCGCCTCCGCGCGAGCCGCTTCTGCGCGAGTCCACGTGGCATCCTGCCAGAGATAGGTGTTGCGGCTTGCGTTGCCGTTCGAGCGCGCAAGCGCAGCTTCAGCCAGTTGCGTGGGGGTTGTAGCTCCTTCGGCAAGCGCGCGGCGAATAGCGCGCAGATTCCACGAGTCTGCGATCATACAGCGATTGTAGAAGCCTCGCGATGGGCGCCGCGCAGAGCCGCCAGGCTACTTGCGCAACCGTGCCAGCAGATCTTGCGGATGGACAGGCTTGGCGAGGATGTCGAACTCGTAGCCGTCCTTGCGCGCCTTCTCAAGCAGATCGGCTGTGGCCGCCTGACCCGAGAAGAGCAGAATCTTGATCCCCGGTAGCAGGGTTCGAATGCGAATCGCCGCATCGATTCCGTTCAGATCGGCCATGATCACATCCGAGATGAGCATGTCGGGCTGAAAGGATTCGGCAAGCTCGAGAGCTTTCTCGCCGGAGTAAACAGCGCGCGTCTCAAAACCGCTTTGGTCCAGAATCATGGCCAGAGTGTCGGCGATGACGCGCTCGTCATCGGCCACCAGAACCTTCGGTCTTTGCGTGGTCGTAGGCATACTCTCCTCGGCGCCGGTGACGATCCATCATGACGAGCGGCTCGCGCACACCACAGTCTGCCGCAGCCATTCGCAGCTCACCGGCCGTACATTTCCAAACAGAAGAAATGGTACGCTCAAGTAGAGTGTAATGCACCGCGCTGCCGGAGCAGACAACTGTATTCGGAGACGCCACTTGCCTCAGAGAGAATCGCGATTTTGTTGGTGTGGCGTCTCTTACCGATCCGGCCCAAACGATCTGCCACACCGTGCCCCACTCTTTCCGCGCTTTTTGCGGAAAGGGTGGGAGAGCACGATGC
>JBMFHB010000024.1:40451-40719 GCA_049977045.1 Occallatibacter sp.
TGCAAATCTTAAGGGTCGGATCAATAAGCAAAGGGAAAATTCGATGATTCGCGTAGGTTTGGTTGGTTTCGGAATGGCGGGCCGCGTCTTTCACGCGCCGCTGCTGGCATCGGTCGAGGGATTGGAACTGGCAGCCGTCGTCGAGCGCAGCTCTGGTAAAGCTGCCGAGCGCTATCCCGGCACTTCGGTGTACCGCTCCCTCGATCAAATGCTGGCCGACGATTCGCTTGGACTGCTCGTCGTAGCCACGCCCAACGGAACGCACTAC
>JBMFHB010000025.1:0-39777 GCA_049977045.1 Occallatibacter sp.
CCCGTTCCGGGTCCATCTTATTTTCCGCTACCCGCCTGAAAACCCCTGCAATCCCTCGGTGACATCAGGATGTCTGAGCTTACGATTGCTCTACCGGGAAAAGCGAGCGGTTTCCAGAAACTGTCGAACCGGGACAATGGCAATTCCTTCGTAGTTGCCAATTCACAGCAGATGCCTGTCTCCGCTGACGACAAAATCGGCTCTACCCGCGAGTGCGCACTCCAAAACACGATTGTCGTCCGGATCGTCGGAGACGGCATCGAGCCGGAAACCCGGCGTAACTGTGACTGCACAGCCTTCCAGTTTCTTACGAATCGCCAGCGCGTCCTGATGGGAAATCGCGAACTTTCCGCGCAGCTTTTCGTCCAGTTCTTCGAGCAGAACCTTGGAGGCTACCAGAGCGAACTTCCTTCGCAGCGCCAAGTCGAGAAATGCTCCCGGCAGGCCGCCAAAGAGCAGTGCGGAGATGTAAATATTGGTATCGGCAACGACGCGCATCAGTGAGCCGCGCGCCGCGCGCGCCGGAATTCATCGGAAAGCCGCTCTACATCCGCCTCCGTCGTGACGCCCAGGGCCTTGCCGACGGCCTGGGTGCGGTGCAGCAACGCATCCCACTCAGGATCGGCCGAAATGTAACGGCGGAGCGCCTCCCGGAAAAGTTCACTGATAGTTCGATCTTCCCGCTCGGCAGTTTTTTGGGCCTTCAAAAGCAGTTCCGGGGGAAGCGTGATCGAGATAGTCTTCGCGATGCGCATACTTATCAATATAATACAATGGAAAACATTGTCAAGCATTGCGCAATGTGCAGGTGAGGCGTCTGCATCTGGTTTTCTTCTGCCGAATCTGCGCGTCGGCAATTCGCTTTCGATACCAAAGGCCGGGCTCAACCGAGCGATTGCAGGATTGCCTCGGCCTGAGCGGTACGCGCCTGGCACACCTCGCGGCCCAGAACGGCCATGGTTTCAAAAAGCGGGGGTGCAGTTTGCCGTTCGCAGACGGCTATCCGATCAGGCACAGGCATTTACGCGGCGGCTTTGCGGGTTGACAAGGGCTGAGCCACCAGGCGCACGCCGAGCGCCTCGCAGACACGGCTGATGGTCTCGAAGCGCGGGGCGCTATCGGGACGCAGGGCTTTGTACAGGGCTTCCCGCGTGATTCCGGCGGCCTTGGCGATCTCCGTCATGCCGCGCGCACGGGCAATGTCGCCCAATGCCGAGGCCAAGAGGGCCGCGTCATTCGCCTCCAGGATTCCGGTCAGAAAGACGGCGATGCTCTCTTCGTTGTCGAGATAGCGCGCGGGATCGAATTCAGGCAATTCGCGCACGTTAACGGTTCTTCTCATCGTTGCCCCCTTCGCTCTTCAGCATTGCGACCAGAGTTTTAGCTCTCTGGATATCCCTCTTCTGCGTGCGTTTGGAGCCACCTGCAAGCAACACGACGATCTGTGCCCCGCACTGCGTGTAATACAAACGCCAGCCTGCGCCGAAGTCAATGCGCAGCTCAATCACACCCCCGCCAACCGCCTTGAAGTCGCCGAGCAAGCCAAAGGAGAGACGCTTGATGCGCTCCGCCACCGCTCCGCGCACCCTCATGTCTTTCAATTCATCAAGCCACACAGTGAATTCAGGGAGCGGCCTTACGGAAAACATACTCAGAGTGTAATTGATCGATTACAGGCAGTCAAACATACATCTCGGAAGCGCACAGCCGAAGTGTCGATCCGGTTTCGATTGGCACGTTTCTTTGAGCGTCCGAGAGCCTGCCCTGAGCTTGCCGAAAGGTCTGAATTTTCGGACCTGGGACAGCGCGTGGGCTCAGGCGAGCGATTGCAGCAGAGCTATGGCTTGGCCGATGCGCTTGAGGCACACCTCGCGGCCCAGAACGACCAGCGTTTCAAAGAGCGGCGGCGCGTTTTTGCGGCCGCATACGGCCACGCGGACGGGCTGGAAGGCCTGCCCGGCCTTTAAGCCAAGTTGCGTGGCCATATCGCGGAGAGCCTTGTCGAGCGAATCGTGGTCAAAGGGAGTTGCAGCCAGAACTTCCCGTGCGGTCTTGAGCACGCGCTGCGCGAGAGCCGCATCGCCCTTTTGCGGAATGAGTTCTGCCGGATCGTAGGGGGCAAGCTCCGAGACAAAGAAGAAATCGGCAGCGGGAACAGCATCGCGCAAAAGCTTGATGCGCTCGCGGATGAGCGGCACGACGGCGGCAATTTTTTCTGGTTTTGGATTGAATCCAGCCTGCGCAAGGAATGGCGTCAGACAGCGGCTCAACTCGTCGACGGACAGGGCCCGGATGTGCTCGGCATTGAGCCAGACGGCCTTGGCGTCAAAGGGATCTTCTTCGGTGAAATTGACCACGGCGTTGGCGCGATGGATGCCTTCCAAGGTAAACAGCTCACGAATCTCGTCCAAAACCAGAAAATCGCGGTCGTTTTTAGGGGACCAGCCGAGCAGGCAGAGGAAGTTGACGAAGGCCTGGGGCAGGAAGCCGGCATCGCGATAGGTCGTAACGCTCACGACAGGGCCGTGTTTGCGCTTGGAGAGCTTGGCGCCGTCGGGCGCGACCAGCAGCGGCAGATGGGCGAAGTGCGGCGTCGGGGCGCCGAGCGATTCAAAGATCAGCAGGTGCTTGTAGGTGTTGGTCAGGTGGTCCTGGCCGCGGATGATGTGGCTGATGCGCAGGTCAGCGTCGTCGACGCAGGAGGCAAGATGGTAGGTCGGCATGCCGTCCCACAACCCCAGGGACGAAGACCTGTCCCTGGGGGTTCCGGCAGACCGCAGCAGGGCGAAGTCCTCGACCTCATCTGCGGGGCGAGACTGCGCGCCGTAGACGCCGTCAACAAAATGCAGGATGCGGCCTTCACCGCGGGGCACACGATAGCGCAGAGCAAAGGGCTCGCCGGCGGCAGCGCGGCGGTCGGACTCTTCGCGCGGCATCTCGCGCATGCCGGGATTGAAGAGCCATGCGCCATGCGCGGAGGCGGACGGGGTGTCGTCATCGACGCGGGCGGGGGTGAAGTCGCGATAGGCCAGACCCCTGGCGAAGATCGCTTCGGCGGCCTTGCGATGGAGGTCGAGCCGCTCGGATTGCTTGTACTCCTCGTCCCAGTCGAGGCCGAGCCAGCGCAACCCCTCGAAGATGGACTGCACGCTGGCATCGGTGTTGCGCTCGACATCGGTATCGTCGAGGCGGAGCACCATGACGCCGTGATTGTGGCGGGTATAGAGCCAATTAAAGATAAACGTGCGGGCGCTGCCGACGTGGAGAAAACCGGTCGGCGAGGGTGCAAAGCGCACGCGCGGGGGCGCGGAGACTGAGGTCGTTGAATCAGGCATCATAGCGATTGCTTTCATCTACGATGCTAAAACATTGCGTCCTGCCACACGGAGGCCGCGTATCAGGCTGTGGGCGGCGCCGGGGGATAGGGTGGCTGATACGGAGGCAGATTGGGCGCAAGTTGCGCGGCAGGAACCACCTTCCACTCGGCAAAGGCCAGCACGTAAATCAGCACCAGGTTGCCCAGCGGAATGATGTTCAAAAGCGTGAGCCAGGGCGAGAATCCGGCCTTCCTGCAGATGAACCAGAAGGGGATAAGGATGATCGCCAGGGCGACGACGACCACAATCATGACGAGAGGGCCCAACATCATCAAAGCCTCGTGCGCGACAGGAGAATCCATTTGGCTTTGGAGAAAAACCGCCAGCAAGTTCATAAAGATCGCTCCGGAATGGGGTGAAAACGTTGCAGCCAAGGTACAAAAAAAATCTGAATTCCGCAATGAGAATTGTTGACGGCCCTTCGCGGCCGGGTGGACAGCAGACAGAGAGCTTGCCGGATTCCTATACTGATAGTGCGCCGAATCGATCCGGCATCAACTGGATCGCGGCAGAGGAGCGAAACAATGAATAAGAACGTAGGAACCGCTGACAAGGTAGTGCGCGTGGTGGTGGGTCTGGGACTGTTGAGCCTTCTGTTCGTTCTGCAGGGAAACATGAGATGGGTGGGGCTGATCGGGCTGGTGCCGCTGGGCACGGCGCTGATGGGGTTCTGCCCGCTCTACGCAGTATGCGGGATCAAGACCTGCAAGACGAAGTAAGCGCCGGAGAAGCTTTTGCCGTTGCGCGCCGCAGCGTCCCATCGCTTTCGCATGGAACGCGAAGGGATGGGACGCCGAAAGAGTTCCCTGCCCCCTCGGCTTGTGTTTGCCGCCCTCAGGTAATGTCTTCAGTGTCGTAGACAGGCGCGATGGAGCGCCGCCTGGGCACTCCATGGACCGAGGCGAGCAGGTCGTCGACCACGTCTTCAAGCTGGCGCTGGCTTTCGATGACTGCTTCCATGCTTTTGAGCTCGTCGGATTCCGGCACGCGCTCGACCAACGCTACGGCGTGGCACTGGGCCACGTGATCGAGATGCAGTCCCTCGGGTGTCTTGGCCTTGATGCTCACCTGATTCACTTCTACGCCAAGCAGATCGGCGACGCGGGCGCACATCTCGGGAGCGATGGGCGCGATCTTGGGCCGGGCGAGGATCAGCGTTGTATCGACGTTCACGACGCGATAGCCTGCGTGCTGCAACTCTTCGAGAGCCAGGTTGAGAAAGATGGCGGAGTCGGCGTCTTTCCAGCGCGGATCGCCGGGCGGGAAGAAGCTGCCGATGTCGCCGGCAGCCACAGCGCCGAGCAGCGCGTCGGTGATGGCGTGCAGCAGCACGTCGCCGTCGGAGTGGCCGGCCAGGCCCTGGGGGTGATCGAGAGTCATCCCGCCGATGCGCAACGGCACACCCGGTTTAAATTCGTGCGAATCGTAGCCAAAACCGATGCGTGTGTCCGACTTTCCCATGTTCCTTACCAGCCTGTGGCAGAGATCCAGATTGTGAGGAAACGATCCCGGAGGGGCCGAACCCCAGCCGCTTTAATGACCGCGCCGGCACGACGGAAGTCATGCCCTTTCAAAGCCCGGCTCCGGCAGCGGATCGCCAACTCCGCCAACTGCGCCAGCGCCGCTAACTGCGCTGCTTCAGATAAAACTCGGCCAGTTCCAGATCGCCGGGTTGGGTTATCTTCAGATTAACCTGAGAACCGGGCACTACGGCTACGGGAATCCCGGCTCGCTCCAAAAGGGATGCCTCGTCGGTACCCACAAAACCGTCGGCCGTGGCCTCGGCAAAGGCTCTCTGGAGCAGAGCGTAGCGAAAGCCCTGGGGCGTCTGCGCCTGGACGACAAACTCGCGCGGGATGGTTGCAGTGACGATGGCTCCGTGCGCGGTGCGTTCGACCTGCTTGATGGTGTCGATGGCGGGCATACCAACGATGGCCGCACCGTGCTCGATCACCGCGTCGATGGTGCGTTCGATCGTGGCCGCGTCGATAAGCGGGCGCACGGCGTCGTGGACGAGAACGATGTCGTCAGGCTGTGCCGGCAGAACACCGAGGGCGTTGGCCACTGACTCCTGGCGCTTTTCGCCGCCCTCCACCACGCGCACCCGGGCGGCAAAACCGTACTCGGCGGCCTGAGCCTCGGCGCGCTCCATTTCCGTCTTGCGCACGGCCACGTAAATGGACGTGACGCGCGGCGCGGCGGCAAAGGCGCGCAGCGAATGAATCAGGATCGGCACGCCGGCGAGGGCGAGAAACTGCTTGGGCTGCGTACCCGCCATGCGGGTTCCAAGCCCCGCGGCGGGAAGGATGACAAAGACTTGCATGGCTCTGCGAGTATACAACGGCCAGCCCCCGGCTTTCAGCGATTGGGCTTTCGCTCCGGCTTGATTCTGTCGCGCGCAGATTACAGCCTTAGGCTGGCGGTCAATGAATCCCGCGGCTCCATCGCTCCCGACTTCAGATCAGGACATCACCTCTCGCGCTATCATCCTCTCGTGCACCAACTGACCCAATCGAAGCACCTTCCGGGCCTGCCGCTCGACACCGCGCTGCTCAAGCCCGGTATGAGACTGGCCGTGGCGCTCTCGGGCGGCGCCGACTCGGTGGCGTTGCTGCGCGCGCTGGCCGCGCGGCGCGAGGAACTGGGCCTTGTGCTCCATGCCGCTCACCTGCATCACGGGCTGCGCGGCGCGGAAGCCGACGGAGACCTGGAGTTCTGCCGCGCGTTGGCGGCCCGGCTGGAGATTCCCTTTCATGAGGCGCGCGTCGATACGCCCGCTGAGGCGAAGGCTGACGCAAAATCGGGCAAGCCGGCTGAGACCATCGAAGAGGCAGCGCGGCGGCTACGGTATGCGTGGTTTCGAGAACTCCTGTCCAAAGGGCTGCCCCACGCGGCGGCGCTCGATGCAATCGTAACGGCGCACACGCGCGACGACCAGGCGGAAACGGTTCTGGCCAAGTTTCTGCGCGGCGCGTGGACAGAGGGTCTGGCAGGCATCAGTCCCAGACTTGAAACCGCGGGAGCGGGCGCCATCGTGCGGCCTCTGCTCCATACCACACGCGCCGAGATCCTGGCGTATTTGGATGCATTGGGCCAGGACTGGCGCGAAGACTCCTCAAACCTGCATCTCACGTTCACACGCAACCGCATCCGGCACGAACTGCTGCCGCTGCTGGAGGGTTGGAATCCGCGGCTGCGCCAGCACCTGTCGCAGATGGCGGAGTTGGCGCGCGATGAGGAGGCCTGGTGGCAGGCAGAGTTGGCCCGGCTGGCTCCCCGGCTGATTCTTCCCGGGCGACCGGCCCGGGGTGGTGGCCGCACGGCTGGTGAGGGTTCTGGCGCAGGGCTGGCCATGGAAGTCAGCCGGCTGGCGGCGCTGGCTACGGCGTTGCAAAGACGGCTGGTGCGCCACGTTGCGGAACAATTTGGCGTCGCGCTCGACTTTGCCGCCACCGAGGCCGTGCGATCCCTGGCCATTGGCGGCCGGGCTGGGCAGCGTCTGGCGCTGCCGCAGGGCTTGCGCGCGGAACGGTCGGCGAGGGAACTCCGCTTTTCGATGGTCCCTGAGCCCGCCGTAAAGGCTAACAGCCCGGAGGCACGGGTGCTGGAGTACAGTGGGCCGATTCCGGGCGAGATCGGCGCGCCGGAGTTTGGAATCCGTCTCCGCATCGATATTTCTTCATCGGGAGCTGCTGAAAAATTGGAACTTCCGCGGGAGCCAATGCCGCAAACGGCCACCCTGCGCAACTGGAGGCCCGGAGACCGGGTGCGACTGCGCTATTCGAACGGACCGCGCAAAGTGAAGGAAGTGCTGGAACGTCTGCATGTTACAGGCAGCGAACGGGCGCTTTGGCCAGTACTGGAGGTCGGTGGGCGCATCGTATGGATGCAGGGCGTGGAACTGGAACCCGAGCCGGGTCTCGCGATTGCCGTCGCCGGCGCCAAATCGGGTTGATTCTTGAGGCCCGGGCCAAAGTGACAGGTGGAACGGGTGGAGGCAAAATTCTGGGCCTTTTGTGGCAGATGAATTGCTTCAACTTTTCAATTCAGGGGGTACAATCGGATTACCGCCTTCCCTGGCGGCGCGTAGTAGTGTGCCCCAGAGGGGTGATGGATTTCCTGCCACTTTAGGTGAGGTTACAGCGTCTAAATTGGCAGGTGGTTGTATCAGAGGCGCAGAGCGAAGCGCAAGAATGGCTTTGTTTGCACTCTGAAAAGGAGCAGTTGGTGAACTCAAGCGCTAAAACAATCATGTTCTGGGTGTTTATCGCAATCTGCCTGCTGATGCTGTGGGCCATTGTGTCGAAGAGCGCCAGCATGACCAAAGATGCCGAGTACTCGTACTCCGATCTCTACGACAAGGTCGTCAACGGCCAGGTGCTCGACGCCAGCATCCAGGGCAACGACCTGAAAGGCCACCTGAAGACCTCGCCCAAGGACGAGTTCCACACCACGCTGCCGGCGAACGACGAAGACCTGATGAAGGCCATGCTGGACCCCAGCCACAGGGTCAACTTCACCATCAAGCCCGAACAGAGCAACTTCCTGCTCCCACTGTTGATCAACGTGGGCCCGTTCGTGCTCATTATCCTGGTGTGGTTCTTCATGCTGCGCCAGATGCAGTCGGGCGGCAACAAGGCGCTTTCGTTCGGCA
Source organism: Occallatibacter sp. (assembly GCA_049977045.1). GTDB lineage: Bacteria > Acidobacteriota > Terriglobia > Terriglobales > Acidobacteriaceae > Telmatobacter. Next base: position 8,032 of record JBMFHB010000025.1, read on the forward strand.
AGAGCCGGGCGCGTCTGCTCTCGATGCAGCAGAAAAAAGTAACGTTCAAAGACGTGGCGGGCGTGGATGAGGCCAAGGAAGAGCTGAAGGAGATCATCGAGTATCTGCGCGAGCCGCAGAAGTTCCAGAAGCTGGGAGGGCGCATTCCGAAGGGCGTGCTGCTGGTTGGACCTCCGGGCACGGGCAAGACGCTGCTGGCGCGCGCCGTGGCCGGCGAGGCCAATGTTCCGTTCTTCTCCATCTCCGGCTCGGATTTTGTGGAGATGTTTGTGGGCGTGGGCGCAAGCCGCGTGCGCGACCTTTTCGAGCAGGGCAAGAAGAACGCTCCCTGCATCATCTTCATCGACGAGATCGACGCTGTGGGCCGTCATCGCGGCGCGGGCCTCGGTGGCGGGCACGACGAGCGCGAGCAGACGCTCAATCAGTTGCTCGTCGAGATGGATGGCTTTGAGTCAAACGACGGCGTGATTCTGGTGGCGGCAACGAACCGGCCAGACGTACTTGATCCCGCGCTGCTCAGGCCCGGCCGCTTTGATCGCCGCGTGGTCGTCGGCCTGCCCGATGTGCGTGGGCGCGAGGAGATCCTCAAAGTTCACGTGAAGAAGGTGCCGGCGAGCGAAGACTCGAACCTCAACGTTCTTGCCCGCGGCACACCGGGCTTCAGCGGCGCCGATCTTGCCAACATGGTCAACGAGGCTGCGCTGAACGCCGCGCGCATGAACCGCAAGCAAGTAACGATGTACGACTTCGAGCTGGCCAAGGACAAAGTGCTGATGGGTGCCGAGCGGAAGTCGATGCTGCTCTCCGACGAGGAAAAGAAGGTGACGGCGTACCACGAGGCAGGCCATGCGCTGGTGTCTGTGAAACGCGATCACTCCGACCCGGTGCACAAGGTCACCATCATTCCGCGCGGTATGGCGCTTGGCGTAACAGTGCATCTGCCCGACGACCGCCATAACTACACCCGCGAGTATCTTGAATCGCGGCTCGCCATGATGTACGGCGGGCGTGTGTCCGAGGAGATCTTCCTGAATCAGATGTCGACTGGCGCGGGCAACGACATTGAACGGGCCACGGAGCTGGCGCGCTCCATGGTGTGCGAGTACGGCATGAGCCGCCTGGGACCGCTCACCTTCGGCAAGAAGGAAGAGCAGATCTTCCTGGGCCGCGAGATCGCGCAGCATCGCGACTTCTCCGAGGAGACTGCCCGGCAGATCGATCTTGAAGTTCGCCGCCTGATCGACGAAGCCTACCAGTCGGCGCATACGATTCTTGAGGCCAATCAGGACGCCATGCACCGTATCGCGGCAGCATTGCTGGAACGCGAAACCATCGACGCGGAAGAGCTACGGCTGCTCATCGAGGGCAAGGAGCTTCCCCCGTTGCGCTCTTCGCTGGCCGCGCCCTCGGACGGCGATGGCAGCCAGCAGCAGGTTCTGAAACCTGAGAGCCGCGGCGGCGCAGGCAGCATTCCCGAGGGATCGCCCTCGCCAGCGTAAAAACAACGACCTGAACTCAGGAATTTAACCGGGGCTGCTCACGCGAGCAGCCCCTTTTGCGCGTCCGCGCGCAGGCGCGCGGGGAGCTTTGTGTAGATGCCATCGAAGCCGCCATTCGAGAGGATGGCCACAACGTCGCCGGAGGCAAGTTGCGGCGCGAGGGCGGCAACGATTGCGTCGGCATTGGGGTGAAGTTCAGCGGGCGTTCCCGCGCCGTTGAGCGCGGCCACGATCTCTTCCGGGCGCAGACGCTCGGGCTCGGGAATGCGCTCCTGCTGGTAGACGCCGGCCAGCACCACGCGATCGGCACGGCGCAGGCTCGCGACAAGATCGGCCGCGAGCACCTTGCGGCGCAGCGTGTTGGAGCGGGGTTCGAGAACTGCCCAAAGGCGCGATTGCGGATAGACGGAGCGCAGTGCCCGCAGTGTTTCGCGAATCGCGGTGGGGTGATGCGCGAAGTCCTCAATCAGCGTGATGCCGTGGACCCGGTCGCGCACCTCAAGGCGGCGCTTGACGCTCTTGAAGGTGGAGAGAGCCGCGGCGATGGACTCTTTCGAAATACCCTGGCCGGCCGCAAGGGCCGCGGCGGCAGTGGCGTTCAAAGCGTTGTGTTCGCCAGCCAGGCTCATCGCAAACTCGGCCCAAAGAGCGCCGTCGCGATGCACCTCCCATTGCGTCTGCCCGCTCGCGTAGCGCAGATTACGGATGCGCCAGTGGGCGGTCTCGCTGAAACCGTAGCGTTCGACGCGGCAGAAGGCTCGGCTCACACACTCCGTGACGCTGTCGTTGCCATCGTAAGCCACGATGAGGCCGCGGCGGGGAACCAGATTCACGAGGCGCTTGAAGGCGGTTTTGACAGCATCGAGATCGGCATAGATGTCGGCGTGGTCAAACTCGACGTGGGTGAGGATGAGCGCGTCGGGGAAGTAGTGGAGAAATTTGGGGCCTTTGTCGAAAAAGGCGGTATCGTACTCATCGCCTTCGAGAATGAAGGGCTCGGTGGGGCGAAGCTGGAAGCTCGAGCCAAAGTTCTCCGCAACGCCGCCGATCAGGAATGACGGCTCGATCGCGGGATTCTCATTCGCGGCGGTCTGGTAGATCCACGCGAGCATCGAGGTGGTGGTGGTTTTGCCGTGGGTGCCGGCGACGACCAGGGGCGAGCGGCCGCGGAGGAACTCCTCGCGCAGCAGGGCAGACATCGAAGTGAAGGGAATGCGCTCGTCGAGGACGCGCTCGACCTCGGGATTGCCGCGCGAGATCGCATTGCCGATGACGACAAGGGCGGGCGTGGGCGTGAGGTTTGCTTCGGCGAAGGGCTCGAGGATGGGAATGCCCAGCGAGCGAAGCAGATCGCTCATGGGAGGAAAGGCGGACTTGTCGGAGCCTGTAATGCGATGGCCGCGGAGTTGCAGCAGGCCGGCCAGCGAGGCCATGGCAGTGCCGCAGATGCCGATGAGATGGATGTGGCGGGGGGTAGAGGTCACTTAGTCACCGCCGGTTCGAGGAGGGTGAGCGTCGCCTCGCCGTCCATGGCCAGCTCGGCAGCCACCCCAAAGGTGAGTGTAACGTTCTGGCGCGAGACGTGGCCCGAGCGAAGTCCGATGGCGATGGGGATGTCGAGGCCGTCGAGCGCGTTCAGGATCGCGCGATCGAGAAGGTCCGCGTCGGCCCCTAGCGAGGCGCAATCGAGCATCTCGCCGAAGACGATGCCGCTGGCGCCAGCGAGCTTGCCCGCGGCGCGCAACTGCCACAGCATCCGATCAATCTGGTAGGGCTTGGCGCCGGTGTCTTCCAGGAAGAGCAGCTTGTTCTCGGTTGCAGGCTCCCACGGTGTGCCCAGCAAGGAAACGAGAATGCTGAGACAACCGCCGTAGAGGGTGCCTCTGGCGGTTGTCTGTGCTTGAGCGCGCTTGAGGACGCGGAGGCCCTCGGCCGAGCCGAGCGTATAGGGTTGGCCCGCAAGCGCGGCGCGGAAGCTCTCCAGATGCACGCCGTCTTCGCGGTAAAAATCGGCGGCAGGCATGGGGCCGTGGAACGCGGGAAGGCCCAGCCTGTCGAGAAGAAAGAGCTGAACGCCGGTCAGATCGCTATAAGCAAAGAAGGGCTTGGGGTGTGCAGCGACGATCGAGAGGTCGAGGCCATTGAGGAGGTAATTCGAGCCGTAACCGCCGCGCAGCGCCATGACGGCGCTTGTGGCTGAATCAGCAAACGCAGCGTGGAAATCGGCGAGGCGCTCCGCGGGCGTTCCCGCAAAGTAGAGCGGGCCGCGATGGAGAGCGCGCGCGGCCAGTTGAGGCACGAAGCCGAGAGCCTGCAAGGCTGCGGAGCCGCGCTCGATGCGGTCTGGTAGCGCAGCCGAGGCCGGGGCCACAAGAGCGATGACCGCGCCGGGCGGGACGGACAGCGGTTTGATCAGATTCGCCATCTCACCACGCCTCTCCGCGGGCGATGAGCGTAGCGGGGCCGGTAAGGAAAAGCTCGTCGCCCGGCCCGCTCCATGTGACAGTTTGCGCGCCACCGGGAGCGGCGACCGTGAGCGGTGATGTACAGCGGCGCACGGCAAGCGCGGCCGTTGCCGAGGCGGAGCTGCCGGTGCCGGAGGATGTGGTTGGTCCCACGCCGCGCTCGAAGATGCGGATTTCGATCTCCCGCTCATTCACCACGCGCACAAACTCGACGTTGGTCTGGCACGGAAAGTCGCGGTGCGTGCAGATTTCAGCGCCGATGGTTTGCCAGGTTTTTCCCGCGACAGTGAAGTCCGCATGATCGACCAGGATGACAAAGTGCGGATTGCCCGTGGAAACTTCGACGCCGACCACTTCGTTACCGTCAGAAAGCTTGAGCGTGTGAGGAGCGAATCGAGGAACGCCCATGCCGGTGGTCACGTCGACCGTGAAGGCGCCGCCCGCGTGCACACGATCGACGTGACAGACGCGCGGGCCGGCGTCGGTGAGGATTTCGAGCTTGTCACCAGCCACGGAGCCGAGAGTTGCAGCCATCCACGCGGCCACGCAGCGCGTGCCGTTGCCGCTGAGCTCGGCGATGGAGCCGTCGGCGTTGTGCAGGCGGATGCGGCCGGATCTGGGACCGGGCGAATTCCGGTTGACCCATGCGAAGAACTCAATGCCGTCGGCGCCGATGCCGGTGTTGCGCTGGCAAAGACGGCGGGTGAGTTCGGCGCGATCGAGATCGCCTGCGGCGTCTTCCGTCACGATGAGAAAGTCGTTGCCGCAGGCGTGAGCTTTGGTAAACGGAATCAATCTGCCTCCAGGTTGAATTATAGGTTTCAGGTTTCAGGGGGTCAGGGGGTCAGCGATCGGGATCGCGATTGCCTGTATCCGGAGATGGAAAGGCCACGTAAGGGCTGGATGCGCCCGGAAGGAATCCTGCAGCGGGAGAGCCAGGATCGTGGCCGGCATTGGAGGCGGACGGATTGGGCGCGGGTGTGAAAACCGCCATGGAAACATAGACGGTGGCGGAGGGTTGTCCCCTGGCGGTGAAGCGGCCAGCGACTTCGAGTCCCTCGGGATTTGCTTTGACAGCGCGGTCGACCTCGTCGCCATCCCATGCGACCACAATCGCGGCGTGAGCCGCGGGCGCCAGAAGCGCAGCACGCCAGATCTCAAGATCGCCCTCGTTGATGGTCTGGCGCAGGGGAATGCCAGTGAACGCGACGATCTCGGGATAGGTCGAGGTGTTCATCAGCACCGTGGCATGTGGGACCGTGCGAAGCAGGTCGCGAAGGAACGGAGGAATGGCTTCGTCGTAGGGCAGGCGCGCTTCGAGATTGCGGGTGCTTTCCGCGTAGACGATTGGACCGTGACGCAGAAGGCTTGAAACGTTGATTCCGGCAAGAAGAAAGAGAACGGCTAAGGCGATGTCGGGCAGAAATTGCGCAAATTTGCGGCCCTGCCAGCAATCAACCGCAGCGACGGCAAAATGGGCAGCGAAGCCCACACCCAGCGCGAGAGCCGGGAGCAGCTCCATGCCGTAGCGCGTGTTGTAGTAAGTAAACGGCCACCACGCAGGTAAGAAGATGGGGACCGAGCCGTAGGCGACCGACCAGGCGTAGAAGGGAACGGGCAGCCAAAGAAGCGCGGTCCAGGTGAGAGCGCGGCGATGCGCCGATGCCTTTTCAGCAATCCAGGCAGCGACGGAGCCGGCGGCGGCAAGCGCGAGAATCAGATTACCCCAGAGATTTCCCCACGCGGGCGCAAGAACGGCGTCCAGCTCTGAAACCTTGACGTAAAACAGCAGCGCCACCCACGGATTGTGCCAGCCGGGATGCAAGGGCCCCGCGCCATGCGCGGCCGTGCGCAGCTCGATGGCCTTGGCCGAGTAAGGGCCGCGGGCGAAGAAGAGCCAGTCGCCAAAGCCGGCCGAGTTGTAGACAAACCAGGCAATCGGCGCAGCGACGACGGCCACGCTGGCCAGCCAGAACAAGGGCGAGCGGCGCAGGCGGCCGCGCTTCAACAAAGCGATTCCGATGCCGGTCCATGCGATGAGCGCGATGATCCAGCCGTCGTAGCGAGTGAAGATGGCAGCGACGAGCACGGCGGCAATCTGAAGTTGCAGGCGCGTCGCTTGCGGCGGGCTTTCGTCGAGCGCAAGCCTCCACTCCACGAGCCAGACCACGATCCAGATAACCTCGCAGAGAAAGAGCGGCTCCGTCATGGCCGTGGTCTGCAGATAGAGCAGGTTGGGATTGAGCGCAAAGAAAGCGAGCGCGAGCGCGGAGGGCGCGGGATTGAGCCAGTGACGCGCAAGGCGATAGATGCCGACGCAGGAGGCGATGTAAGCCAGCGCCGAAGGAATGACGCCGGCCAGTCCGCTGGCCCACCATGCGTAGTTCTGCACGAAAGGAATCAGCAAAATGTGGGGCAGCGGCAGCCAAACCGAGCCGAGTTCGGTGAAGCGCGCGGTGCGCGAGTCCAGGACGCGGCGCGCGATGTGAAGGTGCGCCACGGCGTCGCCGTAGTTGAGCATCGCCGCGTGGTTCCAGCTCCAGACAATGGCGGCGAACGAGGCCGCCATGGAGAAGGCAAGGACCAGCCAGCCTTCGGCGCTGGAGAGGCGACGGTCAGTCAAGGTGCGTAAGCTCACGGAAGACTTCAAAGCGCGCTTCAATCTCAGGGCGCGAGAGCTGCTGCAATCGCCCGGTGCCAAAGCGCTCGCAGGCGAACGATCCCATGACGCTGCCATAAAACATGGCGCGGCGAAAGGCGCCGGGGGTAAGTTCCGGCTGCGCGGCGAGGTAGCCGAAAAAGCCGCCGGCAAAGCTGTCGCCCGCGCCAGTGGGATCGACGACCTGCTCCAGCGGCAGGGCAGGCGCCCTGAAGGTGTGCTCGGCCGTTTTGCCTTTGCCTGAGCCGTGAAAGAATGTAGCCCCGTATTCGCCATGCTTGATGACAAGGAAGCGCGGCCCAAGAGCCATCACGGCGCGGGCGGCCTGCACGAGATTATTGTTGCCGGCGAGCATGCGGGCTTCGGTGTCATTGATGAGGAGCATGTCAAGGCCCTTCAACACCTCAAGCAGAGCCGGGCGATGGCCATTGATCCAGTAGTTCATGGTGTCGCCGGCGACGAGCTTTACGTCTGGCATCGCCTCGCGTACGCGCCGCTGCAGGACGGGATCGATGTTGGCAAGAAAAAGAAACTCGGAATCGCGGTAGGCGCCGGGAATCTTCGGGTCGAACGACGCAAAGACGTTGAGTTCGGTGTTATGCGTTCTGGCTTCGTTCAGATTTTCGAGATAGGAACCCTCCCAGAAGAAGCTTTTGCCGGCGGTGTGCTCGATGCCGCGCGTATCGATCTTTTTGCTGGTAAAGACGGCCTCCTGCTCCGGGCCGAAATCGTCGCCGACAACGGCGATCACGCGGACATCGGTGAAGAAGCTCGCGGAGAGCGCGAAATAAGTGGCGGCACCGCCCAGGCAACGCTCGCGGCGCCCGGCCGGGGTTTCAATGGTGTCGAATGCGACGCTACCGACAACGGTGATGGACATTTTCCCTGCTTTCTTCAGTTAGGTTATATCAAGGGAGTTTGCCGCTGTCTCGCCGGCGCTTCGGGTTCCGGTCTCGCCAGGCAGCCTGGCCAAGGCCTCCTGTCGAACTCCTGCTTGGTTTGCATTCGGGGCGATGCTAGGATTGAGCAAGGCAGGACAAGAAATCCAATGAGCGAGATCATTTTTGAGGTGCGCGAAGACGAGGTGGATGGCGGCTACACGGCCAACGCCTTGGGCTACGGCATTCACACGCAGGCTGAGACGCTGGAGGAGTTGCGCGCGATGGTCAAGGATGCAGTCAACTGCTACTTCGACGAGACCATGCAGGCTCCGAAGATGATCCGCCTTCACTTTGTGCGCGAAGAGATCCTGGCGGCATGAAGCTGCCGCGCGACGTGGACGGACCGCGCCTCGTCAAAGCCTTGGGCGCTTTGGGCTATACAGCGACCCGGCAAACAGGTTCCCACATTCGCGTGACAACCCGGCGCGACGGCGAAAACCACGAAGTCATTCCCCATCATCGCCCAATCAAAGCAGGCACTCTCTCCGGCATTCTCAAACGCATTGCCGCCCATCATGGCATGAGCGTTGTCGATTTGCTGAAGGCGCTCGACCTGTAGGCGCTGCACGACCGGAGAAAAGGAGATCGAGGGACACCCGGCGTGAGCCGTCACCAATCATGCGCTTATCGATGACATTCAGCCGGCGCGGAGATATTTGCCAAACAGCAAATCGACCTTCGCCCGCGCAGCGGCCGGAATCGCATCGGGCTGCGTGAGTACGGCGTACTTTGCGGCGGAGGCACAGGCGCATTTGCGCTCGCGGGGCATGGCGGCGACGGCAGCCTTCACGACCTTTGCCGCGTTGTCGGCGTTCTTGTTGAGTACGGCGACAATCTCTTCGATGGTGACGGCGTCGTGGCCCTCGCGCCAGCAGTCGTAGTCGGTGACCATGGCAATAGTGGCGTAGCAGATCTCGGCCTCGCGGGCGAGCTTGGCCTCCTGCAGGTTGGTCATGCCGATTACGTCCGCGCCCCAACTGCGGTAAAGGTTCGACTCGGCCTTGGTGGAGAACTGCGGGCCTTCCATGCAGACATAGGTGCCGCCCAGCTTGCCGACTACGCCGGCGGCCCTGCATGCGTCGGCCGCAGCATGGGCGACAGTCGCACAAACAGGATCGCCGAAGGCCACGTGGCCCACGATGCCGTCACCGAAAAATGTTGCGATGCGGTTGAAGGTGCGGTCGATGAACTGGTCGGGCATCACGAAGTCGGTGGGCTTGTGTTCTTCCTTGAGCGAGCCGACGGCCGAGACGGAAAGGATGCGCTCAACGCCAAGTTTTTTCATTGCGTAGATGTTGGCGCGGAAGTTCAGCTCCGAAGGCAGGATGCGATGGCCGCGCCCGTGGCGGGCAAGGAAGACAACCTTGCGGCCTTCAAGTTCGCCGAGAACGAAGGCGTCTGAAGGCGAGCCAAAGGGCGTCTCGATGCGCTCCTCGTGAACGCCAGTGAATCCCGGCATGGAATAAAGTCCGCTGCCGCCGATGATGCCGATCTCTGCTTGTGACACGTGCCTGCTCCTTGAATTCCCGCAAGCTTCTAGCTGCCAGCCTCTTGCTTGTTCTTACCGCGGAGACCTGACCAGGGCTCCGCGATGCAAAGCTAGAAGCCAGAAGCTGGAGGCTGTTCTTCACCGCTGATCGATCAGCCGGATTGTCTCCATGAACACATCGCCGTCGATCGTCAAACTGTGCGCGCTGATCTTATCCATCGTATCCTGCGCGGTGTGGTGGTAGCTGTTGTTGGGTCCGTAGTCGAGGTCGATGACATCGATTGAGGGCACGCCGCGCTCGACGAAGGCCAGGTGATCGTCCTCGATGTCCATGGTCTGCTGAAAGAAGTATCGCTGGTAGCCGAACTTCTTTGCCGCCTCGGCGACCAAATCGACGAGCCACGGCGTGGAGTGCGACTCGTGCTGAATGTCGAGATCCTTGTCGCCAATCATGTCGGCGAGCATGAATGCCTTGATTTGATTGAGTGTTCCGTCGCGCCCCCACTTGGCGGCCAGATGACGGCTGCCGTAGGTCGAGTCGGAGCGAGACCACTGCACAAAAGCCTCTTCGCCGTCGAAGAAGACAAGCCAGACCGAGCAGCCATTGAGTTTCTTCGCCGGCGATCGCTCGGACTGAGCGCGCAGCTCATCGGCGATCGCCATGAGCAGGCCCGTGGTGGAGGCGCCGTCGTTGGCGCCCACGAAGTTGATCTTGCGCAGCGGGTAGTTGGTCTCGTAGTGCGTGCCAAGAACGATCGCGCCGGGCCTGGTGCCGGGGAAGCGCACGATGAAATTGTGCATGAGCACGGGGCCGATGGGCGTGTCGGCGGTGAAGCTGTCTTCTTCGAGCTGGTCGTGTGCGCGGAGAAAATGGCTGCGGATGAACTCTTCGGCCTTCACGTGACCGGGACCGGTGGGCCAGCGCGGCCCGATAGCGGCAAACTCACGCGCATATTCGTAGGCGCGCGCGCCAGGGAAATGCTGAGCCTGCGCAACGATTGGCGCAACCGCAAACAAAATCGCCGCAACCTTCTTCCAAAACCAGAAAGGAATCAACCCGCGACCTCCTTCTTCTTTCTACGGCTGGGGTGCACCCACCAGGCGACTGCGATACCGACAAGATAAAGCGCCAGCATGGGCAGAGCGTAGATGCACATGGTCCATGGGTCGGGGCTGGGACAGATGATCGCCGCCACGATGAACACCGCAAGGATCGCGTAGCGGATATTCTTCCAAAGAAAGCGCGGGCTCACGATGCCGAACAGGGCCAGGAAAAAGATGAGGATGGGCAGTTCAAAGCTGATCCCCAGACCCAGAATGATCGACAGGAAAAATCCTGTGTACTCCTCGATCGTGACCATGGGGTTGAAGCCCTTGCCGAATTGGATGATGAGGATTTTCAGCGCGCCGGGCAGGACAAAGAAGTAACCGAAGCTGGCGCCGGTGAGGAAGAGCGCGACGGTCGCGGACATGAAGGGAATGACGAATCGCTTCTCCTTTTGATAAAGACCGGGAGCGATGAACAGCCAAACCTGATAGAGGACGAGCGGCGAGGCGACGATGGCGCCGCCAAGCAGCGCCGCTTGCAGATCGAAGTTCAGCGGGTCCATGGGATGGGTGTAGCTGAGCTTGATGCCGAGCCTGTTGAGCGGAGACTGAAAAAAGTCGACGATCCGCTGGCGAAAGAACCAGCAGGCAAAGAAACCTGCGCCCAGGTACATCGCCGAGTGCACGATGCGCCTGCGGAGCTCTTCGAGGTGCTCCATGAGGCTCATGCCTGGCAGTTCGGCGCGCTCGGTGACGGCTTTGCGGGCTTTCTCGATGGCTTGCTCGGTATCAACCATGGTGGGCGGCCGGCTCCGATGGTTCGGATTGGTTGGCGCCGCTTGCAGTGTTCTCCGCGGCGGTCTGGGCGGCAGATTCCGTCGGTTCGGCGGCGGCGCCCGGCGGCTCGGCCGCAACGACTTCGCCCGTCGACGGGGGCTGAATGCGCAATCGCGCTGCCTCAACGGCATCCGCGGTAACGTCTTTGACCGACTCGTCGTACTGCTCGCCCTCGACAGCAAGATCCGGATAGGCAGTTTCGCCGGGATACGGGCTTTCAATGGACGATTCCGGGGCCAAATCAGGCGATTCCGCCGCAGTGGCCGCGGTTTCCTGGGCAGATTCGGCGGGCGATTCCAGTTGGGCAGTTGAAGGAGACGCGGCCAAAGATCTCTTCCGCTCTTCTTCTTCCCGCTTGCGGCGGTCTGCTTCCTCAGCCTGGCGCAACTCCTCTTCCATCTGGAACTTGAAGTCGTTCGACGCCTTGCGGAACTCGTACATCAGCTTGCCGAGCTGGCGGCCGATCTGCGGCAGGCGGCGGGGCCCGAAAACCACCAGCGCCAACACCATGAGGATCATCGTGTCGGCCATACCGATGTTGGCCATCGCAATTGGTGGCGGCGTTCCCATGAAAGATCATGATAACTGGCGGCGAGAGCTGCTCACAAATGGCGAGCAGGCAGATTGATGCGCGGCGATTGCTTCCTGGCGCACTGCCAGGGTTACCCAGAAAGACAAGTTAAGATAGCGTTACAATAGAAACACTGGGGACCGCGTGGGCCGGCATCCGGCGCAATTCGCGCGGCATCTCATAAAAAGGCTGCAACAACCCCGTGCGTGGTTTTCTTCTGGTCCTGGATATATTCCAGCCCGGGAAAGCGCACACACTGCGGCCAGCACGTGGTGAACCTGAATTTCGCGCAAAACAACCGCAGATTTTAAGACTGCGTTTGTCGCAACAGATATGGCATACCCCGAGCAAGATGACAGGGGTGTGACCGCCGTGAATTTCAGGGACACTGGCAAGCTTTCAACATCCCCGTCCGCCGAATCTCGTATTTGGGCGGACTGAAGGCGGAGTATTGTGACCTTTGTTCTCGACGAAGCGACAACTGCCTCTGCGGAGGCAAATGCGGGCTGTTCTCTCGAACACTACCTCTCCCTGCCCGATCACACGATGGACGAGCGCATCGCCGCGGCGCGCGCCAAATTGGGCGCAACCACGGTGATTCTGGGCCATCACTACCAGCGCGACGAGGTGGTGCGCTTTGCCGACTTCACCGGCGACAGCTACAAGCTCTCGAAGTCGGCCATGGCCACCGGCGCCCGCTACATCGTCTTCTGCGGCGTGCACTTCATGGCCGAAAGCGCCGACATTCTGGCCGACCAAGGCCAGCAGGTGATCCTGCCCGACCTGAACGCCGGCTGCTCGATGGCCGATATGGCCGAAATTTCGCAGGTCGAGGACTGCTGGGATGCGCTCGAACGCGCCGGGCTTGCGTCCGAGACGATTCCCGTCACGTACATCAACTCGACGGCGGCGATCAAGGCGTTTTGCGGCGAGCGCGGCGGCCTGGTCTGCACCTCGTCGAGCGCGCGCAAGGCTTTGGACTGGGCATTTGCGCGCGGCAGGCGGGTTTTGTTTCTGCCCGATCAGCATCTGGGCCGCAACACCGGCCACGCCATGGGGATTCCGCTTGAAGAGATGGCGGTCTGGGATCCGTGGGCGGTACAGCTTGGCTCGTCCTGGGGCGGGCAGTCGGCGGAACGGCTTGCGGCGAGCCGCATCGTGCTCTGGAAGGGCCACTGCGCCGTGCACCAGCGATTCCTGCCCTCGCACGTCGATCAGGTGCGGGCCAGGTATCCCGGCATCCAGGTGATTGTGCACCCCGAATGCCGCTATGAGGTCTGCCAGAAGGCCGACATGCTGGGCTCGACCGAGCAGTTGATCGCGCGCATCGAGCAGGCGCCGGTGGGATCGACCTTCGCCGTCGGCACGGAGATTCATCTCGTCAACCGCATGGCCAGGCGCTTTGCCTCCGAAGGCAAGAAGATTGTCTCGCTCGACGATGCCGGCTGCCTGTGCACCACGATGTACCGCATCAGCCCGCAGCACCTTGCGTGGGCGCTTGAGAACCTGGTGGAGGGACGCGTGGTCAACCGCATCCAGGTGAGGCCCGATGTGAAGCGGTGGGCTCGCGTCGCGCTGGACAGAATGCTGGGATAAGGAGCGATGGAAGAGCCGGCGGTCGAAGCCTGAATTTGAAAGGGCGCGGTGATTCGCCGGAGTTTTCCTCATTTCCAAAATCGAACCCGGTTCTCAACAGTTGCTACCAGCTTCCGCTGGCCTCACACTTTGTTACATGGCCACTGTCCCCGACCTCACCCTGGATGCCGGATTGCCCGCGAATATCGACGCGGAAAAGACGATTCTGGGCGCGATTCTGCTCGATAACACAGCCCACGCCGAGGCTGCGGAGACTCTCAAACCCGACGATTTCTCGCTCGATTCGCACCGCCGCATCTTCTTGCGGATGGGCGAACTGATTGACTCTGGACGCGCGGTTGATATTGTCACGCTCTCGAACGAGCTCGCCCGCTACAAAGAGGTCGAGGCGGTGGGTGGCGTAGCCTACCTGGCGTCGCTCACCGAGGGATTGCCGCGGCGGCCGGTGATCGAAGATTACATCCGCATCGTCAAGGACAAGAGCCTGCTGCGGCGTCTGATGGGCATCTGTTCAGCCGCCATTGCCAAGGCCGCCGACCAGAGCCAGGAGGCGATCAGCGTCCTCGATGAGACTGAAACACAATTGCTCGAAGTGAGCCAGGCCGGGCTGGCCCAGGGCCTGCAACCCATCGAGACCATTGTCCGCGACTCCTTTGGGACCATCGACAACTTATTCAAGCAGGCCCGCGATGTCACCGGCCTGCACACGGGTTTTACCGATTTTGACCACATGACAAGCGGACTGCAGAAGGGCGAGCTGATCATCGTTGCGGCGCGGCCTTCAATGGGCAAGACCGCGCTTGCCATCAACATCGCAGAAAATGCGGCGGTCCAATTCCAATCGACGGTGGCAATCTTCAGTCTCGAAATGAGCAAGGAGTCCCTGCTGCGCCGCATGTTGGCCTCGCGGGCGGAGGTGGACCAGCGCAAGCTGCAAACCGGCTTCATTCCGCGGGAGGATCAGGTCAAGCTGCAGAACGCGCTAGGGCTGCTGGTGGAATCGAAGATCTATATCGACGACTCCGCCGGCTCGTCGCTGGCCGAGATGCGCGCCAAGGCGCGGCGCCTGAGCCAGAACACCGGCGGTCTGGACCTGATTGTGATCGACTACCTCCAATTGATGTCGGCTACGCTGCCCGGCGTGAAGAAGGGCTACGAAAACCGCGTCCAGGAGGTATCGGCCATTTCGCGCGGCCTGAAGGCCATGGCCAAGGAGCTGAAGGTGCCGGTGGTGGCGCTGTCGCAGCTCTCGCGCTCGAACGAGAAGCGCGACGACAAACGGCCCATGCTGAGCGACCTGCGCGAGTCGGGATCGATCGAGCAGGACGCCGACGTGGTTGTCTTTATCCACCGCGACGCCTACTACAAACGCGGCGAAGATCTTTCGGCCGAAGAGAAGGCCCAGTCGGAGATCATCATCGCCAAGCAGCGCAACGGGCCCACAGGCACCGTGCAGATGCACTTTGACTCGAGCTTTACACGCTTCACCAGCGTGGATAGGCGCCAGGGCGACGAATAAAGCCGGCGCCGGAGCACCTGCTTGCGCCCGCTTCCCCAGTGCCGATATCTTGGTCGAAGCACCTCGATCTTGATCCGGCCCAGAAAAATTGCGCCGCTCGAATGTGTCACCCTGAGCGGAGTTGAAGAATCCGCGGTTGTATTTCGTCCACTCGACGCAAATGCTGAAATCCGAATCAATGAGGGCTGAATCGCAAAAGGCCTGGAAAGTACTTCATGGACGCACTGAAACGCCTCTTCGAGCAGCACTTTCATTCGCCGGCTGAACACGTACAGCCGTTGCAGGGCCAGTTGGGCGGCTCGGGACGCAACATTATCCGCCTCACCGGCGCGGGCCACACTGCCGTAGGCATTCTCTACTCCGTGCGCGAAGAGAACGCGGCTTTCCTCGAATTCTCGCGGCACTTTCGCCGCTATGGGCTGCCGGTTCCGGAGATTTACGCGGAAGATTTGAGCCAGGGCGCGTATCTCGAAGAGGATCTTGGCGACACGACGCTCTTTGAATTCCTCAGCACGCACCGCTCCGGCGGCGTCATCGCGCCCGAGGTTGCGGAGGCTTATCGCAAGGTAGTGGCTGTGCTTCCGCGCTTTCAGGTGGAGGCGGGGCGCGACCTGAATTACAAAGCCTGCTATCCGCGGGCGAGCTTCGACCGCCAGTCGATCAACTGGGATCTGAACTACTTCAAGTACTACTTCCTGCGTCTGGCCGGCGTGCCCTTCAACGAGCAGGCGCTCGAAGACGACTTCGGACGCCTGACGAAGCTGCTGCTCGCCGCGCCGCACGACTACTTTCTCTATCGCGATTTTCAGTCGCGCAACGTGATGCTGCGCGGCGGAGACCCGTGGTTTCTCGACTACCAGGGCGGGCGCAAGGGCGCGCTGCACTACGACATCGCGTCGCTGCTTTATGACGGCAAGGCCGATCTGCCGCCGGAGCTGCGCCAGGAGTTGCTGGACCACTATCTCGACTGCCTCGCCGGTTCCATCGACCTTGACCGCGCGGCCTTCATGGAGCACTACTACGCCTACGTGTACGTGCGCATTCTGCAGGCGCTTGGGGCGTACGGCTTCCGCGGCTTTTACGAGCGCAAAGCGCACTTTCTGCAAAGCGTTCCTTACGCGCTCAAAAACCTGCGCTGGCTTGCGGACAACGTGCGGCTGCCGGTGGCGCTGCCGTCTCTGCTCGACGCGATCGAGGCCATGCAAGACTCGGAGAAGCTGCACAATCTCTCCGCGCCTCCACCCGATCTGACGGTGCGTATCTTCAGCTTTTCTTTTCATAACGGCGCTCCCGCCGATGAATCGGGCAACGGCGGGGGCTTCGTCTTCGATTGCCGCAGCCTGCCCAATCCGGGACGCGAGGAGCAGTTCCGGCAACTGACGGGCCGGGACGAAGCGGTCATTGAGTATCTTGACCGGCAGCCGGGCGTGCATGAGTTTCTCGCGCACGTATCCTCTCTGGTGGACGCGAGCGTGGCCAACTACCGGCAGCGCGGTTTCTCGAATCTGATGGTTTCTTTCGGCTGCACCGGCGGCCAGCATCGCTCGGTCTATCTCGCCGAGCGGCTCGCCGCGCACCTGCACGGCACAAAGGGCGTTGCGGTGAAGATGCGCCACATCCAGCTTGAAAAGCTGGGGCGGGAGAACGCGCCGCAATGAAGGCGATGGTCTTTGCCGCGGGGCTGGGCACGCGACTGCGGCCGCTTACAGAGGACCGTCCCAAGGCGCTGGTGACGCTCGGCGGACGCACACTGCTCGAAATCGCGCTCATTCGGCTCAAAGCCTTTGGCGTTGACGAAGCAATCGTGAACGCGCATCACTTTGCGAGCCAGATCGTGAGCTTCCTCACGGCCAACCGCAACTTCGGCATGAGAATCGAAGTTTCGCGCGAGGAGACGCTGCTCGATACGGGCGGGGGGTTGAAGAAGGCCGCATGGTTCTTTCTCGAACCCGGCGCGGACGCGGACAAGCCTTTCCTGGTCCACAATGTAGATGTGCTGAGCTCGATCGATCTTGCGCGCATGGTAGCCTTTCATCGGAATCAGGACGCGCTGGCCACGCTCGCCGTACAGTCTCGCGCAACCTCGCGGCCGCTGCTGTTTGACGCTGAGGGCCGGCTTGTGCAGCGCGCCATCGCGGCAAAGAGCGCAGCCGCGCCGGATGGCTCTCTGCAATCTCATGAGCCGCTCGCCTTCTCGGGAATTCACGTTGTCTCGCCGCGCATCTTTGCGAAGCTCGATGAAGAGGGCGTATTCCCAATCGTTGAAGCTTATCTGCGCCTGGCGAATCAGGGCGAGCGGATTCTCGGCTTCCGCGCCGACGGCGCCTACTGGCGCGACCTCGGCCGGCCAGACCACCTTCGCGATGCCGAATGCGACCTGGCGAGCGGCAGATACCCCGAGGGCTGAAAGACCGTTCTCGCTGCGCTTTTTGCGCCTTGCAGGCCAGACTGTTTTTCGAGGAAACCGCCGCCGGATAGCGTCTCCTCACCGGGCCTCTTTCACTTCTCCGCGTCAACAGGGTAGCCGCGGCTCACGTAGCTATCGATGATCTTTGCGTAGACCTGCTTCCACCCGCCCTCGGATTCTTCGCGTGGAATGTCGTTGGGCCAGACGCTGATGTAGAGGTAATGCAGCTCGCGATCGGCCGAAACGTTTTCCACCCAGTGCTCCGTGCGCGGCGGCACAAAGGCCACGGCTGGCGCGCACACCTGCCGCATCTCGCCGCCGATAAACACTCTCGCCTCGCCGCTCCAGAGGAGGTAGATTTGCATGAATGTCTCGTGGCTGTTGGAAGGCGTGACGCCGCCGGGACGCACCATCTGCAACACGGCCTCACAGGCTCCGGTTTCGTCGCGGGGCAAGAGCATGACAAACTCGTTGCCCGCGCAGCGGAACGGTTCTCCATCGCTGAATTGTTTGATAAACATCCGTGGTCTCCATTTTAATGTTGCCGCTGCCCTGGCGAGCTACAGAATGGAGCCTCAGTCATGCAGCAGACGCCGCGCCGATCCGAATCTCTCCGCGGCTTCGCTCAAACCTCGTTCAGGATCAAGGCAATTCTTCCTGTCAGCCAGTCGCCAGGCGGCTCCTCCGGGCCGACCTCGATCAGTTCCAGCGGAAATGCGATATTGCGCGGACGCAGGATGAGGCGGCCTGCCTGGAATTCCACATAGCGAAGCCGGAGGTGAGAGCCATAGCGCACGGCGTAGAGATTGGGGCGGTTCGGACGGTAAGGGAACAGCACATTGTAGTGACGGTCAATGAGCGCAATGGCCTCGGGCAACACCAGCGGCTCCATAGGCATGGCGTCAGCCGCGGAGATGCGGACCGCGACAAAGCGCTGCCAGGGACGGCGCACATTGCTGGCGCGGGGACGAACCGTTTGCAGCGCCTTCGGAGGCAAATGGAGCACGAGTTGAACCGCCGATGTCCGGATGATTGGCTCAAAGAGCGCCGTTGCGTGCGAGACCAGCGGGACCGCTCCGGATTCCTCGTTATCGGACCAGAAGCCGGCTTGAGACAAGGCCGGCAACAGATCGGCGACCGTCAGGCGCTGCGCGGTCAGGATGCGGTCCATCGCCTCCATGGAGAGCTGACGCCGGCCGTGCAGAAAGTTCGAGAGATGAGCCTGCCCGAATCCCGACTGGCGGGCTAGCAGCGATACGCTGAGTGTTCCTCGCTGGATTCTGCGCAGCAGTTCCAGTCGAAGGCGCTCGTGCATCTGGCTGAAGTTCATTTGTGGAAAATTTGCCTTGAGCAATAAGCTTGCACGCTTATTGCTTTCTTATGGAAAACTTATCAGCGCATGATTGCCTTCATTTTCAGCATTTGTTGGACGAATAGGAAGCAGTCGATTGCCTGGATCTCGATGCGTATTGACGCTCAGGAAGCATATCCCTACATTAGGTTTACTTAATCACGCATTGACTTGTGGGAATCTTTCGGAAAAGGTGCATCCGCCGATCTTTGCGCGGAGGCGCAAACGCGTCTCCGGAAGCGGCGGATGAACATGGGCCGGTTCAGCTTGTTACGTTCCGGCTTTCCGCTCCCATTTCCGGCGCAGCCTGGAGAAAGCGCCGGGAAAACAAGCCAGTCGGGAGATTCCATGATCTGCGCACAAAAGGTCATGACAGACAACAGGAGAGCACAGGTGGCAATCCCCCATCAGAACAGGAGAAATCTGAGTTGCCTGGCCTGGTTCTCTTCACCCCGAGGAGCAACATGCGGCACAAAACTCCGTCGGGAGATGAGACAAGAATGGAGAAACCGTCATGGAAGTGCGCGTGCAGTTGAAAATTTGCGAGGGGTGCGGATGTCTTTGGTATCGCGCCCAGAGCAATGAAAGAGTGTATTGCCGGGAGTGTGAATCGAAGCTGAAGTCCTTTCCATCGCCGGAAAGCCGCAAGCGGCGTGGCCGTCCGAGCCATAAGCAACTGGCGAGGGTCTGGGCCGTGGCAGAAGCAGCGGGAGGTGCGCAATGAGCGCAGCTCTCCAGTTGCCGATGAGGTGGGAAACCAGCACGGGTCAGGCTGCGTGGCGAATCGAACGCAGGAGATGCGAACAAAGACCCGCGATCAGACAGCAAGCGAAGCCGGCAGCCGCAAAGGCCAAACCGCCGGCCAGCCTGGCCTTCTACCGTAAACATACCGAAAGCCTCTTGCGGCGCTACCTGTATGCATCAATGCAGGTGGGCCGTGCGCCGTCGATCCTCAGCGATCCGGTGGCGCGAGGCTGGGCGTCGAGCCGTCCGGTCCGCACCTTTGAAGACGCTGTCATTTTTGTTCTCGATGTCGAGCGATGCCTCACCCGGCTTCCGTTGCTCGATCGCGAGATTCTGAGTCGTGTGGTGCTGCAGGAGTATACCCAGGGGGAAGCCGCCGGAATGCTGGGCATGAGTATTCGCAATATTGGCTACAAATATCCGCTGGCGC
Source organism: Occallatibacter sp. (assembly GCA_049977045.1). Taxonomy (GTDB): domain Bacteria; phylum Acidobacteriota; class Terriglobia; order Terriglobales; family Acidobacteriaceae; genus Telmatobacter. Next base: position 27,587 of record JBMFHB010000025.1, read on the forward strand.
TCGACCGGCTGACGGAACAATTACTCGCGGCGAGTCTGCTGGTTCTGCCCTACGGCAAAGAGATCGACGAAGAGGACGAGGAGGAGGACGAAGAAGGCTGAGCCGGCAAGGGCTCACAAACTGCAAGGGAAATAATCGGGGCTGGCGAAGCGAATGCCGCCAGCCCCGTGCTGTCTTTGATCTGAATCGCCTGAGTCACTGCGCCTCCCGCCATGTTGATGCAAGAGTTTCTGCCTCCTGAGCATTGTCCTTTTCGCTCAGATTCCTGATTACAATGGTTGGAGTAATGGAGACTCCATGCTGATTCGCTCCAGGGCCCCGCTACGGCTTGGATTGGCCGGTGGCGGCACAGACGTTTCGCCGTACTGCGACGAGTTTGGCGGCGCTATCCTGAACGCCACCATCGACTACTACGCCTACGCCGCACTGGAGCCGCTTTCGAACGGCACGGTAGAGTTTGTCTCCGCGGATCTGGGGCAGAGCGCATCGTACGCTGCCGCCCCGGTTCTTGCGAACGACGGCCACCTGGACCTTTTCAAAGCCGTTTACAACCACGTGGTTCGCGAGTACCACGAAGGCAAGCCGCTCAGTCTGCGCATGAGCACGCGGGTCGACGTGCCGGCCGGCTCTGGCCTGGGTTCGTCCTCCACGCTCACCGTGGCCATGCTCGCGGCCTACGCCGAATGGATGAATCTTCCACTGGGCGAATACGAACTGGCGCATACAGCCTACGTAATCGAGCGCATCGAAGCTGGTCTCGAAGGCGGCAAGCAGGATCAATACGCCGCGGCCTTCGGCGGCTTCAACTTTATGGAATTTGGCCGTAACGGGCACGTGCTGGTGAATCCCCTGCGCATCAAGGACTGGGTTGTTTCCGAGCTTGAAGCCTCGTTGTTGCTCTATTTCACCGGAAAATCGCGCGCCTCGGCCAACATTATTCAGGAGCAGTCGCGCAACGTTCGGGACCGCAATGCGCCGGCCCTCGACGCCATGCACGCCATCAAGGAAGAGGCGTTTCGCATGAAGGAGTGCCTGTTGCGCGGGGATCTCCAGAACCTGCGGCAGGTGCTGCGCGCAAGCTGGGAGTCGAAGAAGCGCATGGCCCGCCAGATCGTCAACGAGCAGATTGAAGCGCTGTACGCCCACGCGCTTGAGGCCGGCGCCTACTGCGCCAAGATCTCCGGCGCCGGCGGCGGCGGCTTCATGATGTTCCTTGTCGATCCCATCCATAAAGACAAGGTGACCGCCGCATTGCGCGAGAAGCACGCTGGAGGCACGGCTTACGCGTGCCACTTTACGCCCGGCGGCGTGCAGGTATGGAGAGTGCCATGAGCGATCCGACGACCCATCCAGCGACCCAAGCGATACGGGAAAAACTCATCGAGGGCCTCGGCGTAATCGAAGCCCTGGCGCACGACACAGCACTGCACACAACGCTCGCGGCAGCGGCCGAAGCTACAACGGACGCGCTGCTCGCGGGGCGCAAGCTCATGGTGGCCGGCAACGGGGGCAGCGCCGCCGACGCGCAGCACCTTGTGGCGGAGTTTGTCAGCCGCCTCGTTGAAGACCGCCCGGCCATGCGCGCCGTTGCGCTCACCACGGACACATCGATCCTGACCGCCGTGGGCAACGACTACGGCTTCGACCGGCTCTTTGCCCGGCAGATCGAAGCGCTTGGCCAGCCGGGCGATGTGTTTCTCGGCATCTCAACCTCGGGTAACTCGCCCAACGTGCTGCGCGCCCTCGAACTCTGCCGGGCAACGGGCATTGTGACCATCGGGCTCACGGGAAAGACCGGCGGCAAGATGCCTCCGCTCTGCGACTACTGCCTGCATATGCCCTCCGAGGTGACGATGTACATCCAGCAGGCGCATCTGGCGCTCGAACACATCTTCTGCCTGCTTGTCGAGCAGCGCTATTTTGCCGCGAAATCGAATGCGGCCAGGGACTGATGCGGAATGGAAGCCATCGTTCTCGCCGGAGGGCTGGGCACGCGCCTGGCATCGCGCCTGCAGGGCCTGCCCAAGCCCATGGCGCCCGTTGCCGGCCGGCCATTTCTTGAAATTCTGCTTGCGCAGTTGCGGCGCTGCGGATGCACGCGCGTTCTGCTCTCGGTCGGCCATCTGCACTCCATCATTCAGAACCACTTCGGCGCGTCGTTCGGCGGAATGACCATCGATTACGTCGTCGAGAGCACGCCGCTCGGCACCGGAGGCGCGATTCGCCTGGCGCTCGAGCGGGCCAGAGAGGAATCCGTCCTCGTGCTCAACGGCGATACTTTTCTCGATGCCAATTACGCCTCGATGATGAGCTTCCACGCGGAGTGCGGCGCCGCGGTCACGCTCGCAGTCGTGCATTGCGACGATGTGAGCCGCTATGGCGGCGTAACGATTGACGGCCAGCGCGTGGTGGGCTTCGAAGAAAAGGGCCGCTCGGGGCAAGGCCCTAAAGCAGGATGGATCAGCGCCGGCACTTACGTTCTGGCACGCAACCTCGCCTGGCCGCCTGCGCTCGCTGAGAAGTTTTCCATCGAGCGGGATTTCTTCGCTTCCGAAGTCGCGCGTCTGCGCCCGGCGGCCTTCAAGGTCGAAGGCTTCTTTCTCGATATCGGCATTCCCGAAGACTACGACCGCGCACAGACCGAGCTGGCGCGGTTTATTGCCTGACGGAACAGGCGCGACAAAGTCTCATACCACCGCGTTCCGCGCGATGACCGTGCGGTACCATTCGGCGCTGCGCTTGGGCGTGCGCTTCAGCGTCTTGTAGTCGACGTAGTGAATGCCGAATCGCTTCGAGTAGCCATCGGTCCACTCGAAGTTATCGAGCAGGCTCCAGAGGAAATAACCCTTCACAGGAAATCCCTCGGCGACAGCGCGCTGCAGGTTCGTGAGGTGATTGCGCAGGTACATGATGCGGTCGGTGTCTTCGATGCGTCCGTCGGGCGTGGGCACATCGGCGGACGAGCAGCCATTTTCCGTGATGTAGATGCCACGCGGATTCCAGATCTCGCTCACATTGCGCACCGCCCAGTAGATGCATTCGGGACCGAGATAGAGCCACGGCGAGGCCATGTGTGGGTACGAGGCCGGGTAAGGCTCGATGGCGTAGCCGCGCGCGGAGCCATCGGCGCGGACATACTTGGGCGTATAGACGTTCAGGCCAACAAAGTCGAGGCGGCTGCCGATGGCCTTCATGTCGCCCGGTTGCACGCGCGGAGCATTCGCTCCCTCGCGCTCCAGGTAGCTTGATGGGTAGGCGCCTTCGAGCAGTGTGGTGAGAAACGGCGCGTTCTCTTCGCGCGTGGCGCGGCGAGCCGCCTCCATGTTGGCGCGATCCTCGATCACGGGCACAAAAACCTGCGCATTCTCCGCCAGACCCACCTGCGCCGTGGGTGCGTTGGCCCGGATAGCCTGGACAGCAAGGCCGTGCGCCAGAATTCCGTGATGCCGCACCTGATTTGCCTGCGCGGAAGGCAGCTTCAAACCCGGCGCGAAATGGCCGACCTTATAGCCTAGGTCAGTAAAGCAGACGAACTCATTCGTGGTCATGAAGTGCTGCACGCGATCGGACAACTGGCGCGACACGTAGGCGGCGTAGTCGGCAAAGGCCTGCGCCGTCGCGCGCGATTGCCAGCCGCCGGCCAGCGCGGCGGGCAGATCCCAATGGAAGAGCGTGACGTAAGGAGTGATCCTGTTGGCCAGCAACTCATCGAGCACGCGCTTGTAGTAGTCGAGACCGGCCTGGCTCGGCTGGCCCTTCCCTTCAGGAAAAATCCGCGGCCAGGCAATCGACATGCGATAGGCGCCCACGCCCAGGTTCTTGAGCAGGCGCACGTCTTCCTTGTAGAGGTGGTAGGAGTCGTCGGCTACGTCGCCGGTGTCGCCGTGCCAGGTCTTCCCCGGCGTATGCGAAAAGACGTCCCAGATGGACTGACCGCGGCCGCCCTCGTGTACTCCGCCCTCGATCTGATAAGCCGCTGTGGCGCAGCCCCACACAAAACCCTGCGGAAACTGCCTGTTCCCCGGCGTCTGCTGCGCAAATGAGAACTCCGGCAGCGAAACACCGCCCAACGCGGCTGCCGCAGCCGCTACTTTGCCAAACTGGCGACGAGTAACGTTTGTCATGAGTGCAGATAGCCCTTTCGCAATCAAAGGCCAATTATAGATGAGTGGATTTGAGACGTCGCGGCTCGCTAGACTTCATCTTCGTCGAATAAGTCGTTGTCGACGCGCTTCACAACATATGTATTCAGGGTCGTCACGCCAAGACCGTACTCGAACATGAGACCTGTTAGACGGTCTCCGTCAATTAGAATCACCCTGTTCTCCAGTGACGCTGCGTAAGCTAGAGCCTCTCGGGAAAATTTTGAGGTTGTGATGAACACTCCTCTTCGTGCCTTGACGCCAGCCAAAGCACCAACGAAGCGCTGAACTTCGCTCGAACCAACGGTCGTGTCCTTCCATCGCTTCGCCTGGATATAGATCAGGTCGAGTCCGAGTTTGTCTTCCTTTATTAACCCATCGATTCCGCCGTCATGCGACTTTCCGAGTACTTGTGCTGCATCCGCTGCGGATCCCCCATAACCCATTGCCGTCAGGAGATTGACCACTAACCGTTCAAATAATCTTAATCGAAGAAGGCGCAAAAAAGGCCGCAGCTCTTCCGTCTGGCAGCGGCCTTCCCTGACTGAGTTTAGCCAGTGCTTACATCTCCTTCACGCCTTCGACGAACGCCTTCAGCTTGCGCGACCGCGAAGGATGCCTCAACTTGCGCAGCGCCTTGGCTTCGATCTGGCGAATGCGCTCACGCGTGACCTGGAAGCTCTGGCCCACTTCTTCGAGCGTGTGCTCGGAACCGTCTTCGAGGCCGAAGCGCATCTTGATGACGCGCTCCTCGCGCGGCGTCAGCGTACGCAGCACCTGCGAGGTGTACTCCTTCAGGTTCACGCCGATCACGGCTTCGGAGGGCGAAACGGCCTGGCGATCTTCGATGAAGTCGCCGAGGTGTGAGTCTTCCTCTTCGCCGATCGGAGTTTCCAGCGAAATGGGCTCCTGTGCGATCTTGAGCACCTTGCGCACCTTGGCCACGGGAATGTCCATGCGCCGGGCAATCTCTTCGCTCGAAGGCTCGCGGCCCAGCTCCTGTACAAGCTGGCGGCTGGTGCGGATCAACTTGTTGATGGTTTCGATCATGTGCACCGGGATGCGGATGGTGCGGGCCTGATCGGCGATGGCGCGCGTGATGGCCTGCCGGATCCACCAGGTGGCGTAGGTCGAGAACTTGTAGCCACGCCGGTACTCGAACTTGTCCACCGCCTTCATCAGGCCGATGTTGCCCTCCTGAATCAGGTCCAGGAACTGGAGGCCACGGTTGGTGTACTTTTTGGCGATGGAGACAACCAGGCGCAGGTTGGCTTCGATCAGCTCACGCTTGGCCTGCTCGGCGTCCATGTCGCCCTGGATCATCTCGCGCTGCGTGCGCTTGAGTTCCGCAATCGATACACCCGCGTCGGCCTCGATTTTTTCGAGGTCGATGCGGCAGTTTTTTTGCTGACGCCTGTATTCCTTCTTCAGATCCTCGCTCTTCGATGCGTCGTACTTCTGGTCGAGCGAGCGGATCTGCCGTTCCAAGGTGCGCATGGTGTCGACGGTCTTGTTGACCTTATCGAGCAGGCGCTTGCGCTCCATGGCGGTGTACTTCAGTTCGCGCACGATGCGCGAGATGTAGACCTTCTCTCGCGCGATCGACCAGCGCAGACGGCGCGCTTCCTTCGCCTTGGCCTTGTTGCCCGGCGCGATCCCGGCCAGCTTCTCTTCAAACTGCGCGATCTTTTTCTGGTGTTTCACCAGAGTGTCCGTGCGCGTCACCGTGGCCTTCACGCGCGTCTGCACCACTTCTTCGGTGAGTTCTTCCTCGTCGAAGACCACGACTTCTTTCACGTTGCGCACGCCGCGCTTCAGATCCTCACCCAGAGCCGCAATCTCGCGGATCACGATGGGCGAGCGCGAAATCGCCTTGAGCACCCGCATCTGCCCGCGCTCGATGCGCTTGGCAATCTCCACTTCGCCTTCGCGCGTAAGCAGCGGCACCGTGCCCATCTCGCGCAGATACATGCGCACCGGGTCGTTGGTCTTTTCGAGCGTGCCCGGCGTCAGATCCAGCTCAACGTCCTCGCCCTCTTCCAGTTCGAAATCCTTGTCGCCGGGAAACTTGGGAACGTCCAGCAGATCGATGCCCTGGCCGCTAATGGTTGTCATCAGGTCGTCGAGTTCGTCCGGCGAGCCAATCTCATCGGGCAGCGCGTCGTTCACTTCACCGTAGGTGAGATAGCCCTTTTCCTTGCCGGTCTCGATCAGCCCATGCACGTCATCTTCGAATTTGTCTTCAATCGCCAAATGATTCCTGCTCTCTTCGGCACGGCGGAATGCCCCGCTCACTGCCCGTTTTCTCGATGGACCGCTGCGCTCTCGGCGCCGGCCCAATCTCGCGCGCGCTGGTGCGCGTCTATCTCTCTTTCGATTCGCGGCTACTGCCGCGCGTTGCGCCAGACTTGTTCCTCAGCGCACAGTTCTCAACGGCGTGCAATGCTGCGCACGCATGGAGAATCGCGCGTGAGGAGATCCTCGCGCGCAGACACTTCCAACTTCCCGCTGAAGCGGCCGTAACTTTCACTCGGAACAGGATGCCATGCGCATCAGGATTCACCTGGGTCGCCCGCGAGCCGCAGCTCTTGTGTGGGGCATAAAGGGCGCGCATCCTCACTGGTACGAATAGTTTACCATGCTGCTCGGCATAGTAAACGGCAAAATCATCTCGCTGCCTATCCGCAGTTGCTCCCTTTTTATTAGACGTGGATCCGCGATATTGGACGCAGATGTGAGGATGGGCCGTGCGCTCGCAGCCTGTCCTGAAGTGGCACAAATGCGGGATACCGCTCCCACGAACGTGTGCATCTAAAAGAAAATAAAGATGTTAATTCACAGGAAATATTCTTTTTTTCTTGACTTATCCAGGCTGGACAGGCAATACTAGGAGCCTGTCGGGCATAGATTCCATGCCATTTAGAATCAACAACTTACAAAATCTACCATGTTTGGTATGTTGTTGATTCCATGTCGGTTACAAAATCTCAAATGCTTATGCCCGACGCACTCCTAGACGAGTCCAGAGTTTTTCGACCTGTTCTCAGCGAGTCCCCCCTCGCCTTTGATGCCCTGGTTGTTGTTCCATGCAAGGAGTTTACGATGCGTACACTGCGAGGTTTCTTTCTGCTATGCGCCCTTATGGCGCTCTGCCTGTCCACCGCTGTGGCTGACTCTATATCCGGCACTTTGACCGTAGACAATGGGTTCTACGCTTATCTGAGCACATCAGCCACGTCACAAGGAACGCTGCTCACCAAGGCCAACAACTGGCGGACGCCGGTCAGCTTTTCCAATATTGCGCTCACACCCGGCGTTACCTACTACCTGCAGATTGCCGCTTTCAACCAGGGATATGTCGGCGGCGTGCTCGGGAGCTTTTCGTTGAGCGGAACCTCCTTTGCGTTTGAGAACGGCGCGCAGAGGCTCGATACCAACACGGCGGACTGGACCTACAGCTACGCCACTGCCAATACCGCGAATTACCCAGGCCCCGATGTGGCCAGCGGATGGGGAAGCTCCGCGCTTACGCCGGGAGGGTACGGAACCAACGGAGTAAGTCCCTGGGGTACGATTGCGGGGATCGATTCCAGCGCGCAGTGGCTCTGGGACAAGCAGAACGCGCAGTATGGCAACAGCAGCCAGCCGCAACTCCTCTTCGAAACCGCGCTCATTCCCACTCCCGAGCCCGGATCGATGCTTCTGTATGGCAGTGGATTGCTGATCATGGCGGGGATGGGACGCCGCCGCCTCGCCAAAAGGTAGACGCTGTTTGAGTCATGCCGCAAAGGCCGCCGGGATCGACCCCGGCGGCTTTTTCAGTTGTTGGCCGGCGAAAGCGCGGCTATGGCAGATGCGCGTGTTGACCTTGCAGACGGCGCAGAGCGCGATCCAGATCCAGCTTCTGCTGGGTCAGCACGGCCAGTTCGGCATAGTCGCCGCGCCGCTCGGCATCGGAGATCCGCGCGCGCAGATCGCGTAGACGGCCTTCGATGGCCCGCTCCTCGATCTCCTGCAAAGCGCCCTCGACCACGCTCGCCTCAGGCATTCGGGTTTCGCCCAGCAGAGCCTCGGCCAGCAGCGCCTTTTGCGCCGCGTCCGCGACCACATCCATGGGATCGTTGGCGGCGCGCGTGGCGAGCGCCTGCAAGGCCGGGAACGTGCCGAGGTGCTCAAACCAGGCTGGCTGCTCGACCACCGCATTGGCCGCCAGATGCCGCGCGGCTTCGCCCTCGGGATCGGTGATCGCGAGCGCGCGCAGCAACACGCGCTCCACTTCGGTCAGCGCCGTCGTTCTTGCTTCCACATGTTCCCGCCGCCTGAGCGCCGCCTGCCGCAGCTCTTCGCGCAGCACGGCCGAGTCGATGCCCAGCTTTTGCGCGGCATCGGCGGCGAACTGTTCTCGCGCCAGCTTTTCGGGAATGCGCCGGATGTGCGGCAGCAAAAAGTTCATCGCTTTCACCTTCTGCTCGGCGCTTGCGCCCGGGAACAGAAGCCTGGCCCTCTCGATCAGGTAATCCGCCTGACGCCGCGCCCCGCGAATCGCGTCCTTGTACGCCTCCACGCCCCGTTCGCGCACGAAGCGGTCGGGATCCAAACCGCCTTCGAGCGTAACCAGCTTGATGGCGAAACCCTCTTCGGTGAGCAGAGCGATGGATTTTTCCGCCGCATTGGCGCCGGCCGCGTCCGGGTCGAAGTTGACGATCAGGTTTGACGTATGCCGCTTGAGGATCGCCACCTGCTGCTCGGTGAAAGCCGTCCCACTGGTCGCAATCACGTTCTGAATACCGGCAAGAAAGACACTGATCGAATCCATTTGCCCCTCGACCAGCAGCGCAAAACCGACGGTGCGGATCGCCGTCTTTGCCTTGTCGAGATTGAACAGCACCTGGCCCTTGGTGTAGAGCGGCGTCTCCGGCGAGTTCACGTACTTCGGGCCGGCTCGTTCGCCCTCCGACGGCGTGCCCAGCAGTCGCGCCGTGAAGGCAATCACGCGCCCACCCTCGTTCGAGATGGGGAAAACGACGCGCTTGCGGAAACGGTCGTAGAGGCGGCCGTGACTGCCGTCTTCCTGCTCCTTCGCGCTGAAGAGGCCGCTGGCGCGCAGGGTCGCTTCATCGGCCATGCCGCTCAACCGGTCGCGCAGGGCGTTAAAGCTGTCGGGGGCGTAGCCGATTCTGAATTTTTTGATGCCCTCGTCCGAAAGCCCGCGACCGTGAAGGTACTCACGCGCCAGCGCGCCTTCCGGCGAGCGCAACTGCTCCTCGAACCATGCCGCCGCGGTTTCGTGCAACTCGAGCAGTTTCGTTCGCAACCGCGCTTCGGCGGCTTCTTCCGGCGAAGAGAACTCACGTTTCGGCAACGGAATTCCGCACTTTTGCGCGACAATCCTCACCGCTTCGGGAAAGGTGACGTTCTCAATCTTGCCGACGAACGAAAACACGTCGCCCGATGCCCCACAGCCAAAGCAGTGGTAGAACTGGCGCACGGCGTGGACATTGAAGGACGGCGTTTTTTCCTTATGAAACGGACACAGCCCGGAATAGTTCTGCGCCCCAGCCTTGCGCAGGCGGATATAGCCCTCGATCACCTTGACGATGTCGGCCTGTTGCTTGACGGTTTGGGCAAAGTCGGACATGGAATGCTGCTTTTACCAAGAATAAGGCTACAGCGGGGCCCGGCAAGGAACCTACGGGAAATAGCTGTTGCAACGAATATTCTCCCCCTCGCATCGAATGGCTGTACGGAACGATCGGAGTGCAGCGGATCAAGCTGGCTTTTCCGCAAGGAAATGGTCATGCTGAAGGAACCGCGCGTTCCCGTTCCGTCCCCGGAGGTTCACCATGTCACTCAGAGCAGTTCGAGAAATCTACCAGACCAAGCCCACCATCGAGGGAGCCGGCGTGAAGCTCGAGCGCGCCTTCGGCTTCGGCAAAACCCAAGAGTTCGATCCGTTCCTTTTGCTCGACGACTTCCGCAGCGACACTCCTGCCGATTACCTGGCCGGTTTTCCCTGGCACCCGCATCGCGGCATCGAGACGATCACGTATGTGCTGGCCGGCGAGGTTGCGCATGGCGACTCGCTCGGCAACAAGGGCCGCATGACCGCTGGCGACGTGCAATGGATGACCGCCGGCAGCGGCATCTTGCACCAGGAGATGCCCAGGGGCGACGAGCGCGGCCGCATGCACGGCTTTCAACTCTGGGCGAATCTGCCCGCGCACCTGAAAATGACCAACCCGCGCTACCAGGACATTCCCGCGAGCGCCATCCCCGAGGTGACGGAAGACGACGGGACCAAGGCGCGCATTATCTGTGGCGAGTTCTGGGGTAAAACCGGTCCGGTCGAAGGCGTAGCAGCCGACCCGCGTTATGTCGATATCTCCGTACCGCCCTTCAAGCGCAGGCGCATCCAGGTAGAGACGACGCGCAATGCCTTTGCCTACGTCTTCGCGGGCGCCGGCGCCTTCCGCGACGCGTCCGCGCCACAGGCAGTGCTTACCGAGTCGGCGGTTGACCCCAACGCGGCTCCGGTCTACGACGCCAGAAACCACTCGCTGGTGCTCTTCGACCGCGGGGATGAGATTGTGGTCCAGGCTGGACCGGAGGGTATCCGATTTCTGCTCGTCTCCGGCAAGCCGCTTGAAGAGCCGGTGGCGTGGTACGGACCGATCGTCATGAACACCCAGGATGAACTGCGCCGGGCCATGGCCGAACTTCAGAACGGAACCTTTATCCGCCACGGATGAGGGCTTGCCGTCGAGCTGGCAAGTGGGGGTATAACTCTCTGGTAGATCGTCAAACGTTGAAGTTGATGCGCTCCCTGGCGATCGAGGAGCTTGTTACACTCCCGCAGTCTTGATGCCGAACACGGTGTACCCGGCCGGCATGGGGTGCCTGATGAACGAATTGCCAAGCAGTTCTGCCGAGAGCGCCTCGGCGGGCATGGGCCGTCCAAACAGCCAGCCCTGGCCGTAGATCTTCTTTGTCGCCAGGGAGAAGTAATCGGCCTGCTGCGTCGTCTCGATTCCTTCGACAATCACTTCCAGATTCAAGGATTGTGCCATATTCATGATCTGCGGGAGGATCAGTCCCGCAACGGACTCGGTGCCAATCGTCCTGGTAAATGCCTTATCGATTTTGATCGTATCGGCGTAGAGATAAAGAAGTCTGTCCAGGTTTGAGTAGCCGGCGCCGAAGTCGTCAATGTGAATGCGGTGGCCCAGCCTCCGCAGGTCGCGAATCGTTTCCTTGGCGCTTTCGCTATTCGCCGCGGACCGCTCGGTAATCTCCACGACGAGGTTTTGCGGCCGCACATTGAAATCTCGCAAAGCGCTTTCCAGCATGGGCAGGAAGCTTGGATCGGCAAGATCCGATGCGGCCACATTCAGGCTGATATGGAATCCTGGACGCTTCTGAATCATTGGGGCAAAGTCGCGCAGAATGCTTTGCAAGACCTGCCTGGTGATGGACCCTACAAATCCGCCTCGTCAGCAAAATCTGTGGGTAGTCTCTGGTTCGGGTAATCGTCCAAGCGTGTGATAGAGCGCGACTTCGATGCCGTTGTAGGTGCGAAATCCGTAAGATCTTCTGGTGACCACTCGGCATTTGTTGTTGAGGCCTTCAACGGCGGCGCTGGATAGCTCGCCGCGGGCGCGGAACCAGTTCATCAGCAGATCCTCGTGAGCCCGCAGCATGCGGACCATCCTTTTCATCGGTTCCAGCCGGCTGCGCATGGCCCGCTCGCACCAGGCATCCAGGAAGCCCCCCGCCCAGAGAACCGACTTGTACTTCCAGAAGTGACCGAAGGCTTCCTTCAACTCCCAGGCCCGCGCTGTCGCCAGCTTGCTGGCCACCAGGGCGTTGAGCTTCTTACGGGCCTTGCCGCGCACTCGGCTGCCTTTGCGCAACAAGGACCAGCGCATGTTCTTGAGGCGCTTGGCTTCCTCCTTGCTCCGGGCGCGCAAGCGCGTACTCTCGGCCCGGCGCACTTCGTCCACGGCCTGGTTCATGTGCTGGGCAATATGAAATCTGTCCAGCACATGCAGC
>JBMFHB010000026.1:0-39397 GCA_049977045.1 Occallatibacter sp.
AATCAGTCGCGCTATGGCCGCCGTGGCTCAACTGTTTTTTGGCAGCTGATTTAGGTTTCGGTTCAGTTTGAGCTCACCGATCAAGCAGGTCGAAATCGCGGAGCAGCAGCGTGTGTTCAAGGTCTTCCCGAATTTCTATTCAAGCTTCGACTGGAATGCGCCGCCTATGCTGCCCAAGCAGAAGTACCGTCTGGCATTGCGCTCGCTCTTCGATCCGGTTACATTTTTGGTAACCGGAGCGGTCGCGGGAGCGGAGCAGTACCGAAACATCTTTCCGAGTTTTGGAGGTGGGTGGGATGGATACGCCAAGCGTTATGGCGCTTTTTATGCAACCCATGCCTCCGGAGACTTGCTGACAGAAGCGGTTTTCCCGTCCATCTTTCATGCCGACCCGCGGTACTTCATCATGGGTAAAGGCAGCACCAAAGCACGCGCGTATCATGCCATCGCTTCGACGTTTGTGACGCGCGGCGACGATGGTTCCCGAAAGGTGAATTTTCCGGAGATTCTGGGCGACTTTTCAGCGGCGGCGCTCTCGAATGCTTACTTCCCGGCCAGTGAACGCGGCGGCGGTCTTGTGCTCATCAACGGCTTTGGCGACTTGGGGGGAAACATGGCGGGCAATCTCATCCGCGAGTTTGTGCTGAATCATCTGACCACGCGGGGAAAGCATTGACATTGCGCGGTTCGCGATCTTCGGCGTTACGCAACGGTCATCTCGATCAACGATGGGCTGTCCGCGCGGTCGAATGGCAGGTGCAGCTTTCAGGGCGTGTTCGAGTGATCCCGGGCAGCAGTGCCATCATTCTTCGCGCGAGTACGCCGTCTTGTTCTTTTCCGCGTGGCGCTCCATGGCGAGCTCGATGAGACGTGTGATGAGATCGGTGTAGGCGAGCCCCGATGCTTCCCACAGCTTGGGGTACATGCTGATCCGTGTGAAACCCGGCATGGTATTGACTTCGTTGACGTAGATGCGGCGCTTGCCTGCTGGCTCCATCAGGAAGTCGACGCGCGCCAGACCCGCCAGATCGCAGGCGCGAAATGCGGCCACGGCCATCTCGCGGATCTTCTTGGATTCGGCGCGGGCGATCTTCGCCGGGATGATGGGCACAGAGCCTTCAGCGAGGTACTTCGCCTCGTAGTCGTAGAACTCCTTGCAGGGAACGATCTCGCCGGCCACGCTTGCTTTAGGCAAGTCGTTGCCGAGTACGGCGACCTCGAACTCGCGGGCACGGGATTTCCTGCCGCCGACGCCCTCTTCGACAATGAGCTTGCGATCGTATTTGGCGGCGAGCGCAAGCGCCTGGCCGAGTTCTTTGCGGTCGTGCGCTTTGCTGATGCCGACCGAGGAGCCGAGGTTCGCCGGCTTGACGAAGAGCGGATAGCGGAGGGATCGTTCGATCGCGGCGACAGATTTGCGCGGGCTTTTTTCCCAGTCGGCGCGCAGCAGCGTGACGTGCCTGACGATGGGCAGGCCGGCCTCGACGAAGAGGCGCTTCATCACATCCTTGTCCATGCCAGCCGCGGAGCCCAGCACGCCGGAGCCGACATAGGCGATACCGGCCAGCTCGAAGAGTCCCTGGATGGTGCCGTCCTCGCCGAAGGTGCCGTGAAGGACGGGAAAGACGACATCGATGGCCTTGCCCGCAGGGCCTTGCGGGCCTGGGACAGGCGCGAGCAACGTGGGAATGCCTTCGTGGAGAAGCTTCGCGCCCGGCGTGGCTTCGGGGTCGCCAGCACGCAATTGCCGCGCCACGGTGCTCAGGTCGCCATTGAGCAACTGGTTCGCGCCAGCCGCAGCCAGCCAGCGGCCCTCTTTGGTGATGCCGATGGGGACTACATCGAATCGGCTGCGGTCGATGGCTTTGAGAACCGAAGCGGCCGAGAGCAGCGAAACCTCATGCTCGCCGCTGCGGCCGCCAAAAAGTATGCCTACGCGAAGTTTTTTTGCCATTTGTCTCGATAGATGCCGTGTCTTCCGCGAAAACGGTCTCTACCAGTGTAAGACCGCTCAGAGGATCTTCTTCCCAAATGCCGAGCAGGCAAGCTCAACAGCGAGGTCGGCGGTGCGGTTGTGCTCGTCGATGACGGGGTTGACCTCGACGACCTCGAAGCTGATGAGGCGACCGTCATCGGCGACAATCTCCATGGCGAGGTGGGCCTCGCGATAGGTGGCGCCACCGCGGACGGGTGTGCCCACGCCGGGCGCTTCTCTGGGATCGATCCAGTCCATGTCGACGGAGACGTGGTAGCCGGCCGTGCCGTTTCCGGCGGCCCGGAGCGCCTCTTCCATTACGGTTCTCATGCCGCGCTCGTCGATTTCGCGCATGGTGTAGACGTGGCCGATGCCTGCGCGTCGCAGGTTCTCGCGCTCAGGCAGATCGATATCGCGGACGCCGATGAGGACGGCGTTTTCAGGAGCGATCTTGGGCGCATAGCCAAAGAGATTGCTCAACGGCTCGGGGCCCAGGCCAAGCAGGGCAGCCAGCGGCATGCCGTGGACGTTACCAGAGGGCGAGGTCTCCGGCGTATTGATGTCGGAGTGGGCGTCGATCCAGAGAAGACCGATTTTCATCCCCTGGCGGCGATAAAACTCGGCAGCGCCGGCGACTGAGCCGGCTGCGACGGAGTGGTCGCCACCCAGGATCAGCGGCGTCATTCCGTGTTCCAGCGCGTTCTGGACGGCTTCGCCGGTGCGCTCGCAGGTGGCGGCAATCTCTTTCAGATAATGCGCGTTCCTGTTGCCGGGCTTCTGAGTTTCAGCAATCTCGACACGGATGTTGCCGCCGTCTGTCACCTGATGGCCGAGGGCTTCAAGGCGGGCGGCAAGGCCGGCGACGCGAACCGCCGAAGGGCCCATGTCGACTCCGCGGCGGCTGGCCCCGAGATCGAGAGGAACGCCAATCACGCGAATGCGGCGGGCGGGCGCGCTCAGTGGGTGGTCTGTTGAAGGTTTGTCTGTTGCGATCGGTACATGAGCAGAGGCTTTTCTACTTTCATTCGACATCGTATTGCTCCCCGGCGCTGGCGGCCTGACGATTCAAAGGCCAATTATGGACCTAGCTCCGGCTCACTCCAGTGTAGTCCCCGCCCCGGCGGCAGTGCTCTGCGGCCTTGACCAGAGGAGAGGCCGCGATGCAGTTTTGTTAAACTGTCGACTGACTTACTCATTTTTGCCGGCTTTGGATATCGTTGTCATCAAAGTCGATAAGCCGGATACACAGGCACCAACGCTTCAGTCTGAGACACCAAAGTGCTATTTCCAATGATACTTATCCGGTTAACATGGTATGCAGGTGTTTCCCCCAGTTTTGTCTGTCCTCGACTTATTTTCCGCTTTATTTGACTTTGAAGCTTGCGAGGGCAGTAGAAGGGGGCGATTTGCCCGATAGATCTGCTAAATCGCGGAAGGGGGCGTAGATAGAGTTGACCAATCGAATGAGCTCCGTGGCTGTCGCTGTTTTTGTTTGCGCACCAAATGCGAGAGCAACGCAGTTAGCTCCTCTGGTCGATTTACGCTTCAGGAATCTACTTCCCACGCCAGGGGATGTTGCAGCGATTTCCATGGCGAGTTTTCTGAATAGTCGCAGCTTTGTTGTGCCCTTGTCGGTACTGCTTCTGCTGGTGTTTGTTCTGGGTGCGCATGGATGGTATCTGGAGAATAAAACCCGGCGCAAGATCGCCTCTTTGGCGTACGTGGAGCAACGCCGGGCACGCATTTTAGAGGAGATCAATCAATCCAAGCCTTTGGCGGGGATTCTGGAGAAAATTACCGAGCTGGCTTCAGTGCGGTTAAACGGAGCTGCTTGCTGGTGTCAGGTTGTGGAAGGCGCAATGTTGGGGAATCGGCCAGCCAGGCTTTCTGCCTCGTCTCTGCGTACTGTCGAATTTCCAATCCCATCGCGATCCGGGGTGCCGCTGGGTTCGTTGTTTGCGGCATTCGATGCACGCACGTGGCCCAGCCCCGCAGAGCAGGAAGCTCTTGCCATGGCAGCCTCACTGGCTACGCTGGCCATCGAGACTTCGCGGCTCTTAGCCGATCTCGTGTACCGCTCTGAGTTCGACCTGCTCACCGATGTGCAGAATCGATTTGTCCTGGAGAAAAGACTGAAGGCGATGATCGAGGCCGCGCGCCAATCGGCAAGCGTCTTCGGCTTGATTTTTATCGATCTGGATGACTTCAAGAACGTGAACGACGCGTATGGGCACATGGTGGGCGATCGTTACCTGCAGGAAGTGGCCAGGCGCATGAAATATCAGTTGCGCGCCAGCGACACACTGGCGCGGCTGGGTGGAGACGAATTTGCTGTGTTGCTGCCCGAAGTGCGTACGCGTGAAGGGGTAGAAGAGATCGCGTCGCGCCTGGAATCCTGTTTCGAGGAGCCGATTCTCATCGAGGAGCACGAACTGCGCGGCACCGCCAGCTTGGGGATTGCTCTTTATCCGGAGGATGGCGACTCAATCGACGGCCTGTTGAGTGCAGCCGATTCTGCGATGTACGCCTGTAAACACACACGGCAAGGTGCGGAGTGGGCGATGGAAGTGGTGGACGCCGCCGCGGTCGAAAAGATGACTGAACGCAAATAGGCCCAGCCGAAGCCGGGCCTGTTTGCGTTGTGGTTTCTGGCGCCTGTTACTCGGCGGCCATCTCCTCGGCTTCGCCTTCCTGACGCATCATCTCCAGTTCACGTTCCTCGGCCTCCCGCTCGGCCGTGACTTCCTGCTGTACGCGAGCTGCCGCTTCCTCAAGCTCAGGCGAGAGCTGCACGTTGCGATAGTACTCAAGGCCCGTGCCGGCGGGGATCAAACGTCCGACGATCACGTTCTCCTTGAGTCCGCGCAGGCTGTCGACCGCGCCGTTGATGGAAGCTTCAGTGAGCACGCGCGTCGTCTCCTGGAAGCTGGCCGCGGAGATGAAGCTGTCGGTTGAGAGCGAGGCCTTGGTGATACCCAGCAGCAGCGGACGCCCAATGGCCGGACGGCCACCGTTGGCCAGTACGCGCTCGTTCTCTTCCCTGAAGCGGAAGCGATCGACTTGCTGTTCGAGGAGGAAGTTGGTGTCGCCCACCTCGTCGATGCGCACCCAGCGCAGCATCTGGCGCACAATGACTTCGATGTGCTTGTCGCTGATGGCCACGCCCTGCAGACGGTAGACCTCCTGAATTTCGTTCACCAGGTAGGCCTGCAGCTCCTTTTCGCCGAGCACGGCTAGAATGTCGTGCGGGTTCAAAGGGCCGTCCATCAATGGATCGCCGGCGCGCAGGCGTTCGCCTTCCTGCACGTTAACGTGAATGCCACGCGGGACGAGGTATTCTTTTTCGTCGCCGTTGTCGGCGGTGACGTAAATCCTGCGTTGCCCCTTGGAAACTTCGCCGAAGCGGACCACGCCGTCAATCTCCGAGATGATCGCGGTCTCACGCGGCTTGCGGGCTTCAAACAACTCGACGACGCGGGGCAGACCGCCGGTGATGTCCTTGGTGCGCAGGCTCTCCTTGGGGATCTTCGCCAGCACATCGCCCGGACCCACCTCGTCGCCATCCTGCATCATGAGGTGCGCGCCGCGCGGCAGCAGATAACGCTTGTGCCCCTTGGCGCCCTTGATGGCGATGGCAGGCTGACGTTTCTCGTCAGGCGAGTCGGCAACCACCCAGCGCGAGAGGCCGGTGACTTCGTCGACTTCCTCGTTGAGCGTGATGCCTTCCTGCAGATCCTTGAACTGCACCGTGCCGCCGATCTCGGTGAGGATGGCGTAGGTGTAAGGATCCCATTCGGCCAGCACTTCGCCGAGCTTGACAGCGGAGCCTTCCTTGACGCGGAGGCGCGCGCCGTAGACGACCTGGTAACGCTCTTTTTCGCGGCCACGCTCGTCGACGATGGCAATGGAGCCTGAACGGTTCATGGCTACCAGCGCGCCTTCCTTGCTCTGGACCGTGTTCAGGTTGATGAAGCGCACGAAGCCGTTGTTCTTGGCGTCGAGACGCGAGACCTCGGCCACGCGGCTGGCAGTGCCGCCGACGTGGAAGGTGCGCATCGTGAGCTGGGTTCCGGGTTCGCCGATGGACTGCGCGGCGATGACGCCGCAGGTTTCGCCGAGCTCAACCAGACGCCCGGAGCCAAGGTTGCGGCCGTAGCACAATGCGCAAACGCCGCGACGCGACTCGCAGGTGAGTACGGAGCGGATCTTGACCTTCTCCACGCCCGCGCCCTGGACAGCAGAGGCGATCTCTTCGTCGATGAGCTGGTTCACATCGACGACGACGTTGCCGTCGTAGTCCTTGATGCGCTCGAGCGAAACGCGGCCGATGATGCGATCGCGCAGCGGCTCGATGATCTCGCCGGACTCGACGATGGAGCCGACGTAGATCCCTTCGAGCGTGCCGCAATCGGGTTCGGTGACGATCACGTCCTGCGCCACGTCGACAAGGCGGCGGGTCAGGTAGCCGGAGTCGGCTGTCTTGAGCGCCGTATCGGCAAGGCCCTTGCGCGCGCCGTGCGTCGAGATGAAGTATTCGAGCACAGTGAGGCCTTCGCGGAAGTTGGAGGTGATGGGCGTTTCGATTACCTCGCCGGAAGGCTTGGCCATCAGTCCGCGCATGCCGCTCAACTGCCGAATCTGCTGCTTTGAACCGCGGGCGCCGGAGTCGGCCATGATGTAAATCGGGTTCATGGCCCCTTCGTCGTCGGCGCGTTTCATGTTGCCGAACATCTCGTCGGCCACCTTGTCGGTGACGGCCGACCACATCTGGATGACCTTGTTGGAGCGTTCGCCGTTAGTGATAGCGCCGTCCATGTACTGCTTCTGGACTTCGATGACCTTGCGGTCGGCTTCGGAAACCACGTCGTACTTGCTGGCAGGGATGACCATGTCGTCCAGGCCGACGGAGAGACCCGATCGCGTGGCGAAGCGGAAGCCGAGCGACTTGATGCGGTCGAGCATGCCCACCGTAACCTCGAGACCGAGGTTCTGGTTGCAATAGTTGACCAGTTGGCCAATGCCTTTCTTCTTGAGCAGGCCGTTGATGAACGGCATGCCGGCGGGAAGCGCGTCGTTGAGAATCACGCGGCCCACAGTCGTCGACAGATATTCCTTGTCGAAATCCACCGGGTCAGTGTGCGTGATGTCCTGATCGTCGTAGGCGGTGGTCATGTCGAGAACCTTGCCCGAGTAGCGCAGCCGGATGGGCGAAAGAGTCTCCACTTCGCCGGCTTCGAGCGCCATCAGCACCTCTTCGACATTGGCAAAGACGCGGCCTTCGCCCTTGGCGCCCTTCTTGGCCTTGGTCAGGTAGTAGAGGCCGAGCACCATGTCCTGCGTAGGCACGGTGATGGGTTGGCCGGAGGCAGGCGAGAGAATGTTGTGCGAGGCCAGCATCAGGACGCTGGCTTCGATCTGCGCTTCAGGCGAGAGCGGAATATGCACGGCCATCTGGTCGCCGTCGAAGTCGGCGTTGAAGGCGGTGCAAACCAGCGGATGAATCTTGATCGCCTTGCCCTCGACCAGCACCGGCTCAAAGGCCTGAATACCCAGGCGGTGCAGGGTTGGGGCGCGGTTCAGCAGTACGGGGTGGTCCTTGATGACCTCCTCGAGAATGTCCCAAACCACCGGCTCCTGCATCTCCACCATTTCCTTGGCCTGCTTGATGGTGGTGCATTGGCCGGTCTGTTCCAGGCGGTGATAGATGAAGGGCTTGAAGAGTTCGAGCGCCATCTTTTTGGGCAGACCGCACTGGTGGAGTTTGAGGTCGGGACCGACCACGATCACCGAGCGGCCGGAGTAGTCGACGCGCTTGCCGAGCAGGTTCTGACGGAAGCGGCCCTGCTTGCCCTTGAGGGTGTCAGAGAGGGACTTGAGCGGGCGGTTGTTGGCGCCACGCAGCACGCGGCCGCGGCGGCCGTTGTCGAACAGGGCGTCGACGGCCTCCTGCAGCATGCGCTTTTCGTTGCGCACGATCACTTCAGGCGCGTGCAGGTCCATCAGCTTCTTCAACCGGTTGTTGCGGTTGATGACGCGGCGATAGAGATCGTTGAGATCGGAGGTGGCGAAGCGGCCGCCGTCGAGCGGCACCAGAGGACGCAGCTCCGGAGGAATGACCGGCAGGACGTCGAGAATCATCCACTGCGGCTTGTTGCTTGACTTGCGGAAGGCCTCGACAACCTTGAGCCTCTTGGCGTACTTCATCTTTTTCTGCGCCGAGCTTTCGGTCTTCATGCGCTCGCGCAGTTCCATGGCCAGTTCGTCGACGTTGACGCGCTTGAGCAGTTCCTTGATGGCTTCGGCGCCCATCATGGCCTTGAAGCCGGAGGGGCGGAACTGCTGATCGAGTTCGCGGAAGCGGTTCTCATCCTTGATGATTTCGCGCTCGCGCACAGGCGCGTCACCGGGATCGACCACGACATACGACTCGAAGTAGAGGATGCTCTCAAGATCGCGCAGCGAAATGTCGAGCAGGTGGCCGATGCGCGAGGGCAGGCCCTTGAAGAACCATACGTGGGAGCAGGGCGAGGCGAGTTCGATGTGGCCCATGCGCTCGCGCCGCACCTTGGAAACCGTCACCTCCACGCCACATTTGTCGCAGATCACACCGCGATGCTTCATGCGCTTGTACTTGCCGCACAGACACTCCCAGTCGGTGACGGGGCCGAAGATGCGGGCGCAGAACAGGCCGTCGCGCTCTGGTTTGAAGGTGCGGTAGTTGATGGTCTCCGGCTTGGTAACTTCGCCATGCGACCACGAGCGGATCTTCTCCGGCGAGGCCAGCATGATGCGGATGGCGTCGAAGTCGGTGATCGGACTGGTAAGCTCAAACGGATTGGAACGGAACAAGGTGATCCTCCAGTTTCTGGCTGCTAGCCACTAGCTTCTAGCTACTAGCTTTTGGCTTCCCAGGTTCGGGAAGCTATTCGTTTTCCGGCGAAATGTGAGCGCGTTAGAATCAGCCCGCACATTTCGCAAACTTTGCATCCTCTCGGCCGCCGGCCCCGCTTCGAACAAGCTAGAGGCCAGGAGCTAGAAGCTGCTGTTCAGTCCGCCACCGCCGCTACCTCCGGCGTGGGCGCTTTTTTGGCTGCTTCGTCGCGCTTGATCAGATCCACATCCAGGCATAGCGACTGGAGTTCGCGGATCAGCACATTGAACGACTCGGGGATGCCCGGCTCCATTGCCGTCTCTCCCTTTACGATGGCCTCGTAGATCTTGGTGCGTCCGTAAACGTCGTCGGACTTGGCGGTGAGCAGCTCCTGCAGAATGTAAGCGGCGCCGTAAGCTTCCAAGGCCCAGACTTCCATCTCGCCGAAGCGCTGTCCGCCGAACTGCGCCTTGCCGCCCAGCGGCTGCTGGGTGATGAGCGAGTACGGTCCAATCGAACGCGCGTGAATCTTGTCGTCGACCAGGTGCGAGAGCTTGAGCATGTAGATGTAGCCGACAGTGACAGGCTGTTCGAACTGCTCGCCCGTCATGCCGTCGAAGAGCGGAGTCTTGCCGGAGGAAGGCAAGCCGGCCGACTTCAGCAGCGCCTTGATCTCGTCCTCGCGCGCGCCGTCGAAGACCGCGGTGCCGAACCATGCGCCCTTCTCCATGCCCTGCGCGACGCGCAGCAGCATCTCGTCGTCGAGATCCTCCAACTGGCGCAGTACCGCGGTGCCCGCGAACTCCTTCCGCAACAGCTCGCGCGTGTACATGGCGTCGTTGTTGGCGCGCACCAGGTCGGCAACCTTTTTGCCCAGCCCGTGCGCGGCCCAGCCGAGGTGCGTTTCGAGAATCTGGCCCACGTTCATACGGGAAGGCACGCCGAGCGGATTCAGCACGATCTCGACCGGCGTTCCGTCGGGCAGATAGGGCATGTCTTCTTCGGGAAGAATGCGCGAGATCACGCCCTTGTTGCCGTGACGGCCAGCCATCTTGTCGCCCACGCTCAGCTTGCGCTTCATGGCCACGTAGACCTTGACCAGCTTGATGACGCCCGGAGGCAACTCGTCGCCCTTCTGCAGCTTGGCCACCTTCTCATTGGTGATCTTGCGCAGCACTTCGATCTGGCGCGAAGTCATCTCTTCGATCTCGTCGATCTGCTCGTTTACCCGCGGATCTTTGTCGGCGTAACGGATGCGCTTGAGATTCCTGGTCGAGATGCGCTCGATCGTGTCACGGTCAAGAATCGCGCCCTTGGTGAGCAGGCGCTTGTTTGTGCGCTCGTCATGAAGATCGGCGAGAACTTCCTTGCCGCCCAGAATCGCTTCCAGGCGCTTCAGGCGCTCGTCGGTGAGGATGCGGATCTCGTCGCCGAGGTTCTTTTCGAGCTTGGCGACGTACTCCGTCTCGATCTGCTTGGCGCGTTCGTCCTTTTCCTGACCCTTGCGCGAGAAGATCCGAACATCGACCACCGTGCCTTCAATTCCCGGAGGGCAGGTGAGGGAAGCGTCGCGCACGTCGCCGGCCTTTTCGCCGAAGATGGCGCGCAGCAGTTTCTCTTCCGGCGTCAACTGCGTCTCGCCCTTGGGCGTGACCTTGCCGACGAGAATGTCGCCGTGACCAATCTGAGCGCCGATGCGGACGATGCCGCTTTCGTCAAGATCGCGCAGCGCGTGCTCGCTGACGTTGGGAATGTCGCGCGTGATCTCCTCGGGACCGAGTTTGGTGTCGCGGGCCTCGATCTCGAACTCTTCGATGTGCACCGAGGTGTAGTAATCCTCGCGCACCAGCTTTTCGCTGATCAGGATCGCGTCCTCGAAGTTGTATCCGCGCCAGGGCATGAAGGCGACCAGCACGTTGCGTCCCAGAGCCAGCTCGCCCTGCTCGGTGCAGGGGCCGTCGGCAATGACCTGGCCCTTGACCACACGTTCGCCCTCGCGGACCACCGGCTTCTGATTGATGCAGGTGTTCTGGTTCGACCGCTTGAACTTGATGAGCTGGTAGATGTCGCTGCCCACCTCGCGCGAGAGCTGCGTGGGATGGTGCTCGCCTTCAACGCGCACAATGATGCGCTCGGAGTCGACCGAATCCACGATGCCGTTGCGCTTGGCCAGGATCACGGCGCCGGAGTCGCGCGCGGTCACGCCCTCCATCCCCGTGCCCACCAGCGGCGCTTCGGCCACAAGCAGGGGAACCGACTGGCGCTGCATGTTTGCGCCCATCAGGGCGCGGTTGGCGTCGTCGTGCTCGAGGAACGGCACCAGCGATGCGGCGACCGAGACGAGCTGCTTGGGGCTGACGTCGATGTAGTCGACCTCGGTGCGGTTCACGAGCACAAAGTTGCCCTGCCGGCGCGCGTTGACCAGGTCTTCGGTGATCTCCCCCTGGTCGTTGAACTCAATGTTCGCCTGGGCGATGGTGTGCCGATCTTCCTCCCACGCCGAGAGGTAGAAGCTGAAGGGAATCCAGTCGATGGAGCGCTTGCCGGACTTCTTCAGTTGCGCATTCAGGCGCAGCGCTTCGTCCTTCTCGATGTGGTCGCCCACGCGCAGGCCGCTTTCGCCGGCGTTGACGATCTCCACGTAGTCGAGGATCTTCGAGTCCTTCACCTTGCGGTAAGGCGACTCGATGAAGCCGTACTCATTGATGCGCGCAAAGCAGGACAGCGAGCTGATGAGGCCGATGTTCGGACCTTCCGGCGTCTCGATGGGGCAGATGCGGCCATAGTGCGTCGGATGCACGTCGCGGACCTCGAATCCCGCCCTTTCCCGAGACAGTCCGCCCGGCCCGAGGGCCGAGAGCCTGCGCTTGTGCGTGATCTCGGAGAGGGGATTGGTCTGGTCCATGAACTGCGAGAGCTGCGAGGAGCCGAAGAACTCGCGGATGGCCGCCATGACGGGCTTGGCATTGATCAGATCGTGAGGCATGGCCGTGTTCAGTTCCTGATACACGCTCATCTTTTCCTTGATGGCGCGCTCCATGCGGACCAGGCCGATGCGGAACTGGTTCTCCATCAGCTCGCCGACGGCCCTGACGCGGCGGTTGCCGAGATGGTCGATATCGTCGACGACGCCGATGTTCTTGCGCAGCTTGAGCAGGTAGCGAATGGTCGAGTAGAAGTCTTCCGGCGTCAGCGTGCGGTGATCCAGGTGCGTGGCGTCCTGATTCTCGTAAAGCTTGATGTTGAACTTCAGGCGGCCCACGCGCGAGAAGTCGTACTTGCGCGGGTCGAAGAACATGCCCTCGAAGAGCGCGGTCGCTGTGTCGAGCGTCGGAGGATCGCCGGGGCGCAGCTTGCGGTAGATTTCGATCAGTGCCTCTTCGGGCTTGTGAATCGAGTCGCGCTTCAGCGTGTTCGAGATGATGTTGCCCACGTCGTCGCGGTCGGGGAAGAAGACTTCGAAGGTGGTGGCGCTGGAGGCCATGATCTTGTGCAGACGGTCGGCCGTCAGCTCTAAGTTAGCCTCAACGACAACCTCGCCGGTCGAGGTATCGACCACGTCGGCCGCGGTGAGCGCGCCGTCGAGCTCGGCCGTTTCCACTTCAACCTTGTCGATGCCGGCGGTGCGGAGCGCCTTCAGCGCATGGGCGGTAATCTTGCGGCCCGAGTGCGCAATCTCTTCTTTGCCGTGCAGGATGGCGTGTGCGGGTTTGACGCCGACCAGGTGAGTGCCCTTCGCCGCATCCTGCTGTACTTCCCACAGCAATTTGCCGTCGGCGATGTGCACGCGGTCGATGGTGTAGAAGGTCTTGAGGATCTCCTCGTCGGAGCGCAGACCCAGAGCGCGCAGGAAGATGGTTCCCAGGAACTTGCGCTTGCGGTCGATGCGCACATAGAGCGTGTTCTTCTGGTCGTATTCGAACTCGACCCAGGAGCCGCGATAGGGGATGATCTTGCCCAGAAAGTAGGTGCGATTATTGGCGGTTTCAAAGAAGACGCCGGGCGAACGGTGCAACTGCGACACGATGACGCGCTCGGTGCCGTTCACGATGAACGTGCCGTTCGGCGTCATCAGCGGAATGTCGCCGAAGAAGACCTCCTGCTCCTTGATGTCGCGGATGGTCTTGTTGCCGGTCTCGGCGTCCTTGTCGTAGATGGTGAGGCGCACCGTGACCTTGAGCGGCGCGGAGAAGGTCATGCCGCGCTCTTCACACTCCTGCTGGTCGTACTTGAGTTGCAGGCTGACCGGGTCACCGCACTTGTTGCAGAAGTCGGGCGTGTTCTTGTTGTAGGTGCCGCACTTCTGGCAGAGTACGTCGCCGGGCAGAAAGGGATTGGTGATGACCATGGCCCCGCAATGGACGCAGGCCGTGCGCAGGTGGTGCAACCCCTTCAGGTGACCGCACTTGCACTCCCAGTTGCCGATCGCGTAGTCCACGAAGTCAAGCTGCGAGATGCCGCGGAAGTCGGTAATCGGAAAGACCGAAACAAACACCGACTGCAGTCCCGAGTCATCGCGCTCGTTGGGCAGTTTGTCCATCTGCAGGAACCGCTCGTAGGAGCGGCGCTGCACTTCGATCAGGTTGGGAATCTGGGTTGCCGTGGGAATCTTGGAAAAATCGAGCCGGCTGCGAATCGCGCGCTTCTCGTTAGGCATGATCACTCCTGAGCCTCGTCGTTCTGGCGTCTACCCTGTACTTCAGTAGCCGCGCCAGGCCAGCGCCCGAGCCTCGGGGGCGCCAGCAAGATACCGATAGAAATCGAAGAATCCGGCGAGTGGGAATTGAGGTTCCAGTCCCACTCCTGCGTTGCCGGCGCCTCTGGAAGCATGCTCCCGCGGGTACCGGAATGAGCCCTGATCAGGTGGGTCTCCGTGAAATCTCTGTCAAAGTTCGCGTCCGATCTTGCGCGCTCGATGCCAGTGCGCTAGACTGCGCACAAATGGAAGAAGCGAACACAGCGGCTGACTTCAGAATCATGGTCAAACCGTAAAGGAAAGTTGCGCGCTTCAACCTGCGGGGCAAAACAAAACTCTCCACGCAGGATCGTGGGAAGACACGAAAAGCCCGTGAGGACACAACGCCTCACGAGCGCAGCTCGATGCCTGTGCTCCCATTCGAATTTTCTTCCATTGCCCTCGCCGATCGCAATATCCGCTACCGCCGCGAATTGCCAGCTAGCCAATCCAACTTCAACAGTCTCCCTGCCTGACTTCAAGGTTAACTGTTGACCCAAAAAGAACTTGACGGAATCAAGTTACGGTGCCGGGAGAAACCTCTTTCGCCCCGGTTGCAAACACTGGTGTGGAATTTTCGCAACATGTTACAGCGTTCAACCCACTCCCGGCAACAACCCAAAAGGGAGGCGCAGAGACGCACAAATTAATACTAGCGCGTCCCGGCTTCCCCTGCAAGTCTCGTGCCGTTTACTTGATTTCGATGGTTGCAACGCCCTCGAACTTCTTCTTGATGGCCTCGGCCTCTTCCTTGGTCGCATTTTCCTTGAGCGGCTTCGGAGCGCCATCGACCAGATCCTTGGCTTCCTTCAGGCCGAGCGAAGTGACTTCGCGCACAGCCTTGATGGTGCTGATCTTGTTGGCGCCGGCATCCTTCAGAATGACCTGGAATTCGGTCTTTTCCTCGGCTGCGGGAGCCGCCGCGCCTGCGCCTGCAGCGCCAGCCACCATAACCGGGGCCGCCGCCGCCGCCGAAACGCCAAGACGCTCTTCCAGCTTCTTCACCAGAGCTGCCGCTTCCAGCAGGCTCAGACTCACAATTTGCTCTTCCAACTGCGCGATATCCGCCATTTTTATCTCCATTCAATCCGATTGAATTCGTATTACCCCGGCCACCCGAGTCATGCGAGGAAAGTTTCCGATGCGCCAGACATGCGCCCTTTCCACACGATGGGGGACCAAAACTCTTTTCAGCGGTCAGTTGCCAGTGATCGTTTGTCAGCAAACGCCCGTTCGGGCGGATTGCCGGCAATTGACGGCTGAAAACCAACCTGCGCAGCTACGCCGCTGCAAACTTTTCTTTCTCTACGCCCTGGTTCAACACCACGGCCAGGTCGCGGCCGGTGGCATTGATTACCGTAGCCAGACGCTGCGCCGGAGCGTTAATAAGGAAGAGCAGCTTCGAGAAGATCTCTTCCTTGCCTGGCATCGTGGCCAGTGCCTTCACGTCATCGACAGTCAACAGTTTGCCGTCGACAATGCCCAGCTTGAACTGAAACTCTGCCTGGTTCTCGCCAGCCCACTTGGCGAAGACCTTGGTCAGCGCCACAGGATCGCCTGAGGTGAAGGCCACCGAGTTGACGCCCTTCAGTCCCTTGAGCGCGGCCTCTACCTGCGTGCCCGATCCGGAAATCGCGGCCAGCTTGTTCTTCACCACGCGGTACTTGCCGCCGGCTTCGCGGATCACCTTGCGCAGCTCGTAATCCTTCGCCACGGTGAGCTTGCTGAAGGTGCCGATAATCGCTGTCGTCGAGGACTCCAGCTCCGCAGCTAGCGCCTTGACCTTCTTTGTCTTTTTTGCCTTTGAAATTGCCATTGTGTGCTCCGCACAGTGGTCAGCGAACAGTGATCGGAATCAGTATTTCTGCCTATCCGATCTCCTGCCCCCGGCCCTTTCTCGCGCCCTTGAATGTGGGCGGCTGTTCCAAAGTCTCTCCCGAACTCTCAAGCCCGGCACAATCCCTGTCGTCCCGCCCGGCCAACCGACCACTGATCGCTGGCCACTCGTTTCTCAGTGCTTGCCCGCCGCTTCGGCGACCTGCGAATCGAGAGGTACGCCGGGGCCCATCGTCGAGCTCAGCGTGACGCTCTTGATGTACTTGCCCTTGGCGGCTGCAGGTTTGGCGCGCACGATCGATGTGATGACGGTGGTCGCGTTCTCGATCAGCTTCTGCGGCTCGAAGCTCAGCTTGCCCACGGGTACGTGCACAAGGCTTGTCTTGTCGGCGCGGAACTCCACCTTGCCGGCCTTGATCTCTTTGACCGCCGCTGCCACATCCATGGTCACGGTTCCGGTCTTGGGATTCGGCATCAGACCCTTCGGTCCCAGCACCTTGCCCAGACGGCCGACAACCTTCATCATGTCGGGCGTTGCGATGAGCGCATCGAAGTCGGTCCAGCCTTCTTTCTGGATCTTCTCCACCATCTCTTCGCCGCCGACATACTCCGCGCCCGCTTCCTTGGCTTCCTTCTGGCGGTCGCCGGTGGCGATGACGGCCACGGTCTTGCTCTTGCCCAGACCGTGCGGCAGCACAACGGTTCCGCGCACCATCTGATCGGCATGGCGCGTGTCGACGCCCAGACGCATCGTCAGATCGACGGTCTCGTCGAACTTCGCAAACTTCACTTGCTTCAGGAGATTGACTGCTTCGGGCAGCGGATACGCCGGCTTGGTGACAGCGGCGCGCGCCTTCGCAATATTCTTGCCAGTTTTAGCCATCGTTCCCTCGTCTCCCACCGCCTTTGCCCGTCCGCATTCGCGGAAACAATAGCCCTCTCAGGCGCATGCCCAAAAGCCGTGGTGCATTAGACGGCGCAGGAATTTCCCTGCGCTCATGTATGGATCATAAAGGATTGGCCCCTGGATTGCAAACGACTCGATCCGAATTCTACTTGAAGTTGATTGCATTTCAGGTGATTTGCGGACGGTGCCGAGTCTTCATGTCCTCACCTCGTCCGGGCTGATATCGCTGATTGCGAGCCCAGGGCCGCGTTTCTGAAGATCCGGATATACGAGCCCGATATTCGTGGTCTTCACCGCTTCTGCGCTATCGCGTTTGTTTTTCCGCTGCCGCAATCGCATCGCGCGCCCAGGTGGAGTAGACAAACTGTTCGCGCTGCTTCTCCCATTCCTCCATCGGCAGCACGTTCAATTGCTCAGGCGTAAGCTTCGGCACATTGACGTCGATCGCCACAAGGCCGGAGTCGCGGTCCTGGCGCTGTGCGCTTCTGTTGAACCTGACACCGTTCCTTTTTGCCCAGTCGCCGATCCGGATCGTTGGCAGCGATGCGATCTGGCGGCTCTTCCAGTTGGCAAAGTGCAGTTGGCAGTCGAGCCAAAGGGCTGCGATCTTCGTGACCCACGCCGGCCGGTGACTCGCTCCCGGATCGAAGTAGGTGGTGAAGACATTCTTTGCCGAGCCGTTCATCGCAATCGTTCTCTGGCGCAGATTGCCGAAGAACTCCGGTCCGTGTTGCGGAATGGCGACCACTGTGTCGCGGGTTCCGTTGATGATGAAGGTGGGCCCGCGTTTGGCCTGAAGCGCGAACAAAACCGCCGGCCGGTCTCCCAGAAACCTGAGCGCATGATAAGGCCCCGCCTGGCACATCACCGCATGGCTTGAGTCCCAGTAGCCGCCCGGTCCATCCAGATCGCCGCCGCCGGTGAGCAGCACAGCGTGAATGCGATCGTCCACCGCACCGGCGATTGAGACCACGAACGAGCCCATTGAAAATCCCAGCACGGCGATGCGTTTGGGATTGACTTCAGGTTGGCTGCGTAGATACGAGACCGCTTGCATAACGTCGGTCAGCATCAGGCCGCCCATGCGCTCGGGTACGCCCGGCACATCGATGAGGCGATCGTGTTCGCCCGTCGCGTCCTTGTGGTCGTCGTTGCGCTCACCCTCGCCAATTGGGTCATATGTAAGCACCATGGCCCCGGCGCGCGCGTACTCGATGCCTGTGTAGTAGGAGTACCAGCTTGTCTTGTCGGCGCCGTGACCGTTCACCACTACGATGCCTGGAATCTTGCCGCGCATCTTCTCCGGACGGTAGACGATCGCCGGCACACGCATTCCGTACTCGGTTGCGTAGGTCACGCGCTCGGCAATCACTCCGGGTTCCGGCGAGAAGCTGCCGTAGTTCTTTGCGTCGAGTACTGGCAGGGGATTCGGCACGAACAGCGCCGCGCGAATCTTCTCGCGAAGCTGCTTCGCCGTGGCGTTGCTCATCTGCGCCACGAGCGGCATGGCCGCCATCGCGGCCAGCATCAGAACAGCCGCGTGTTTCCGTTCGGCTCTCCCGCGGCGCGCGCAACCACTCTCTCGATCGCTTGCCTGAAGATTCATATTGCTCTCACATGCCCTGTCATAGTAGATAGAAGCATACTTCGTAAGGATATAGCCAATGCACAAACAACTCATGCGGAAGATGGAGCACTGGATGGCGCAGTATATGAAATTTCTCAACGCGCGGACCGTTTCGCGTATTCTTCCGGGCGCGATTTCCTTCGCGGCGCTCGTACTTTGCATCGCTCCAGCCCATGCAGCGCGCGTATGCAATGTAACCGACTACGGCGCCAGAGGCGATGGCGTGACCAAGGATACGCGCGCCATCCAAAACGCCATCGATGCCTGCGAGGCGAAAGGCGGCGGTACCGTGCGCCTCGCGTCGGGAACATTCCTGACTGGGCCGATTGTGCTCAAGAGCCACATCACGCTCGAAGTCGACGCGGGAGCAACGCTGCTTGGCAGCCAGGACAAAAGCGACTATCCCAAAGTTGAGGAGTTGCGCGAGCCTGCCCTGCAGGCGCTGGTGAGCGCGGCCAACGCCGAGCACATCGCGATTCGCGGCGGCGGCACGATCGATGGCAACGGCAAGCCCTGGTGGGACGCAGTCTATGCGCATCGCGCAGGCGCGAATTTTATTCCGGCCATGCGTCCCCGGCTTATTTTCTTCGATCGCTGCAAGCACATTCTCATCGAGGATGTGACCATCCAGAACTCCGCCTCGTGGCAGGTTGTGCCCTACTATTCAGACGACGTCGTCATCCGCAATGGCAGAATCCTGGCGCCGGTGCGCTCACCCAACACAGACGGCATCGATCCTTTTTCGTCGAGCCACGTCAGGATCTCGCACATGACCATTGATGTGGGTGACGACAATGTGGCCATCAAATCCGGCCAGCCCGGGTCTCCCGGTCCCGATTCGCCTTCAACCGATATCACAATGACCGACTGCACGTTTCTCCACGGCCACGGCATGTCGATGGGCAGCGAGATTGCCGGCGGCGTCCAGCGTGTACGCGCGCGCCGCATTCACTTCGAGCACACCGGCAATGGCGTGCGCATCAAGTCCGGGCGCGACCGCGGAGGCGACATCGGGAACTTCGATTTCCGCGATCTGACCATGGACGGCGTCGGCACGCCGATTCAGATCACTGAGTATTACCCGCGCATTCCAAAGCACGACGCCGCGCAGCCGGTCACGCGCCTCACGCCGCGCTTTCACGACATCCGCATCAGCCGTCTGAAGGCGACGGGCGCGAAAGAAGCGGGTATCGTTCTGGGTCTTCCGGAAAGCCCCATCACAACTCTCACGCTCGATCACGTCGAGATTGCCGCGCAGAAGGGGATGATTGTGCGCAACGCCACCATAACGGCGCACGATTTCAATGTGACCGTCAAGACGGGCGAGCCACTTACGCTGCTTGAAAACGCGCGAGTGGTTCGCAGGTAGGTTGAGCCGCCGGAAACAGGAAGAGATGGTTTTATTGGCGGATCTGCGGCTTCGATCAGATTGGAAAAGGTATTTTATCGGCGGTGGGGCAGAGTGGAGTTGCCGGTTGGTGACTCGCGTCATGTACCCTTGAAGATAGTGATCGACTCCAGCCGCCATGGCCCTCGTCCCCTTGCCAGTTCGTACTGAACCTCAGAGCCGCAATCGGCTGTTACTGCTGATCGCCTTCTACAAGTTTCTTCACGCGCTGTTGTTTTTTGCCATAGGGATTGGTGCGCAGCACCTGCTTCACAAGGATATCGCCGACGAAATTGACACTCTTGCGCGCTATCTTCGTTTCGATCCGGAATCCCGTCTGGTCAACCTCATTCTTGAGAAGGCGGCGCTCATCAACGATCCTCTGCTGCGGCGGATTGGATTTGTCGCCTATAGCTACTCAACGGTGATGCTGATCGAAGGCATCGGTCTCTACCTCGAGAAAGCATGGGGAGAGTTTCTGACCATCGCTATTACCGCCTCATTTCTCCCATGGGAAATCTACGAGATCTTCCGCCGGCTCACGGCGTTCCGCGCCGGCCTGCTTGCGATCAACATTCTGGTTCTTCTCTATCTGCTAAGGCTGGTTGTCAATCGCGCGAGGCAAAGGGTCAGGGCGCAGGAGATCTGATCCGCGGCAGGTCGCGCTTTTATCATCGGGAAGTATGCGCTTCGATATTGTTACCATTTTTCCGGGATATTTTGAGAGCGTGTTTGCGCAGGGGATCGTGCGCCGGGCGCAAACCGAGGGGCTGATCGAAATTCGGCTGCACGATCTGCGAGAGTTCACGCATGACCGTCACCGCACCGTGGACGACCGTCCGTTTGGCGGCGGCGAAGGGATGGTGCTGAAGCCGGAACCGTTAGCCGAGGCGCTCCAGACCCTGCGAGTCAAGGCAAAGCAGGAGAACGAAGGAAGATGCGGGACGCGCGTGATTCTGCTTTCTGCCCAGGGACGAGTGTTTTCGCAGGCGGTGGCACGGGAGTTGGCGAAGCTGGAACACGTGGTTCTGATCTGCGGACGCTACGAAGGCGTCGACGAGCGCATCAACGAACTCTACTGCGACATGGAATTGTCAATCGGCGACTACGTGCTGAGCGGCGGCGAGCCCGCGGCGGCGGTAGTGGTGGACGCGACGATGCGGCTGATCCCAGGTGTGCTCGGCAACCAGGCCTCGGGCGAATTCGAGAGCTTTGGCGTAGCCGACGCGGAGATCGATTTGGACGTGGAGGGGGTTCCGCGCTCACAGCACGGGGCCGGAGGGTTACTTGACTATCCGCACTACACGCGGCCGGCTGAGTTTGGCGGATTGCGCGCGCCCGATGTGCTGCTGAACGGCGATCACGCGCAGATCCGGCGCTGGCGGCGCGAACAACAACTCAAGAAAACGCTCAAGAACCGTCCGGAACTGCTCGATCAAGCAGCGTTGAGCGCCGAGGACCGCAAGCTGCTGGAGGCGCTGCGAAGTTCGACAGGATGAGTAGCGGCGTGGAGCGGGCTGAAGTCGCGCCCTGTGACAAGACCGTGCTCATCGGAGTTTTTCGGCAGCCTTTGGAGGCGTGCCGCTTCAAAAAAACCGCGCTGTGTCTATTTTTTTATATGCAGAAGGGCCTGGCGGTCGAGGATTTCGCCGTCGAGGATGATGCTGGAGATGCTGCGCGCGTTCCAGATGTTAGCCGTGGGATCGGCGTCGAGGATGAGGATATCGGCGCGGCGGCCGGCGGCAATAAGGCCGAGCTCGTTCCAGCCAAACTGAAGCGCATAGTTATTGGTGGCGGCAGCCAGGGCTTCGCGTGGAGAAAGTCCCATGCGCACGAGGAGTTCCAGTTCGGTTTGTAGCGAGATGCCGGGCATCGTGCCCATCACGTCGGCGCCCGATGCTGCCAGGTAGTGTGGCATATCGGCAAAGATGGTTTCATTGATGCGCCAAAGTCGAAGGGCCGAAGTTGCGGCTTTCTTCTGGAGGTTCTCCTCCATCCACCGTTGTGCTGTTGCGGGCAGGTGATGGGACCAGCCTGGGAGCGGATAATCCATGTCCCCAGTAGCGGGATTTGTAGGACGATACATGCGGCTGGGATCGAGGAGCGATGCGGCCGGCTCTTTCCACAGGTTACGATGCTCCGGCAGATTGGCGTAGTACAGGCTGAGGGCCGGCATCAGCGCGGAGCGGTGCGCGGCAAGAATCCGGGCGTAGTTTTGCAGGCGCCGGTCGGTGGGCGAAACGTGCTCAGCGTAGTCATATGCGGTGGCGGTAGCGGAGCCGTCGGGATCGTCGCTGAGCGGCCGCTGGAGCTCATCGGGGATGGAGCCGAGAATGTAGCGGTCCATTCGCGGCAGCGCGTTCACGCCCGCTTCGACGCCGACACGATATGGTGTAGCGACAAAGATGCCGTAAGTGACAAGGCCCATCTGGTGTGCGTGGGCGATGATCCACTGGGAATTGGCGGCGGTGACGTGAGGCGACAGCAGGAGAACACGCGTTCCCAGCCGCGCAGTATCGGCCATCTGACGCGCTGTATCCTGCGGGCTCAGTTCCGTGGTATGCGGGCCTTCGCGCAGCTTTGAAACCCACTCGGGCTGCCGCGCCAGCAGGCTCCAGTTGTCGGTTACACCGATGCTGTCGACGGGATAGATGTGGGGCGTGGGCCGGGCGTCGCGATCGATAAAACCGCGCTGATTGTCGGCGCGCGCAACTACCGTGGTGACGCCCATATAGAGGTTGGCGTTGGCCTGGGTCTGCGAGTTCATGCCGGCGTAGCCATCGATGAGACCGGGAACGAGATATTTGCCTGTGCAGTCGACGATGCGCGCGCCTTTGGGCACGGGAACCTGGCCGGCAAGGCCAACCGAAGTGATTTTGTTGCCCTGGATGACGACGATGGCGTTGGCAATGTCGCGCGCCGAATTCCCCCAGTTGGAAACATCAATGACCGTACCGCCAGCCAAAACCAGCGGCGTGGCCTGCGCGCCCTGCGAGTAGGCAGTAATGGAGCTGAAGGCCATTGCGCAGATGAGAATGAAGCCGACTCGCTTGGCGAGGCTGGAGCCGCGGTGAATGGGCGCGCGCATTTCGTTCGGAGGGGGTTGGAGGAATTGACGAAGGATTCGAAAGAAACTGGTCTTTAAGTTGTGGGTGACGCTTTGCAGGACAAAAGCAGCGTACTGGCGGCCGCAGCGCCGTACGTTGCAGGCTGGCGAGTTGGCGATTGCATCGCCGAGCGGCCGGGGACGCCAGCGTGGAGCCCAAAAGATAAAGAGACTATATACCATTCGCATAGCAATTCGGTGTAATACGGTTTCTCGTATCGCGGCGATACGCTATATTCAGCTTGCCACCAGTGTTGCGCGGCGGCGGCCTTTCAGCAGCGGCAGCACCTGTGTGTACGCCGCCTCCGCGGTGAGGCCGTAGCGTGCGCGGAGTTCGTCGACCTTGCCGTGCTCGATGAACCGATCCGGCCAGCCGATGCGCACCACGGGAACCGCGAGGCCCATCTCTTCGAGCGCTTCGACTACGGCGGTGCCGAAGCCGCCCATCTTCACATGATCTTCAAAGGTAACAAAGGCGGCCACACGTTTGGCATAGCGCTCAAGCAGTTCTCGATCGAGCGGCTTGACGAAGCGGGGGTTGATGACCGCGGCGGAATAGCCGTCGCGCGTGAGTGTCGCGGCCAGATCCTTGGCAAGCGAGGTCATGGGACCGAGACCGAGAATGGCGACGTCGGAACCGTCGATAAGCACCTCGGCTTTTCCCAAGGGAATTGTCCGCGGCTCGGGCTTGCGCGGAACGCCAGCGACCGCGCCGCGCGGATAGCGGATGGCGCTTGGCGACTGCAGTGCAAACGCGGTCTTCATCATGTCGGCCAATTCGTCTTCATCTTTTGGCGACATGAGCACGATCTCGGGAATGCCGCGCAGGTAAGCGATGTCGAAGAGGCCGTGATGCGTAGGGCCGTCGTCGCCGGAGAGGCCCGCGCGATCCATGCAGAAAAGAACAGGCAACTTTTGCAGGCACACGTCGTGCACGACGGGATCGAAGGCGCGCTGCAGAAATGTTGAGTAGATGGCGCACACTGGCCTGAGCCCGCGCGTGGCCATGCCTGCGGCAAACACCACAGCGTGTTCTTCGGCGATACCGACGTCGAAGTAGCGCGTGGGATGTTGCGGCCGGAAGTGATCGAGTCCTGTACCGTTCGGCATGGCCGCTGTGATGGCGACGATGCGCTCATCCTGGTTGGCCAGATCGGCGAGCGTTTTGGCGAAGACCTCGGCGTAGGTGGTGGAGCCGTCGGGCGTGCGGCCCGTCTCGGGATCGTAAGGCCCCAGGCCGTGGAACTTTTTTTGCCCGTCGAGCGCCGGCTGGAAGCCGCGTCCCTTTTGCGTCAGGATGTGCAGCAGAACCGGGTGGTCGAGAGCCTTGAGAAATTTGAAGGTCTCAATCAGCAGCGGAATGTTGTGGCCGTCGATGGGGCCGTAATATTCAAGGCCGAACTCCTCGAAGAGGATGGAGGGCCACAACATGCTTTTGGCGGCCTCTTCGGCGCGGCGCACAACCTTCACCGCGGTTTTGCCGCCGAATCGCTCGATCAGGCGTGTGGCCCTGTCGTGCAGATACTGGTAGCGTTCGTTGGTGACGATGCGATGGAAGTAACGCGCGATGGCGCCGACGTTGCGATCGATGGACCACTCGTTGTCGTTGAGCACAACGATCATGCGTTTGGTTTGCGCGGCGATGTTGTTCAGAGCTTCGAAGGTGATGCCGTTGGTGAAGGCGGCATCGCCGGCGACGGCAACAATGTTCTCGCGCCCTCCGGCCAGGTCGCGCGCCACGGCCATGCCGAGCGCGGCCGAGAGCGCGGTTCCGGCATGGCCGGCTCCGTAGCAGTCGTGCTCGCTCTCCGCGCGCAGCATGAAGCCGTTCAGGCCGCCCGGCTGGCGGATGGTCTCAAACTGCTCGCGGCGGCCGGTGAGGATCTTGTGGATGTAGGCCTGGTGGCTGACATCGAAGAGGATCTTGTCCTCGGGCGTATTGAAGACCGCGTGGAGCGCCAGAGTGAGTTCAACCACGCCGAGGTTGGGGCCAAGATGACCGCCTGTTCTGGCGAGAGATTGGATGAGGAAGTCGCGAATCTCCTGGGCCAGCTCGACGAGTTGCACAGGGCTCAGGCGCTTCACATCGGCAGGAGAGTTGATGGACTCCAGCAGTGTTCCCATGTTCGTCCTTTTCCCGGGAATAGCCGGGTGTCCAGGGGAGATCCCCGGGCGAGTAGCTTGCTGTGCGGGGCTGGCTCGCGGCTTCGGCTGCTATTATCAGGCCATCGCCGGATTCGCCGGTCTACCGCGCATGAAAGACGCCAACCTGCTCGATCACTCTGGTGGCGTCAACTTGCGGCTGTTGCCTCCCAATACGCTTTTGACCGCTCGCAGGCACGTTTCTCTTTAGTATACCCGCGCCCAGGCTTCGCTTTGTGAGGTCTGGGGAGCGGGTTGCTGTAATTAATGCAAGTGAAAGAACGACTGCGTCGTTGCGGTGATAAGTTCCCCGTACCCCGCAAGCGGAGGCAAACGGGCTGCGCCGCTTGTGTAAGCCTAGAGCTGGACATCATCAACAGGGGGGGGATGCGGGCTGGACGCCTGGCTGTGCAGCTCTATAACTCCGATGAAGATGGTGGATTCGCACAGACGCCAGTTTCCGTGGTCTGCAATGGAATTCGACGCACGGTCGAAGCCGGATCAATCGTTATTCTTGGCTCCGGCGAATCCATCACCTTAACGCCATATCTTTATCACATGTTCTATGCGGTGGAAGGTGACGGCTTAATTGGCGAGGTTTCCTCGGTCAACGACGATGACGCGGACAACCACTTCAAAGACCCGCTTCCCCGTTACCCGGAGATCGTGGAAGACGAACCGCCTGCGCGGCTGTTGTGTACGGAGTATTCCACCATCGCAAGGTGAGGGGACTCAGGTCTCCAACGCACGGGCCGGACTGGCTTGGGCAATTGCCAAGCCATCATTTCTACGGCCGGGCTTTCGCCGGTCCCGTCGATTCCCGCACAACCAGCTCCGGACGCATTTCAATTTCGGCGGGAAACTGCTTTGCGGAGTTGGCGATTCGCTCCAGCAGGAGTTGTGCGCCTTTCTGGCCCATCTCGAAGAGCGGCTGATGCACGGTGGTGAGCGAGGGGGCCGAAAACGCCGCGGAGGCGATGTCGTCAAAGCCCACTACCGAGATGTCGCCTGGCACGCTGAGGCCGGCGTCGCAAATGGCGCGAATGGCACCCATTGCCGCAATGTCGTTGAAGCAGAACATGGCGGTAAAGTCGCGGGTTCTTTCCAGCAGGGCGCGCGTCAGATCGTAGGCAATCTGTGGATCCATTGGTTGCTGGCCGGTCTTCATCGGCCAGCCGCTTGCGTCCAGATGCATCGTCCGCGCAGGATCGGTCTCCAGAGCAAGTTCTCCGGCAACCTTTTGGATTCCTACCCAGCGAAACTCCGAGTCTGGAATTGCCCTGGGACCATGCATGAAAGCGATCCGCCGGTGTCCCCTGTCGTATAGATGCTTCAGCGCCAGTCGGGCGGCGAGGATGTGGTCCAGAACGAGATTGGTCACATTGGCCGCCGCGCTGTGCGCCGAAATCCCCACCACCGGCACCGTCACTTCGTCCATGGTTGAGTTCAGCAGCAGAAATCCGTCCACGGCCCGCTCGATCAACATGCGCGGATACTGTTCCAGAAGCTCCTGGTTCCAATTGTGGCAGGCGGTGAAGAAGAAGTAGTGGGCGCGGTTCAGCTCCTGCACCACGCCGCTCATCACGCGTGTGAAGTAGCCTTCGCTCAGGTCGGGCGTGAGCACGCCGACGCTCATAGACTTGCTGCGCCGCAGCGAGCGGGCGAAATAATTGGGACGATAATCAAGCCGTTTGGCGGCCTCTATCACCCTCTCCCGCGTTTCCTGGGGAATCGATCTGGCCGAAGGCGAGTTGTTCAGCACGAGGGAAACCGTAGTCTGGGAGAGTTCCAGATGTTCGGCCAACATACGCAGGTTCACATGCCCGGATTTCATATGCCCGGATAGCGTTCGACTGCTTCCCTTTGTCATCTCTTGAGTAGTACCACTCGCCCCAGGGTTGCGGCTAGGCCAACCTTTGAACTGGACCGATTTGCTTTCTAAGAACGAGACGTATAGCAAACAGCACGAGGAATTGCGCGCACGCTCTGGATGCTCGGTCGGCCATCATAGCGGCCGCGGAGGGGGGCGTCCTGGCGATTCACACGAATTTTTGCCCGTATGCATCTTATTTTTCATCGCTGTAACCTGCCTTTCACAATTGCCCGGTAGCCTGAAGTGTGTGGACAGGACCGTGCCAGAGATCCGAGTCACCCAACCCCTGCCTGAACCAGAAGCGGTGCATTCGTCAGAGCACCAGGCTGCGGCTGTGGCAGAACATTCCGAGATTCGGCGCTATTTGCTGGCGCGCGGGAACTCGGCCGGAGCGGACCGCCTGTTCAGGGTTCTGATGACGCTCTGCGCGATCAGTGTCTTTTTGATCGTCGCACTCATCGCATACCAGCTTGTCGACAAATCGCAGATGAACTGGGCGCGGTCAGGTCTCAAGTTCTTCTATACGGCCGTGAAAGATCCAGTGACAGGCCAGCCGCAATACTGGGATCCGGTCAACGGCAACTTCAGCGCCATTCCTTTTATTTACGGCACTCTGGTCACATCGTTTTTGTCGCTGTTCTTTGCGGTTCCGCTGGCAATTGGCGTGGCTGTTTTTCTGACTGAAATGTGCCCCGGTTTTCTGCGCGCGCCGCTTTCCTTTCTGACGGAGCTGCTGGCTGCGATTCCCAGCATCATCTACGGTCTGTGGGCTCTCTTTATTCTTGTCCCGCTGCTTCGTGAATTTGTGAACCCTGTCCTCAACAAAACGCTCGGCTGGACGGGGCTCTTTGGCAGCGACAACCCTACCGGGTTGGGCTACCTTGCTTCGGGCGTCATTCTCGCCATCATGGTTCTGCCCATCATTTCGTCGCTCACGCGCGAAGTGATGACCGCCGTGCCCCAGTCCCAGCGCGAAGCCGTGCTGGCCCTCGGCGCAACGCGCTGGGAGATGATTCGCATGGGCGTTCTGCGCAATGCGCGCATCGGCATTGTGGGCGCCATCATTTTGGGCCTTGGCCGCGCTCTTGGCGAGACCATGGCTGTGCTGATGGTGATTGGCAACACGCCGGAGATTCACAAGTCGCTTCTCGCCAACGGCACCACCATGGCGTCAGTCATCGCCAACGAGTTTGCCGAGGCCTTTAGCGATCTGCACCGCAGCGCCCTGGTTGAGATTGGCCTGGCGCTGTTTGTGGTCACGATTATCGTCAACATCTTCGCTCAACTGCTGGTCTGGGCCGTTACGCGGGGCACGCCATCGCGGGCGCATTGAGGGGTTTTGAGTGAATTCAGGTGGTTTCCAGCTTCGATCGAAAATGAGGATGGTCACTGACCATGCGGTCACGGCGCTGGCCGTTCTTGCCACGATTCTGGTGATTCTGCCGCTGGCGTTCATCTTCGGCTATCTCCTGATCAAGGGCGCTAGTTCGCTCAACCTGAATTTTTTCATCAAGGTTCCCGTGCCGGAGGGTGAACTTGGCGGCGGCATGGCCAATGCGATTGTCGGCTCGGGCGTTCTACTGGGAATCGCCAGCCTTATCGGCGTTCCTCTTGGCATTGGCAGCGGCATCTTTCTGGCCGAGTTCGGCCGCGGCACCAGGCTGGCCAACGCCGTGCGTTTCACTGCCGATGTTCTCAACGGCGTGCCTTCGATCGTGATGGGGGTGACCGCCTATGCGCTGATCGTCTTTCCACGCGCGCGTTTTCTGCCGTTTCTCGGTCACTTTTCCGCGTTCGCCGGAGGCGTGGCGCTGGGCATCATGATGATTCCGACTGTCTGCCGCAGCACGGAGGAGATGCTGCTGATGGTGCCGCACTCGATCCGGGAAGCCGCTCTCGGTCTGGGAGTGCCGAATTGGCGCTCCACGCTTTCCATTACCGTCAAGACCGCCTCGCCCGGCATCATCACCGGTTGCATGCTGGCCTTTGCGCGCGTTGCCGGTGAAACCGCGCCTCTGCTCTTTACGGCGCTGGGCAACGAGTTCTGGAGCACGAGCGTCAACGATCCCATCGCCGCTCTGCCCCTGCAGATCTTCAACTACTCCATCTCGCCCTACGAGGATCAGCACCGCATGGCGTGGGGAGGGGCGCTGGTGCTCATCGTGCTGATCGTACTCGCCGTATCGCTGGTGCGGTTTGTTACCAGCCGCGGCGTGCTGAAGGGCAACAGTTAGCCGGAAGGAGAGATTCCCACGTGGGCGTCAGCATCGAGGTACAGAACCTGAACGCATGGTATGGCTCGAACCATACGTTGCAGGATATCAACCTGAACATTCCCGCCAATCACGTCACGGCGCTGATCGGTCCTTCGGGATGCGGCAAGAGCACCTTTGTGCGCTGCATCAATCGCATGCACGAGACCAATCCCATTGCGCGCGTTACCGGTACGGTGCGCATCGGCGGACTGGACATCTACGCCGACGCCAGGCCGGTCGAGATCCGGCGCCGCGTGGGCATGGTCTTCCAGCGTCCCAATCCCTTTCCCACCATGTCGATCTACGACAACGTCGCCGCGGGCCTCAAGCTCAACGGCTACTCCAACAGGAAGCGCCTCGACGAGATTGTGGAGCGGTCGCTGAAAAACTCCGCGCTGTGGGACGAGGTAAAGGACGATCTCAAGAAGAAGTCAGGCGCCAGTCTTTCTGGCGGCCAGCAGCAGCGCCTCTGCATCGCCCGCGCTCTTGCCGTCGACCCCGAGGTCTTGCTGATGGACGAGCCAGCCTCGGCTCTCGATCCCGTCTCCACCGCCAAGATCGAGGATCTGATTTTTCAACTGAAGTCGCAGTACACCATCGTCATCGTGACACATAATATGCAGCAGGCGGCGCGCGTGGCGGAGAAGACCGGCTTCTTTCTCAACGGCCGCATGGTAGAGTTTGATTCGACCCACAAAATCTTTACCAATCCTTCCGACAAGCGCACGGAGGATTACATCACGGGCAGGTTCGGATGACACGCATTCGTTTTCAGCAGAGCCTTGAGGATCTCAAGGAGAATCTTCTCGTCATGGCCGGCCTTGCCGAGCAGGCCATCCAGCGCGCTATCGAGGCCTACCGCACGCGCGACCTTTCGATCTGCGACCTCGTCAGCCGCAGCGAGGTTGCCATCAACCGCATGGAGCGCGACATCGACCAGGCCGCGCTCGACCTGCTCGCCATGGAGCAGCCCATGGCCGTCGATCTGCGCTTCATTCTGAGCGTCATCAAGATCAACGCCGACCTGGAGCGCGTGGGCGACGCCGCGAAGAGCATTGCCGACCGCGTCCGCTTTATGGAGCGCATGGCTCATGCCGATCTTCCCGTGGACATTCCGCGCATGGCGGCCATGTCGGCCGAAATGGTGCGCAAGAGCCTGCAGGCCTTTATCGAAGGCGATGCCGAGCAGGCCCATAGCGTGCTCACCATGGACGATGCCGTCGACCAGATGAACCGTTCAGCCTACAAGACGCTCACCCGCGTGATGGAAGAAAGCGGCCATCTTGCGCCACAGGCGCTGAACGCGCTCATGATCTCGCGCAGCCTGGAGCGTGTTGCCGATCACGCCACCAACATCGCCGAGGACGTCATCTTCTGGGTGCAAGGCGATGATGTGCGCCACGCCAAGAGCGTAGCTAAATTTGTGGCTGCCGCGGCGGCAAATGCAACTCACACCGACGGAACTCCGTCCGATCCAGCTTCGCCGGGAGCGGATTCTTCTCCATCCGATCCGCAAAGCGCGTCCCCTACCCAGTAGCGCCGATCTGGGGCGGGCACGGTCAGGAACGGCGCGTGGTTCAGTTGCGAAGCGGAAACGCGCAAATTGACCGATTTGTTACCTTGCCGCGTGCGCGGTCACCGGTACACCCATCCTGTCCAGCTTGGTGCGCGCCGCACGCGCCTCCGGTGTGCGCGGATACCGCTGAATCAGCGATCGCAGTTCGTGAATTGCTTCAGCGCGCTTATTCTTGACCAGCAGGGCATAAGCCTTGTGCAGTTGCGCCGCGGGAGCTTTGGGGTTGCCGCCGAACTCCTCAATCACCTGGTTATAATCCGCAATCGCCGTCGTGTAGTCCTTTTGCTGATAGGCGATCTCTCCCAGGTAGAAGAGAGCTGTTCCCGACTGGTTGTCGAGCGGATAGTAGTGCACTACGTCCTGGAACTCGCCCTGCGCCACGCTATACTTGCCCGCCACATAGTCGCGTTCCGCGGCTTCGAGCGTTTCCTTCAGCGGCGGTGCCTGCTGAACCGCGGGCGCCGTGGGTGCAACCGGTACGCCCGGCGTCGCGCCTGCCCCCGGCGCCATTCCAGGCATGGCCTCGGTTCCTGGCTGCGCCGTCCCCGGCTGGGTAACGCCCGGTTGTGCTTGCGCCGGAGGCGCCTGCATGGCCTGCACTTGAGATTGCAGATCCTGAAGCTTCTTGTCCAGCTTGGAAACGCGTACCTTCAGCTCGTCCACTGAATCGTTTAAGGACTGCACCTGCCCGGAGATCGAATCCAGCTTGCCGGTCGTCGCCTCGCTCTGCGCGTTCAGGCTCTTCTGGATCGCGTTCACCGCGGCTGTCATCTGGTTGGCTTCGTCGGTCGTCTGCTGAGCAAGGTTCTGCAGCACGCCCATCTTTGCATCCAGCGTCGACTGCAGCCGCTGCACCTGGTCGAGCAACTGCTGCACCTGCGTCTGCAGCGCGATGATCTCCTTGGAAACCGCGTGCGCGCGCGGCGCGGAGGAAAGAAGAACAAAACTCAAGACGGCGGTAGCGAACAAGCCTTTGCGAGCTGTGACAGAAATGTGCATGAGAAAACCTTCCTGATTACAGAATAGCGGACGGCAGACAGAAAACAGCAAGCAGCAAGCAGCCAACACTGAGAGCTGATCGCTGCTTGCCGCCGGCTGTATCCTGCTTGCTGAAGGTTTCTATCGGTCGATCTCAAACCCGTCCCGGCGGTTCAACTGCCAGCACTGTTCGGTCGACTCCGTGCAGAACGGCTTTTCCTTGCCGTAGCTGATGACGCGAATGCGGTCGGCGGCAACGCCGGCTGCCACCAGTGCGGTCTTTGCCGACTGCGCGCGGTTCTGGCCCAGCACGAGGTTGTACTCGTTCGAGCCGCGCTCGTCGCAGTAGCCACCGATCACGATCTTGATGTTGGGGTGGCTCACCAGGTAATTGGCGTCCTGCGCCAGAACGCTCTGGGCGTCCGTGCGGATGTCGAATTTGTCGTAGTCGAAGAAGATGTCGTGCACGTTGGCCTTGAACTCCTCTTCCTCGCTCATCTGAGGCGCGGGAGCCGCGGCCACGACCGGCGGATTGACGGTTACACGCGCCGAAGCCTCGGCTGTGCCTCCCTCGCCGCGAGCCACCAGATGGTAGGTCGTCGACTCGGTAGGGGTCACGGTCTTTACACCGGAGGTAGGAACGTCGCCGATTCCGTCAATCGAGACCGAAGTGGCGTCCATGGTGCGCCAGGACAACTGCACCTGATCGCCGGAGGAAATGACGGTCGGTGTCGCGGTCAGTTGCGCGGTTGGAGCCGGCGCCGGAGCAGGTGCTGGAGGCGGAGGCGTGGGGGGTAGTGGTTTCTTATGCTTACAGCCTGTAACGGCCGTCAAGGCAATCAAGAGCAATGCAGAGGTGAACAGATAGTTCCGTCGTTTCAAGAGAGTTCTCCTTTTTTCGATGGATCGCGTCGGGCCTATGGGCAATTCGGATTACTGTCCCCGTGTTTGCCAACGTCCGATTGATGTGCCAATTAAAATCATAGTCCATTGCGCCCCGGATCAAGCTCTTTTCCGCGCGCCGGCCTAATTCGAAAGTACCGATCTCCCGATCTGCCTCACGAGGCTAAGCGAGCGCATCGCGAGATTCCTCA
This sequence comes from Occallatibacter sp., assembly GCA_049977045.1. GTDB lineage: Bacteria > Acidobacteriota > Terriglobia > Terriglobales > Acidobacteriaceae > Telmatobacter. The sequence goes on from JBMFHB010000026.1 coordinate 32,363, forward strand.
GGTCCGGATCTTTGGACTTTTGATGGTGCGGCAGTTCGTTGATTCGCTGCCTTTTCACTTCCAACTCCAGTTCGGCATCGTATTGTCACCCTTGAAGGTGAGTTGCTGCTGATGGGTTCCGTCGGCCAGCATCGTCCAGATCTGGGTGCGGTGATTGATCTGACGCTGAAAAACGATGTGACGCCCATCCGGCGACCATGATGGAAAATCGTTGTTTCCGGCCTCGTGCGTGGCCTGCAACCACTGTTTGCTGACCGGGTCCATTACGTAGATGTCCTGCCCGCCGGGATCGCCGGGGCCGTACTTGCGGTTCCAGCTAAAGGCCAACATGCCGGTCGATGACCATGTGGGTGAGATGGCGTAGCCGCTGTCTGTCATGCGCTGCACATTCGATCCGTCCTGATTCATCAGATAGATCTGCGGCTCACCCGTGCGGCCGCTGACGAAGGCCAGTTGCGTACCCGTGCGCGGATTCCAGACCGGCGAGACATCGGAGCCGAACGCTGTGATCTGGTGAGGGGTTCCACCGTTCGCATCCACCACCCAGAGTTCGGGATGGCCCGAGCGCGCGGAGGAAAACGCGAGCTTTGTTCCATCGGCCGACCATGCGGGCGACAGATTGCTGCCCCCCGCCGAACCTCCCGGGAAACTCACCATGCGATTCAGGTCCAGCGAGAACATGCGGATCGCCCATCCGTCTCTACCCAGCGAAGAAAATGCAATGCGCGATCCATCCGGCGAGATGCGTGGCGAGATCGAGACCGTCCCCAGATGCGTAATCGGATGCTGGTTTGCTCCGTCGTAGTCCATCACCCAGATCTCCTTCGATCCGGTTCGGCTGCTGACGAAGTAGATTCTGGTTTCGCAGATGCCGTCGATGCCGCCGCCCAGGCGCGAGATGATGGCGTCGGCAAAACGGTGCGCGATGGTGCGCGCCATGTCTTCGCTGGCCGCTTCGTTGTACTGGCGTGTGAGCACGGGCGGGCTGTTCGCAGAGGTCACATCCATCAGCCAGCCATAGACGATCAGCCGGCCGTTATCGACGGCAAGCGCCCCCAGCGCCACCATGGCTGCGTTCGCCGGCGGGGCAGTCCATTGCGAGGGCGTCATCTCCTGCGGTGCGCCCGGCATGGCCTGAGGGGCAAGGCTCTTCGACACCATATCGAAGATCCCTGCATTGTCCAGATCGTTGAAAAGCGTGGTGTCGAAGACGTTCTTGAGCACTGGCATTTGCGGGTCGTTGCCAACCGGCTTAAAGTCCGCCGCCGCCAGCCGAATGCGCTGATTTCCAAGGTTGGTTCCGGTATGGACCCAGTCCTGCGCCGCCAATTGCGGCGTGTGTAAATACGCCAGGTAAAGCAATAAAAGGGGCAAGACTCGCAAACTTGCCTTCATGCGATGAGAAATCCTTCCTTGGTAACGCAGACGGTGCTGCGCGCTCTCTGAAATGTAGCCCTCAGCGCGACACCAAACCTCACTCCATACTAGAGTGATGCAGATCTCTGCCGTTGGGGTTTTCGCGGTGCAATCCAATCTTTTCAAGGCGAATCCTCCATCTTACGCTGCCTCAGCCAGACAAAGCCGCCTCATGGCGCGCTATGCTGCTGATTTTCCGAACTTTAATACTCGCAGTAGTAGCCCACATTCAACGAGTTCTGCCGATACGACGAGGGCAAATTGCCGAATGTATCCACACGTTCGACGCCGCGCTCGCACGACCTGTCGAGCGTGGGGCTGCCGCTCGACTGATCGAGGCGCAGATTGCTCACGCTGCCGTCCCGATGAATGGTAAAGATCAGGTAAACACGCGCGCCCTTGGGCGTTCTCGGGTCCACATCGAACTTGTTCCAGCTTTGGCTCATCTTGCGGTTGATCTGGTCCACGTACCATCCGTAGAGACTGGCAAAGCTGTTGTCGCCTACCGTGGTCTGTCCGATGGTGCCCGGCTGCATGTAGTGCGGCATTACGGAGCCGGCCTGCTCGCCGTACTGCGCTACGTTCTGGCGGGGCTGCGGCTGGTGCTGCTGGGTCTTGGTCATGTTCCGCTTCTGCGGTTTCGCGTGCTTGCCCAGGATGGGAATGGCGGTTTCGTCGAGTTGGTGTTGCTCTTTGGGACTCAGTTGAGCCGGCGCCTGACTAGGCGTCTCAGTGGCCAGCACATTCTGGTTCTGCTGGTTGGAAGGCAAGGGAATGGAGCTAGTCATGGTTACCTCCATGGCTCCGCCCGCGCCCGGATTTCCCCACACGTTGTGGTGAAACAGGCCCAGCATCCAGCCGTAAGCAATCAGGAACGCGGCCACCGCCAGATGCAGTCCCACGGCTCCCACCGCCGGGCCTGCAATCGGCTCGGGAACCAGATCCCGCTCCAGATGATTGCTGTTACCGAGAATGCTCATGTCGACCTTGTAGCGACTATCAGCCCCTATGCTCTGCCGGCCCGCTGGCTGGCTCGCTCGCTGAGTTGCTAGTTCCCATTTCCTGCCGAGCTCTTCGTTGCCACCGGCTGCGTCACGATCGACACATTCGTAATCCCTGACTGTTTTACCGCATCCATGACGCTGGCGAAGGCTCCAAACGGCACCGCCTCGTCGCTGCGCAGATAGATCGACTGGCGCGCCGGGTCCACGCCCGCCTGATGCAGCCGAGCGGGCAGATCGTGCAGATTCACCGGCTCATCGTTCAGGTACACATTCTGGTTGCGGTCGATGGTCACGACCATGCGCTGCTCGGTGATCTGCTTGACCGTCCGGGTCTTGGGAACATTGACTTCAATCCCCGACTGCAGCACCGGCTCGGTGATCATAAAGATCACCAGCAAGACCAGCACCACGTCGACCAGCGGCGTAATGTTGATCTCCGCCAGCGACGTACGCGTTTGCCCGTTCATCATTGAAAATGCCACGCTCGAACTCCGCTAACTCCGCTTATGCCCTCGGCGGCGGCTGTTGCGCGCGGACGGGAATCTCTTCAAGCGAGTTCAGCAGCTCCCGACAAAAATCGTCGATGGCCGCCGCAAACACCCTGATCCGCGACGTGAACTGGTTGTAGGCCACCACAGCCGGAACTGCCACAAACAAGCCTGCCGCTGTGGTAATCAGCGCCTCTGCAATGCCGGGCGCCACGGCCCGCAACGTGGCAGTGCCTGCCTGTCCCAGTCCATGGAACGCGTCCACCACGCCCATCACCGTTCCGAACAGCCCCACAAACGGGCTGACGCTTCCGATGGTCGCAAGCCACGTCATTCTGCGCTCCAGCGCCGTCACGGCTTCATTGGCAGCCGTCTGCGCCGTACGTTCGAGCGGCGTCAAGCTGCGCGGCGGTCCCGATCCGCCAGTGACGCGCCGGTAGGTCTCATACACGTCTTCAAACACCTGCGCCAAGGGGCTGGCGCTGTATTCGCTCGTCAGCGCGGCAATTTCCTGAAGGCGCGTGGCCTTGCGGAATGCGCGCACAAACTTCCGGCTCTGCACTGTGGCAGTGCGGAACGTCGACCACTTGCCGAAGATCACGGTCCACGAGTAGAGGCTTGCCAAAAGCAGCAACACCAGCACGCCCACCGCAATGGGGCCGATGCTGCTCAACATTTCCGCCAAGGCGCCGAATCCCTGCGTCGGCTGCGATATTCCCGCGCCGTCAGACTGAAAAAGAAACACAATCGCTGCGGTAAGAATTGCCCTTCACCTCAACTTCCACGGTATCAGACGCCGTTCCCGCGCCCAAGTGATCCTTTGGGTGCCTCCAACTCGTTCCGCATCTCATTCCGCCGCCCGTTTGCCCCGTCATTCATGCTATGCTGCGCTCGGATTGATCCATCACGGTTCGGGCGTCCCAGCCTGAGCGCATTCTGCGCGTTGGGGCTTGAAATTCAACGGGTTGCCCCAAAGAACCGTGCCCGGGACCAGGAGAATATGCTCGTCGAACTCCGCGCTGAAAACTACGCCGTCATCGACCACGCCATCGCCTCGTTCGGCTCTGGCCTCAATCTCCTTACCGGCGAAACCGGCGCGGGCAAGTCGATTCTTGTCGATGCGCTCGCCCTGCTGATGGGGGGCAAGTCCTCAGCCGACGTGGTTCGCCACGGCGCCGAGAAGGCCGTCGTCTCCTGCGTCTTTGAGTCGACACCCGGCGCCGAGGCTGTCCTTGAAGCCAACGGCATCGACGCCGAATCCACCGACATCATTCTCCGGCGCGAGATTCTCTCCGGAGGCAAGGGCCGCGTCTTCGTCAACAACCAGCCCGCGGCGGTCGCCGTGCTCAAACAGCTTGCGCCGGAGCTTGCGCTTGTACACGCGCAGTCGGAGACGCTCTCAAGTTTCGATCCAACGCAGCAGCGCATTTTGCTGGATCGTTTCGCCGGCATCTCCACCGACGCAGTTGCCGGGGCTTTCGACCGTTGGCGCTCGGCGCAAGACAGGCTCAACGACCTGCTTCAGGGCGAGCAGGACCGCCTGCGCAATGTCGACCTCTGGACCTGGCAGCGCAACGAGATCGAGCAGGCGCGCCTCGAAGCCGGCGAAGACGAGTCCCTGGAAACCGAGAAGCGTGTGCTCGCCAACGCCGAAAAGCTCTACGGCGCCGCCATGAGCGCCTTCGACGAACTTTACGAGGGCGGGGCAAGCGCCGAGGCCGCGCTCCAGGCCGCAATCCGCAACGTCGAGGAACTGGCCCGCTACGACGCGCGCTTCGCTGAATCCGCACAGCAGCTTGCAGGCGCGCGCGCCATCCTCTCCGATGTCGCCGCGTCGCTGCGCGATTACGCCGAGGGCATCAACGCCTCGCCCGATCGCCTGGCCGAGATCGAAGATCGCCTGGCCATTCTCGATCGCCTCAAGAGGAAGTACGGCAAATCCGTCGCCGAGGTGATTGCATTCGGCGAAGATCTGGCGCGTAAGCTGGCCGAGGTCGAAGACCGTGACGGGATTCTGAAGGCGCTTCGCGGCGAACTCGCCCAGGCCGAAGCAGAGTACAAGGATGCTGCCTCCGCGCTGACCGTCGAACGTCAGGCCGCGGCGGTGAAGCTCGGGAAACTTGCCGAGTCGCACATCAACTCTCTCGCCATGAATTCGCGCTTCCAGGTCACCGTCGCCGAGCACGACGCCGAAGCCGCATGGACTGCGCAGGGGTGGGACGAGGTCGCTTACCTGATCTCGCCGAATCCGGGTGAGCCGCTGAAGCCGCTGATCGAGATCGCCTCGGGCGGCGAGCTTTCCCGGGTGCTTCTTGCCCTTAAAGTAGCGGTTGAAGAATCCTCGTCCAAGTCCAAGAAAAAAACGGCTCCGCGTACGCTGGTCTTCGACGAGATTGACATTGGCATCGGTGGGCGAGCCGCTGAGGCTGTCGGCCACAAGCTCAAGACGCTGGCGCGAGCGCAGCAGGTTTTGTGTGTGACGCATTTACCGCAAATCGCCGCCTTCGCCGATCAGCATCTGGCCGTCGAAAAGCGCGAGCAGGACGGTCGCACGACGACACGCATTCGCGTATTGGATGACCGCGCCCGCACGCATGAAGTGGCGCGCATGTTGAGCGGCGCCAAAGTCACCGACACCAGCCTGCAGCACGCCGCGCAGATGATCGCCGCAAGCCGGTGAGATAGCGCATAACGCCCTGGCAGGCAATTCATAATGACAGAGAAACCAGATCCCCCTCTGAGACGTGGGATCGCACGAACCCTCACGCCGCCGTCCGCTTCCAGCGGCCTATCGTCTGCCAGCGCCGTGAGAACAGGCAGAGGACTACGATTCAACTTGGACCGGCGAATAAATGGACTCCGCGCGATAGAATGTACTGTTTTTACGGCCGAATGATCATCTTGCCTACGCCGTCGCGGTAGTGGCTCGTGAGGTCGAAGGCTTCGCCGATCTGGTCGAGGGGGCGCGTGTGCGTGACGAGCGGCGCGAACCAGTCGGGGTGGGCAATGAGCAGGTCCATCGCCAGATGGGTTTCGTGGTTCGAGCGGCGCACATTGAACAGCGTAATCTCCTTGCGGCGCATGCCCGAGGCGTCGACCGTGAAGGTGGGCGTGGAGTGAATGCCGGTGAGCGCAACGCGGCCTGCGTTGCGCGTGATGCGTATGGCTTGCGGCACGGTGTCGGCTCCGGCGCAGCAGTCGATGGCGCAGTCGACGCCGCGCTGGCCGGTGGCGCGCAGAATCTCGGCGACGGCCTCCTCGGGCGCAAGCGCTGCGTGTGCGCCCATGGTGAGCGCCAGCTCGCGACGGTGCGCCAGCGGTTCGACGGCCCAGATGCGGCTGGCGCCGGCGGCGCGCAGTGAGGCGATGGTGAGCAGGCCGATGGGGCCGGCGCCGATGACGGCGACTGTCTCTCCCATCGCGATCGAGGCCAGGCGCAGCGAATGGACGGCGACGGCGAGCGGTTCAGCCAAAGTGGCTGCGTCGAATGAGACCGATGCAGGAATCGGAACGAAGTTGGTAACGGGCAGATTGACAAATTCGCGGAAGAAGCCGGGATGGTTCGGGTTCGAGAGGAAGCGTATGTTGGCGCAGACGTTGTGACGGCCGCTCATGCAGAACTCGCAATGGTAGCAGTAGAGAGCGGGCTCGAAGAATCCGCGGTCGCCCGCCGCGATGCCGGTTACGCCGGCGCCGGTCTTTACGACGACGCCTGAGGGCTCGTGCCCGAGCACCATCGGGTACACGTTGGGCGTTCCGCCGACCTGACCTTCCTTGTAGGCATGCAGGTCGGAGCCGCAGATGCCGACGGATTCGACGCGTACCTGGACCTCGCCGGGTGCAGGGTCTTCGTTGGGCATTTCAGTGAGACGGAAGGCGAGAGGAGCTGCAAGTTCGGCGGTACGCATGAAGCGGTTCTCCTGAAAAGGAACGATAGCAGCTACAGGCATCTGGCTACCAGTTTCAGGCAGACGTTGAATCGCCAGCAACCGGCCAGCTTGCAGTCTGCGGCGGAGGCGCGCTAGTGCCATGTCTTAGTGGTTTCGTAATGGACTGACCCGTAGCGCCGGTCTCCAGACCGGCTGTCGTGCGGGTCTCCAGACCCGCACATGTCCAAGATGATTACG
>JBMFHB010000027.1:0-39134 GCA_049977045.1 Occallatibacter sp.
TGGCTCGAAATTAAAACAGAATCCGTCGCCCACGCTGTAGGCGCCGTCACAAATCTATGCCCGACAGGCTCCTAGGCCGGATCAGCAGGTGATGCCGGCATTTTTATCTCCGCGCCAGCCGTGGGCGGTTGGCTACGGATCGTTCCCTTCGACGCGCGGGCCTGCTCGTCCCCGTCGCTTCTCAAACTGTATCGGCAGCGCAACCGCGTGATTCATTTGCACTTCGCCTGAAATTCCGCGCGCAGGCCTCCGCAAGCGCAATCATGCCCCGGTTATCCACGTATTTTTGTTGATTCAACAGGTTCCACCCCAGTTATCCACGCCCAAAGCGCGCTCAGACTTGGCATAATCGCAGCAAGAGCGCTTCCTGCGTGGCTGTTGTTGAATGTCGAGGCGGGATCGGGAGTGCAGGGCTGCCTTCCGCGGTTTACGCCGGGATGCAGGCCGCAAGCCCGGAAACTGCTTCGCACTATCTGAGGGAGCACACGAGTGACCACCTATCGGCGTCAGGATGTCTTGCGCATCTTCGAGATCGGGCCACGTCAATTGCAGGCCTGGGAAAGAGCCGGTCTCATCCCTCAAAAAGAAAGCTACAGCTTCCAGGATCTGGGGCAACTGCGCACGCTGCGGGCGCTGCGCGCCGAGGACGTGCCCGCGGCCTCCATCCGGGAATCCATCCTGGCCATGAAGGCCGTCTCCGGCATGGCCAACCCCCTGCTTGAAGCCTGCGTCGTGCGCACCGGCACGCGCCTGGCCTTCCGCCATCGCGGGGCCATGGTCGACCCCATTCGCCGTCAGTTGCTCTTCGACTTCGAGCGCGGCGACCAGGAGAAAGTCGTCGCGGCTACTGCGGAACCCAGGCCCATCCGCCGCCCAGCGCCGCCCGGTCCACGCGTGAGTCAAGAGCTCTTTCAGGTCGCGGTGCGCGCTGAAGAATCCGGTGAGAAGCAGCGCGCGATCGCCATCTACGAAGAGATTCTCAGCATCGATCCCGACTACGCGGCTGCCGCGATCAACCTTGGTACCCTTTACTTTCATCTGCGCCAGTTCGAGCGCGCCGAAGAGCTCTACCGCCGCGCCACCGTGGCTAATCCGAACTACGTGCTGGCCTACTTCGACCTTGGCAATGTGCTTGACGAGTTGGAGCGGCTGGACGAATCCATCGCCGCGTATCTCAAGGCCGTCACCCTCTCGCCGGGCTACGCCGACGCACACTACAACCTGGCGATCGCCTACGAACGGATCGGCCAGAGCCGCTATGCGCTCCGCCACTGGCGCGCCTACGTCAAGCTCGACAGCCATGGCCCATGGGCCGATCATGCCTGCGGCCAGATCCAGAGGATTCTCAGCCGCGAGAAGCTCGCAATCGTCAGCCGCGCAGATCGCTTCGTTGCGCCGTGCAAAAGCACGGCTGCGCTGAAGCTGGCGTAACTCCCTTTATTGGCCATCAGCGATCAGCTTTTCATTGCTCATTTTCATCGCGCGGCTGCCTGCGCCACTTCCGCAATGTGCTCTGGCCGCGTGCGGCAGCAGCCGCCGACGATTTGTGCTCCGGCGCGAAACCACTCTGCCGCGGACGTTCCAAATGCTACCGGATCGGTTGTTCCCGTCCACGCGCGCCGCTCCGCATTCCAGCCCTCGCCGGAGTTGGGATAGACAACGATTGGCTTATCGGAACCCTCGCGCAATTCGCCAATCAGCGAGGGAATCCATCGGGGTGGAACGCAGTTGACGCCAATCGCGACGGTCTGCGGAAGCCGGGCCGCCAGCGCCGCACAATCGGCCACGCGTTCCCCGTGCGAGACGTGCTTGTCGTCCCTGCACGAGAAGCTGAACCATGCTTTGAACTCCGGCCAGGGAGACATCGCTTCACCGACAGCGCGCGCCTCATCAAGCGAGGGAAAGGTCTCAAAGGCCAGCAGATCAGGCCGCTGTGAACCGGCCGCTTGAGCAAAGATCTCAATCCGTTCGCGGTGGAAGCGCACCAGATCGTCATACGAGCAATCGTAGTTTCCGTGATACTCGCCGCCGTTGTGCAGCGCCGCTCCGTAAGGCCCGAGCGATCCTGCAACAAGCACGCGCCGCGCCGGGAACTCCGCAACCGCTCTGCGCGCCAGCTCCACGGAGCGAAGCAGCGCCGCGTCGGCCCGCTCCGCGGACAGACCCACCTCCGCGTAGCCCATGCGCGAGACCTGGTAGCTGCACGTGGCAATGCACTCCGCTCCGGCCGCAATATAGGCACGGTGCACCGCAATCAGCTTCTCTGGCTCATCCTCGAGCACATGCGCCGACCACAACGGCCCATCGATGCGCGCGCCCTGGTACTCAAGCTCGGTAGCCAGGCCGCCGTCGATCACGTGAATGCCGTGGAGAAGGGAATCGTCTTGCGACATACGAATGCTCTTCGCTGCTTTTACACGTTCTGCGACCGCTGCACCTGACGCACGCCGGTCACGCGCTTCAACCCCATGACCATGCGGTTGAGGTGGCGCACGTCCTCGGCCTCGACGATAAATTCAATAATCGCTTCGCCCTCTTCGTCGCGCTTCAGATCGACGCCGCGAATGTCGGCGTTCTCGTCGGAGATGACTGCGGTAAGTTCTTTCAACATGCCGGTGCGGTCGTCGCAATAAACCGTGATCTTCACCGGGTAGCGCTGCGGGCGGCCCGCGGCGTCGGGCACGCGCGCCCACTCCACATTGATGCGCCGGTCGCTCTCGTAGAGCAGGTTTTGTACATTGGGGCAACTGCGGGCATGGACCGCGACGCCCTTGCCGCGCGTCACGTAGCCCACAATCTCCTCGCCGCGAATGGGGTTGCAACATCGCGCGCGGTAGACGAGCAGATCGTTCTGGCCCTCCACCTGCAGCGAATCCGAACTGGTGATCTGCAACCGGCGCACCGCATCGCTTGTCCCCGCTTCGCCGGGTTTCGTTTCCGCTCCAGGCTCTTCGGCGGGCGGGTTGGTAAACCCCGGCGCCACTTTGCCGAGCACCTGCCGCGCGGTGTGCTTGCCCTGCCCAAGTGCGGCCAGCAGGTCTGAAGCCGTGGCTACGCCAAACTCGTTCGCCACGCGGCCCAGATCCTGATCGTCGATCTGCGTCATTGGCACTTTGAGCTTGCGCGCCTCGCGGTCCAGCAGCTTTCTGCCGATCTCGACCGCCCTCAGCCGCTGGTCTTCATTGAGCCAGTGCTTGATCTTGTTGCGCGCGCGGGGGCTCTTCACAAACGTGAGCCAGTCGCGGCTCGGCTTGTGATCTTTCTGCGTAACGATCTCGACGATGTCGCCGGTACGCAGCCTGGTGCGCAGCGGCGACATGCGTCCGTTGATCTTGGCTCCCACGCAGGTGTTGCCCACCTCAGTGTGAATCGTGTAGGCAAAGTCCACCGGCGTGGCGCCGGCGGGAACCACCACCACCTTCCCCTTCGGCGTGAAGGTGTAGACCTCGTCGGGATAGAGGTCCATCTTCAGGCTGGAGAGGAATTCGTTGGGATCCGTCATCTCCTTCTGCCACTCGACGAGCTGGCGAATCCAGTTCAATCGCTCTTCGTCGCGGGCCGTCACCAGATTGCCGCCCGCCTTGTACTTCCAGTGCGCCGCAATGCCTTCTTCAGCGATGCGGTGCATCTCTTCGGTGCGAATCTGCACTTCGAACTGGTGGCCCGCGGCGCTCATCACCGTGGTGTGCAGCGACTGATAGTGATTGGCGCGCGGCATGGCGATGAAATCCTTGATGCGCCCCGGCACCGGCCGCCATAGGGTGTGAATCAAGCCAAAGACCGCATAGCACGAAGCCACATCCTGCGTAATCACCCGGATAGCCAGCAGGTCGTACACCTGGTCAAAGGTGATCTTCTGGCGCTCGATCTTCTGGTAGATGGAGTAGAGGCGCTTGATGCGCCACTCGACGCGCGCCTCGATGCCGTTTTCGCGTAGCTGTTCCGCAATCGTGTCTTCCACGCTGCGCAGGAACTGCTCGCCCTCCACGCGCCGCGCTTCCACGGCCGCCGAAACCCTCTCATAAGCCACGGGATCGGTATAGCGGAAGGCCAGGTCTTCGAGCTCGCCGCGCACCTTGCCCATGCCGAGCCGGTGGGCCAGCGGCGCATAGATCTCCAGGGTCTCGCGTGCAATCGCCTCCTGCCGCTCCGGCTTCAGGTGCTCCAGAGTGCGCATGTTGTGCAGCCGGTCGGCCAGCTTGATCAGCACCACGCGCACATCGCTCACCATGGCCAGCAGCATCTTGCGCACATTTTCGGCCTGGCGGTCTTCGCGGTTGGCGAATTGAATTTTGTCGATTTTGGTGACGCCCTCGACGATATGCGCCACCTGGTCGCCGAATCGCTCGCCGATCTCCTCGCTCGTGGCCGGGGTATCCTCAACGGCGTCGTGCAACAGCGCGGCGGCGATGGCCGTTGCGTCCAGCTTCATCTCAGCCAGCACCTCGGCCACCTCGAGCGGATGAACGATGTACGGATCGCCGGAGGCGCGCTTCTGCCCCTCGTGATGGCTGACGCAGAACTCCCATGCCCGGCGAATCAACTCAATGTCGTCGCCGGGCCGGTTGGCCTGAACCTTTCCGAGAAGAGCCGCGATGCGCCCGTCGATGGACTGTGGATCGCTGGGACGGGCCGGTACGCTCAAACGTATGGCCGGCTGCGCCCCCGCTTCGTTCGCAGAAGTGCTGACAGTCTCGATTGGCGGGATTTGGCGAGCGGTCGCCATGATTCATTATAGGCCGCTTATGTTCGCGCGGCCTGAAACTATCCGTTTGCCCCAGGTAAGCAACGTCCCAACTGCTAAAATCGAGCTTTAGTCCCCCATGAGAGAGAAAAGCCTGTGTCCGCTGCCCAAGCCGCACCACATGTGAAGCCTGCCTCGCTCACCTTTCAGGATCTGCTGTTCCGCCTGCAACGTTTCTGGGCGGAGCGCGGCTGCGTGATCCAGCAGCCCTACGACGTGGAGGTAGGCGCGGGAACGATGTCTCCCGAGACGTTTCTGCGCGTGCTGGGGCCGAAGCCCTACCGTGTGGGCTACGCGCAGCCTTCGCGGCGGCCGGCGGACGGGCGCTACGGCGAGAATCCCAACCGGCTCTTCAAGCATACCCAGTTCCAACTGATTCTGAAGCCGCCGCCGGTGAATGTGCAGGAGCTGTATCTTGAATCGCTGGAAGCGATGGGCATCGACCTGAAGCATCACGATCTGAAGTTCGAAGAGGACAACTGGGAGTGGCCGGCAGGCGGCGCATGGGGCGTGGGCTGGCAGGTGATGCTGGACGGACTGGAGATTACGCAGTTCACGTATTTCCAGCAGTGCGGAGGGCTCGATCTCGATCCTATCTGCGCCGAACTGACTTACGGCATGGAGCGCATCGCGGCGTTTCTGCAAGATGTCGACTCGATCTACGACATCGTTTGGGCGCGTGACCCGGAGACGGGCGCGCCGGTGACTTATGGCGATGTGCGGCTGGCCGAGGAGTTGCAGCTTTCGGTCTACAACTTTGAAGCGGCCGAGGTGCCGCGGCTGTGGGAGCACTTCAACAGCTACGAGGCCGAGGCGCAGGCTTTGCTCGCGAAGGCCGGCGCCGTGCTGGCGGACGAAAAGGCGAGCACGGTGGAGAAACAGCGATTCCCGCTACTCGCGACTTACGAGCTGGCGCTGAAGTGTTCGCACCTGTTTAATCTGCTCGATGCGCGCGGCGCTATCAGCGTAACGGAGCGCGTGGGAGTGATCGGGCGGATTCGCAATCTGGCCGTGGGCGTAGCGAAGGCGTATGCGTTGCAGCAGGAGACGGGCCTCGATGCGAGCAAGTCAGCGAGTTAACAAGACAGCGAACCCGGCGACACCGCCGTAAAAAGTGAACGACGAACCGAGAACTTGAGAGATGGCAGACTTTCTGATTGAAATCGGTCTTGAAGAGGTTCCTGCGCGCATGATCGCCGGAGCCGAGGCTGAACTCGGCCGGCGGGTGAGCGATTTGTTTGCGCGCGAGCGGCTGCTGGCTGCTGACGCGAAGGTCAAAACCTATTCGACGCCGCGGCGTCTGGCGGTGCTTGCCGAGGGCGTGCTGCTGAAGCAGGCCGACACCGAGGAGCAATTGACGGGGCCGTCGTGGAAAGTGGCCTTCAAAGAAGGAGAGCCGACGGCTGCCGCGCAGGCCTTTGCGAAGAAGGCCGGTGTGACCGTCGCCGAACTCCGGAAGGTGGAAACGCCGAAGGGCGAGTACGTGGGCGCGCGGGTGTTGCGCGCCGGCCGCACCGCGGAGGAGATTCTTGCCGCGGAACTGCCGAAGGAAGTTCTCGCGATCTACTGGGCCAAGAACATGTACTGGCGCGCAGGCAAGCCCGAGCGATTTGTGCGTCCGGTGCGCTGGGTCGTGGCGCTGATGGATGGGCGCGTGACGCCGCTAGAAATCGCCGGCATTGCAGCGGGCAGCGCGAGCCGCGGTCATCGCGTGCTGCACGGGGAAGCGCCCGTGACCATCGCTTCGGCCGCGGCGTACAAAGAGACATTGCGCAAGGCGTTTGTCGCTGTCGATGCCGCCGAGCGCCGGCAAGCGATTCGCAAGGCGCTCGACGCGGCCACGCGCACGGTTGCAGGCGCGCGCTGGCGCGAGGATGAGCCGCTGGTGGAAACCGTCGTGCACCTGACCGAGTGGCCCGCGGTGATTCTGGGCAGCTTCGAGCCGGAATACCTGGCGCTGCCCGAGGAAGTGCTGGTCACGGTGATGCGCGATCACCAGAAGTATTTCGCGGTGGAAGATGCAGAGGGAAAGCTCGCGCCGCACTTCCTCGCCGTGCTGAACACCGAGGCCGGCCAGGAGGGCGCGGCCATTATTCGCCATGGCAACGCGCGCGTGCTGCGGGCGCGGTTCAAGGACGCGCGGTTCTTCTGGGATGTGGATCAGAAGACGCCGCTTGCCGAGCGTGTCGAAAGCCTGAAGCACGTAACCTTTCAGAAGGAACTGGGCAGCTACGCGTGGAAGACCGAGCAGAATCTGGCCGTGGCTCGCGCGCTGGCGGCCACGGTAACAAATCTCGATGTCACCTTCAGCGAGGCGGCGCTGGCTAAGGCCGTGGAACTGGCCAAGACCGATCTGACGACCGAACTCGTGAAGGAGTTCACCGAACTGCAGGGCGTGATTGGCGGGCTGTATGCGCGGGCGCAGGGGCTGGGTGAGCGCGTGGCGCTGGCCATCTACGAGCAGTACACGCCGGCTTCGATGGAAGACGAGATTCCGGTTTCGGTGGAAGGCCAGTTGCTCGGACTGGCCGACCGCATCCAGACGATTGTGGCCATGTTCGGCATCGGCAACGCGCCGACGAGTTCGAAGGATCCGTTCGCACTGCGCCGCGCGGCCAATGCCATCGTGAAGATTCTGGCCGAGTCGGAGTTGCCGCTGACATTGAGCGATGTGCTGAACGCGTCAGGCGCGGAAGGCGCAAACAAGGCGCAGGCCGAGGCGTTTCTGCGCGAGCGGTTGCAGTTCTACCTCAAGGACGCGCGCGGCTTTGCCTACGACGTGGTGAATGCGGTGCTGGCGGCGGGCGCCGATGACGTACGCGACGCGATTGCGCGGGCCGAGGCGCTGACCGCGGCGCGCGGTTCGGAGGATTTCCTTGCCGTTTCAGCGGCGTTCAAGCGCATCAAGAACATCCTGCGCCAGGCCGAAGAGAAGGGCTTTGCTCTCGGTTCGCCCAGGAGCGTACAGCTCGCCGGCGAGGCGCAGCAGCTTGCCGATGCGGCAGCGATCCTTGCGCCGCAGGTGGCGGCGCTCCGCGAGCAGCGGGCTTATGGCGAGGCGCTCGGCAGGATCGCGACGCTGCGGCCCGCTGTGGACGCCTTCTTCGACAAGGTGATGGTGCTCGATCCCGACGCGGCAGTACGCAGCGCGCACCTGGGCCTGATCGACGAAGTCCTGCGCAGCTTCTCCACCATCGCCGACTTCAGCGAGATTGTTGCGGGATAGGGCTGGGCTGGTGTTGCGGGTAGCCGGGGTTTGTTGCTGAACTTCAGCCTGCCGGCAATCGCGGCTATCCTGCACCCCGGCTACAATCGATAGAGATGTCCGACACTCTTTATCTGAGCCTGTGGTACCCGAATTTACGTCTTGAGGCGCTCGGCGAGAAGCTGTGCGCGGTGCTGGGAGCGTTTGCCGCGCATGGCGGCGAGGCGCGGGTCTACTCCGCGACGGTGTGGCCGGTGAGCTGGAGCGAGACGCCGGTATTTGAGCGCGTGTATGGCCGCATGGGCGGCGATTCGGGGGCGAATGCCGGAGCTGAGCCGCGTCATGCGGTCGAAGAGGCGCTCGAGCTGCTGCACGAAGATTGTGCATACGAGTTTCAGATCGGGTGGAACTTGTGGGAACTGGAAGCGGGCGGCGTTGCTGCCGCCGGCGGAAGAGCAACCGCGGATCCTTCGACTGCGCAGGGCGCGCAAACTGCGCCCTTCTCCGCTCAGGATGACAAGACGAGAGGGGTCGTAAGCCCGCTCTGGGTGCGGGGAACGCGGCTGGTGCGTGTTACCGGCTACGGACCGCTCTTTGAGGAGGGCGCCTACGAGCAGGATGGCCACATCCGCATCGACTTTGGCTCGGACGCACCGTTTCTCGAAGAAGGGGCGGATCTCGACCGTGTGGGCGCGCGGCGCGTGGAAGAGAACGTGCGGCAACTGATTGAACTGGCCGGCGGCGTGGAGAAAGCCTCAGGCGCCACGGCGCGCCTGCTGTGGAGCGAGTTGGGCGAGAGCCTTGCGCAGCGGCTCGCCGAGCGGCTGGGGATGAGGAACTGAGGCTGTGCGCGTCACCATCGAGCGAATCCGGACGCTGGTGCTGGTGGCGGCGGCGCTGCTGCTGGCGGCGCTGGCGATGTTTCTGGCGCGCGCCAGGTGGAAGAACCGGTTTCACCGCAGCGACGTGCCTGCGCGGCTGCCGCTGAATATTACGGAAGAGTCGAACGGCTACAGCTACTCGCACAATCTCGGCGCTCATTCGAAGTTCAAGATTCATGCATCGAGAGCAGTGCAGCTCAAGAACGATCGGGTGGAGCTGCACGACGTCGAGATCGAGATCTATGGCGCGGAGGGAACCGAGGCCGACAAGATTGCGGGCAACAAGTTTGAATACGACGAGAAGAGCGGCATTGCCTCGGCGCAGGGGCCGGTGGAGATGCTGCTGACGCGGCCAGCGGAGTCCAGGAGCCAGGGCGAAAATGCAGCTCACCCGCATACGGCGGCCGGCAAGGCTGCCAGCCAGATCGATGTAAAGACCAGCGGCGTGAGATTCGACCGCAACACGGGCGTGGTGACGACGGCGCAGGCGGTGAATTTTTCAATGACGCAGGGATCGGGGAGCGCGGTGGGCGCCACCTACGACTCCCAGCGCGGCAACCTTATCCTGGCGCAGACGGTGGATCTGACCGCGCATCGCGGCAAGGACAAGGTGCGGATTCGAGCCCAGCACGCTGAGTTCGAGCGCGATGAGCAGCTTTCCGTATTGCGCGCAGCCACGCTTCAGTTCAAGGACGGCGAGGCAAACGCAGGCCAGGCCAGCATCCAGTTTCGTGACGATGGATCGGCGGAGCGCATGGCCGCGACGGGCGGCTTCACGTTAGCCACGGCGGAAGGCGGGCGATTGGCGGCGCCCACGGCGACGATGGATTTCGACGAGCAAAACCAGCCGCGGCACGCGCATCTCGAAGGCGGCGTGAAGATGGATTCGGCGCAGGCGGGCCGGACCGTGCAGGGCGCATCGCCCACCGCGGATCTGGACTTCAATGCGCAGGGCCAGTTGCGCCACGCGCACCTGGAACGTGGCGTTACGTTTGAGAGCCAGGAAACCAGGCAACAGACCACCGGGCCGTCCATAAAAGTGAAGCGGAGCTGGCGCTCGCCGGTCGCGGATGTGAATTTCCGTTCGGTGAAGGTTGCAGGCAAGACCGAGATCGAACCGGAGACGATTCGCGGCTCGGGCGGCGTGACGATTGCAAGCGAGAGTCGGCAGGGGAAGGCCGCTTCGGCGCCTGCGAAGATGAGCGCCGATCAGGTAACAGGAACGTTTGGCGCGGGCTCCGCACTGCGCACGCTCGTGGGCACGGGGCACGCAAAGATGGAGCAGACCACGGCCACGGGAGCGCGGCAGACGGCGAGCGGAGACCGGCTGATTGTGGAGTTTGTTGCAGACAGGGGACAAGAAAACAGGGAGCAGACGACAGGTAACAAGCAAAAGCAATCTGAAGGCCGAGGTGGAGCGCAAACTGGGGCACAAGCCGGGGGTGCGCCCGACGTGCAGTTCGCAGAGATTGAAGGGCATGTAGTCATCGTCGAGCAGCAGGCGCCGAAACCCGGCGCCGCGCCGCAGCCGCCCTTGCGCGCCACGGCAGGCAAGGCTGCGTATGAGGGCGCAGGCGAGTGGCTGCACCTTACCATCGAGCCGCGCATTGCAGATGGAGGGCTGGATTTGGCCGCGGACAAGCTCGACGTTTCCCGGCAATCGGGTGACGCCTTTGCGCACGGCGACGTAAAAGCCACCTGGATTGGCGGAACGGAGACGAACGGCGCCCCGAACGGCAGCGCGGCTCGGAATGGCACAGCTCTCGGCGGCAATGGACCTGCGCATGCAGTTGCCGATGAGGCGCAACTGAACGAATCGACCGGCGAAGCCACATTTCGCGGCCATGCGCGGCTGTGGCAGCAAGCGAACTCCATTGACGCGCCGGAGATCGTCTTGAACCAGCACATCGAAACCATCACGGCGCGCACCACCGATGCGCGCAATCCGGTGCGCGCGGTGCTGCAAAATGCGGGCGCGCAGCGCAACGGCAGCGCAACGGCAGGCAGGCATCGACAGGCCGCGTCGGGCGCGACGAAGCCGGCGGCATCTTCCGTGATTCGCATCCGCGGCGGGGACCTGTGGTACTCAGACCCCGAGCACCGCGCCATCATGCGCGGCGGCGTTGAGGGTGAGGTGGTTGCAGAGACGGCAAACGCAGCGTCGAGATCCGACACCGTGGAGTTGCAGATGATTCCGGCGGGGAGTCCGGACAACGGGACCGGTCAGGCGCAGGTGGATCGCATGATCGCAGCCGGGCACGTGGTGCTGACCTTCGGAGAGCGGCGCGGAACCGGAGCGCGACTGGTTTACTCGGGCGTGACGGGAGACTACGTGCTGACAGGCACGGACACGGCTCCGCCGCGGCTGACCGATCCCGACCGGGGCAGCGTGACCGGCAAAACTTTGATTTTCCATAGCCGCGATGATAGCGTCAGTATCGAAGGCGGCAGCGGCGAGACACGAACCGGAACGATCGCGCCGAAAGCGCACGGAAAATAGCGGCGGAAGCGAGCCATAGACTGAATGGAAATACTGATTGCCGAGGGAATCGGCAAGAGCTACAAGGGACGGCAGGTTGTACGCGGCGTCAACCTGAAGATCTCCCGCGGCGAGGTGGTGGGACTGCTGGGCCCGAACGGCGCCGGCAAGACGACCAGCTTTTACATCATCGTTGGCCTTGTGGTTCCCGAAACCGGCCGCGTGATGGTCGACGACAGCGACATCACGCGCCTGCCCATGTACCTGCGGGCGCGCAACTACGGCATCAGCTACCTTCCGCAGGAGCCATCGGTCTTTCGCAAGCTTACAGTCGAGGAAAACATTCTGGCGGTGCTGGAGGCGCAGCCCATCGGCAACCAGGAACGGCGGACGCGTGCCGAGAAGCTGATCAGCCAGCTCAATCTGGGTCACATTCGCTTAACGCGCGGCTACGCGCTCTCCGGCGGCGAGCGCCGGCGCGTGGAGATTGCGCGCGCGCTTTGCATCCAGCCGAATTTCATCCTGCTCGATGAGCCCTTCAGCGGCATCGACCCCATCGCCGTGCTGGAACTGCAGAAGATCATCTTCGATCTGAAGGCCAGCGGCATCGGCGTGCTCATCACGGACCACAACGTTCGGGAGACGCTGAGCGTCACCGACCGGGCGTACATTATCGCCGAAGGCCGCATCTTCCGCTCCGGAACTCCGCATGAGCTCGGAAATGACCTGGAAGTGCGGCGGATTTACCTGGGCGAGGGATTTTCACTGTCCTGATTGCGGTTCATGATCGCTTCACGACAGGGGCAATGGACCCTGGATGTCGCCGAATCGCCGTGTAAAGCGCGCCTGCTGACGCGTGGATGCGGCGCCAGACGATAAACTTCATACAGAGATTCCGGAAATGAGCCGTTACCCATTTTGGAACGGACGGCTCGAAAACGATCCGCTTTCTCCTTTAGGCTTTTCTCACACGTTCGACTCATGGGTACACTCGCATTGAGCCGAACAGGGGATGGACTGCATCGATGGCGCTGCTCGAACCAAAACTGAATATCAAGGTTGCGCAACGCCAGATCCTGACGCCGGGTCTGATGCAGATGGTGAGCGTTCTCGCCCTGAACAAGCTCGAGCTGAAGGAGATGATCGATGCGGAGATGGTGGAGAACCCCGTCCTTGAGGAGATTAATGAGTCCGTTCCCATGCTGGATGAGGTGGCGGAGCGCGAGGAGCGGCTGGAACGAAGTGCGGAAGAAGCGGCCGCGCCTCCCAAGGACGTCTTTAATGAGATCGATTTTGGCTCCTACTTTCAAGAGTATCTCGATCCTGGCTATCGCACGCAGCCGGAGTATGAGGAGAACGAAAAGCCTTCGTTTGAGAATTTTCTCTCTCAACCGACAACTTTGTCCGATCACCTGGCGTGGCAGTTGGGGTCTTTGATTGTCGATGCGAAGCTCGAAGAGGCAGCCGAGTTCGTGATCGGCAACCTCAATGAAGATGGTTACCTGACGACAAGCGAAGAGGAGCTGGCCTCTTCTTTCCGTGCGGTTCCGGGCGAAGCGCAGCCGGAAAACAGCCATGTGGCGAATGATTCCACGCCGGACGAGATGGCGGCGATCGATCTGATCCGGCGCGCCATCGACCTGGTGCAGCATCTGGACCCGGCGGGCGTGGGCGCACTGGATCTGCGCCAGTGTCTGGCGCTGCAGATCGCCGCCCAGAGGCAAGAGTTTGACCAAATGTACGGCGGGCCGCTAGAGGAGACCGACGCGGACGCCCACGGCAGCTTTCGCGACGAGGCCGAAGCCCGCATCGAGGAAAGGCGGCGCGCCATGGCGGTTGCGGCGCTGATTGTGGACCATCACTTGCCTCTGTTGCAGAAGCGCGATCTTAAGGATCTGGCGCGCGCGGCGCAGGTGAAGCTCGAAGAGGCGCAGGCGGCAGTGGAGTTTATCCGCACGCTCGATCCGCGTCCAGGCCGCTTGTATAACCGCGAACAGCCGCGGCTGATTGAGCCCGACGTCTACTTTGTGAAGCGCGGCGGCGAATGGGTGGTCAGCATGAACGAGGAGGATATGCCCAGCCTTCGCCTCAGCCGCCGCTACCGCAACATGCTGGTCTCGGAGAACACGGATAAGGAAGTGAAGGAGTACGTGAAGGAGCGGTTCCGCTCCGCGCTGCAGTTGATGCGCAACATCGCGCAGCGCAAGAGCACGATCCTGCGAACTTGCGAAGTCATTGTGCGCCGCCAGCAGGAGTTCCTCGATAAGGGTGTGGAGGCGCTGCGGCCGATGATGATCAAGGAAGTGGCGGAGGAGATCGGCGTTCACCCCTCCACGGTGAGCCGCGCCGTGGCCAACAAGTACGCGCACACGCCTCAGGGCGTGCTGGAGCTGCGCTTTTTCTTTTCGGAGGGCGCCAACGGCCCCGAGGGAGCGGACACTCCGCTGCTGGTTCTCAAGCGCAAGGTGCGCAAGCTCATCGAAGACGAAGATCCCCGCAAGCCGCTCACTGACGAGCAGCTTGCGGCAATTCTGCAATCGCAGGGCATCCAGATCACGCGCCGCACGGCCGCCAAATACCGCGAGGACATGAACATCCCTTCCACGCACCAGCGGCGGAGGCGGGAGTAGAATCCGCTCTTACATTGCCTCCGGGCTTTCAATGCCAAGCAGGGCAAGGGCGCGGATGAGTTCGCGCAGAGTGACCGCGGCGGTGGCGAGCAGGAATGTCTTGCGCGCCGGGTCTTCTTCCGTGAGGATGTGGTGGCGGTGATAGAAGTTGGCGAACTCCTGCGCGAGCTGGAAGGCGTGCTTGGCAAGATGGGCCGGCTCAGAGGTGTTGATGCACTGCTCTAAAACCTGCGCGAAGCGGCCGGCGCGCAGCCACAGCGCCCAGATGTCTTCGTTCTCTTGGCCGCTGAGGCAGGAGGCGAGCGCAAATCCCTCAGGGGTTGAAGCCCCTTCATTTTTCTCTGCGTTTGCGGCACGACTGAAGTCGTGCCCTTTCAAAACCTCGGCCGCGCCAACTGCATCTGGAACGTTTGCTTGCTGACTCGCCGGCTTGTTGACTTGCGGCCTCGCCAGCTCGGCAAACTCCGCCAGCACCGCTTCCGGCGTCGTTCTGCCCTTGCGAAAGATGTTGCGGATGCGGACGACGGCGTATTGAATGTAGGGGCCGGTTTCGCCCTCAAAGCTCAGCGCGTCCTTGAAGTCGAAGGCGATGACGGAGTTGCGCGTCACCTTGAGCATGAAGTAGCGCAGAGCGCCGATGGCGATCTGGCGGGCGATCTGGCGGCGGACGGCTTCGGGGCTTGCGGCCTGCTTTTCGTCAACCAGCGGCTGAACGGTAGCGATGAGCTTGTCAATCAGGTCGTCGGCCTTGACGCCGAAGCCCTTGCGCCCGCTCACTTCGATATAGGCTTTCTTCTTGTCCTCATCGGAGACGCTGTAGCCAAGCTCCTCGGCGCAACGGGGGGTGAGCGCGACCATTTCGTAGCTGAAGTGGGTGTAGTGCGCGGCCTGATCTGCATAGCCCATGCCGCGCAGCGCCTGGATCACGTTTGCCTGCGGATCGGACTGGCGGGAATCGATGACGTTATAAATCGCCGTCGCCCCGCCGAAGTGGGGATGGTCTGCTTCGCCGTCTTCGGCCGAGATCCAGCACTCATGATTCTGATAAGTGAAGAATCGCTTGTAACCGAAGTCGCGGCCCAGGAGGCCAAACTTCCAGAGGTGATAGGCGATGTCCTTGCCGACGTAGGTGACGGTGCCGTTGGAGCGGATGATGACTTTGGCGTCTTCATCGGTGCCCTTCGGGCCGTCCTGGTTTTGGGCTGATTCCATGGGAGAACCCGGCCGCGTCATCACCCAGCAGCCGGCGTTCTTGCCTTCTTTTTCGAAATACAGCACGCCGGACTGCTTCAACTTGTCGAAAGCTGCCTCCCAGAATTTAAGGCGCAGGATCTCGCTCTCGCGCGGCAGAAAATCGTACTCGATGCCGAGGCGCAGCATGGTTTCAAGATGGCGGCGCAGGACGGCGGTAGAGATCAGTTCGGCAACCTCGGCGGTTTCGTTGCCGCCGCGTTCAAGCAGGTGCAGTGTGTCGAGACGAACCTGCTTCCGCTCGGCCTGTTCTTCGGCGGCGCCTTCGGCATACCAGCTTGACGTGCGCGCGTAGAGATCCCAGCAGTAGTAGTCGATGGGTTGGGCGGCGCCGACGGGCGTGGGCGTGGACGCCCACGCTACAGCCAGTCCGGAGACCGGCGCTACTGTGTCTCTCTCGCGCTCGGCGATGAGCGCGCGAATCTCCGCGAGGGATTTTCGCTCAAGATGCAGAAAGCCGACGACGACATCGGCCACCTGCACGCCAGTGTTGTCGATGTAGTTCTGCACATCGACCTTGTATCCGGCCGCGCGGAGCAGGCGCACAAACGTGTCGCCAAGGATGGCGTTGCGCAGATGGCCGATGTGGGCGGCCTTGTTGGGATTGATGCTGGTGTGCTCCACAAGCACATGCCCCTGCATCGAGAGCCCGGAGCCCGCAGCGTTTGCAACCGCACCGGCGGCCGCGGCGCGATCGAGGAAGGCATTGATGTATCCGGCGCCGGCGGCTTCAAAGCGCGCGAAGCCCTCGACGGAACCGAGCGCGGCGACGATCTCCTGCGCGATAATTTTTGGCGCCTTGCGCAGCGTCCGCGCCAGTTGCAGCGCGATGGGCGTTGCGATCTCGCCCAGCCGCAGGTCCGGCGGCGTCTCCAGCGGAACATTTGCCACGTCGAGCGAGTATTTTTCTTTGAGGACAGCACGCACGCGAGCGTCGAGCCGCTTTTCCAGTCCCAGAACCACGCGAAGGCCTCGAAAATCCTTGATTGACAAGCTGATTTTAGCATTTTTGGCGCGGCGGCATTCCACGTCGCGGTGCGCCGGGCCGCTTCTTTGCGCGGTCGAAAGAGGCGCCGCGCGATACCGTAAGATGGAAATAGTTCGCTGTGCATGCAGATGCGAACAGAGTGCGCTTTCCATGACCGATTCAGGCTCGCAACCAAGCCGTTTCTACCTGACCACGCCGATCTACTACGTGAACGCGCGGCCGCACCTGGGCCACGCCTACTCGACCATTGTGTGCGACGCCATGGCGCGGCGCAAGCGGGCGCTGGGCGTCGAAACGTGGTTCCTGACCGGCA
This sequence comes from Occallatibacter sp., assembly GCA_049977045.1. Classification (GTDB taxonomy): domain Bacteria; phylum Acidobacteriota; class Terriglobia; order Terriglobales; family Acidobacteriaceae; genus Telmatobacter. The sequence continues at coordinate 16,492 of JBMFHB010000027.1, forward strand.
CCGACGAGCATGGGCAGAAGATTGAGCGATCGGCGAAGCTGGCAGGTTGCTCGCCCAAGGAGTTCGCGGACAGGATTGCCGGCGAATTTCGCGGCTTGTGGGACCGGCTCGGCCTCACCTACGACGACTTCATCCGCACCACGGAAGAGCGGCACATCCGCCGCGTACAGCGCCTTTTCGCCACGCTGCGCGACCGCGGCTACATTTACAAGGGCTCGTACACTGGGCAGTATTGCGTCTCCGACGAGGCTTACGTTGACGGACCTCCGGGCACGATCTGCCCGGACTGCGGACGCGTAACCGAGACCGTAAGCGAAGAGAACTACTTCTTCAAGCTCTCAGCCTTTGAGCGCAAGTTGCTGGAGTTTTACGAGGCGAACCCTGGGTTTATGGGGCCTGAGTCGACGCGGCGCGAGGTGATCAGCTTTGTGCGCAGCGGGCTTAAAGATCTGTCGGTGAGCCGCACCACGTTCGACTGGGGCATTCCCGTTCCCGGCGACGAGAAGCACGTCATCTACGTGTGGCTGGACGCACTGGCCAACTACATTACCGCACTTGGCTACGGCTCGGACGACGCGAAGGATCAGGAAAGATTCAAGAAGTTCTGGCCGGCGGACATTCACCTGATCGGCAAGGAGATCAGCCGCTTCCACTGCGTGTATTGGCCGGCATTTCTGATGGCGGCGGGGATTCCGCTGCCGCGCTCGGTCAAGGCCAATGGCTGGCTGCTCTTTGACCAGGGCAAGATGTCGAAGTCGCGGGGCAACATTGTGCGCGCCGAGACTGTACACGAGGTGCTGGGCGCCGACGCGCTGCGCTACTTCCTGCTCAGGGAGATTCCTTTCGGGCAGGACGGCAATTTCAGCTTCGATGCGCTGGTGCAGCGCTACAACGGCGACCTCGCCAATGGCTACGGCAACCTGGTGAGCCGCGTCGTGAACATGATGCACAAGTACTTTGGCGGCGTTGTGCCGGAAGCTGGCACTGCCACGCAGGCCGAGGCCGCGCTGCGAGCAAGCGCCGAGAATGTACTTGCATCGTTCGGGCCGGCATTCGACGATCTGAACTTCTCCGAAGCGTTAAAAGGACTGTGGGTCTTGGTCGCGGAGACCGACGGCTATCTGACCGCCAATGCGCCGTGGAAGAAGCCACCGGAGCGCAGCGATGCGGACCATGCGGCGCTGCAGGCACGCGTGCTTGCAACGGCTGCCGAAGCCATTCGCGTGATCACGGCGTTGGTGTACCCCATCCTGCCCGACGCGGCGGCGAAGGTCTGGCGGCAGCTTGGCCAGGGCGAGCTGGCGGATGCGGCAAGGAACGGATTTTTGAAAGATCTCGCGTGGGGCGGATTGCAGCCTGGCACGAAGTTTGGCGAGCCAGCGCCGCTGTTTCCCCGCGCGGAGAAGGATGCAGTGGAACGTATGCAGAAGCTTGAAGAAGAGAACAATCGCACAGCCGTGGAAGCAGTCAGCCTGAACGGTGCAAACGAAGCCAAGAGTGCGCCTGCCGCAACTCCGGCTAGCCCTGCAATCAAGTCCGTCGAGGCACCGGCTCCAGCGCCCGCAGTGGCTGCCAGGCCTGCAGCGCCAGCAGCCGCAAAAGCTCCGGCCGCATCCGCCGCACCACAGGCGACGGCCAGCGCGCCCGCGACTGCACCCACGCCAGCCGTCGAAGCGCCGGCAGCTCCAACCGAGGAACGCGCGCACATCACGATCGACGACTTCGCAAAGGTGGAGTTGCGCGTAGCGCAGATTCTGGTGGCGGAGCGCGTGCCCAAGGCCGACAAGCTGCTGCGTCTCGAAGTCGATCTGGGCTACGAGAAACGGCAGATTCTAGCCGGCATTGCACAGTACTACGAGCCGGAAAAGCTCATTGGGCGCAAGATCGTGATCGTGGCCAACCTCGCGCCGCGCAAGATGCGCGGACTGGAATCGAACGGCATGTTGCTGGCGGCTTCGCTCGAAGGCGGCGCGCCGGTGCTGGCCGGATTTCTGGAAGAGGTTCCGCTGGGCGCACGGCTCAAGTAGCGGTCCATTTCTTTTAGACCAAAACGGTCCATTGCAACGCAGCGCGATTTTTGCTACGATGACTTTGCTCATGGTTTGCCTTCTGCAAATCTCCGCTTGTTGTCGCCGGTCGCACATTGCCGACGGGTGCGCACGCTAGTCTCTTCTCCTTCAGAACAATCGAAAGAAGACACGCCCGCAGTTGAATGCTGGAGCTGTCTCTGTGTCTCCAGCGCTTTCTGCGCCAACCCCGAATCCCCGAGGTCACGATGCCTGTTGTCGAAAGCGCAATCTCCAATGTCCACCGGGCCGCCAGCGCCATAGCGCCGCCGCGCCCGAACCACCTGCGCCTGCTCGAAGCCGAAAGCATTCACATTCTGCGCGAGGTCGCCTCGGAGTTCGAGCGGCCAGTGATGCTCTACTCGATCGGCAAGGATTCTTCGGTGATGCTGCGGCTGGCCGAGAAGGCATTCTATCCGGCGCCGATTCCTTTCCCGTTGCTGCACATCGACACCGGCTTCAAATTTCGCGAGATGATTGCCTTCCGCGACGCGATGGCGCGGCAGGTGGGGGCGGAGTTGCTGGTGTGGCGCAACGAGCCTGCGATCGCGGCGGGAACCAATCCCATCGCGCTCGACACCAGGCGCTGCTGCGGACTCCTGAAGACGCAGGCGCTGCTCGACGGCCTGCGCCACTATAACTTCGACGCGGCCTTCGGCGGCGCGCGCCGCGACGAGGAGAAATCGCGCGCCAAGGAGCGCATCTACTCCTTCCGCGACGCTGCCGGGCAGTGGGATCCGAAGAACCAGCGGCCCGAACTCTGGAACCTCTACAATGCGCGCGTTCATCCCGGCGAGAGCATTCGCGTCTTTCCGCTCTCGAACTGGACGGAGATGGACGTCTGGCAGTACATCCACGAAGAGAAAATTCCCGTGGTCGACCTCTACTTCGCAAAGGAGCGGCCGATGTACGTGCGCCGCACGCCCTCGGGCGAGGAGGCGCTGCTGCCGGTCGAGCAGGATTTTGTCGCGCGAACGGCCGAGAAGCCGCAAATGGTCAAGTGCCGGCTGCGCTCGCTCGGCTGCAGTCCTTGCACCGGCGCGATTCGCTCCGATGCCAACACAATTCCGGCCATCGTTGCCGAGTTGATTTCCTTCCGCTCCTCCGAGCGCGCCAATCGCGCCATCGACCACGACCAGGAAGGCTCGATGGAGATCAAGAAGCGGGAAGGGTACTTCTGAAAGACAGGGAATAGGGAATAGAAAACAGGAACTGAACGGATAAGAAGAATCGGAGGCCACGTTGGCAGTCGCAGCAGAGTTAGAGAACAGGCGATTTGAGATGGATGAGTTCCTTGCCGCGGAGCGCGAGAAGGATTTGCTGCGTTTTTCGACGGCGGGGAGCGTGGACGACGGCAAGTCGACGCTGATTGGCCGGCTGCTCTACGACACGCAGTCGGTCTACGAGGACCAGGTGCGTTCGATCGAAGGCAAGGGCACGACGGCGCCGGGACAGATCGATTTCGCGCTGCTGACCGATGGGCTGCGCGCCGAGCGGGAACAGGGCATAACGATCGACGTGGCCTATCGCTACTTCTCGACGGCGAAGCGCAAATTTATCGTGGCCGATACGCCCGGCCACGAGCAGTACACGCGCAACATGGCGACCGGCGCATCGACGGCGGACGCGGCGATCGTGCTGGTTGACGCAACGAAGGGCGCACAGATTCAGTCGCGCCGCCATGCGTACATCGCGTCGCTACTGCGCGTGCGCCACGTGCTGATCGCCGTCAACAAGATGGATCTGATCGGCTACGACGAGGCCGCCTTTCGCGCCATCGAGGCGGAATTTCGCGCGATTCTCGATCGCATTGCCGGCGAGACCGGAACCGCCGTCGAGGCGCACTTCGTTCCTGTCAGCGCGCTCAAGGGCGACAACGTGGTGCACCGCGCGGGAGAGACTTCGGGCGCGATGCCTTGGTACGGAGGGCCTTCGCTGCTCGAGCTGCTGGAGGCGCTGCCGGGGCAAGATCGCGCGCGCGATGCATCCTTTCGCTTCCCCGTGCAGCGCGTTTTGCGACCCGACCACACCTTTCGCGGCTTCGCGGGGCAGATCGCTTCTGGCGCGGTCCGCGTGGGCGATCGCCTCGCCGTCTTTCCATCGGGCCGCGAGGCGAGGGTGGCGCGCATCGCCACCTTTGACGGCGATCTCGACGAGGCCGCCGCGCCGCTTTCCGTCGTGCTCGTGCTCGACCGCGAGATCGACATCGGCCGCGGTGATCTGATCGCCGCGATCGACGCGGCGCCCGTCGTCGCGCGCCGCGTAAAGGCCTCGCTGGTGTGGATGGATCAGCGGCCGCTCGATACGGCTCGCCGTTACCTGCTCAAGCACACCAGCCACACGGCGCCCGCCGTGGTTTCCACGGTCGAAGATCGCGTGGACCTTGGCGCGCTCGGCCGCGAAGCCGCGTCGACGCTGCACATGAATGAGATCGGAGCCGTCACGATCGATCTGCTGCGGCCCATCGCCGTCGATCTCTATCGTGAAAACCGCGCGACGGGCGCGCTGATCCTGATTGATCCCGAGACCAACGCGACCGTGGCCGCGGGCATGGTGACGGCCGCCGAGGGCCAGCTGGTTGGTGGTGAGCACGACGAGGCCGCGGCGTGGGGCCGCGTGACCGACGGAGAGCGCGAGGCGCGGTGGGGGCATCGCGGCGGCGTGCTCGAATTGACCGGGCCTGCCGAGTCGATCGACGCAGTGGAGCGATCGCTCTTTACCGTGGGCGCGGTGGCGATTCGCCTCGATAGCGGCGAGCCGGCGTTTCGCCAGCACCCGCAATTGCTGGCGCTGGCGACAGGCGCCCTGGCGCAGTCCGGATCGATTGCGCTGGTGGTGCGGGCCGGCGACGAAGCCACGCTGACGGCGCGAGCCGGTGAGGTTGAAGTCGCGCTCCCGGCCGGCGACGGTATGCACGCCGTGGCGGAGGTGCATCGGCTTCTTCGCCGCGCAGGAATCTTCATTTCAACCGAAGGAGCAAACTTGTAATGAGTCTTCAATCCATTTCCACCGAAGTCAATGCCAAGCTCGACGCCGTGCGAGCCGTGCTCGCCAGTGAAGTCACCGGAAAGGGCGACGTCTGCCTCACATGCAGCTTTCAGGCCGAGGATGTATTGCTGACAAAGCTCGCCATCGCGATCGATCCGCGCATCCCGATTCTTTTTCTCGACACCGGCTATCACTTCGCCGAGACCTGCGCCTATCGCGATCGCATCGCGCGCGAGTGGAACCTGAACCTCATCGAGTTGCTTCCGGAAAAGACTGTTGCCGAGCAGGAGGCCGAGCACGGTTTGCTCTATCGTTCGGCGCCTGACCGCTGCTGCGGGCTGCGCAAGGTCGAGCCGCTCTTCAAGGCGGTTGCCGGGTACCGCGCCTGGCTCACCGGGCTGCGCCGCGAACAGGCTCGCAGCCGCACGGCGCTCGATGAGCGGACGCTTTTCACGCTGCCTGGCGGCAAGCAAGTCCTGAAGCTGGCGCCGCTGGCCGAATGGACCACGCGCGAGGTCTGGCACGCCTGCCAGCAACTCGACATTCCGTTGCTGCCGCTCTACGAACGCGGCTACACCTCGATCGGCTGCGAACCGTGCACGACGCTGCCGCTCGATCCCAACGATCCGCGATCCGGCCGCTGGGGCGGGCAGAAGGTGGAGTGCGGGATTCATATTCAGGCGGCGAGTTAGGGACCGCAAGGAAGGACTTCAACTGTTCGAGTCTCGTACCTGCGCCGGCGCAATGGGCGCAGAGTATCGCCTTCCGCCGGCGGCCATCGATCGAACAGGAGAACCGGGGACGAGCAAATGCCGTATCTCGCCGGATTTTTGATTGCGATTTTCATCGCGCTGACCGGCGTCGGCGCGGGTACCATCACCGTGCCTATGCTGGTGCTGTTTCTGGGAGTGCCGGCGCCGTTGGCCGTTGGCATTGGCCTGACGTTTTCCGCCGCTGTCAAGCTGATCCTGGCGCCGGCGCAGATGCTCAGGGGCAACGTCGCCTGGCGTCCGCTCGGCTCGATGCTGCTGGGTGGAGTGCCCGGCGTGCTGCTGGGCTCGCTCTTCCTTCGCCATCTTGCCGGCGCCGGTTCGGCAAACCTGCTTAACGCGATTCTGGGCGCAGTTCTGGCGGGCACGGCGAGCTGGCAGATTGTCCACTCGTTCCGGCCCCTGCGGCGGAGTGGTCCGGCGCGCGACCGGAGCCGCCTGCTCGCGCTGCCGATGTTTTTTGTGGGCGCGGAGGTGGGATTTTCTTCCGCGGGAGCAGGCGCGCTGGGCAGTGCGGCTCTGCTCGGCCTTACGCCGCTCGAACCTGCACAGGTAGCCGGCACGGACGTCGTCTTCGGCTTTCTGGTTTCGCTCATCGGCAGCGCCGCGCACGGGTTTGCGCACGCCGCGAATTCCGGCCTGCTGCCGCGCATGATCGCCGGCGGCGCCGCGGGAGCGATCACAGGAATGCTTTTGAGCGCGTATGTTCCTCGCCGTCCGCTGCGTCTGGCTCTCTGGGTCTGGCTGTTGATTCTAGGCGGGCAGTTTTTGCTCGGCAGCTACCTGGCGTGGGCCAGCTCCGGAGCGCGTAAGAACACCAGGCCGGCCTTGAGCGGTCAAAGCTCGCCGGATTCCGCTCCGGCTACGGTTGCGCCGCCAGCGCCATGCGCCGGGCTTGGCTGCGCGGCGCCAAGCCGGGAGAGTTCTGGTGCGGAAGGCGGGACTTGAACCCGCAAGCCTTTTGGGCGCCAGCTCCTAAGGCTGGTGTGTTTGCCATTTCACCACTTCCGCAAGGGCGCGGCGAACCTGCCTTCACAAGTCTAGTGGGAAATTGATGCGCGTGGCAATGGGCGCGGCAGGCATCGCGGCTGCGTCGCTGTGGGACAGCTATTCGCGAGCGACGGCGGCTGCCGATTTCACGACTTGCACAGTGAACCGCTTGCGAGTCATTGCGTGGCGGCTGTTTCGCCGGTGGTACATCTGGAGATCAGCGGGGGCAGGCTGCGCGAGGTTTTCAGGTGGGAGTCCAGCGACTGCATTCGGTCGATCTCGTTGGAGATCTCGTCGTTCTCGTGCTGGTAGTGCTGGAGCATCGCGTCCATGAAATAGGGCCGGTTTCCGGCCAGCCAGAGGTCGCGGTAACGGTTGCGCAAGTAGGTGTTATCGTTGCGCAGATCGAGAAGAAGTCCGTCGCTTGAGTAAATGCGCTCGAGCTTTTCGGCAGCCTGACTGGGTTGCGTGGATGCCTCGGTGCGCGCGTCGCGATAAATGCTGTCGATATAGCGCGTGTAAGCCGCCTTTTCGCCCAGATAATCGAAGCGTCTGGCACCGAATTCGACATAGTCCAGGAGATCCTGGTTGCGAGCGGCCAGAGGGCGGGACGCGCGCAGGTCTTCAATGACCCACTCGGCCAGCAGGCGAACCCGGCTGGCGACGGGAGCAAGCGAGAGATAGAGTTGCTGGCCGTCGGGCGTGAAAGGATCGAGCCACATCAGGCGATCCGTAGCGTCGTAGGAGACAACCTGCCGCAGCGTGCGATGAATGTCGGACAGGTGCTCGATCTCCTGCTCAAAATGGTGGCCGGGAGCGCGATAGAAGGCCCAGTCGTAGGCGTTGGCAAATTGCGCGTCGTCGATCGTGGGCTGCCAGGCCGCTGCGGCTCCATAGAGCAGGCCGTACCAGGAGAAATCGAAGAGGCTTTCACCGTCATCGACCCAGGAGGTGTTCATGATGCCGGTTGATCCCATGCGGTGGCCCGCTTCGGCGAAGCCGCGAATGTTGGGCAGCGCAACGGAGTAGTTGGGAAAAACCTGGTTCCAGTTGTCGACACCGGGCGCGACCCAGGTTTCGATCCCGGCATCGTGAAAGGGCGCGATCAGGCGATCGAGCCGCGCGGGATCGGAGATCCAGTAGTCCCATGGCATCGCAATCAGATCGTGGGGCAACTGCTTGAGCAGATCGGGGTATTGCCGCGCGATGTCGCCCCAGAACAGAATGCGGCGGCCGAGCGGGCGAAGCGCAGCCTCGCGGAGCTTCAACTCGTCGACATAAACCTGGCCCTTGCCTTTGCTTTTGACGAGTGCCTGCGATCTGCCCTCGCCGAGCTCGAAGGGTTCGTCGGCGCCGATGTGCAGGAACGGGCCGGGGAAGCACTTCGCCAACTCGTCGAACATGGTCTTGACCAGGTCGATGTTTCCCGGCGCTCCGGGCGCCAGGACATTGCCGTAAGGCATTTCGACAAGGTTCTGGTATCGCTCCTTGCGGAGGATCCAGTGCATGTGGCCGAGAGATTCCTGCTGGGGAATGATCGTGATGCGATAGGGTCTGGCGAAGGCGACCAGTGTCCGCGCTTCGGCGGGCGTCATCGCGCCTCCGGGTGTTGCCACCAGAGGCAACGAGGCGTAATCGAAGCTGTTCTCGAAGTAGAGCATCAGCACGTTCTGCTTGTACTGGGCAAGCAGCGTGACAGTACGTTCGAGATCGCTCAGGGTTGGCGCCGGTCCCTGGCTGAGACTCACCTGAGAGCCACGCCAGCGCATGGCAGGCCAATCGACGATCTTGAGTGCGGGAACGGAGATCGAGTTCCCATCAGGCCGGAGCAACTGGCGCAAGGTCTGCACGCCATAGAAGATTCCCGCGCCTGACGCCGCGACGATGGCGGCGCGATGCGCATCGGCCACCAGAACATATCCCTCGAGTTGAGCCTCTTGCGGAAGCGTCAGTCCGGCGCCGGAGAGGATCTGATTGGCTTGCGGCGTTCCCGCCCGGGCGAGGACAAAGGTTGCCGTCCCCTGACCCGCACAGACCTTCGCCGAGTGGCCGGCCGTGCGCGCGATCTCCCCGGCCAGCAAGCCTGCCGCGAAGCGGTCCTCCCGATTGCCGCAGGCGATGAGCGAACGCGCAGGCACGCGGAGTGCGCCCTGCCCGGCGTTTACCGAGCGGGGATAGGGAATCAACGGCAGGTCAGGCGCAGGAGTTGGCGCGGCAAACAAGCCGGTTGCGGAGAAGATCGATCCCACAAGGATCACTGCGAGGTGAACCGCACCGCGGGGCGAGATACGCTTCGATGCGCAGAGGGACATTCCATCTGCCGAGAGACGGCGGCGCAAGAAACCATGCACTTCTCTACGCATGAGGGTTCTCTTCCCCGAAAGCCGCATCACATCTTCGCCGGCGACAGGTGCCGGGCGAGAATGCCGCGGATATTCTCGCATTCAGTGGCAGATAGCGGTGTGACGTAAGGCTCACCGGCGGCCCGCTCGCAAATGCCCAGGTAGCGCAACGCTTCTTCGAACGCGCTCCACACCCCGCCCTGACGGAATATCTGCCAGATCTCGGTGAGCACTCTCTGGCGATCTTTGGCGGTCTCGATGTCGCCTTTCAGGAAAGCTTCATAGAGCTCAACCGCAATGCGGGGGCAAAGGTTGTGCACTCCACCGACGCACCCTTTGACTCCCATCTGCAGACCGACGACGATCAGAAATTCGCTGCCGGTGAGCACGGTAAAGTTTTCTTCGTGGCGAGTCAGTTCGAGGAGCAGTTGAAGATTGACGCAATCCTGATTGCTTTCCTTAACGCCGACCAGATGCGGGATCCGCGCCCGCAGCCGCACGATGGTTTCCGGCTGGATCGGGTTCTGGGTGAGGACGGGGTTGTCGTAGATCACGATGGGCAGATCGACGGAGGCGGCAATCTCGGAAAAGTAGCGGACGAGCTGATCCTGACTGGCGAGATAGAAGAGCGGAGCCAGAACGGAGAGGTGGGTGATTCCGAGACGGGCCATTTCGCGCGCGCGTGCAACGGCGCGCGTCGTGCTGAGTTCGCCGAGCCCTGCCATGACGGGAACGCGACCCTGAACCGTGTCGACCACGGTCTCGATGGCGCGGATCTGTTCGGCGTCGGTCAGGAAGGCGAAGCCGCCCATGGAGCCGTTCACGAAGACGCCGTGAACGCCGCCGTCAAGAATGTAGCGGGCAAGGCGCCGAAGCCCCTGCACATCCACGCGGCCCTCGGCATCGAGAGGAGTTCCAAGTGGCGGAATCACGCCGGACAGAGTCTGCAATCTCATAAACTGTCGACAGTTTATGTTTACCGGGCCGCGGCGTCAAGCACTATTTTGCATTGCGGATGCAGGGGGATGGCGCGAATGGAACCGGCGTGGCGACGGGCTCTTCCAGAGCATTCCGCTTGCTTTTGCGTCGATCATGCAGGCGGAAAGAGGCGCCGTTTCGCACGAAACCGGTCGATGCGGATCGTTCTGTTGCTTTATGACTGTCGACAGAATACAATAGCCTGAACGTTGAATCTCTTGTTCCCGGAGACGCCGTGAACCAGCTCGCAATCGCCCCGGAATTCTTCCGTCCCGACGGGTTCGAACGCGGTCGGGTACATCGGCTGCGTCTTACGGCGGGCGTGCAAGCGATTCCCGTTCTGCTGGTTCGGGGCGGCGCGCCCGGCAAAACCCTGGCGGTGACGGCAGGGGTCCACGGCGACGAATACGAAGGGGTTCGCGCCATTCTGGAAACCGTGGCGTCGCTCGATCCCAGGGCGATGCGCGGAGACCTTCTGGCTGTTCCGATAGCGCACCCGGCGGCGTTCTGGGCGGCGCGGCGCACGAGTCCGCTGGATGAGTTGAATCTGGCGCGGGTCTTCCCTGGCGACAGCGCAGGCAAGCCCACGGAGATTATTGCGGCGGCGCTTGCAGAGGCGGTGATCGGGCACGCGGACTTCTATCTCGATCTGCACAGCGGCGGCATCGCCTACGCCATGCCAGCCATGGCCGGCTACGATGCCAGCGACGAGCGCAGCGCGGCCGCGGCCCGCATCTTTGGCGCAGAGACGACATGGGGGCACGCGGTGATCGCTCCCGGCCGCACAATCTCCTTTGCGCATGCGCGCGGCATTCCGTGGATTTATACCGAGGCGCGCGGAGCGGCGCGCATCGACCAGGACGATCTGGGCATGATGAAGCGGGGAATCCTGAATCTCCTGTGTCACCTTGGAATATTGCCGGGCGAGCCGGCCGTAAGACCGATCCGGTACAAGCTGAGCGGAGACGGCGACACGGATCGCGGCATCTCCGCCGGGCATGAAGGATTTTTGCTGAACCACGTGCGCCTGCTCGAAGAAGTAACGGAGTGTCAGCGACTGGGTGTTCTGGTGGACGTGCTGGGCGAGCCGATGGAGGAGTACCGGGCGCCGCGGTCCGGCACGGTGGCGCTGATTCATGAGTTTCCAGTGGTGAAGCCGGGAGATTCGCTTTACCTGATTGCCGATCGCGAACGATGAACTTCCTGATGCAATGGATCGGAGCTGTTTTGGTTGCTTTGCCCACGATGTGTCACTGGACCGCCGGCGCGCCGCTGCCCGAGCCACGCGCAGGCTATGCCGCGGGTGTGCTGGCTGGCCGCCTGATTGTCGCCGGCGGCAGCAGTTGGATCGGCGGCAAGAAATCGCAGACCGCGGCCACGGATGCGTATGATCCGGAATGCAATTGCTGGAGCAGGCTGCCGCCGCTGCCGGCCGCGTTAAGCGATGCGGAGTCGGTGACGGTGGGCGGCAAGCTGTTTGTCCTGGGCGGAGCGCATAGAGCGGAGGGATTGCGTCAGGTCTACGTTTTCGATGGCCAGAGTTGGACGCAGCGGGCGAACATGGAACTGCCCGAGCCACGGCTTTTGGGAGCGGCCGTGACCGACGGCCGAAGGATCTTTCTGTTGGGAGGGATCTCCAGGCCGGGAGATTACACGTCGGGCTTGAAGACGATTTGGAGTATCGACCTGGACGATGCGTCGCGCGGCTGGACTGCTTTGCCGGAACTTCCGGGAGCGGCGCGCGTCTCCTTCGGCGCCGTCTTTGAGAGCGGCAGGATTCTTGTGATTGGCGGATACGAGTCGGATCGCGCGGTGCGCGGGAATCTGCAAGATATCTGGTCCTTCAATACCTCCTCGCGGCAATGGTCCAGAACGGGCACGCTTCCTGAGGGACGGCGTGCAATGGCCGCGATCGTCGCGAATCGCGAAGTCTTCCTGCTGGGAGGCTTCACTCAAGACTTCAGCGCCGATATTCTGGCGCTCACCGGCAACGGCGCGGTGCGGATCGGAGAGATCCCTCAACCTGTAGCTGATGCAAAATTCTTTGCCATTGGACCGCGATGGTATACGACAGGCGGAGAGATTGGAATCCACATCCGCGGATCCCAAACCTGGTCGGGAGAGTTCGTCTGGCCGGCTGAGGAGAATCGAAAGTGAGCGAAACCAACGCAGTTTCTTCATCGATCTTTCATGCCTCTGAACATGAGGCTCGCCTGCGCGGTAAAGCCAAAGGCTCGCTGGCGCGAGGCGAGCGTGCGCGCCGCTCGCTGGCGGGTGGCGTCTCCAGCGGACTGCGACGTACGGCGCGGCCGTTTCCGCTGTATTTCGAGCGGGGCAGCGGCGCGCGGCTGTGGGATGTGGACGGCAATGAGTACGTCGACTACATGCTGGGCTGGGGTCCGCTGATTCTGGGCCACGCGCCAGAGCCGGTGAGCCGCGCGGTTGCCGAGCATCTCCGCCTGGGGCACACCTTCGGCGCACAGCATGACCTGGAGTTCGAGGTTTCCGAACTGCTGACGCGACTGATTCCCTGTGCGGATTCCGTGGCCTATGCCAACAGCGGCACGGAGATTGTGCAGGTGGCGCTGCGGCTGGCGCGCGCATACACTTCGCGACCGTGCTATCTGAAGTTTGAGGGCCATTACCACGGATGGGATGACAGCGTACTGGTCAGCTACCATCCATCGGAGCAGGAGATCCGCCAGTTCGGCGACAAGGCCGTGCCGGCGGGACTGGGCCAGCGTCCGGGTGTGGCTCCGATCATAGCGCAGTGGAACGATCGCGAGGGCGTCGAAAGAGCATTCGAGGAGCACGGAGCGGAGATTGCTGCGGTGATCTGCGAACCGCTGCTCTGCAACAGCGGATGCATTCCGCCCGATTCAGGCTTTCTCGAATTTTTGCGCGAGATCACGCGGCGCAAGGGCGCGCTGCTGATCTTTGACGAAGTCATCACAGGATTTCGGCTGGCGCTGGGAGGCGCACAGCAGTACTACGGCGTGACTCCCGATCTGGCGACCTATGCCAAAGCAGTGGGCGCGGGCTTGCCCTTGAGCGTGCTGGCGGGCAGGGCCGAGTATATGGAGATGATTGCCTCGGGGAAAGTGGTTCATGCCGGAACGCTGAATGGAAACCCGCTTGTTCTGGCCGCGGCGAAGGCAGCTCTGGAGATGCTGGCCGCCGATGACGGCGCCGTGTACAGGAAGATGTGGCAGTTGGGCGATCGTCTGCGGGACGGAGTTTTAAGCCGGCTGCGGGCGGCCAGAGTTCCCGTCGTTGCCATGGGTGGAGGCCCGGTCTTTCAGCTTCTTTTTGAGACGAAGACGCCGCGCACGTATCGGGACACGCTTGATGCGGACCGCGCGCTGTATGGCGATTTTGCCGTGGGAATGCTCGACGAGGGAATTACGCTATTGCAAGACGGGCGATGGTATCTGTCTACCGCGCACGATGAACGCGAAGTCGAGGACACGCTCAGCGCGGTGGATCGGTTGCCGCGGTAGCGGGGTTGCAGCGGGAGATTCTGTGGATCGATTTTCCTGTTGCGTTGCAGCACCGCGCCCAATGGACCGCTTCAATGGATGAGAGTTCATGCGAATCCTAAGTCAACTTGCGATGATCGGCAGTGCGCAGTTCGGCCTGAGCAGCCGATTGGATTGCCATATGTATGCAGTGCGCTCGCCTGAGGGCGTGGTTCTGGTTGACGCCGGCTCGGGGCTGGGCGAAAGAGAAGTTGCCGCGCATCTTGAGGCAGACTTTCCCGGCGTTGCCGTTGCGGGTGTGATTCTGACTCACTCGCATATGGATCACTCGGGCGGCGCGGAGGCATTGCGGATGAGATTCGGGTGCAAGCTTTTCGTCTCAGAGGAGACGCGGCCCATACTCGAATCCGCCGATGAGGAACGCAGCGGATTGCGGCGCGCTCGCGAGATGGGCGGCTATCCGGAGGATCTGCGCATGAAGCCGTGCGCGATCGACTGCACTTATCAATCCGGCGAAGCGTTCGAGGCAGGGGGCCGGCGATGGCGCGCGGTGCGTGTGCGCGGACACTCGAACGACAGCTACTGCCTGATGACAGAAATCGAGGGCCGCAACGCTTGTTTCAGCGGGGATGTGGTCTTTTACGGAGGCGTGCTGGGCGTGATCAATTCGTGGGACTCGGACCTTCATGGATATGTGGAGGATTTGCCGCGGTTAACGAATGCGAAGATCGACATACTGCTGCCGGGCCACGGGCTGTTCACGCTGAAGAATGGGCAGCGGCACGTAGATGCGGCGATACGGTCGCTCGATAGCGGCTTTCTCCCGCGGCAGATTGGACAGGGGGCGGCGATTTTCTGATGGCGGCGATTCACGAAGGCGATCCCGGCGCAGTGCGCGCCACCATGGGCGAGGGCAACACACCGCTCGTTGCGGCAGTCGCGCAGACCGTGCCGGAGGGCGGCCGGTTGTACTTCAAACTCGAAAGCTCGAACCCGACTGGCTCATATAAGGACCGCTTTGTTGCCGCGGAGGTGACGCGCATGTTGCGCGCGGGCGCCAAGGCATGCCTGGCCACATCCTCGGGCAACACGGGCTCCGCGCTGGCCGCCTACTGCGCGCGCTACGGAGTGCGCTGTCTGATCCTGGTCAACCACGATGCGCCCAAAGGAAAGCTGTTGCAGATGCAGGCACACGGCGCGCACGTGCTGCGCGTGCCAGAGTTTGTTTCGAATCCAGCCGTCACATCCGCTGTTTTCTCGTTACTGCAGAACTTATCGGAGCGATGGAAGGTTCCACTGGTCGTATCGGCATTTCGCCATTGTCCCGAAGGCATGAAGGGCGTTGAGGCGATCGCCGGAGAGCTGGCTGCGGCCCAACCCGATCACGTTTTTGTTCCTGTGGGCGGTGGTGGACTCTATTCCGCGGTCACACAGGGCTTTTTGCCGACGGGTGGAAGACTGCCGCGCATCCATGGCGTTCAGCCGGAGGGTTGCCTGACGATGGTGGCAAGCTACCTGAACGGCTCCGATCGGATCGCTCAGGTTGAAAGCACCACGCGCATCAGTGGACTATCGGTTCCTACCGACATCGACGCGAGCCGCGCACTGCGCCTGGCGCGAGAGTACGGAGGCTCAGGCATTGCCGTGAGCGACGATGAGGTTTTTCGCGCGCAGCGGATTCTGATGGAGTGCGAAGGAATTTATGCGGAACCGGCAGGGGCCACGGCCTTCGCCGGCTGGAGACGCGCGGTGGAAGCAGGCACGGTGAGCAAAGACGAAACCAGCGTGTGCCTGGTGACAGGGCATGGATTCAAGGACGCGGCGTCAGTGGAACGTATCGCCGCAGAGCACGAAGCCCTGACGGTGGAGGCCGCGAACCTTGAGGACGCGATCGGCAGACTGCTGCAGTGAGCAGCAACGGTAAAGGAGAGCACGAGTTGCTTGAGGGAAAAGTGATTGTCGTAACGGGCGGCGCCGCGGGCATCGGGCGCGGCATCTGCGAGGCGCTCACCGCTAACGGAGCGCGCGTGGCAGTGGTGCAGCGCTCCGTGGAGGCCGCGGAGCGTGCTGCTGCTCCACATCGCGGGGCGCGCGGATTCTGCGCCGATATCAGCGACCACACGCAGGTCGAGAGAATGATCGAAGCAGTGGTGAACAGCTTTGGACAGGTCGACGGGCTGGTCAACAACGCCTCGGTCACGGGGCCGAATGCTCTCGCGCCGTTTCCGTCGATGACGCCGGAACAGGTACACAGAATCGTGGACTCCAACCTGAAGGGCACTATCTGGTGTTCCCAGGCAGTTGCACGGCATCTTATTGGCCGTTCGGCGCCAGGCGCCATCGTACACATCTCCAGTGTGGCCGCTTTCGCCGCGCAGGAACTGGCGTCTGTCTACTGCGCAACCAAGGCGGCGCAGGTTTCGCTTGCGCGGTCCATGGCGCTTGAACTTGCTCCTTACAACATTCGCGTAAACGCGGTGGCTCCCGGCGATATTCGCACAGAAACGAGCGCCGAGATCGTCGAGGAGGTGCGCAATCGCGGAGCGCAAGGCAAGTACCTGCGCGTAACCCCGCTTGGGCGCCGCGGCCTTCCGAGCGAGATAGGCGATGCGGTGGTCTTCCTGTTGAGCGAGAAGGCTTCCTTTATTACCGGTACAACGCTCACCGTGGATGGCGGCCTGCTGGCGTCGTGAGACGCCGGGCCGCTGGTTCGCGAAACTGAGTGCGGATGGCCTGAGGCGTAACAACTCCAGCACAGAGCTGGCCGGAGAAGTGAAATGTTCGCGGGAGTCAACCATGAATGTGGCTATGCTGGGATTCTTGCACGAGTCGAACACGTTTCTGGCGGCGAAGACGGGGTATGAAGACTTCGCGCGAGTTTCGCTGACTCGCGGCGACGCCATGATCGAGCGATGGCGCAGCGCACGGCACGAACTGGGCGGCATGATCGCCGGTTGCGCCGAGACCGGGCTCAAAATCGCCGGAGGTATGGCTGGCCTGGCGATGCCGAGCGGCACCATTACCGCCGAGAGCTACGAGCAGCTTGCGTCAGAACTCCTGACGGCGCTTGAAGAGACGCTCCCTGTCGATGGAATTCTCATGGCGCTGCACGGCGCCACCGTCAGCGAGCAGTTTCCCGATGCCGACGGCGAGCTGCTCCGGCGCGTGCGGCAGCTTGTGGGCCCGGAGCTGCCGATTGTTGTCACGCTCGATCTTCATGCCAACATCTCGCCGGCGATGGCCCGTCACAGTTCGGCGCTGATCGTCTATCGCACCAATCCGCATCTCGATCAGTTCGAGCGCGGACTTGAAGCGGCGCATCTGATGGCAAGGATTCTCCGGCGCGATGCGAACCCTGTGCAGGCGCTCGATGCGCCGCCGCTCGTGCTGCCGATCTCGTGCCAGTACACAAAGGAGGATCCGGCTCGCCAGCTCTACGCGGATCTCGATGAGGTGCTCACCTGGCCCGGAATTCTGAGCGCCAGCGTCGCGATGGGATTCTACTTCGCAGATGTCGAAGAGATGGGGGCATCGTTTGTGGCTGTTGCCGACAGCGACGCAGCACTGGCCCATCGGGCGGCGTCGTGGATGGCGACGCGCGCATGGGAGCGGCGGCAGAGCTTTCTCTCGCACCTGCCCGATGCTGCAACTGCTGTGCGCCGAGCATTGCAGTCCGGGAACAAGCCAGTCGTGCTGATGGACATTGGAGACAATATCGGCGGAGGCAGCCCGGCGGATTCGACGATTCTCTTCAGCGAAGTCATGCGGCAGGGCGGACGCAACGCCATGGTGATTCTGTGCGATCCCGAGGCCGTGCGAGCCTGCGCGGCCTCGGGAGCAGGTAGCCGCGTCGCATTGCGTGTCGGCGCCAAAAGCGATGATCGCCACGGAGCGCCGGTTGCGATCCAGGGCCGGGTGCGCTGTTTATCGGACGGAATCTTTGTGGAGAGACAGGTGAGGCACGGCGGCTGGGGCGGCGGGAATCAGGGGCTGACCGCCGTGGTCGAGACCGACGAGCAGCATACAGTCGTTCTCACCAGCTTGCGCATGGCGCCCATGAGCCTCGAACAGGTGATCAGCCTCGGCATCCATCCCGAGCAGAAGGATATTCTCATCGTCAAGGGCGTCGTCGCTCCCCGTGCGGCATACGAGCCGATTGCAGGCGAACTGATCCTGGTCGATACTCCCGGCGTAACATCAAACAATCCGGCGAACTTCAATTACCGGCACAGGCGCCATCCACTCTATCCGCTGGAGATGGACGCGGAGTTTCCTCAGCACTCATGATCCATCTATCGATTGCAGACGACATTACGCTGGCGCTCTATCTCGTCGTCATGGCGGCGCTGGGCAGCTCTTTTTATCGGAAGCACTCGACGGCTCGCGAGTTCTTTCTGGGTGGCCGCTCCATGGGATGGCTGCCGGTCGGCATCTCGATTGTTGCCGTCGACCTGAGCGCCATCTCCGTCATGGGTTCGCCGGCGTGGGTCTTCAAGCACGACCTCACGCTCATCTGGGTCACCGTGGGCTACCCACTTGTGGCGCCTATCGTGCTGCTTGTTTTCGTCCCTCTTTACGCGCGATTGCACCTCTACACGGCGTATGAGTATCTGGAACAGCGCTTCAACCTGAGGGTGCGCTGGGTTGCCAGCATTCTCTTCCAGCTCTTGCGTGCGTGGCACGTCGCGGTGGCGCTCTACGGTCCCGCGCTCGTCATCCACCTGATCAGCAAGATGCCCATTGCCGAGTGCGTTCTGGTCATGGGCATCTTTGCCACACTTTACACTACGCTGGGTGGAATTAAAGCCGTAATCTGGACTGCCGTTGTGCAGTTCATCACCGTCATGGCGGGCATTGTCCTCATCTTTGCCGTTGCACTTCACGGTGTTCCGGGCGGGCTTCACGCGGTCTATACCGTGGACCACGCCGCCGGCCGGCTGCGCCTCTTCGATTTCTCGCCGGACCCGGCGGATCTGACGACCTTCTGGGCTTGCCTGCTGGGCGGTATGTTTCTGTCGCTAGGCCCGCTCACCACCGACCAGGCGGTATTGCAGCGGTTGTTCTCTTCCAGGTCGACGCAAGATTTTCGGCAGTCCGTGCTGTTGCAGGCCGTGCTGATTGTTCCCGTGATCGCCATGCTCAACGCGATCGGCCTGGTGCTGTTTGCGTTTTATCAGGCGCATCCGGGCCGACTAGCATCCCTGCATAACCTTGACGCCATCGTGCCCTACTTTGTGCTGACAGAGCTGCCGGCCGGCGTTGCGGGCCTTGTGGTGGCGGCGATCTTTGCCGCATCCATGTCCGTTATGTCGGCGGGGATCAGCGCGCTCACCACTGCATTCACAGTGGACTTCTACGCGCGATCGATTCGCCCCGGCGCGTCATCCACGCACTATGCGCAGATCGGACGCGTTGGTACGGCGGTCTGGGGCGGGGTGGTGACGCTGCTGGCGCTCTTTGCGGGGCGCGCCGGCGATCTGGCGATTGCCTACTCGCGTGTAAGCAGCGCGATCGTCGGGCCCATGCTGGGCATCTTCCTGCTCGGCGTGGGAACGCGGCGCGCCAACTCGCGCGGCGTGCTTGCCGGCGCGATCGCGGGTGCGGTCTCCGTCTTTACGATGATGTTCGCGACCAACTGGAGCTTTTTCTACTTCGGCGCGGCCGGAACCTTTGCGACATGGATTGTAGGCTACGCCGCAAGCCGCTTATCGAATGCGCCCGAAGACATGAAGTCCGGCCTGCCAGCCGCTGGTGTTGAGTAGATGCCGGATATGCGGGACTGAGGCCGCCGCGGGTATTCTCAACGTGCGGAGCAGCCGCTGAGGCATGCTGATAACAGGAGAGAATGAGATGAACTCTGAAAGGCCGAGTGGAGATGCCGACAGTTCCATGCGAACCATCGGTCCGCTGAATAAAGGGCTGGGTCCGATGGATCGCCCCATGAGCACGGAAGAGATTGCCGCGCAGAAATGGAATCTGCTCGCGGACGACCTGAGTTTGCCCGCGGCAGTTCTCGATGAGGAGAAGCTCAAGCACAATCTGCGCTGGATGCAGCAGTTTATTGAAGCCTACGGAGCGCGGCTGGCTCCGCACGGTAAAACATCGATGGCGCCCAGGCTGTTTGCCATGCAGTTGCAAAGCGGCGCGTGGGGTATCACCATGGCCACCGCGCATCAGGCTCGCGTGGCGTATGCGCATGGAGTGCGGCGCGTGCTGATGGCGAACCAACTGGTTGGCCGCCAGAATATGGAGATCGTCGCATCGCTCGTGCGCGATCCGCAGTTCGACTATTTCTGTCTGGTCGATTCGGCTGAAAATGTGAATCGGCTCGGCCAGTTTTTTGAGGCCAGGGGGCTGAAGCTTCAGGTGCTGCTCGAAGTGGGCATGGAGGACGGCAGAGCGGGCGTGCGCAACACTCGGCAACGGCAGGCGGTTCTGGCTGAGTTATCGCGCTGGAAGGAGACCATCGTTCTCCGCGGCGTGGAGGTTTACGAGGGCATTTGCCCGGATGAGTCCGTCGTTCGCGCCTTCCTGCAGAGCGCGATCGAGTCGGCCAAAGAGATCGTTGCGCAAGGGGCGATTGCGCGAAGTCCCATGATTCTCTCCGGAGCCGGCTCCGCATGGTTCGACGTTGTGGCCGAGATCTTTTCCCAAGCCAGGGTGGGCTGTGCGACAGAGGTGGTTCTGCGCCCCGGCTGCTACCTGACGCACGATGTCGGCGCATACAAAAAGGCGCTCGAAAGGATCGTCGCAAGCAACTCCGTGGCGCGCCGCATGAACGCAACCCTTCAGCCGGCGTTGCGCATATGGGCCTACGTGCATTCCGTTCCCGAAGCAACGAAAGCCATCGTGGGTCTGGGCAGGCGCGATGCGGCCTTCGATTCCGGCTTGCCCACGCCGGCGCTTTATGTGCCGCAGGGAAGCAATTGTCCAGTCGCCACTCCCGCGCACTGGAAGCTGACGCGCATCATGGACCAGCACGCCTACCTGGAGATTGCGGCGGGGGATTCCATTCATGTGGGCGACAAGATGGCTTTCGACATTTCGCACCCCTGCCTCACCTTCGACAAATGGCGCTATCTGCCGGTAGTGGATGCAAATTACACCGTCGTCGATGTCGTCGAGACATTTTTCTGAGTTGGGATCGATGCCGGCAGAGATCTGAAGTTTGTGACGGTGGCAGCGGATTCTCTACCCTCCGCCTTTCCTTTCGATCCTGGCCCAGGTGTCTTTGAGCGGGAGGGTGCGGTTGAAAATGAGCTTTTCCGGTGTTGAATCCAAGTCGGCGCAGAAATAGCCGACGCGCTCGAACTGGTAGCGATCGCCGGGTTTGGCTGCGGCGAGCGAGGGCTCCAGTTTGGCGTCGGTCACAATTTCGAGCGAGTTGGGATTGAGATTGTCGAAGAGGTCGCCGCCCTCGGGGAAGTCGTACGGGTCGGGCTTTGCAAAGAGCTTGTCGTAGAGGCGAACTTCAGCCGTGATGGCGTGCGCGGCCGAGACCCAGTGCATGGTCGACTTGACCTTGCGGCCGTCGGGTGAGTTGCCGCCACGGCTGGCTGGATCGTAGGTGCAATGCACCTCTGCTATGTTGCCGGCTGCGTCCTTCACAACGCTCTGTGCGGTCACAAAATAGGCGTTGCGCAGGCGGACTTCCTTGCCGGGCGAGAGGCGATAGTACTTTGGCGGCGGGACTTCGCGGAAGTCGTCCTGCTCGATGTAAAGCTCGCGCGAGAATGGCACCTGGCGCACACCGGCCGATGGGTCTTCTGGGTTGTTGGCGACATCGACGTACTCCGTCTGCCCCTCGGGGTAGTTGTCGATGACGACCTTGAGCGGGCGCAGGACGGCCATGGCGCGTGCGGCGCGGCGGTTCAGGTCGTCGCGCTGAAAGTGCTCCATCATCTCAATGTCGACGATGCCGTTGGTGCGCGAGACACCGGCGGAAGCGACAAAAGCGCGGATAGCCTCGGGCGTGAAACCGCGGCGTCGAATGCCGCTGAGGGTGGGCATGCGCGGATCGTCCCAGCCCGAGACACGCTTCTCCGTGACAAGCTGCAGGAGCTTGCGCTTGGAGAGCATGGTGTAGGTCAGGTTCAGGCGGTCGAATTCGATTTGCCGCGAGTGAAAGATGCCGAGCTGCTCGATGAACCAGCGGTAGAGCGGCTGGTGGTCGGCGAACTCAAGCGTGCACATGGAATGTGTGACGTTTTCGATTGAGTCCGACTGGCCGTGCGCGTAGTCGTACATGGGGTAGATGCACCAATCGTCGCCGGTGCGGTGATGCGTGGCATGGAGGATGCGGTACATCACCGGGTCGCGCATGTTCAGGTTGGGCGAGGCCATGTCGATTTTGGCGCGCAGGACGCGCGAACCGTCAGGGAACTCGCCGGCCTTCATGCGGACAAACAGGTCGAGATTCTCTTCGATTGAGCGGTCGCGCCAGGGCGAGTTTTTGCCGGGCTCAGTGAGCGTGCCGCGGTACTGACGGATCTCGTCGGCCGAGAGGTCGTCGACATAGGCCTTGTCGGCCTTGATGAGCTGGATCGCCCATGCGTAGAGCTGGCCGAAGTAGTCGCTGGCGTAGCAGAGACGGTCCCACTCAAAGCCGAGCCAGCGCACGTCGGCCATGATGGAGTCGACATACTCCTGCTCTTCTTTCTCGGGATTGGTGTCGTCGAAGCGGAGGTTGGTCTTTCCTCCAAATTCATCCGCCAGTCCAAAATCAAGAAAAATAGCCTTGGCGTGGCCGATGTGCAGGTAGCCGTTGGGCTCGGGTGGAAAGCGCGTCTGAACGGCGGCGTCGCCGAATGTCTTGTTCTGGACATCCTCAGCGATGAGGTCGCGGAGGAAGTTGCTGGAGAGGCGGAGGCCGTTGCTTTCCGTAGTGGTGTCGGTCATGGTCTTCGCTTGATTATCCCACTCTACGGCTGTAACCAAGAAGAATTACGGAGCTTCAGACATCCTGAAGTGGGCGGAAATTAACATGGGCCGATTTTGTAAATCAGGCGCAGGTCAGTGCCCGGAAAAGTG
>JBMFHB010000028.1:0-38857 GCA_049977045.1 Occallatibacter sp.
CGGCCTGATGGGGCCGTAGTGTCTCTGGAGGCCGCCGAAAACGGCCTCCAGAGGCATAACAACCACGATCAACCCGGCAGCACACCGGCAAAATGGCGCAAAAATCGCTCTGCGGAAAGCGAGAACGTGAAAAACAGGGGTTTTTCCGCAGCCTCTCAAGTCGTGCCGTTTCAAAGCGCGGTCAGGCAATCATTTCCGTTCATGCGATTGCCCTGAAGACACCATGTGTTTTGCGCTCTTGCGGCACGGAAAGTGCTATGATTCCGCAAAACTCGATCGCTGAATCGAGAACTGTCTTTGGCTACCACGCTTTCTCCCGCCCTGGGTAGCACGGCGGGCAAGCTGTTTCGCAAAAAGTACATCGCGGGGAACACCCGCAGTGGCGCCGGCCGCATGGCTGTCTTCCGGCTTGGGATTTGGCGGCGTGTTGGCTCTGGGTGGCCGTGGAACCGCCGTACCGCAATCTGCGTATCTCAGCTCCATGTCGTGCGTAGGTACATTAAGCTGGGGTTGGGCGACGCCCGGGGTGGAGCGGAGTTCCGAGACGCCTGCGGCCCGAACATCGTCCGCGGCGCGGTCAATCCCGAGCTGGGCCGGCAGCAGGCCGGATGGCGCTCAGGCGCATCCCGCAAGCCTCGCACGCCATAACGCGATCCGGTGCACCGCGGCAATGAGCGCGTTGGGCGTGAACCCGCCCGATACGACGCCGGCAAACCACGATGGGCATATGGGGGGAAGGGCTCTGGAGCAGGACTGGACGCAAATCGTCCGCCGCTCGATGAGCGGCGACTCCAGCGCGTGGGCCGAGATGGTCCGGGCGCACCAGAAGCGTGTGTACGGGCTGTGCTACCGCTTTACGGGCAACGCCGCTGACGCCGAGGACCTGACGCAGGACGTTTTTCTGAAGATTTACATAAATTTGGGCAGCTTCGACGCTGCGCGTGGCAGCCTCCCCGTCTGGATCACCACCATGACGCGCAATCTGCTGGTGGACAACTTCCGGCGGACGCGGAACCTGCGCGCGACAAATTCACTCGACGACGGATGGAACGAATCGGAAGAGTCGAGACCGCGCCTGAGCCTTGCCGACCGTCTGGCCGATTCCAGCGCATCGCCCCATGAGACGGCGGCGCGCAACGAACTCAAAAAGATGGTCGAGAGGGCGCTCCAGAAAGTGAGCGTGGACCTGCGCGAAGCCGTCATTTTGCGGGATTTGCAAGACCTTGATTACAAAGAGATCGCGCAGGTTCTCGGAATTCCCGAAGGGACCGTGAAGTCACGCATCAGCCGAGGCCGCGCGGAACTGGCGAGGCTGCTGGAGCGTAGTAGGAAAGAGGTGATGTAGCCATGGCAGAAGGTAATTACATTCCGGGTACGCCCGCCTGCGGCGAGTGGGAGACGCTGCTGGCCGAGGCTCTGGACGGGCTACTCAACCCCGAAGACGAGGCGCGGTTCCTCGCGCACAAGGCCACCTGCCCGGCCTGCGCGGCGCTCTACGAGGAAGCGCGCAAGGGGCGCGAGTGGCTGGAGTTTCTCTCGCCAGAACCAGAACCGCCCGAGGGGCTGCTTGAGAGGATTCTGGCAACCACGGGACCGGGACTCGCACTGGGCCGCACGGCGAGTGGCCTGGAGAGACCAGGCACGGTTCCTGAGTTTGTTCCTCCTGTTTGGCAGCAGCCCGGATTTTTCGCGCGGGTGCGCGCCGGCCTGCAACCACGGCTGATGATGACCGCAGCCATGGCGTTCTTCTCAATCGCGTTGACGCTGAACCTTGCCGGAGTCCAACTGAAGAACCTGCGGATCTCTCAATTGCGTCCTCAGGCGCTGCGTTCTTATATGGAGCGGCAGTTGAGCATGGCTTCGGTGCCGATCGTGCGCTATTACGACCACCTGCGGTTTGTCTACGAAGTGGAAGCTCAGGTGCGTGAACTGCGCGGCCAGACCGACGAGGAAAATACCGGCGGCGGACAGCAGCAGAAACAGACCCGGCCGGTAGCGCCCGGCGAGACGCGGGAGCTTCCGGGGCAAAAGCTGGAAAACGATGATCGAGGGTTGCGCGCGGGCCCTCCGCAACCGCCGGCCACGCCTCTGACGGAACCGGCAATGGTCGCAAACGATGAATGCCTGGAAGCGTCCTGGACGTTTCCCTCAGGGTCCATGCAGTCCACAGGCTACATGGTGCAAAGGTCGGAAAGGAGCACACCATGGATTGCGCAAACCATAGCGGTGTAAGTGCAACGGTGTACTGCCAGAGCTGCGGAAAGGCGCTTTGCCAGGCCTGCCTGCGCCAGGGATCGGCCGGACAGATCTTCTGCGAACCTTGCTGGATGGCATGGCAGAACGCGCAGCGGCCTTATGTGCCACCGCCCGCCGGTGGACCGAGCCCGGCGCTAGCGGCATTGCTGGGGGCGATTCCCGGCGTAGGCGCGATGTACAACGGCCAGTTCGTGAAGGGCATGGTGCACGTGGTGATCTTCGCGGTGCTGGTGAGCGCGGCCCATGTCTACGGCATCTTTGGCATCTTCATCGCAGCCTGGGTCTTCTACCAGATGTTCGAGGCCTATCACACGGCAAGGGCTCGGCGCGACGGAGACCCGCTGCCCGATCCGCTGGGACTCAACGAAGTGAGCAACTGGTTCACGACAGGCGGACACCGCCAGCAGGGCCCGCCGCCCGGAGCTGCCGCCACTGGCCAGGCGGCGAATCCGGAGACGGATACGATGCCACACCAGCCGGCGTATCAGCCCCCATATTCAGCTCCCTACCAGGCGCCGTACGCGCCGCCTCCGCCGGGAGCTGCTGGACTAGACTATCCACCCATTCCACCCATTCCACCTATTCCGCCGATCCCGCCCGTTGCGCCTGCGCATTGGCGGCGCAGGGAGCCTATTGGCGCCGTGATTCTGATTCTCCTTGGCGTCATGTTTCTGCTCGGACAGTTCGACTGGTTTTCCTGGCGCGTGTATGAGTATCTCTGGCCGCTGCTGCTCATCGGCCTGGGCGTCTGGCTGATCGTGCGGCGCCTCAAGGACGCGCAAGGCAGGCCGCCTGCCGGGCCACAGAGCGGGCCGCAGGACAGCTCGCAGGGAGGGCAAAAATGAGCTGCTACATTTTTATTCGCAGATTGCGCGGACCGGCGATTCTGCTTCTGATCGGAACCCTGGCTCTCCTGCACCAGATGGGGATCGTCCCCTACTTCGGGCGGCTGTTGTGGCCGCTGCTGCTGATCCTTCTGGGAGTGCTGCTGCTGGCTGAGCGGTTTGCGCTGGAAGCAGAAGGCTATCCGCCACCTTACGGCGCGCCGTGGACTGGCGCGTGGCAGGGAGCAAGCCAGGGAATGTATCCGCGCGCTCCAGACCAGGGCGCAGAACAAAATACGGCAAATCCCGCATCTGGCGCAGGCACGGCGATTGTGCCTACCCGCTGGCAGGAGTTTGAGAAAGGCAAGGAGGGAGGTCGGTCATGAGCAGCGCACCTCCAAACATGCCTCCGGGCGGTACTCCGCTGCCCCCGATTCCGCCCTTTGATCCAAAAACACACTGGCGCGCGTATCGCGAGCAGCAGAAGGCCGCATGGCGCGCCCAGCGCGATGCGTGGCGCGCCCAGCGGCACGCCTGGAAGGCCAATTACGTGGGCATGTATGGGCCGCGCGTGCCTTCGATGATCGGCCCCATTCTTCTGGTGTGCGTGGGAGTCGTCGCGCTGCTGGTCGTCAGCGGGCGTCTTGACGCGGGCGCCTTCTGGTCCTGGTACGGCCGCTGGTGGCCGCTGCTGCTGATCGGCGCGGGACTGGCGCTGCTGGCCGAGTGGGCTCTCGACATGCGCCGCCGGACTCCGGTGCGTCGCAGCGGCGGTTTTATCTGGATCCTTATTCTCCTGGCGGGTCTGGGTGTGGCTTCGGCGACGCTCAACCGCTTCTGGGGTCCATTCTCAAATCACTTCAGCAAGAACGGCTTCTTCGATAACTTCGGCCTGCCGCGGCACGACAGCGATCAGCCCGTGGACACCCGGCAGATTCCCGCAAATGCGTCGATCGAGATTCGCAATCCCCGCGGCGATGTAAGCATCACGGGAAGCGATGAGCCGACCCTCAAAGTGCAGGCGCACGAAGTTGCCTACGCCGGCTCAGACGATGCCGCCAAAAAGATCTTCGACGCCGAGGCCGCGCAGGTTACGGTCAACGGCTCTCTCGTGACGATCCAGGCGCAGGGCAACGAGAAGGGGCGCGTAAACCTCTTGATAACCGTACCGAAAACCGCGCACGTGACCGTGAACTCCGGATGGGACAACGTGATTGCCAGCGGCCTCAGCGCCGGCGTCGACATTACCTCCCGCGGCGACATGCATCTCAGCTCGATTGCCGGTCCCGTAGTCGCACACTTCGTCCACGGCAGGCACGATGTCTTCGCCGCTCAGGATATTCAGGGCAACATCACGATGGAAGGGGATGTCGACGACATCACCCTCTCCAACATTGTGGGCGGGGTTGCGCAGAACGGAGACATTCCCGGCAATGTTTCGATGCAGAACGTCGCCGGCCCCGTGCACCTTCAAACCTCAGTGACCACGGTCGATGCCGCATCGCTGCCCGGCGAGCTGACGCTGAATGACGACGACTTGCGGATTATCGGCGCCAGGGGACAAGTGCATGTGATGACGCACTCCAAAGACGTGGATCTGAGCCAGGTCTACGGGGACAGCAGTGTGAAGGACAGCGACGGCACCATCCGCGTCGAACTGGCAGGATCCTACAACCTCGAAGCGCGAAACAGTAAGGGCGATGTCGAGATCGTTCTGCCTCCCAACGCCTCGGCCGCCATCAGCGGGCAGACGCACAACGGCGATGTGATTACGGATTACGCCCTGACGGTGAGCGGCGAAGAGGACAAGACCGTGACGGGGAACATCGGCAAGGGCGGAGCGCGCATTGTGTTGAGCGCCGAGAACGGCGACCTGCACATCAAGAAAGGCTCAGCGGCGCCCCCGGCCTTGCCCGCTCCAGCCTCGGAAAATTCGCCTGGGGCGCGCCATCTGAAGAGCCTGAAAAGAGTTGCCGGCGCAATCAGTTACGCAGTAGATACTGCCGCCGGCAACTCGCCCGGAAAGCACCTGTATCGAACAGGATACGCTCAAAGTCGCGGCCGAGCATTGACCCGGCGCGGATCTTGACGATAAAATTGAATGGTTTGGCGATGCATCCTCTTCGAGGGGTGCGCGGGAGTCTTGAGGGTTCTCCGCTCAGATGAGCGTGTGTGCGGCCCGCCTCCCGATGCAGTTTGTGCCTGTATCCGCCCCAATCGAGCACACGGATTTGAGTTTTGCGCCTGGCTCAAGAGGCCTGTGCGAGGGAGGGTTTGTTATGTACGCAGTCATTCGCACCGGTGGAAAGCAGTATCGCGTTGCTCCGGGAGACTTGTTGAAGATCGAGAGCGTTGCCGGCGGCCCGACGGTGGAGTTCAGCGACGTTCTGGCGGTTTCCGGTGA
Source organism: Occallatibacter sp. (assembly GCA_049977045.1). Classification (GTDB taxonomy): domain Bacteria; phylum Acidobacteriota; class Terriglobia; order Terriglobales; family Acidobacteriaceae; genus Telmatobacter. Next base: position 5,485 of record JBMFHB010000028.1, read on the forward strand.
GCCGGGAACCCTGACCAAGCCTGCAACGGCCAAGGTAACAGCCGAGATTGTCGGCGAAGGCCGTGGCGACAAGGTGCTGGTCTTCCACTTCAAGCGCAAGAAGCAGTACAAGAAGCTGCAGGGGCACCGGCAGAACTTTACTGAGGTTCGCATTCAGGCCATCGAGGCCGACGGCGTTACGTATTCGGCAGCGAGCTAGCGGTTGTAACCTGTCAGCCATAGCGTTCACCTCGCAGTTTTTTGGATACTGAGAGCGAGTCGCTTTGGTTCGGCGAGAACAAAGCTGATGGCTTAGAGCTGGTAGCTTTTTTGAGAAGGAGAATTCGGCAATGGCACACAAAAAAGGTGGAGGCAGTTCCACAAACGGACGGGATTCGAACGCGCAGCGGCTGGGCGTGAAGGCGTTTGGCGGCCAGTTGGTGACCGGTGGTTCGATCATCGCGCGGCAGCGCGGCACGCGGATCAAGCCCGGCCCCAACGTGGGCATCGGCTCCGACGACACGCTTTTTGCCAAAGTAAGCGGCCACGTGGTCTTCACCGACCGCGGGCGCCGCGGGCGCTTTGCCTCGATTGACCCGCTCGCTCAGTAAGAGGGCTTGAGGCAGGAACCAACCGGAGTTCGGTATTCACCGCAAAGGCCGCAGCGAACGCTGCGGCCTTTGCTTTGGCGCGCCCTGCCGCTCTCGCCTTCAGGCCGTGGGCATTGTGCAAAAATGAGCTGTGGGCATCGTAAGAACTATTGCCGAACGACTGAGCCGCAGCCGGTCGTTTCGCTACCACCTTCCGCAAATATACGGTGGCTGCAGCCTTTACATCACACCCGAGGCTGGCCTGCGCTACTGGATTCCCGGGCGCAGGATCAAAGCGGACGAAAGCCTGCTCAGAAACGCGCTGGAGACCGTCAAGCCGGGAAGCGTCGTGTGGGATGTCGGCGCCAGCATGGGGTTGTTTTCGTTTGTCGCCGCGGGCCTGGCTGGCCCTCAGGGCCGCGTGTACGCCTTCGAGCCAGACGCCGTCATGGCGCGGCTTTTGCGCCGCTCCGCGCGGCTGAATCCGCAGGCCGCACCGGTGGAAGTCATTCCCTGCGCCGTAGCGCAGGATCTGGGCCTCGCGCGCTTTGAGATTGCCCTGCGCAGCCGCGCCTCGAATGCTCTCGAAGGTTATCAGCTAACCCAGGGCGGCGGCGTGCGCGAGCTGGAGACCGTCGTCACGGTTTCTCTCGACTGGCTCGCCCAGCAGCTTCCCCCGCCCGACGTTCTGAAGATCGATGTCGAGGGCGCGGAATTAACCGTCTTTCGCGGCGCGCGGCAACTGCTCCAGGCGAAGCGTCCCATCCTCATCTTTGAGCTGACGCGCCCGAACTGGAATGAAGAATCGCAACTGCTCAACAAGCTTGGTTACACGCTCTTCGACAGCGAACTCCTACCCGCCAATCGCAAACCACTCACCGGGCCTACTTACAACATCCTCGGCATTCCGAGCGCCTGAATCATCGCTGCGCAGCTTCGTCGTGGCCCAATGAACGCAACCGGTGGACCTTTGAGTGGGGACATCCTGACCCCTGATCTCTGTCTCAATACCGCTTCGCAAACTCCGGATCCACGGGGTTCTCGAACAGCGACGCGTCGCGCGTCACAATCGTCAGGCCCGACGGCGTCACGAAATATCGCCGCTTGTCCTCGACCGGGTCGTAGCCAATCACCGTGCCCTCGGGAATGTGGACGTGACGATCGATGATCGACTTCCGGATGCGGCAGTGGCGTCCGATGTTGACATGCGAGAAGATGATGCTCGCGTCCACATCCGAATAGGAGTTCACGCGCACGTCCTGCGACAGCACGGAGTTGTAGACGGAGGCGCCGGAGATAATCACGCCGGCGGTGATGATCGAGTTCACGGCCATACCTGACCGGCCCGGCTCGCCAAAGACGAACTTGGCCGGCGGATACTGCCGCACGCGCGTGCGGATCGGCCAGCTCTTGTCGTACAGGTTAAAGACCGGGGAGACCGAACAGAGGTCCATGTTGGCTTCGTAGTAGGCATCCAAAGTGCCCACGTCGCGCCAGTAGAGCGCCTCCTTCTTGTTCTCGTCCACAAAGCTGTATGCCATCATCTTTTTCTTGCCCAGCAGGTTGGGCAGGATGTTGTGTCCGAAGTCGTGCTTGGAATCCGTGTCGTCGGCATCGGCGATCAAGGCCTTCAGCAGCGTCTCTGTGTTGAAGATGTATATGCCCATCGACGCGTCGACGGCGTCAGGGTTGAAGGGCGAGCGGAAGCTGGTCGACGCCGGCTTCTCCTGGAAGCCCAGAACCTCGCCGCCCGCACCCACCTCTACCACGCCAAACCGCGAGACTTCTCCGGGGGCAATGGGCAGAGTCGCCAGCGTGACTTCAGCTTTGGTCTCCTTGTGGTAGGCCAGCATGCGGCTATAGTCCATCTTGTAAATATGGTCGCCGGAAAGAATGATGACGTGCCTGGGCTGTTCGCTGCCAATCGAGTAAATGTTCTGATAGACCGCGTCGGCTGTGCCCATGTACCAGTTGGCGCCGGTGCGCTGCATGGGCGGCATCAACTCGAAAAACTCGCCCAGCTCCTGCGACACAATACCCGACCAGCCCTCGCGGATATGCCGGTTCAGGCTCAGCGCCTTGTACTGCGTGAGAACGTAGACACGCCGCATTCCGGAATTGATGCAATTTGAAAGCGTGATATCGATGATGCGGTAGTGCCCGCCAAAGGGAACTGCCGGCTTGGCGCGGTCGCGTGTGAGGGGAAACAGCCGCTCTCCCGCTCCACCCGCAAGTAAGACGCCCAAAGTGTCTTTCATGTCCATAAGGCTCCCGCAATTGTGTATACCGCCGGCCCTGTCGTCCAGCGCGGCGAGTGCGTGCCGCTATCCGGAACGGCATTCTCGCTGGCGGCACTCAATGAGAACCGTCGCCGAACGCTGGAGAATACCACACACAGCGTTGGCTTTGGCAAACCTGAGATGGAAAGAAGCGGAGAAAGCGAATTTGGCGGGGGTTGGTCCGTCCTTTTGCGGGAAGCTCGACAACGAGCCCTCTTTCGCCTGTGGAGCCACTGGCAAAATCTCCCGGCCCTGTCATCCAGAGCGGCGGCCTTGAACAGCGCGAAGGAGAGGAGTCGACGGATCTCCCCGGAAAATGGCGCCGGAGGTCTGGCATCGTTCTGCAGAATGGCGCCAGCTCCGCACGCTTCCTACCAGCCGGAGACCCAGTTCGCCTTCTTGTGCGACCGCTTGATCTTCGTAAACTTGTAATCCATGCCCACAGAGATCGCGAAGTTCAAATCGTACTGCGAAAATGGCGCCCCGGAGTACGGCGCATCGCTGAAGGTGTAGTGCGTCATTACCATATCGGGTGTGACGCGGAAGACCCAGTGCTCCGAGCGGTTCAGGTCAAAACTACCGCCGACAATCGCCGCGGGCGCAATCTGGTTGTAATAGAAGTCGAAGATCGACGGCGGCTGGCCCAGCAGGCTTTTCTGGAAATCCCCGTAGACGCCGCCGAACATGGCGTGAGCAAGAATCGCGCCGTGCTTGTTGTGCGGTCCCAGCGCCTCCAAACCGCCCACAAAGAAATACTGCTTCACCATCGCGCCTTGCAGATCCCCGCCGTTGCCGGCCGCATGGTTGGGCGCGGTGCCGCTGGTGCCCAGATAGGCACGGCCCGAAGCCTCGATACCCCAGTGCCGTGTAAGCCAATACGAGGCATCTGCGTCGAGTCCGCCCAGGTTCGCGCCCTGCAGAAGCGATGGGCCTGCCTTCATATGGTCGTAGGCAAGGCCCAGCGACACGTCATAGCGGTTGTCGTAGCGGACATTGGACAACGGATCGATCGGGACGTAAACACCATAACTCGCGCTCTGTGAATCCGGGCCCTGCGCCGAGGGTGTCTGCGTCGGTTGGCCCTGGCTGCTCGAACTCTGCGGTTGGGCGGGCGCACTCTGCGTCTGCGCGCGAACGCCCCCGCACACGCTCAGAACAAACACTACGGCCAAAAGAGAAGAAAACCTTGCTTGAAGATGCATCACCAAACAGCTTACAGGACCGCCCCGATGGCGGACAACGCAGGGATTGAGCATTTTCGTTAGACGAACCCCGATTCGATTCGTCCCGCGGCGGCGGTCACTTGCGCCGCGCGTTTGCCCTGGCTGGCCCAGATGACTTCCGGCCCGGAAATCCGGCAGTCATAGCGCCCGCCCTGGGCCATTGTTTGCCATGCCGAGGCCTCTTGAGACCGATGGAATTCCAGGTGGGAAGAACGCGTGCGGAGAATCTGCCCAGACCGCCCTTTCAGCTATCCCACTCCGCACCGCGCGAGCCGTTTTCGCGGTAAACTATACCCTGGCAGGAGGACCGAGCGGTCGCTGCCGAAGATCTCCGCGCAAGCTGGATCTTCGGGAGAGGAAAGTCCGAACTCCGCAGGGCAGTGTGCCGGATAACGTCCGGGACGCGGGCTTCAAGGCCCGTGGACGGCTAGTGCCACAGAAAACATACCGCCTCTGCACGTGCTTCGGCACGAATGGCTGGACTGAAGGGCGTACGCCTGGACGGCCAGTTCCGCAGTGGTAAGGGTGAAAAGGTGCGGTAAGAGCGCACCGCGCAGTCAGTAATGGCTGCGGCAGGGTAAACCCCACACGGAGCAAGACCAAATAGGGAGGGAAGCCGGAGCCAGGAGCCAGGAACCGGCTGCGCATCGGTCCGATGCGGCAAGGTGGCTCTTAGCGGGGCCTCCGGCGACAGGTTTTCGTTGCTGGGGCGCTCACGTGCCGAAACCTCCGGGTAGGTCGCTGATGAGCGCAAGCGGCAACGCTTCGCCTAGAGGAATGACCGCATAAAACAGAATTCGGCTTACAGGTTCTCTTGTCAGAGGTCGACAGCCCCGGTTGGGAGTATCCCAGCCGGGGCTGGCCAGTCTATGAGGAACCGCAAGTCGGCATGCTCAATGCTGCAGAGCGGGCGATTGCAGCTTGTACCCCAGCCAGCAAAGGGTGGGCGTTGCCCGGCGCAAAGGTTTCTGGCTGTGGGCCAACGCGCCGTCTTGCTGCATTACCATCAAATCATGCTGCGAGTGAAGCAATTGGAGTCCGGCGCGCGCCTGCCCGTGGTGGCGCATCCGGGCGAGGATCTGGGCTACGACGTCTTTGCGCTCGAAGGAGCCGTGCTGGCTGCCCGAGCGACAGTGAAGGTGCGCACAGGCATTGCCGTCGAGGCGCGCCATCCAGAAACCGGAGCGCCGCTGGGGCTGCTGGTGCGCGACCGTTCGTCGATGGCTGCGCGAGGCCTGGCCACAACCGGCGGCGTCATCGATGCCGGCTACCGCGGCGAAGTTCTCATCGTCATGACCAATCTCGGCGATTCGGCACAGCAGATCCAGCCCGGCGAAAAAATTGCCCAGATGGTTCCGGTTCCCGTGCTCACCGGAACGGTCCATGATGTGGAGAACCTCGAAGAGTCCGTGCGCGCGACAAAGGGGTTTGGAAGTACGGGGAAATAGGGACAAGGCAACAGGGAACAGGAACTCAATTGGGCCCATGGGATCAGGAAAGTAGCGGCCGGAACCGCGCACTGAGCACCTGCGTATCATAGGAGCGGGAAACCATGCCACTCAAAGAGGCCTTCAAACTCGCGCTCCAGTCTTTGTGGGCCAACAAGCTGCGCAGCATCCTCACGCTGCTCGGGGTCATCATCGGCGTAGCCTCGGTCATCATGGTGGTCACCTTGACCAACGGCGCGAAGCAGTTTGTGACCTCGAAGGTCAACACCTACGGCGCGGCTGTGATCACCATCCGGAAGATGCCGCAGACGTTCATGACGGCCGAAGAGTTCGCCGAATTCCAGAAGCGCAAGGACATTACCTACGACGACTACCGGGCTGTTCTCGCCGATTGCAAATCCTGCGTTTCGGTGGGCGCGCAGCGGACGAGCGAAAACGGCAATATTGTCTATGGAACACACTCGACAACCGACACGGAGGTGCGCGGCTGGACATGGACCATGCCCGCGCTCTCGAATCTCGATATTGCCGTGGGCCGTCCGTTCACTGAGGTCGAAGACACGCACTCGGCGCGTGTGGCCATCGTCGGCTCCGACATCGCAGAGAACACGCTCGGCCCTGGCGACCCGCTGGGCAAAGAGATCCGCGTGAACGGAGCGCCGTTCACCGTGATCGGTGTGGCCAAGAGCCAGGGCAAGATGTTCGGCCAGAGCCTGGACAACTGGGTGGCGATTCCGCTGACCATGTTCCTCGAGCAGTACGGCTGGCACGCCAGCCTGCAGATTTATGTCGACGCGGGCGGCGGCGGCGCCGTGATGGAATCGGTGAGCGACGAGTTGCGCGCGATCATGCGCGCGCGGCGGCATCTGGCGCCCGATAAGCCGGATGCCTTTACGATCGACTCGAGCGCAACCTTCCAGAATCTGCTGGGGAACATCCTGAACAACTTCGGCGCGGTGGTCGCCGCCATCGCCGCCATCTCGCTGGTCATCGGCGGCATCGTCATCATGAACATCATGCTGGTCTCGGTAACAGAGCGGACGCGAGAGATCGGAGTGCGTAAGGCGCTGGGCGCAAAGCGAAGCGATATTTTGCTGCAATTCCTCATTGAGTCTGCCGTTCTGGCTTCGGTAGGCGGGCTGCTCGGCGTAGCCCTCGGTATTGGCGCGGCAAAGGCAATTACACTCGCCATCGGATTCCCCTCGGTCGTGGCCTTCTGGTCCGTCGCCGTAGGTCTGGTTGTAGCGGCTTCGGTGGGGATCTTCTTCGGCATCTATCCAGCACACAAAGCAAGCGCCCTCGATCCCATTGCGGCGCTGCGGGCGGAGCTGTGAGAGGCAGTAAACAGCAAACAGCAAACAGCAAACAGTAAACAGTAAACAGTAAACAGCAGACAGTAAACAGTAGGCTGGAAAGGGAAAATTGAATGGCGCAATCGTTTCGTGATCTGCAAATCTGGCAAAAGGCGATGCAGCTCACTGTCGCGATTTACGGGTTAACTGCCCGCTTTCCGAAAGAGGAGATGTACGGGTTGACAGGCCAACTCCGCCGAGCGGCCGTATCGGTGCCCAGCAACATTGCTGAAGGTCATGGCAGGTTGAGTAATCGGGAATTCACACAGTTCCTAAGTGTTGCACGCGGGTCGATTTGTGAATTGCAAACGCAACTCGATATCGCCAGATCACTGGGATTCGGAGAAGTTAAGGCGATAGACGAAGCGGAACATTTGTCGCATGAGGTTGGAAAGATGATTTTTGCGTTTCTCGGTTCGCTCAAAAATCAACCCTCCCGCAAACTGTCAAGCCTTCACCACTAACTGTCTGCTGTCTGCTGTCTGCTGTCTACTGTCTGCTGTCTACTCGCACTTTGGAGTTTCACAATGCGCTCCACTGGCAAATCCCGAGAATCCTTCAAGATGGCGCTCGACACGCTGCGCAAGAACAAGATGCGCTCCGGCCTGACCATCCTTGGCATCATGATCGGCATCGCCACGGTCATCCTGGTCTCCTCGGCGATCAACGGTCTCAACACCAACATCTCGGAGTTTGTGAACACTCTGGGCACCAATGTGCTCTGGATCTACCACTTCGAGCCTTTCGGCCAACGGCCAACCACCGAGGAGCTGAACCGCAAGAAGCTCACCTTTGAGGACGGCCTGGCGATGCGCTCTTTGTCTCACGTCGCCGCCGTCGCCCCCCAGTTGACCTACCAGAACTTCCAGACCGGGCTGGGCAGCGTTTCCATGAAGCACGGCACACACAAGATCGAGAACACCATCCTGAGCGGCAGCACGGGATCGCTCACGCAGGTGCAGGATGTTCCTCTGCTCGAAGGCCGCATGTGGACCGAAGCAGAAGACGATCGCGCCGAGAATGTGGTGGTTCTCGGCCACGACGCGGCGGAAGATCTCTTTCCAGGTGAGTCGCCGCTCGGCAAGGACGTGGAGTGCAGCGGTGACGTCTTCACCGTCATCGGCGTCCTCGACCGGCTGCCGCAGCCCATCGGCAGCGGACGCAACACCCAGGACAACCAGGCCTATTTCCCCATCCATACCTTCAGAAAGATTCATCCCGAGATCACCGATTTCTGGATTGCGGTGAAGTACGACGACCCGGCAAACAAGGCGCTTGTCACCGAGGAGGTGCGCGAGTTGCTGCGTGTACGCCGCAAGCTGCGCGCCGACCAGGACGATAACTTCGCCATCTTCAGTCCCGACTCGCTGACGCGGCTGTGGAATCAGCTCACCGCCGGGCTGTTTCTCTTCATGATTGCGGTCTCGTCGGTCAGCCTGATGGTGGGCGGCGTGGGCGTGATGAACATCATGCTGGTGAGCGTGACCGAGCGCACGCGCGAGATCGGCGTGCGCAAGGCCATCGGCGCAACGAAGAAAAACATCCTGGCGCAATTCACAGTGGAGGCGGTGACTCTGTGCATGGTGGGCGGACTGCTGGGCATTCTGTTGGGCGCGCTGCTGACGCTGATTCTGCACTTTGCCGTGTCGTTTCTGCACGCGGCCCTTTCGCTCACCTGGGTTCTGATCGCATTTGCCGTAGCCTGCATCATCGGCCTGGTTTTCGGCATCTACCCCGCATGGAAAGCGGCGAACCTTGATCCCATTGAGGCGCTCCGGTACGAGTAAAGCAGCCGACAGCAGACAGTAAGCAGCAAACAGCTTACGACGGCTCAGTTACTGATCCGGACAAAAAGTTCTGCCACACCGTGCCCCATCCTTTCCGCGCTTTTTACGGAAAGGGTGGGAGAGCACAATGCAAATCATAAGGGCCGGATCAATAAGCACTGAAAATCTCCGCGCAGGAGGCGCTGAGCCGTTCCCATATCTCGCCCATCCACGCTTCGTGCTCCGGCTTCATGAGCACGCTGCGCAGGCATTTGACGGCGCCGGAGGATTTTGTATCACCATCCCGCGGCCAAAACCAGGACTCCGGCAACTGGACAAGCGCCAGATGGAGACCGCGGGCAGCGCACGCGTCAAAGACCTGCTGCGCGCGCAACGCAGCCTGCTGAGCGCTGGGGCCACGCACGGCCCAAACAACAATATCGAGTTCAGGCATGCCGACTGCCAGCGCCGCAAATCTCTCGTCGGCCCGTAGCCTGCGGTCGAGCTCGAGCGCCGCCCGCCGCCCGCGCCTCAACCCTTCGGCAAAGGCTCCGTCGCTGGTGAGCGGCAGCAGCCGCTGCGTGGCCCACAAAGCGACCGCCGCCGCGCCGGCCCGCGAGCACTCCAGGCTGATCTCGCCCAAATGTACGGGGTCCCCAGCGAGCGATTTTTGCTCGATGGGGTGTAAATGTACGGGGTCCCCAGCGAGCGATTTTTGCTCGATGGGGTGTAAATGTACGGGGTCCCCAGCGAGCGATTTTTGCTCGATGGGGTGTAAATGCAACGCCTTTGACGTGAAATAGGTGTACGGCGAATCGTGCTTGTAAAACCGCCCTACCGCCGGATCGCGAAACAGCACACATCCGCAGCCGTAGGGCTGGAGCCCGTGCTTGTGCGGGTCGATCGCGATCGAGTCCGCCCCGCCCATTGCCGCGTAAGCCCGCCGCGCAGGCTCCTCCAGTGCATCGGCAATCAATCCAAAATACCCGCCATAAGCCGCGTCCACGTGCACTCGCGCCCCGTAGCGGCAGGCAAGCGCCAGAATCTCATCCAGCGGATCGACCGCGCCCAGCGCCGTTGTTCCCAGCGTCGCCACCACCGTGCCCACATCTCCCTTGCGCAGCTCGTCTTCGAGCGCGCCCAGGCTCATGCGTCCGCGCTCATCCGCCGCCACGCCCTTAAACTCCAGCCTCAGCACGGCCGAAATCCGCTGGTGCGTGTAGTGTGCCTGCTCTGAGCCCACAATCCGCAGCCCCGGCCGCAACTGCCCGGCCATCCACAGCGCCTCGAGATTCGCAAAGGTTCCGCTCGAAGTCAGGTGGCCGAGGAACTCGCTCCAGGCGAACATTCCCGCGATCTCCCGCACCGCCTCGATCTCCATCGCCGAACTCGCGCGGCCGCCGTCGAGCGCGTGGTTGTTGGGATTGATCTTCATGGCCAGCGCATAGGCCGCCCGCGCCACAGGATGCGGCGCCTTGAGCATCTGCCCGGCGTACAAGGGATGGAAGTACGGGTAGTTGTCGCCCAGCCGGTGCGCCGTCTCCGCTAGAACCTGCGCCATCGCTTCGGCGCTTGCGCCGGTCTCAGGCTCGAAGCCGGGCAGCCCGCCAAACTCCGTCTCCAGAGCCTCGCTGGCGTCGGCCAGTAACTGCATGAAAGGATCGCGCCGCATCGCGCCCCCACCTTATCACATGTCGATCCGCGACGCTAAACAGCCGCGGATCAGTTACTTCGGGAAGGGAAAAATTCTCCCTACACCTAAGTCGTACATTTTCCGCATGTATTTTTCCGCAGTAATGGTACACTATAGGCAGCGTTAGAAGACCGGGCGTGAGCAGTACTCGCCCAACCAAGCAAGATTCTGCCAGTGTTCGCTCCGATTCCTCCAGCGCAATTCAATTTCAGGAAATTCGCAACAGTATGGAACAAGGTACCGTGAAGTGGTTTAATGACGCGAAGGGCTTCGGCTTTATCTCGCGCCAGAACGGCGAAGATGTATTCGTGCACTACTCTGCAATCAACAGCAGCGGGTTCAAGAGTTTGCAAGAAGGTCAAGCCGTGCAGTTCAACGTCGTAAAGGGCCCCAAGGGTTGGCAGGCTGCGGACGTACAGCCTCTCTAAACTTGATCGGCCGGATTCCGGCAGAATCTAGCACGTTCCAATCTAGCACGTTCCAAAGAGGTGAGGAACACTTCCGATTCGCGTCGGGAGCGCTCTGAGCCTCTTTGTGCTTTTGACCGTCCAAATTGCGGCGCGGATTACTGACCACAGCGATCTGGATAAGGTTCCTTGACTTGCCGGAGGGGCAAACGCATTTGGAGTCCTGCTTTCCTTGCATCCCGACTCCACTCATCGAGCAATGTCATCCCGAACGGAGTGAGCGTCTGCGGTTGTCTTTCGCCCCTTGCGTCTTCGTCGCGTGAAATCAACCAGCCAAACCGAAGGTCTGCGTGAGAAATAGACCCGAAAAGCAGCCGCGGATTCTTCGTCGCCGCGCTCCTCGGAATGACAGCGCGAAGAGCATGGTTCGTAAAACGTCCAGCGAATTGAAACGCGTCGGCCCTGGCTTACCGGTAGATTCCCCTTGCCAGTGGTGAGCCTAAGCTGTAGTATCAAAGTTGCCTATCAAGCGGCTGACGCGGGCCACCCAGGGCATGGGTAGAGCAAGCTCGCCGCTGAGCAACCGTACATAGCCAGGCAGTGGAAATGGTTCGGAGTGAACTGCGTGCGACGATTGCTCACATAGGAAAAGGCATCACCTGAGAGAAGCAGCAGCCGCGCCGAGTCGATACCGGCAAGCGGATGGAGTGGATGAGCGACTCCCCCAGGAAGCGGCCAGCGCATTTTCACAGAGGGTCAATCGGTGGAAGCACGCACACCGGGGCGCGTTTGCAGGCCGTAATCCGGACTGGTCAGGACGTCACGAGACATGATTCCATCGGGGTAACACTACACGATAAAGGCCGCGCGCTGTTGGAAAGCCTCCGCGTTTTCCCGGTTGGCCGCATGCAAGATGGACAACCCGAAGGCAGTTCATTCACCGGATCCAGCGCACGAAGCAATGCACCAATTAGCAAAGCACCAGGAAGCACAGGCATCATGACAACAGAACCGGTTGAGCCCCAGCCTGAACAGGGGCCTGCACCTGACAACGGTCAGGCGCAGCCGCAAGGACACCGGCGCCGCAGGCGCCGCCGCAAGAACAAGTCAAGCCAACAGGCCGCACAGCAGGTGCAAGCCCCGCAGCCGCCAGCCCAGATGCCGCCCCAGCCGCAGATGCAGGGGCAGCCTCCAGCGCAGGCGCAGCAGCAACCTGCTCACCCCCGCCAGCCTCGTCAGCACCAGGGCCGCAAGAAGAAGTTCTTCCAGAAGAACTCAGGTCCAGCGCCGCAGCCCGGCAACAGCATCAACGCGTCCCACGGCAAGCGCAAGGGCCGGCAAAAGGGACCGCGGGCATTCGTCGGCCCAATGGATCACAGCTATCGCACAGTGAATGGCAACGTCGCCGATGGTCCGCCGTCCACCATTCCGGTCCCGGGCAACGGCCAGGGAGGCGCGTACTATCCCGACCTTTACTCGACGCAGCCCGCTGCACCGGTTCGTGAAGACGCTCCGACACGCATCTTCTGCTTCATTGAGGATCTCTTTTTCCTTGCCAAGATTCAGGAGACGGCGCGCAAACTGGGTGTAAAGGTGGAGTTCCTGAAAGGCGACAAGGCCGCCGTGGATCGCATCTACCATGCCCCGGAAGGCGCTCGTCCGGCGCTGCTGGTCTTCGACCTGAACAACCTGAGCGTCAAGCCGATGACGCTGATTCCCAAATTCAAGACGAAGTTCAAGAAAGCGGTTTCGATCATTGGCTTCCTGAATCACCTGCAGGGCGACCTGAAGATGAAGGCCATGGAAGCGGGTTGCGATGCGGTGATGCCGCGCTCGGCCTTTTCGCAAAGCCTGCCGGTGCTCCTGCGCCGCTACGGCGTCGAAGAGGAAGAGGAGTTCGAGCAGCAGCCTGCGTTCTGAAGGCAGGGAATAGGGAGTAGGCAGTAGAGAGTAAAAAACGGAAGATCCAGCCGAGACGTGAAGAGCGTACCCCAGCCGAGCGCACCCTCGTCTACTCCCTACCCCCTGTTCCCTGCTTCCTGCATTTATCCCGGAGGCCACGTCAGCGCGCGTCCGCCGAGCAGATGCAGATGCAGATGGTCCACCGTCTGGCCGCCATCCACTCCAGTGTTCACCACAATGCGATAGCCCGAGGCCAGGCCCTTCTTGCGCGCGATATCGGCCGCGGCCCACAGCAGATGTCCAAGCAGCGCCCGGTGCTCCTTGTTCGTCTCGTCGAGCGAATCGATGTGCTCGCGAGGCACCAGCAGCACATGCACCGGCGCCTGAGGATTGATATCGGCAAAGGCGTAGCCGAGATCATCCTGATAGACGGCCGTCGAAGGAATCTTTCCTTCAATGATTTTGCAAAAAATGCAACTCATAACGTGACCAGTGTACACGGGCCGCTTCGCCAGCGCGCTCTGCTGCGCGCAGATCCTTCTCATCGCACCCCGGACCCAATCCCGATTCAGAACGCATTTCCTATATGGGCCTGCGGATCCATCCGTATCCTCTCCCCGCGCCCACTTGCACCCTCCAAAAACCTTCTGCGCGTCTCTGCGCCTACCCCGCGGCAAAGCGGGATCGCTGTCACGTCTCCGGTACGCGTGCGATACACTCCATGCATGATTCACGATGGCCGCAGCCGCAGGCTTCCCTTCGATCCAGACGAGGCGATTGCGCACCTTCGCGCCCGCGACCGGAAATTGTCCGCTCTGATCGATCGCGCCGGCCCGTTTACGCTGCGGCTGGACCGCTCGGCCTCGCCCTTCGAGTCGCTGCTCGAATCCATTCTCTATCAGCAGTTGCACGGCAAAGCCGCAGCCACGATTCATCGCCGTGTGCGCGAGTACTTCGGCGGCGACCCCACGCCGCAGCTTCTTCTCGACACGCCGGACGAGCCGCTGCGCGCGGCGGGTGTCTCCAGCAACAAGATCCGGGCGCTCCGCGACCTTGCCGCGCGCACGCTCGACGGCGCCGTACCCACGAGCGCCGCGATCCGCAGGATGAGCGACGCCGGCATTGTGGAGCGCCTCACCAAGGTGCGCGGCATCGGCTCCTGGACCGTGGAGATGCTGCTGATCTTCCGCCTGGGCCGGCCCGATGTGCTGCCCGTGACCGACTACGGCGTGCGCAAGGGCTTCGCGCTCACGTTTCAACGCGTGCCGCAATCGCGCCCGCTCGAAGCCGCCGATCTTCCCAGGCCCGAACAGGTGCTTCGGCGCGGCCAGCGCTGGGCGCCCTACCGCTCGGTGGCGAGCTGGTATCTATGGCGGGCGTGCGATCTTGCCAGAAACACCGCGCCGGCAGGCCGCTCTGCACGATAAGCCGCCGCTCGGCGCGATCGCACGAGGCTTGATGCAGGGCAGTCCGTAGACGCGGCGGGAGAGCGAACCTCGCCGCATCGCCGTACAATAGCGTCAGCGCGCGAGTTCGAGCCTGCGCCATCGGAATCTTCATGCCGCCTGGTAAGCGTTACATCTGCATTCATGGCCACTTTTATCAGCCGCCCCGCGAAAACCCCTGGCTGGAGACGGTGGAAACCCAGGACGGGGCTGCTCCCTATCACGACTGGAACGAGCGCGTGTGCGCCGAGTGCTATGCGCCCAACGGCGCGGCCCGCGTGGTGAACGCCAAGAACCAGATCACGCGCATCGTCAACAACTACGCGCGCATCAGCTTCAACTTTGGTCCCACGCTGATGAGCTGGCTCAGGGAGAACGCTCAGCGCACCTATCGCACGATCCTTGAGGGCGAGCTTCGCAGCCGCCAGCGCAACCAGGGCCACAGTTCGGCGCTGGCGCAGGTCTACAACCACATGATTCTGCCGCTGGCGAACGCGCGCGACAAGATCACGCAAATCCGCTGGGGGATCGCCGAATACGAAAACAGCTACGGCTTACGCCCTGAGGGCATGTGGCTGCCTGAAACCGCGGCCGATAACGCAACCCTTGAAGCCCTGGCGGCGAACGGCATACGCTTCACGATCCTCGCGCCGCATCAGTGCAAGCGCATTCGCCCGCTCGGCAAAGACGGCGACCCGAGCGATGGCGGCTGGACCAGTACGCCCGACTCCACGGTCGACACCACGCGCCCCTATCTTGCGCGCTTCCCTTCCGGCGCATCCATCGCCGTCTTTTTCTACAACGGCCCCATCTCGCGCGCCATTGCCTTTGAGGGGCTGCTGAACTCCGGCGACAATTTTGTCGCGCGCCTCAAGGGTGGATTCAAGGAAAGCGCGCAGCCGCAACTCGTGCATGTGGCCACCGACGGCGAGTCCTACGGGCACCATCACAGGCACGGCGAGATGGCGCTGGCCTACGCCATGCGCCTGATCGAGCAGGACAAATCGGTCAAACTCATCAACTACGCCGCTTTTCTTGAGAAATTCCCTCCCGAATTCGAGTGCGAGATTGCCGAGGACACCTCATGGAGCTGTCCACACGGCGTGGAACGATGGCGCTCGAACTGCGGCTGCAACAGCGGCCGCGCGGGCTGGAATCAGCTATGGCGCGCGCCGCTGCGCAAGGCCCTCGACGAACTGCGCGACGCGTTGATCCCGCTCACGGAACAGCAGGGCGCGCGGCTCTTCCACGACGTATGGGCCGCACGCGACGCCTACGTCCAGGTGGTGCTCGATCGCAGCACCGAGTCCGTCGATCGCTTTCTGGCGGCACATGCGGCGCATCCGCTCAGCGACGAAGAGCGCGTGCGCGCCCAGGAACTGATGGAGATGCAGCGGCACGCGCAGTTGATGTACACGAGCTGCGGATGGTTCTTCGACGATATCTCGGGCATCGAGACGGTGCAGATCATCGCCTACGCCGCGCGCGTGCTGCAACTTGCCGCGCATGTCTTCGGCGAACAGGCCGCACAGCTCGAGCCGGCATTCCTGGCGCGCCTGGCCGAAGCCCGCTCCAACGATCCTGCCGCCGGCGATGGCGCCGTCATCTACAGGAAATGTGTCGCCAGCCAGGAGCTGCACCTCGAACAGGTGGCCGCGCATTACGCCATCAGCTCTGTCTTCTCCGCGTTTGCCGATGAGTCGGAGATCTTCTGCTATCGTGTGCGCCGGCTCTCCTACGAGATTCACACCTCGGGCCGCGGCCGTCTGGCGCTTGGCCGCGTGCATGTAGCCAGCTCCATTACCGGGCGCGCGCAAAGCTGTTCGTTCGCGGTTCTGCACTTTGGCGACCAGAACATCACCGCCGCCGTGAAGCCCTACAACATCACCGATGCCGCGGCCTTCGATGCCTTCGCGGCAGAGGCGGCCGGCCACGTGCTGCGCGCCGACTTCCCCGCGGTGATTCGCCTGCTGGACCGCTTCTACGGCCACGCTGATTACTCGCTCACTTCGCTCTTCAGGGACGAACAGGGGCGCATCGTGCGGCTCATTCTCAACTCCACGCTCTGGGACATCGAGAACTCGCTGACCACCATTTACCAGGATCATGCAAGCCTGCTGCACTATCTTTCGCAGGCGGGACTGCCCAAGCCGCCCGCGCTCACGCTCGCCGCTGGCTTTGCCATCAACGCTGGCCTGCGCCGCGTACTGGAGATCGATCCTATCGACGTGGCGCAGTTGCGCTCGCTCCTCTCGCTGGCCAAGTCCGACCAGGTGCCCCTGGAAAGCGCCACTCTTTCTTATATCGCCGACCAGCGCATGAAGCGCGCCATGGTGGAACTGCAAATGTCGTCGGGGTCGCTGGAAATGCTGGACCGCGCGCTGGTGCTGGCGCGCACGCTCACGGAGCTGCCCTTCGAGCTGAATCTGTGGCAGGCGCAGAATATCTGGTATGAGATCCTGCGCACCTCGAATCACGCGCTCACCGCGCTCTCCGAGGAGGAGCGTCCGCGATGGGAAAAGGACTTTGACCAACTGGGAGCGTGCCTGATGTTCGCCTGCGACGCCATTCGGGCGCTGGACGAGACCGACGCGGCCATGGCAAACGACTAATCCCGTTCAACTTTCACGAGGCGTCCATCTTTCAGCGCAAAGCGCTCGCCGCGCCACACAATCGTGTCTCCGGCAAATCCCGCGATCCACAGGCCCATGGCCGCCGCGTCGCGCAGCGGCAGAAGCCACAGATTGGCAAGCACGCTGCGATCGGCAAGCACCCCGGCGCCCACCGCCATGGCCTGCGCAAGGCGCAAAAAGAAGCTGAGCCCCAGCAGCCACAGGCTCAGGGGGCTCAATCCGCTGGCAAGCACGTTGACGAGCGCCCACATGAGCCCATGGGTGAAGACGAGGCCCGCGTAGCCGCCGGGCCGCGCGTCGCGCACGGTGCGCAGCCAGCGCAACTGGTGATCGAAGAACCCGCGCCAGTGATAGGCGGGCACGCTGGTCTCGACCACTTCAGTGCTGAGAACCACGCGGTAGCCGGCCCGCGCCACGCGCGCCCCCATCTCGTAGTCGTCGGCGAGTTGATCGACCAGCGCCAGCAGACCGCCGGATTTTTCAAGGGCCTCGCGCCGCACCGCCAGGGTCGAGCCCAGACCGTAATGCAGTCCGCCTTCAATCCATTTCGAGAGCAGCACCCCGGGAATAAAATCCGTGGCAATGCCCAGTGCTTCGAACCGCGAGGCCAGCGTGCCGTGCGCGCGTCCGCGATAGAGCGCCGTCACCAGGCCAACCGGCGTCCTGGCTGCATCGCAGGCTGCAGAGGCGAAGCCTCCGGCGACACGTTCTAGATAGCGTGGGCCCACGGTAATGTCGGAGTCGTTGATGAGCAGCACGTCGTAGCGCGCCGCGGCGGCCAGTTGCACGAGTGTGCTCACCTTGCCGTTTGTGCCCAGCCGTTTGGGGCATTCGACGAGATGGATCGTCCGCTCGGGAAACTCCGTTGCGAGCGCGGTCACCGCCGCGGCCGCGGGATCGTCGAGCGAGCTGACGCCGAAGAGCAGCTCAAAGTCGCCCGCGAACTGCTGCCGGCAATGGCTGCGAAAGGCATCCATCATACCGGGATCGAGGCCTTTGAGAGATTTGAGGACGGTGATGCCGGGCGCCCAACCCACGGACGAAGACCTGTCTGCGGGGGCCACGGGTGCACAGTCAGGCCGCGGCGCGCGCCGCTCGCGCAGGAATCGCCGCGCTGCCAGGAGGCTGGCGAAAAAGTAGCCCATGCCGGCCACGGTCAGAATGGTTGTGGCGATCTCGATGGCGTGGGCAAGGATGTGAGGCATGAAGGCAGTGTACAGCGGACAGCAAACAGCAGGCAGCAGATAGTCGGGAGTGCGAAGGCGAGCAGTAACCGCTACCTTATTGATCCGGCCCTTATGATTTGCATCGTGCTCTCCCACCCTTTCCGCAAAATGCGCGGAAAGGATGGGCACGGTGTGGCAGAACTTTTTGTCCGGATCAGGAAAGCGCGCCCGGTAGGGTAGAATCTGGAAGAAAAAGAAAACGTTCTCAAGGAAGGGCCGCGCTTGCCACTGGCAACGCCAGAGGACAGAGTGAGGCGTCGCAGTTGAAGGTTGAGTTTCTGGCTTGATTTCAGGAAGAGGTTGATGAATGCAGGATGCGAAGGCATTTCGTGAGATGCACAGGGAACGGTTCAAGGCCGAGCCGGCGATATTCGTGGGGCCGGGACGCGTGAATCTGATTGGCGAACACACCGATTACGCCGAGGGCTTTGTGATGCCGGCGGCGATCAACTTTGCGACCCTGACGGGGATTTCGCCGCGCGCGGACGGCAAGATTGCGATCTACTCCGAAAATCAGGGCGAGGAGCGGGTGTTCGATGGCGTCGAGGCCACGCGGAGCCAGCACTGGACCGACTACCCGATGGGCGTGACGGCAATTCTCGCCGGGGAGGGCCACAAGATACCGGGGTTCAACCTGACGATCTGGAGCGATGTGCCGCTGTCCTCGGGGCTGTCCAGTTCGGCGGCGCTTGAAGTGGCGACGGCGCTGGCTGTCTTGTCACTGACCGGCGCGAGCTGCCCAGGCACCTATTCGGGGCCCGAGCTGGCGCGGCTCTGCCAGCGGGCGGAGAACGAGTTTGTAGGCGCGAACTGCGGCATTATGGACCAGTTCATCAGCATCAACGCCCAGAAGGATCATGCGCTGCTGCTCGATTGCCGCGATCTGAGCTTCAAGCTGGCGCCGATTCCCGGCCACGTGGCGCTGGTGATTGCCAACACCATGGTGAAGCACTCGGTGGCGGGCGGCGATTATCCCACGCGGCGGCGCGAGTCGGAGGCGGCCTGCGCGGTGATCGCGAGCCACAGGTCGGGGGTCAGGTTCCTGCGCGATTGCACGCTCGATGACCTGGAAAGATGGGGCGGCGAAATGGCGCCCAAGAGCTACCTGCGGGCGAGACACGTGATCAGCGAGAACCTGCGCACCGTGGCAGCCTGCGAGGCGCTGCTCCGCGGCGACATGAAGGAACTGGGGCGGTTGATGGCCGAGGCGCACCGCAGCTATAGCCAGGACTTCGAGGGCAGTTGCGTGGAGGCCGACGCCATGGTGGCGCTGGCTCAGGATCTGCCGGGACTCATTGGCGCGCGGCTGACCGGCGGCGGCTTTGGCGGCTGCACCATCAACCTTGTTGAACAGGCCGAAGCCCTGGCGTTTGCCGAGGCGCTGGGCGCGCGCTATGCCGAGCAGACGGGAATTGTGCCCCAGATTCACGTTTGCCACGCCTCGGATGGGGCGCATAGGCTGGAATAAGACGGCGAGTCAGCGAGCTGGCGCATGGGCCGCGGCGATTCTGCCCTGGCACAAAGCTCGGCTCGACTGACGCCGGCGCATCTGTCTTTGCTGCTGCCAATTTGGACTTTTGCAGCCCAAAATGGCAATCTGACTATACCGGACATTGCGGCTCACGCCGCCGAGCCATCGGGCGTTTGCTGGTGAGCGGGCGCAGCCGAGGGTGTGTCGAGATGCCGGTTGAGATCACAGTTTCTTTTGGAAGGAGCTATTTATGCTGACAGTTGGGGAGAAGTTCCCTTCGTTTGAGTTGACGGCTACGGTCGATCTGGATGTGCACAAAGCATTTCAAACCATCACGAGCCAGAGCTATCCCGGCAAGTGGAAGATTTACTTCTTCTGGCCCATGGATTTCACCTTTGTTTGCCCTACGGAGATTGAGGCGTTTGGCGCGATGAACAAGCAGTTTGAGGAGCGCGGGGCGCAGGTGCTGGGCGGAAGCACGGACTCGGAGTTTGTGCATCTGGCATGGCGTAATCAGCACCCGGGCCTCAAAAACCTGCCCTTCCCAATGCTTTCCGACGTCAAGCACGACCTCTCGAAGCAGTTGGGCATTCTGGATCTGAAGGCTGGCGTCTGCCTGCGGGCGACGTTCATCGTCGATCCCGAGGGAATCATTCGGCACGTCTCGGTCAACGATCTGGCGGTGGGGCGCAATCCTGAGGAGGTTTTGCGGTTGCTTGACGGTCTGCAGAGCGGAGAGCTGGTTCCGTGCAACTGGCACAAGGGCGAAGAGACGATCAAGGTATAGCGGCCGGGAAAGCAGATCCCTGACCGCAGGGATCTGCTTCAACTTCTTTAGAGGTGACCCCAGCCTCAGAATTGAGACCAGGGGCAAGCACGGGGTTTCTATCCTGAACGATTCGTTCTATTGGGTTTGTGGCGCCCAGGTTCCGTTTCAAAGGCCTGGGCGCTCCCGTATTTGCCGGCTATTTGTCCCCTGAAATGTCCATTCCTTACACAGGTGGTTGTCTTGCCGGGAGGGGAATCCTTGATAAACTTGGTAAGTATTTGCCCCGATGAAGACTTCGAGGGATCCTGTACGGCAGCCCGCCGGGCTGGAGGTCTGGCATGCTGATGCGTGCGAAACAGAAAATGGATATGGGATCAACTGAATCTAACTCTTTCTCTTACGAGACACTTCCCGACGCAGGCCAAGTGGCCTATTTTTCGATGGAGATCGCCATTGAGCCATCGATGCCGACCTATTCTGGCGGCCTGGGCGTACTGGCCGGGGATACACTGCGCTCGGCAGCCGACCTGGGCGTGCCGCTGGCGGCATTTACACTGTTGCACCGCAAGGGGTACTTCGAGCAGCATTTGACCGCCGAGGGCGTGCAGAACGAGACGACTCAGCCGTGGGATCCGGCGAGTTTCTGCACCGAGGAAGCGGCGCGGGTCACGGTGCAGATTGAAAACCGGGTAGTGGTGGTGCGGGCTTGGCGCTACGACCTGAAAGGACTCTCAGGCCATGTGGTGCCGATCTACCTTCTGGATACCGACCTCGATGAGAACTCCGGATGGGACCGGGGCCTGACAGACCATCTGTACGGCGGCGACTCGAACTACCGCATGCAGCAGGAGATTGTTCTCGGCATGGGGGGCGTGCGCATGGCTCATGCGCTAGGCCTGCGCGTCAATGTCTATCACATGAACGAGGGTCATGCGGCGCTGCTGACGCTGGCGCTGCTGGAAAGTCAGTTGGGCGGCGGGCCGCAGAACGGGGCCACTGAAGCGGACATCGAGCAGGTACGGCGGAAGTGCGTCTTTACCACGCATACGCCCGTGCCGGCGGGCCACGACCGGTTCTCAACCGAGCAGGCAATTCGCATCCTGGGCAGCGACCGAACGGCGCGGCTTGAAAAGCTCGGCTGCTTCCGCGATGGACTGCTGAACATGACGCTGCTGGCGCTGTGCTTCTCGCGCTACGCGAACGGCGTGGCCATGCAGCACGGCAAGGTTTCGCGCCAGATGTTTCCCGAGTTCAAGATCGACTCGATCACCAACGGCGTACACACCCCGACATGGATGAGCGCGCCGGTGGCGCAAATGCTGGACGAGCACATTCCGGCCTGGCGGCGCGACAACCTGTACCTGCGCAACACCATCGATGTGCCCGATGAGGCAATGCAGAATGCTCATGCCAGAGCCAAGGAAGTGCTGCTGGCCGAGGTGGGAGCACGGACCGGGCATGTACTGGACCCGAATGTGCTGACTCTGGGCTTTGCACGGCGCGCGGCGACGTACAAGCGGGCGACGCTGTTGTTCAGCGATCCCGAGCGGCTGAAGGAGATTGCCGCCAGGGCGGGTGGACTGCAGATTCTCTACGCCGGCAAGGCGCATCCGCAGGATGAGCCGGGCAAGGCGCTGATCCAGCAGGTGGTGGCGGAAGCGGCCAGGTTCTCGGACAACAACCTGCGCATTATCTACCTTGAAAATTATGCTTGGGATCTGGGCGCGCTGCTGACTGCCGGCGTGGATGTGTGGGTGAATACGCCGCGGCGGCCCTACGAAGCCTCAGGCACAAGCGGCATGAAGGCTGCCATGAACGGCGTGCCCAGCCTCTCGATTCTGGACGGATGGTGGATTGAGGGCTGTATCGAAGGCGTAACAGGGTGGGCGATCGAAGACGGCACGGACGATGCTGCCGAGGCGATCTCGCTCTATGCGAAGCTGGAGACGGCCGTGGTTCCGCTCTACCGTGACGCCGAGGACAAGTGGACCAGGCTGATGAAGACGACGCTGGCGTTCAATGGCTCGTACTTCAACACCAATCGCATGGTGAAGCAGTACACGCGCAACGCGTACTATCCTGAGCGGCTCAGCGTGCCGGTGAAGGTGGACGAGTCAGTATACGCGGACTGAAAATCACGGCGTCGCAGAGGCGCCTGCAAAGTTCCCCAGTCCTGCCATCGTCGAGCTACTCCCCGTAGGGCGCCCAGATATTTTTGACCTGTGTAGCGTGCTGCAGGAACCAGCGGCCCTCGGCCTGCGCCGGGTTGAACCAGTCGTACTCGTGGCCGTCGTTGGTCCACACCTGCTTCATGTTGCCCGTGGACGCCGCGCGCACAAAGTTTGCCTCTTCATTACTGCGGAAGCACCAGATGGCTTCGAGGCCGTCATGCTCGGCCAGAGTCTTGGCCAGCTCCACCGGCTGCCCAGCCACCAGATTCACCACGCCGCCTGGCATGTCGCTCGTGTCAAGCAGTTGGTAGAGGTCGCCGATCACCAGGGGGTATCGCTCCGAAGGCACGGCGACGACGGTATTACCAACAGCAATCGCCGGCAGCACCAGCGAGAACAGGCCCAGCAGCGGCGCTTCAGACGGCGCAAGAATGCCGATGGCGCCCACCGGCTCATTCATGGCAATGGCGATGTTGCGTCCCGGCGGATTGTGTACCTGCCCGTCGTACTTATCGGCCCAGGCTGCGTAGCTGAAGATGCGCTGGATCGAAAGATTGACCTCGACGGCTGCCTGCGCCGCGCCCACGGCCCGCGCGAGCCGCGCGGCGATCTCTTCGCGGCGCTGGATCATGTTTTCGGCAAGATAGTAGATCACCTGCGCGCGATTGTGGGCAGCGGTCTTTGCCCATCCGGCCGCATTGCGGGCCGCTTCAACGGCGTTGCGAATGTCTTTGCGGTTGCCGAGCGGCGCCTCACCCAGCAGTTCGCCCTCGCGGCTGTATACCGGGAACGAGTAGCCCGAGTCGGGCCGCGCCTGCTTGCCGCCGATGTATTGCTTCACCGTGCGGTCAATCGTGGCTTGGGCGGACGGGCTCGCGGAAGTGAATCCCTCCGCCTCATCCGGCGTCTGGATCTTCACGGCCTTTTCCGGCGCAGCGGGCAGCGTACGCAACCACTTCGGCGTCAGGTACTCAAACATTCCCTCGCGTCCGCCTTCGCGCCCATAGCCGGATTCGCGGTAGCCGCCGAATCCGCAGGCCGCGTCGAAGAGGTTGGTCGAATTGATCCACACCACGCCGGCCTTCACCTGCGCGGCCAGGTCCAGCGCCACGTTGATGTTCTCGCTCCAGATGGTCGCGGCGAGGCCATAAATCGTGTTGTTCGCCAGCTCCGCGGCCTCGGCCGGGGTGCGGAAGGTCATCGCCACCAGCACCGGGCCAAAGATCTCCTCCTGCACCACCTTCGCCGCCGGATGCACGTCCGTGAGCAGCGTCGGCGGATAGAAACTGCCCTTTTCGGGCAGCGGATTCCGCGGCTGCCAGCAGCGCGCGCCTTCGGCCACGCCGTCCTCGACCATCTTGCGGATCGACTCAAGCTGTACGGGCGAGACAATCGCGCCGATATCAATCGCCTTGTCGAGCGGAGGACCGACGCGCAGCGTCTCCATGCGCGCGCGCAGCTTGGCATAGAAGGTCTCCGCCACGCGCTCCTGCACCAGCAGACGGGAACCCGCGCAGCAGACCTGTCCCTGGTTGAACCAGATGGCGTCGACAACCCCCTCCACCGCGGAGTCAAGATCCGCATCGTCGAAGACCACGTAAGGCGACTTTCCACCCAGCTCCAGCGAGAGCTTCCTGGCCGAGTTCGCCGTGGCCTTGCGGATCGTACGGCCCACCTCCGTGGAACCGGTGAATGCAACCTTATCAATGCCGGGATGCGCGATGAGCGCCTCGCCCGTTTTTGCGTCGCAGGTGAGCACGTTGAGCACGCCCGGCGGCAGGCCCACTTCCACGGCCAGCTCGGCAAAGGCCAGTGCCGTCAGCGGCGTGTACCGGGCCGGTTTGATGACGACCGTATTGCCGGCAGCCAGCGCCGGAGCCACCTTCCAGGCAAACATCAGCAGCGGAAAATTCCACGGAATCACCTGGCCCACAACGCCGCAAGCGGTGTACTGCGGAAACTCCTGATCGAGAAGCTGCGCCCAGCCGGCATGGTGATAGAAGTGCCGAGCCACCAACGGAATGTCGATGTCGCGGCTCTCCCTGATCGGCTTGCCGTTGTTCATGGTTTCGAGAACAGCGAGCCGCCGCGCGTGTTTCTGCACCTGACGCGCGAGGGCATAGAGATAGCGCGCTCGCTCGTGACCGCTCAGAGCCTGCCACGCAGGCTGCGCCGTGCGCGCGGCCTCAACGGCTGCATGCACATCGTCAATGTTCCCCTTGGCGACTTCGGCCAGCACCTCGCCAGTGGAAGGATCGCTCGCCGTCTGGTACTCGCCGCTGAGGGGCTTGACCCACGCACCGCCGATAAACTCCTCGAACCGGCGATGATGCCGCTCCAGCCAGGCGACCACTTCCTTCGGGTCTTCCGGCGCAGCTCCGTACTCCATGGTGTAGAACTTCTCCGCAATGCTCACAGCGTCTCCTTCCCAATAAACCGCCTACGGCCTCGCAGTGCCTGCTGAGTAAGTATAGTGCTGAGCGAGCACACGCGATTCGCGACCAATAGCGAACGGAATCGCTCGAAGCGATGCGGCCGGGTTACGAAGCCGTTGACCCTACACCCATAAATATGGGAGACTAGGTTCCGATGAAGACCACGCTTGAAATCCCCGACGCTATCTTTCGCCAGGCCAAGTCACAGGCGGCGCAGGAGGGAATCGCCTTGCGCATTTTCGTCACCCAGGCGGTGGAAGAGAAGTTGGCCAGCGCTACGCGCAAGCAGGAGAAGCCCTGGGCCAGGCTGGCCGGCGGTCTCAAGCATCTGCACAAAGAGACGGCGCGCATCGACGGAATCCTGCGCGGCGAGTTTGAAGCCATCGAGCCCGAGGATTGGGAGTGATCCCAGCGTGATTCTCGACACGAACGCCCTCTCCGCCGTTGCCGATAATGAACCGGCAGCGGTGCGCATCTTCCGCCGCGCGGCATCGATCGAACTGCCCGTGATTGTCCTCGGCGAATACCGGTTCGGAATCGCGCACTCGCGGCGCCGCGCCGAGTACGAGAAGTGGCTCGGTGAACTCATTGCGGCAACCAGGGTTCTGCCTGTCGACGGCGAAACCACTGGCCATTACGCCCGAATTCGCGCCGAACTCAAAAAAGCCGGCCATCCGATTCCATCGAACGATCTCTGGATCGCCGCCCTGGCGCGCCAGCACCGGCTCCCGCTCATGAGCCGCGACGCACACTTCGATGCCGTCCAGGCTATCAAACGGATTGGCTGGTAAAAAACTGTCGCAGCCTCCAGGTTGTGGCGATCTCTCGTTATGCCACCGGATGCCGGTAGGCCGCCGAATAATGCCCCGTCAAATGATGCTCCAACTGCC
Organism: Occallatibacter sp.; assembly: GCA_049977045.1. Taxonomy (GTDB): domain Bacteria; phylum Acidobacteriota; class Terriglobia; order Terriglobales; family Acidobacteriaceae; genus Telmatobacter. Next base: position 31,164 of record JBMFHB010000028.1, read on the forward strand.
GCTCGATATCGCCCAGCATGCCGCTGGCGCCGAAGCGGAAGAGTGACGGTTCCAGCCACGGCCGGCCCAGCTCGTCTTTCATCAACGACAGCCAGTCGAGCGCCTGTTTCGCCGTGCGAATCCCGCCGGCTGGCTTGAAACCAACAGCCATCCCCGTCCGCTCCGCGTAGTCGCGGACGCAGCGGACCATGACCAGTGAAACCGGGAGTGTCGCGTTCACGCTCTCTTTGCCTGTCGACGTCTTGATAAAGTCCGCGCCCGCCATCATCGCCACCCAGCTTGCCCGCGCCACGTTGCGCAGCGTCATCAGGTCGCCGGTGCCGAGAATCGCCTTCATGTGCACACCGGGTCCGCAGGCATCCTTGAAGGCGGCAATCTCGTCGTAGAGCGCCTGCCACTCGCCATTGAAGACGTGCGCGCGCGTGATGACAATGTCGATCTCCCGCGCGCCGGCTTCGACCGAACGGTGAATCTCGGCCACGCGCTCGGCCAGAGGATTCAATCCTGCCGGAAATCCGGCGGACACCGCAGCCACAGGAATCCCCGACCCTTCGAGCGCCTTCACCGCCGTCTCCACAAACGCGTGATACACGCACACCGCGCCCACCGTCAGATGCAGATCCTCGATGCCGAGTCCCTTGACCAGGTGCTGTTCAAGCGGATTCCGCGCCTTGGCGCAGAGACGCTTGACGCGCTCAACTGAGTCGTCCCCGCTCAGCGTCGTCAGGTCCATGCACGCAATCGCGCGCAAAAGCCACGCTGCCTGCGTGTCCTTCTTCACTGTGCGCCGCGCCACATGGGTTGCCGCGCGCCGCTCCACGGCGCTCGTGTTGACGCGAACCTGGTCGATCCAGTCGAGGTTCAGGGGAATTCGCCGGTTGGCTTCGAGCGCGCGTCCGTGCAGCAGCACGGGGATGGGCTCGACAGAGTGCGCGCCGCGGTTTGCCGCGCCGTTCGTTGACATGATGGGTTGGAGGGCCATGAGTCTGTCTCCACAATAGAACTCAATCATTGAACACAGCAAAAAACTGGCCCCTCCGCCGTTGCGAGGAGCCGTACCTGGAAACATGCAGCGGAGCTGGCGCAGCTGCGTCTCCCGCGGTGGCGGCCACATTACACGAGCCATGAGCCGGAGACACCGCGGGCGCGATCATGCCGTCAGAAGAAGAAGGATAAATCGCCCACCTGGGCAAAGCAACCGCGTGGGGCCGGGCGCTTGGGCCGCGCTACCACTCCAGCCGCAGCAATGAAACCGCCTGCCGCGGCAGTGTTGTCTCGATCGTCAGCCTGCCCGTGGCAGCATCGAGCCACACGGGCGATGTGAGCAATTCAAGTTGCCCGGCTGCCTTCAATCGCGCGTATTGGCCGGCAGTTGGCGCTTGCGGCGAACCCATTTTGAGCCACGCCGTGTAAGCGTCGCTGTGCGTAGTGTCGATCCGGTAATGTTCGACCAGCACTCTTTTTACGCCGGGCGGAATTCCCGCAATCGTCACGCGAAGATTGGCGTCCGGCGCGGGCATATCGCTGTCGTGATAGTTCCAGACCATCACTGCCGCATTGTGCGCAGACCTGGTGGCCAGGGCGTCCACGTCGGGCGCCTCGCGCACTCCGGTCTTTACCAGCACGTCGAGTGGAACCGCGCCCGTGCTCGACGTCATGACCCGTTCGCCCGCCATCATCCCCGTCATGCGAAAGAGATTCAGAATCGGCTTGTCGATGCCGTGCGTGGCCAGCGTTCGATACCCATCGAAATAGCCTGCGTTCTCAAACTCGAAGGACCACGAGAGCATCGCAATGAGGTTCACGTCAAGCTTGTCCTGTAGATCGAACAGAGCCTTTACCGCAGTCGCCGTATAGGCCGCGTAAAGTGGCTCATTGCGATACCCGTTGGCCGGGTTCTCTTTTGCCGAACACGCAGCGCAGCCCTCGGGATCGGCTTCGCTGAGAATGATCGGCAGATGCCTGAGCTCCGGATGCCTGGCCACAATCTGGAAACCTGTTCGGGCGGCGCGCAACTCGTTGGCGAGTCCCATTTGCACGCGGCCATCCACCACGCTCGGCCGGCCCTTGGGATGAAATGAGAGGAAATCGAGAGGAACCGGCTTGCCATTGGCCGCGCTCTTGCCGTGCAGACAATGCTCGATGAAGCTCTCAAGGAACGCGCTTGCCCTCGCGTTGCCGGGCCCCGTACTCGCCGGTCCGCCAACCTTCGCACCAGGCAGCGCCGCTCTCACGCCCGCGGCCGCATAATCGTAAAGCTTGAAGTACTCAGCCGGCGTTCCGTGCCAGTACTCGATATCGGGCTCGTTCCACACCTCGAAGTACCAGGTGCTCACGCGTTGCCGGCCGTAGCGTTGTACCAGGTGTTCCGTGTACTTGCGCACCAACTCGCCCCACATCTTGTAATCCCTGGGCGGATTGTTCGAGGCGCCTCCCATGGTGTGCGCGGGATAGTGCAGTTGGTAGGCGCCGATCCCCGGCACCACGGCCGCCAGGTCTTTGGGCATGAAGCCCAGTTCCACCATGGGCCGCACTCCAGCCTTCGCAAACTCGTCAAAAGTACGGTCGGTGATGGTGAAATCGTAGACCGGCTTGCCGTTCGGATCGAGGCTGAAGACGTTCGACGAACTCCACTTGAGCTCTGGCACGCCGTTGCCCGAGGTCAGCAGATGGTGGGCACGAATGGTGACCGGCGTCGCGCTCAGGTCATGCAACTCGGCCAGCAGTTGCTTGCCAAAAGGCATCGTCGTGTAGTTCGACTCGTCGTAGCCAAACCAGCCTGTAATCGGCTTGTAGCTGCCCACCGCCCGCGAAAGATCCACCTGGATCGATACGAAACCTGGTGCGGACGATTGACCGGTAACCTGGAGCGCTGCGGCAAACATGAGGATGAGGGCAATCTTGCACATGGCTTTCACCTTAGCAGCTTGCGGACCCGCGTGGTGCGGCATGGATCGGATCGCAGGGGCACACTCTCTTGCCTGTGCCCTTGCAATCGGTCCGCAAGCAGGATTGACATTGCCTTTAAACTCCAGTTAGATGATCGCAAATATATGATAAGTAATATGTTACTAACTACTTATCGATCAGCCTCTCCATCAGCGCGTCGAAGTCCTCCAGGCGTGCGTATTCGATGACCACCTTTCCGCGGCCGTTGTGGTCGTCGATTGTCACCTTCAAACCGAGGGCGCGCTGCAGTTGCTCCTGCGCATCGCGGACGTTGGGATCGACCGGCGGTGCCTCTTTAGGCTCCTTTTTGGCCTTGCGGCTGGGGTCAATCAGTCCCTGAACGTAACTCTCGGTCTGGCGAACAGACATCGAAAGTGCAACGATGCGCTGGGCCGCTTTTTCGACCTCCTCGGCGTGTTCGAGAGCCAGGAGGGCGCGGGCGTGTCCGAAGGTGAGCTCTCCAGCCTCGACACGTGTTTGCACATTCGATGGTAACTTTAATAAACGAAGGAAGTTAGAGACTGTTGCACGGTCTTTTCCAGTGCGCTGCGCCATCTGCTCCTGCGTCATGTGGAACTCACGCGAAAGACGCTCGAATGCGCGCGCCTGCTCCATCGGGTTCAGGTCTGCCCGTTGCAGGTTTTCAACGATGGTGATCTCCATCGCCTGCTCATCGGAGACCTGGCGGAGGATGGCGGGAACCGTGGCCTTGCCTGCCAGCTTCGAGGCGCGCCAGCGACGCTCTCCCGCAATCAATTGGAAACGCCCGCCCGCCAGTGGCCGCACCAGGATCGGCTGCACGACCCCGTTGGCGGCAATGGAAGCTGCCAGCTCGGCGAGTTGCTCCTCGCTGACGTGAGAGCGAGTCTGAAAAGGGTTGGGATCGATGTGTTCGACAGGAATCTCGCGCGGCTTTCCGCCTTCGGGCTCACCTGTGGGGGCGATTACCGGACGTGGAAGCAGGGAATCGAGGCCTTTGCCGAGGGCGCGGCGCTTAGGATCGGAAACAGCAACGTTGGTCATGGAAAATCCTCAATCTGAGCAGGCGGAGGTCAATTTATGTTCCAGCCTGGAACTACTCGCACAGCCATCTATGAATAAGGCCAGAAGGTAATTTTGGCATGTGGGCGCGGTGAAGGTGCGGCTTTGCGCTCGGCGGCGCGTGGGCTCTCGATCTGGTTGCGCGCCAGAAACTCACCCGTCATTTCGAAGTAAGCCTCAGCGCCGCGTGAGCGCGGGTCGTAGATCGCGACCGGCTTTCCATGGCTCGGCGCCTCTGCAAGACGCACGTTCCGCGGAATCACGGTGCGGTAGAGGATCTCGCGGAAGTACTCGCGAAGAGTCTCCGTCACCTGCTGCGCCAGGTTTGTACGATCATCGTACATCGTCAGGAGCACACCCTCAATCGCCAGATTCGGGTTGAATGCCGCGCGTACGCGTTCGAGCGTTGAGATGAGCTCCGAGATCCCTTCCAGGGCGAAATACTCCGCCTGCAAGGGGACGATCAGGCTCTCGGCCGCGCAAAGAACGTTAAGAGTGAGGAGATCGAGAGCTGGGGGGCAATCGAGAAAGATCAGATCGAAGTTGCCGCGGATCGGCTCAAGAGCACTCCGCAGGCGGAGGGAGCGGCCCTCCGCGCCGGCCAGCTCGATATTTGCGCCGGTCAGGTTCTTTGAACCGGGAAGCAGCCAAAGCCGGTCCACCTCAGTGGGAAGAATCACCTGCTCTGCTGGGCTATCTCCGACAAGGACGTCGTAGATCGAGTGGCGATTATCGTCACGCTGAAAGCCTAGCCCCGAAGAGGCGTTAGCCTGGGGATCGCAGTCGATGAGGAGGGTTTTCAGTCCCTCCAGGGCGAGGCAGGAGGCAAGGTTGATGGCTGTGGTGGTCTTGCCCACACCGCCCTTCTGGTTGACGATTCCGACGATCTTCCCCATGGCATTCCAGATTAAAGCGAGAGGTCGCGGAGAGCCTAGCGACTTGCGTTGTGGGAAACTTGACTTCCCTGTGGAAAGCGCCTGAAAGAAGGCCTTGTTTGCATCGAGTAAACGCTTGGTTAGAAAGAGGTTCTGGGTAGCGGCAAGGGGTCTCGATTGGGGATGGTAGGGAGGGCCCGAACGGTGGAAAACATCCGCATTGTGCGGTGATTTTTTGCTATCTTATCTCATTGCTTCCGTTTTGGGATTGGGTCCAATCTGGTCCAAACTTGCTGGTGTTCCACGTGGAACATCGGTTGAGATCATCGATTCATGGAGGCTCATTCTCACCCACTGTTCCACGTGGAACATTAATCGCTAGAGCCTGCATCCATTCTTTCAGGGCCTGTCCGCCTTCCCATGATGCGCCATCACGGCGTAAACACTGTTTCCCGGCTGCGGATCATCTCCATCGAACAGCACGCCAAACGGTCCCTCAAATGGCAATCCCCAGCCCACCCCATCCGGCTCCATCATCCAAGCCTCGCTTACTGTCTCAGCAAACTCGGCCGGGGCCGTCGGATCAGCTTTCGCCGGACTCTCTTACAAAAAGGGATCATCCAGAATCCCTAGCTCTTTACCGGCAACAATGCCAACCTGCTCGCCCTCTTCAAGCTCATCGGCCCCAGTGCGCTGCGCGTCGGCGGCAACTCGGTGGACCACAATGTCTGACCTCCAAAAGGCGCGGGACAGACGCCGGGGCAGATCGCTCCCAGCGATGTCGATGCCCGCGCTACCTTCATCAAGGCCGCCGGCTGGCAGTGCCTCTATGGAATCAATCTAGACGGCGTCGGTCCACACGCCTTTACAAACGGCTCGATTGTCGCCGCGGCCACAACCACGCTCGCCGCCCAGGAGATTGCCTGCGCCTGTTACGTGCCGTATCTCAGCGCCGTTCTCATTCAGGTTGCATAGTAGCCGGCCTTGCTCTTGTTCCCGATCGGCCGCTATCTCATGCGCTGGGCGAGCGCCAGAACGCGCTCCGTGCTGCCCGGCAGGGTGCGGCTTGCGGCGAAGCAAAACCCTTCGCCTGCTGCTGCTTCAAGCTGAGGAAGATCGCCCTGAGTGGTCATCAGCGCAAGCCACCCGCCCTGGGCGACGAGGTGCGCCGCCTGGCCAACGGCCTTCGGCATCTTGTCGACGGCCCTCAGGACGACACAATCGAAGCTCTGCTGGAGGTTCTCGGCGCGGCCCGAGTGGATCTTTGCCGACAGCCCCAGCACACGAGCAGCCTCCTGCAAAAAAGCTGCCTTCTTGCCCTGCGACTCCGCCAGTGTGACCGCAATCCCAGGCCGACAGAGGGCAATCGGAATCCCTGGCAGGCCCCCACCCGATCCAAAGTCAAGAAGGGTCGACACACCGTCCGGCAAGATCATTGCAACTATAATAGATTCAACAAGATGAAGGGAGATAATACCCTCTTCGCCGCGAATTGCGCTCAAATTGAGGCGCTGATTCCAGCGAATAAATAGCGAAAGATACTCTACAAACTTCTTTGCCGTCTCGCCATCCAGCGGCGCCTGCCCAGCCGCCGCCAGGAGCTCCGTCAGCCGCGCACTCACCTCGATTGGGTTCATCGCTCCGTTCCCGCTGCCGCTGCGCCGTCGCTGCAACCGTCAATCTGCGGCGGCCGCCAACTTTGGGCTGCCTGCACGAATGCGGCAAAGATCGCCCGCGAAAATTCGCTCTGGCCGTAGCTCCGCTCCGGATGCCATTGCAACCCAACAACGAAATGGTCCCGGGCATCGATCTCGACCGCTTCAATCACGCCATCGACCGGTGAGATCGCAGTGATACGGAGATTATCGCCCAGCACGCGAACCGCCTGGTGGTGACTTGAGTTTACCTGCACGTCGCCGGCTTCCTCCGCTGGCAGGATCTCGCTCAGGCGCGATCCCTCGGCAATTTCGACCGGATGCGCCTTCAGCACCTCGCGCCCGGGCCTGTGGTTCACCGCAGTCTTCAGATCTTGAATCAGTGAGCCTCCGCGCCACACGTTCAGGTTCTGCACACCCTGGCAGATGGCAAGGATCGGCTTGCGCAGACTGAACGCGTCCTGCAGCAGCAGCTCATCGGCCGCGGTGCGCGCCGGGTCGTCGTCCACGCACTCGGGCTGCCGCGCCTCGCCGTACCTCTGCGGGTCAATGTCGAACCGGCTGCCCGGCAGCAGGACTCCCTCAACGCCCGCCAGCATCCGCGCCACGCGGTCCTGCGGCTCACTCAAAGGCAGCACCACCGGCTCGGCTCCCGCGGCCTGCAGCGCGTCGACATACTGCGGCAAGGCGCGCTGGTTGTACTCGGGATCGCTGCTGGTGGGCTCGGGAATTGCGATGCGGACGGGCATAGTGCCAGTGTAAAACGGCTGCTGGCTGGCAGCGATTTCCGCTCCGTATGTTTCGCCGGTTTCCCTGTCGACCGAACCCTCGCCGCATTCACAAAGTTGGACGCGCTGCCACCACCCGGCCGCAGGTGCGTTTGCGGGGAGTGGTCGCGATCCATCGGAGCCGCATCCCTGCAGTGGGGGTTCGCGGTCTCCCGGGTTCCCAAGGTAGAGGTACAGGAGACACCCATGATCTTGACGAAATCATCAGTGCGGCACCTGGCCACCCGCCACAACCTCCGCAGGCACCCTACTTGTCGCCTTCTCTCATAATCTTGTCAAACATTAACTTTGTCGAGATTCGGTTCGCGCTCTTATTGATCCGGCCCTTAAGTAATTGCACAGATTCCGCGAAAGGCAACCGCAGATCCTTCGACTCCGCTGCGCTC
>JBMFHB010000029.1:0-37799 GCA_049977045.1 Occallatibacter sp.
GGCAACCGCAGATCCTTCGACTCCGCTGCGCTCCGCTCGGGATGACAGTTTCGAGTTGATGCAAATCTTTTGGGCCGAATCAATAATTGACGCTGAATTGCCGGGGTTGCTACACTCAAGATGTAGCTTCCTGCGCGGACTCCTGCAGTGAGTTGCGGCCGCACTCCCAGCTAGCCGTTGCCTGCCGGCGTTTCCCAAGGAAACCAGCCGAGACTCGACTCCTCCCTCAGTAGCTCGACGAGGACGGCTTTTTCTGCGGAAGACGCAAGCGGAGCGCCCACTGGCGCGAGGGCAAGCGGCCCGGGCAGAAGATCGGCCGGAACGCGGCATTGCGCGGGAGCCACACAGCGGCTGGCAAAAGCCGACGCTGGAGCACGCAGTCCCGGAGTTGGCTGTAATGGCAAACGTCCTCAATCCTGAAACCGAGAGCACAACCCTGAACACCGAATTGGAAACCCCAACGCTCGAACCTGCGACGGAGCCTGAGCAGCCGTCGCCCGAATCCACGTCCACCGCCGAGTCTTCCGCAATTCAAGAAGTCACCATCCTGGACGCCGATGCCCTGACCCAACCCGTCGCAACCGCAGAGCCCGAAGCGTCCACCGCGACCCCGCCCGTTGAAGCATATGAAGATGCCGCTGCCGAGCCTGCGTGGGAAACCGCGGCGGCGGAAACCGCCGAGCAGGCCGAGGACTTCTCGTCCGCTCTGGCCGCGTTCGAGCGCGAGCAGGCCGCGGAGGCGGCCGCTGTCGAAGCCTATGGCGACAAGATTGTCACCGGCAAGGTGATCGAGCAAAGAGAAAAGCATCTTGTGGTGGATGTGGGCCTGAAGTCCGAGGGGCTTGTTCCCCTGGAGCAGGTGACCGATCACACCGGAGCCGTGAAGTTCCAGCCCGGCGATGAGATCGACGTGGTGATCGAGCGCGAGGAGCCCGAAGGCGGCTACCTGGTGAGCTACGAGAGGGCGCAGCGGCTGCGCGTGTGGGACACGATCGAGAAGGCCGCCAACGAAAAGACGCCAGTCAAGGGCATGGTGGTGAGCCGCGTGAAGGGCGGTCTGACGGTCGACATCGGATTGAAGGCATTTTTGCCCGGCTCGCAACTGGAGATTCGTCCGGTGCGCAACCTGGACACCTATCTTGGCCAGGAGATCGAAGTCCGCGTCATCAAGCTCAACAAGAAGCGCGGCAACGTGGTCGTAAGCCGCAAGGAGATCCTGGAGGAAGAGCAGAACACGAAGCGCTCGGTCACCATGGAGCACCTGAGTGAAGATTCGGTGCTGACCGGAACGGTGAAGAATCTGACCGACTACGGCGCGTTTGTGGATCTGGGCGGAATCGACGGCCTGCTGCACATCACCGATATGAGCTGGGGACGGCTGACGCATCCCCGCGACCTGGTGAACGTTGGCGACGAGATCCAGGTGAAGGTGCTCAAGTTCGACAAAGAGAAGCAGCGGGTCTCGCTGGGCTTCAAGCAGTTGACGCCCGACCCGTGGCTGGACGCCTCGGAGCGTTACCCGGTGGGCGCGAAGGTGCATGGCCGCGTGCTGTCCGTGACCGACTACGGCGCGTTTGTCGAGCTGGAGCAGGGCATCGAGGGCCTGGTTCATCTGTCTGAGATGACGTGGTCGAAGCGGCTCAAGCACCCCTCGAAGCTGGTCAAGCCGGGCGACGAGGTTGACACCGTGGTCCTGGCTGTAAATCCCGCCGATCGGCGCATCTCGCTGGGCATGAAGCAGTTGCTCGAAAACCCGTGGGAGAACCTGAGCGATAAGTATCCCCAGGGAGCCGTGGTTGAGGGCCGGGTACGGAATCTGACCGACTTCGGCGCCTTTATTGAGATCGAGGACGGCATCGACGGTCTGGTTCACGTCTCGAATCTGAGCTGGACCAAGCGCGTCAAGCATCCTTCGGAAGTGGTGAAGAAGGGTGAGAAGGTGAAGGCTGTTGTTCTCGGCGTCGAGCCGCAGAACCGCCGTCTCAGCCTGGGCATCAAGCAGTTACAGCCCGATGTCTGGGAGAGCTTCTTCGCGACGCATCGCGTGGGCGACGTGGTGCACGGCAAGATTCTACGCACCGCGCAGTTCGGCGCATTCGTCGAGATCGCAGAGGGTGTGGAGGGTCTGTGCCACATCTCCGAAGCGGGCGAAGGCGGTGACCACTCCAAGCTCGAACAGGGTATGGAGCACGAATTCAAGATCATCAAGATCAATGTCGAGGAGAAGAAGGTTGGCCTCAGCCTCCGTGCTGTCAGCGGTCATGAAGCAAGCCGGTCGACAGTCGAGCACTACAAGGAGAGCGCGCACAAGTCGTCGGTCTCCAGCTCGACGACAACTCTCGGCGATCTGGTGAACTGGCGCAAAGGACAACAGTAAAAACAAGACTCAGTTGTCGGCAGAACGGCCACCTTACGGGGTGGCCGTTTTTATGTCCGGCGAGATTTTTGCGGCGGCGCGAGGGGGAGTGAACGGACCCGCGATCGAGGCATCAATCTTTCCGCATCTGGCGCAGCACCAGCACAATGCCCAGTCCGCCAAGCACGCTGATGAGCGCGAAGAGGAAGACGCTGGCGTAACCGAAAAAGCCAATGATGGCGCCCGCGATGGGGCCTACGAGAAAGAACGACACATCGGCAAAGGCGGTGTAGACGCCGAGAGCGGTGCCGCGATTGAACTCGGGGACGCGCCGGACCGCCTCGACGCCAATGGCGGGAAAGACCAGGGAAAAGCCCAGTCCGGCGATGGCCGAGCCGGTCATCGCCATCCCCGGCCCAACGGCCTGCCAGAGCAAGAGCACCCCCAGGGCATTGACGGCAAGCGAGGCGATGGCCACCGGGAATCCACCAAAGAGGTTGATGGACCTGACGAAGAAGATTCGCACGAAGACAAAGCCTACGCCGAAGGCGGTAAGACAAAGCGCCGCGCCATTCCAGTGATGGAACGCGTAATAGAGGGTGACGAAGGTGGCCAGAACGCTGTAGCTGACGCCTCCCAGGGCCAGCGCCATGCCGTGCGGAGCCACGCGGCCCAGCACGTGAGCAAAGGGGAGATACTCGCCTGTCTCAACGGTGACAGGGTCTTTGTACCAGGCCATGACGAAGCTGATCGAGCAGATGAGGATGGTGAGAATGCCGATGGAGGACACGCCCCAGTGCTGGTCGAGCACGACGCCCAGCGGCGCGGCGATGGCCATTCCGCCGTAGGTGCTGATGCCGTTCATGCCGATGACGCGCGCGGTGTTTTCATGGCCCGTGGCAGTGATTCCCCAGAGCGTGGCGCCAGTGGCGCCAAGGCTCTCGCCCACGCCCATCACAAGGCGGCTTGCAATGAGGACGATGAAGCTCAGCCAGTGCAGATTCGCCAGGGTTGCCGCGGCAATCAGAAGTGCGCCACTGGCCGTACAACTGGCCATTCCCCAGAGCACCGCAACCTTGGCGCCCATGTGGTCGGAGATGCGGCCGGCCCAGGGACGGCTGGCGAGAGTGGCGACGTATTGGACGCTGATGGCCAACCCGGCCAGCACCGTGCTATAGCCCATGCGCAGATGCACAAACGGCGGCAGCACCGCGAGCGGCAAACCAATGGAAACGTAGCAGATGAATGTGAAATAGACATAGCCGGCGATGTTGCGCGTCTGGTTTCTCAATTCGTCCGGTACAGGAGCCGGGATTTGAGATGTTGAGGAGGCTGTCATCGCGTGAAATCGCACTACGGATAGAAATCGTATGTATCCAGTATAGCGAAGATGAGGTCCGACCTCCCACAGGAATCGCTTTTGTCGCGGCGCGCGGCGCAACCACGCGGGTTCTACACTGGAGAAGATGCCGGGCTTTCACATTGAACACTTCGGATGCAGGGCGGCGCGCGCCGACGGCGAAGCCATTGCGAGCAATCTGCGCGCCATGGGCGAGCGCGAGCCCTTTGCCGCCGATGTGGTCATCGTGAATACGTGCAGCGTGACAGCCGAGGCCGATCGCGCGGCGCGGGCGTTTATTCGCCGCGCTCACCGCGGGAACCCCTCGGCGATGATCGTTGTGACAGGCTGCTATGCGCAGCGCGCGCCTGACGAACTGGCCGCCATGGCCGGAGTAGCCGCGGTGGTGGGCAACAGTCATAAGGCGCTGACGCCGGAGATTGTTCGCTCGCTGATGCGGAAGACAGCGCCGGCAGAGCGACAGCCGCGCGAGCTGGTGCCCGTGTCCGCGCTGCTTGCGGCGAGCGGGGAGCGCGCTCCCATCTGGGCCGACGATCGCTTTGCGCACTCGTTTCTTGAGGACTCGCCCTGGGCAGGCACGCCGCTTGCGCCAGGCGAGCAGACGCGGCCCAACCTGAAGATTCAGGAGGGTTGCGGCAACCGCTGTACGTTTTGCGTGATTCCGTTTACGCGCGGCCCGTCTCGAAGCCTGCCCCGCGCAGTGGTCATGCGGCGCGTGGAGGGATTTGTGGATGCCGGCGGCAAGGAGCTGGTGTTTTCCGGAATCAACCTCGGACGCTGGGGACGGGATGATGAAGGAGCAGACCGCGGAACCCTTGCAGGACTCGTGCGCGACATTCTGAACGAGACCGCGTTGCCCCGGCTGCGGCTGAGCTCGGTTGAGCCGATGGACTGGAGCGAGGAACTGATCGCGCTGATGGGTGAATATGGCGGCAAGCGGCTCGCCCGTCATGCGCACCTGCCGCTGCAATCAGGCTCCGACGCGGTGTTGCGGCGGATGCATCGCCGCTATCGTCCGTGGCATTATGCGGAAAAGGTTGAGGCGTTGTTGCGCGCGGCCGGACCCGATCTCACGCTGGGCGCGGACGTGATGGTGGGATTTCCCGGCGAAACGGACAGCGAATTCGAAGAGACGGCCGCGTTCCTCCGCGCGTTGCCCTTCGGTTACCTGCACCTGTTTCCGTTTTCAGCACGGCCCGGGACGCCCGGATGGGCATTGCATGCGGAATCGCCGGTTCCGCGTGAAGCCGTGGAGGAGCGCATGACCGCCTTGCGGGCGCTTGCCGCGGAGAAAATGGCCGCGCATCGCAGGCAGTTTGTAGGCCGCCAGATCGAAGCCATTACACTGCACACCCCGGCTGAGCTTGCGGGACGCGGATCGACCGCGGCGCTCACTGAGAACTTTCTCCCCGTGGAGATCTCCGGCAGCTTTGCAGCCAACCAGTTGCTGCGGCTGCGCGCCACCGCGCTCGACGCCGATGGCGCACTGAGGTGCGAGACGGCGCACGATCCGCGTTGAAAGGTGATGCGGGCAAACGCATTTCAATTTGCAGGACGCTTTATGAACCACGCTCTTTGCGCTGTCATTCCGAGGAGCGCAGCGACGAAGAATCCGCGGTTGCTTTTCAGGTCTATTTCTCACGCAGACCTTCGGTTTGGCAGGCTGATTTCACCCAACGACGCGGCATAGAGAGAAAGACAGCCGCAGATCCCTCACTCCGTTCGGGATGACATTGCTCGATGAGTGGAGTTGGAATGCAAGGAAAACAGGACTCCTATCCAAATGCGTTTGCTCTGGAACGGTGATACAGGCTACTTTTCAATTTCGCGCGCGAAGCATAGAATTTCTTCAAATCTCCTTTGATTCACGCAGGACAGCGAAGAACGAAAGGTTCGTCTGTCCTGCGCCGGACTCGCCCCGAGAGCGCGCCGGTGGAATGTTTGCTCGATTCTCCCAGGATTTCCACCCCACAGACGAGAACCTGTCCGTGGGGACCCCGGATTTCCACCCCTCGGACGAAGACCCGTCCGTGGGGACCCCGGATTTCCACCCCTCGGACGAAGACCCGTCCGTGGGGACCCCGGATCTGCCGCGGCAGGGTTGGCAATGGCCGAGGCAAGGCGGAACTGGAGAAGGTGGCTCGCGGTTGGGGCGCTTGCGCTGGGCGCCTGTAAGAGTGCGCGCGCACAAGCTGCGCCTGCCGCCGCTCCCATGCACAGCGTTCAAATTCAGTCCTCTCATTCCGGCTCGCTCAACGGGCGGCTCACCGATCTCGATTCGAGACCGCTGGCGGGGATAGCTGTCGCATTGCACAATGGGGCTACCGGCGCCGAAGCGCATACCGTAACGAGCAGGAACGGCGGTTTTCGATTCGTCCGAATCGATGCGGGCGAGTACACGCTCACCGCTGACTCGCCGCGCCTGGGCCACGCACAGCTTGAGGGGATTCTGGTGACGGGCGGCGTGGAGACGCGGGTACAGGCGGCCGTACATTTTGAGCGCGCCGCACAGCCTCTCCTGGAAGCGGCAACGCCAGGCAAGGCCGCTGCGCCACAAGAGGCGATGCCGGTGATGGCTCCCGTTTCGCGTGCAGCGCTCAATACGGCGCGCCCGCAACTGGATGCGCGGCTCGCGCCCCAGCCGCTGCGGGCGATGACGGCCGCGCCGCGCGGGACGCCTCCTTTGCAGCCTCGGGCCGCGATTGCAACACAATCCGTGGCGCTCACGCCCACGCTCGCGGCCACGCCGCCGCAGGCGCTTCCGCTTCCAGCGCGCTCAACGCCGGTTCTCGCCACGAACCTGCCTGCTTCGAGTGGGAAGAACGCGGCGCCGATTCCGATGCCTCCGGTTGCGTCCGCGGCCCAAGAAACCGATCCGGCCGCTGCCGCGGCAACGACCACCCTCACCTCGGCGCAACTGCACGCGCTTCCTGCTGCGGGGCGCAACTGGCAGGAGTTCCTGCTGAACGCGCCGGCATCAAGCCCCAGCACGGGTGCATCGCAGGAGACCTACCGCAGCTCACAGGAGTCGGCGGAGGTAACTGTGGATGGAGCGAACAAGTCGCTCAAGTTTGGCATAACGGCGGGAGCGGAAACCGAGTCGTCGTCGCAGGGGCGGATCGGTCAGGGCGCGGACCGGCAGGAGTCAGTGAGCCAGTCGATGAGCCAGTCATGGAATGGCAGACGGGGCTTCGGTCTGAGCGAGGCCGCGGTCCGCCAGGTAACGGCGACGGCAGGAAACGTGGAGGCCGCGGGCGTGCGCACGGCGGGCGGGCGCACCGGCATCGAGACCGAGCACGGCGGCAACGCCCTGCATGGTCAAGGATCCTACTTCGACCGGCAGAACAACTGGGGCGCGCGGAACCCGTTCACACAATGGCTGCGGCAGAGCGGAACGTTGGCGACCGCCTACCCTATCCCGATTCCATCCGAGCCGGTTTTCAACACCACACCGTATACTCCTCCCGATCACGAATCGGTGTGGGGGCTGGGCATCGGCGGCCCCATCCGCCGCGGCAACCTCTACTGGTTTGGCGCTCTCGAAGGCTACCACCGCAACGATCCTGTCATGCCGATGGCGAGGGTTCCCATCCGGCCTTATGTTCAAAGCGACGGTACGACCGTGTGCGTTGGGCTCTTCTGCCCGCCGAGTTATCCGCAGGCCGAGTTGCTGGGCGCGCAACTCGGCGAGAGCGTTGCGCAGGCCTACGACGACTACTTTGGTCTTGCAGGCTCCGCGTCCACGCACGCCGGCCTGTTGCAGCTTGCATCGCTTCTGACGCCCGCGCCGCGCACCGAGGCTCAATGGACGGGCTTTGCGCGAGTCGACTGGCAGGCGGACGACCGGAACCACCTCTTGCTGGAAGCGACGGGCGCCGATTGGAACGCGCCCGGCGGCGGGTTCCGGCGCTCCGCTGGTCCTTATGGCAACCACAGCTTCGGCTCCAACCACGCCAGCCAGCAATGGGCGCTGGCGAGTTGGCAGACTTATCTGACGCCGAACCTGCTGGCCGTGACCCAAGGCTCGGCGGGGCGGACGATTCTGAACGCGCGGCCCGAACCGCCCTCTGCCTTCGAGCAGGCATTCCTCGCCGGGAATGCCTACGGACAGTTGCCGCAGATTGTGGTCGATTCGCGCTACGGATTCACCATCGGCAATCCGGCGCGCTTCGGCCAGGGCAGCTACCCGGACGAGAAGCTTTACGACGTACAGGAGCGGCTGGACTGGGTCCACGGGAACCTCCTCGTCAAAGCGGGATTCGAGATGGATCACGACGCCGACGCCACCAGCATGCTGCGCAACCAGACCGGCACCTATCACTACCCGACGGTCGCGCGCTTTATCTCCGACGCGCTGGCATTTCTGCGATTTGGCATTGCCGACGCGCTCGATCCGCGCAACCCGCATAACTGCGATGCGTCAGGAACGGCAGGATACACCGAATTTGGGCAACTGATGGGCATGGGCGCGCTGCCGTGCTACTCCTCCTACTCGCAGATGATGGGCCCAACCAGTTGGCGCCTGAGCACCAACGACTGGGCCGGGTACACGACCGCGCAGTGGCGGCCGAACAAGCTTGTCGTGGTTTCCGGCGGCCTGCGCTGGGAGCGTGAGCAGTTGCCGCCGCCGCTTGCGCCGCTCGCCAATCCGCAGCTTCCCTTCACGGAAAAGCTGCCCAGCCTGGGCAACAACTGGGGGCCGCGCGTGAGTGTGGCTGTTGGAGGCGGAAAGCGCCGGCCGGTGCTGCGGCTGGGTTACGGCATGTACTACGGGCGGGTGGAAAACGCCACCGTCGAAGCCGCCATGACGCAAACCGGCTCGCTCAAAGGCGATCTGTTTTTCTTTATGCGCGCGCAGGATGACTGCCAGAACTGCGTGGGCGGCGCGCCGCCGTTCCCGTATGTCTTGAGCGGCGAGCCTTCGAGCGTGGTGTTGCCGGGAGCACTCGGCTTCGCTGCGCATTTCCGCAATCCGGAGATTCACGAGGCGGTCGCATCCGTCGAACAGCCGCTGCCGGGGCACATGAATCTCGCGGCAAGCGCGATGCTGAGCCTGGGCCGCCGCCTGCCCATCGCCGTCGACACCAATCTCGACACTCCAACCGCGACGCAGACCATCACCTACAACGTCTGTGACCAGGTGGCCTATACAGCTCCCGGCGCGAACGCCAGCGGCCAGCCCAGCAACACCAGCGGCAAGTGCGGAAACCTGGGCCGGGGGCCCATCAAAGCCCCGCGGATCACGCTTCCCTTTTATGCAAACTGGCCGGGAAATACCAGCGTTTGCCCCTACTACACGCCGCAGACGAACTTTCTATTTCCCGGCAGACCCTGTCCGGACTACCAGCAGATTACACAGATCGAGAGCCGGGCGAACTCAACTTACGGGGCTGCGACTGTCCGGCTCACGCGCTACGGACGCGGCGGCCTGAGCTTCCACGCCAACTACACGCTCGCGCACGCGATGGATTGGAATCCCGACGGAGTGGTGCTGGGGCCTGGAAATGATCTCCTCGACCCCAATCCGGCGTACTGGCGACAGCAATACGGGACTTCCAACATGGATGTGCGCCACTCGGCCTCGGCGTCGGCGATCCTCGCGCCGCCCTGGAAGTTGCACGGAATTGTGGGCCGCTTCACCAACGGTTGGGTGCTCTCCGGCATCGGCAGCTATCACAGCGGCCTGCCCTACTCGCTGCGCATCACGGGATCGATTCCGACGCTGTACGGGACATACAACGAAATTGTCACGGGGCTGGGCCCGAGCCCGAACGGCTCCGGCGGCGACAACCTCATCTATGGCCAGGGCAGCGACGGCGCCGCGTACGACATAGGCCGCAACACCTTCCGTTACCCCGCGGTATGGAAAGCCGATCTGCGCCTGGGCAAGACCTTCGACCTCGGCCGGATGCGCCAGTTGGAGCTGATGGCCGAGACATTCAATCTCTTCAACCATCAGAACGTCACCGAGATCGAGACCACGGGCTATGCCATTCAAAACGGCAGTTCCCCCAGCAGCACCACCGCCGCGGAGGCGCTGCCGTCGCTGAACTTCCTCACCGGCCTTTACACAAACCCGAAGACGGGCATTCCAAGCTCGGAGTTCGGACAGCCCCTGACGATCAACGACACAAACTACTACCGCGAGCGGCAGATTCAGTTCGGACTGCGGATGCAGTTCTGACTTATCGCCTCTGGCCGCTCAATCCGTTTCGCCGGCGTTGTGATTCCCAGATTTCAAATGCGCGATCCGGGCGCTCGACGGCAGAAGACCGCGTGAACAGAGAACCAGCCGCTTTCGCTCCATTGCGATGGCCGCTGCGTGCTCGCCGCCTTACAATCATCCGGAATCGATTTTCTGCTTTTCAGAGGAATTTTATGCAAGCTGGTCTCCGTTCCCTGCGTGTCAACCTCGGCCACGGCCGCATGGCCTTTGCACTTGCCGCGCTGTTTGCAGCGCTCGCCTTCTCTGTCGCGGCCAATCATGCGCAAGGGGAGAAACCGGCGGTCGCGCCTCCTGGCGACACGCTTGCCACGCCGGGGCCGCTGGCGCGGAATCTCTCACCCAGGCTCGACCGGCGCGATCTGGCTAGGGCCATGAAGCTTGTGGCCGACTGGCAACTGAGCCGCATGCCCGCGGAGCCGCAATACGAGTGGACGTGGGCCGCGCTCTACGCAGGCTTCATGGGAGTTCCCGAGAAGGTGGCCGGTGACAAGTACCGCAAGGCGATGCTGCATGTTGCCGAGGAGCTTCACTGGCAGCCGGGTCCGCGCGCGATGCACGCCGACGACCAGGCCGTTGGGCAAATGTATCTCGAGCAGTACTTCCTGCACCATGACGCGAAGATGATCGGCCCGATGCGCGCGCGATTGGACAAGGAGATGGACGCGCCCGATCCCTCCGATCCCCGCCGGCCGCTGTGGTGGTGGTGCGACGCGCTCTTCATGGCTCCGCCGGTGTACGCCGATATGGCGGCTGCGACCGGCGACAACAAATACCTCGCGTTCATGGATCACGAGTGGGACATCACGACGGCACTGCTCTACGACCGCGCAAGACATCTCTACTTCCGCGACGCAAGCTACCTCGACAAGAAGGAGAAGAACGGCGAACCGCTGTTCTGGTCGCGCGGCAACGGCTGGGCGATGGGCGGCGCGGTGCGCGTGCTGAAGCAGTTGCCCGCGGATTCGCCGCTACGGCCGAAGTATGTTGCGATCCTCAAGGAGATGGCGGCCGAGATGCTGTCGATTCAGGGCAAGGACGGATTGTGGCGCCCTGGCCTGCTCGACGCCGACGCCTATCCTCTGCCGGAGATCTCAGGCAGTGCGTTTGTGACCTACGCGCTGGCGTATGGAGTCAACGAAGGCTATCTGGACCGCGCCACGTACTGGCCCGCGGTCCAAAGGGCCTGGGCAGGCATGCTGACGCATGTCTACGCCGATGGGCGGCTGGGATGCATTCAGCCGGTGGGCGCGGCGCCCGGGGCTTACTCGGAATCATCGAGCTACGTCTACGGCGTGGGCGCGTATCTGCTGGCCGGGTCGGAGATCTACCGCGGAGTGAAGTAGCCTTGGGAGAACGGCCGGCGGAGGGATGCGTCTGCCCGGCAGAAAGCGGCTCAGCGCTTCGGCGCCACCGGCGACGCGCCGTTGAGAAATGCCGGATCCATCTGCGCGATGTCGGCGCGGTAGCTGACCGTGTCCGCCGTGGGAAACGTCGCGGGAGGCTTCTGCGTGACGCGGCCTGTCGCCACCCACTCCGTACCGCGCTGGAACGTGGCGATAAATCCGACGCAGCTCATGGCAAACACGTCGTGGCCGAGCGTTGTGTGGAAGATCCGCCCTTTGCCGTAGCGGAGAACCATCAGCATGGGTTCGTCGTGGCCGGTGCCTTTGTTGTTGGGGTCAGAGTGCGCGGTGGCGAGTATGGTCATGTTTTTGCCCGGTCCGCGCAACATGCCGTAGAGTTCGTCGTTGGCGTGCATCCACACTGGCGGTAGACCTTTCAGAATGGGATGCTGAGGCTGGCGCGCCGTAATCTGGAACGGCAGCCGTGCGCCGTGACGGCCGGCCGGCCCCGGCGAAGCATCGGAGACAAGTTTTCCGTTCATGTAGTACCAGTACGGCCCAGCCTGCTCGTTGCGTTGGCGCCAGCCGCCGATGCCGGTCATTTCGTTATAGGCGGGCCAGCCAGGAAAAGCATTGTCGGCGGCGTGCACGATCACCAGCCCCCCACCGCCGGCGACGTACCGCTCAAATTGGGCGCGCAGTTCCTCCGGCCAGGTTGGGCCGTCGTAGTTCATCACGATCGCGCGGTAGCGTTTGAAATCGGGTTTGAAATGGCTGAAGTCACCATCCGACGGCGGCGCCGTGAGAACGGAAACGGTGAAAAGCCCCGTTTCTTCGAGCTCTTTCTTGAGTACCGGCGTGGTCAGCCGCCAATTGTGGTACGGGCCGCCGCTCTGCCCGTCGAGGATTGCTATCTGAATGGGCTTCGCCGCAAAGGTTCCCTGCCCCGCGCAGGGGAATGCCAAGGCGCCCGATAGACCCACAGCCAGAAATATCCAGCCAATTGGCTTCATCCCTTACCCCCCAAAAACTGCCGATCCATATTGCTGAAGGAAAAGATTGCTGAAGGAAAAGAATACCGCTGCTACGGGCAGGCAAGAAAAGCCTCCGATGAAGGTGCTTCTGGATTGCCTTTAATCCGAGTGTTCGTAACAGGTTACCAAGGCTGGCGATGCTCCCCTTTAGGGGGATTCACGTATCCCCGGCGCATGCATAGTCTTGGTGTGAACAGCTTCGAGGATATGTGAGCCGCCAGCCGGGCCACGGATCGAGATGCGGAACCTCGCCTGAGGGCAACTCGACCAGAAGAGACAGTGGCTGCTGCAATCGGTCCCCGGCCGGCAGCGGAAGCGGGCGCAGCAGGCATCGCGCACGGGAGCAGCAATGAAAGTCATCGGGATCAGCGGATTGGAAAACGCCGTACCTTTCAAGAAGGCGCAATGGAAGGGCCTCGACGAGCGCGAGTACCGCATCGCGCAGGGAATGGACGCGGCAGCGGCGCTGGTCATCGACGGCAGGCTCGTGGCCGCGGCCGAACAGGAGCGATTCAGCGGCAAAAAGCACACCGGCGATTTCCCCATCGACGCCATCCACTACTGCCTGAAAGAGGCCGGCATTTCCATCGGCGAGGTCGATGAGATTGCGCACGGCTTCGACTACGCGCCCTACCGTGAACTCTATGCGTCCGATGAAGTTTCATCGGAGCTTTACGAGAGAGTTTTCTCCCGCGAGGCGCTGCTTGCGCAGGTACGCCGCGATCTGCCTGGCTTTCCGCCCGATCGCGTGCACCAGGTCGGGCATCATCTGGCGCACGCCGCCAGCGCCGCCTGCACATCCGGATGGGATGAGTGCCTGGTCGTGGTCAACGATGCCATGGGCGAAATGGAGAGCCTGACCGCCTACGACTTTCACGACGGCGAGTTCGAGAAGATTCACACCATCGCGGCCAACGATTCCATCGGCATTCTCTACTCGCTGGTGACGCTGCACCTCGGCTTCGATTTCAACGCCGACGAGTACAAGATCATGGGCCTGGCTCCGTATGGCGATCCGTCGCGGTACCGCAGGTTTTTCGAGGAGGCCGTGGAGCTTTGCCCCGACGGCAGCTTCCGCATTCCCATGCTCAAGCTGAACCACACCCGAGAGGAGCGCGAGAACTATACGGCGACGCGCGCCTATCTCGATGAGCACCTGATTCGGCGCCGCGCGCTGGACCAGTCAGTGAATTCACACCACGAGGACGTGGCGGCCGCGCTGCAGGAATGCCTGGAGCGCGCGGTGATGCATGTGTGCGAATACTTCGGCCAGCAGACAGGACTGCGGCGGCTGGCGCTGGCCGGCGGCGTGGCGCTCAACTGCACGGCCAACGGAAAACTGATGCGCTCAAGGCTCTTCGACGAAGTCTACATTCAGCCCGTGGCCGGCGACGATGGCGTGGCGCTGGGCGCGGCGCTCTATCGCACGTCGCTCGCGCAAAAGATTCCCGAGGAGCGATTCCCGGCCCCGCTCTTTGGCCCGCAATATACGGAAGCCGATGTGGAAGCCGCGTTGCGGCGCTTTGACGGCAGTATCCAGTGGCAGCACTACGCGACTACTGGCGAGACCTGCGCCGCCGCGGCCAAACTCATCGCCGAAGGGCGCGTGATTGCGTGGTCGCGCGGACGCATGGAGTACGGCCCGCGCGCGCTCGGCAATCGCAGCATCCTGGCCGATCCGGGCCATCCAGAGATGCGCGACCGCATCAACGCCATGGTGAAGAAGCGCGAGGCATTCCGCCCCTTCGCGCCTGCATGTTCGGTCGAGGAAGCGCACCGCTGGTTCGAGGTTGTGACCGGCTCGGAGTTTCCTTATATGATCAGCATTGTCAACGTCCGGCCCGCGCTGCGCGACAAGCTGCCGGCGATTACACACGTGAATGGCTCCGCGCGCCTGCAAACTGTCAGTGTCCGCGACAATCCCGATTTTCACGCGCTCCTTGTGGAGGTGGGCAAGACCACGGGCCGCCAGATGGTGCTGAACACCAGCTTCAACGTGAAGGGGCAGCCCATCGTCAACACGCCGGACGAGGCGATTGCGACTTTCCTTGGAACCGGTATCGAACACCTTTTCGTGGAGAACTACCATGTTACCCGCGCAGTTGCTTGAGTGGAATTCGACCGAGGCCGACTATCCGCGCGCAAGCACGATTGCTGGAGCATATGCCGCGCAGGCCGCGCGCACGCCCGATACCGTTGCCGTGATTGCCCGCGGCTGCTCGCTCACCTACCGCGAACTCGATGAGCGATCCAATCGCCTCGCGCGCCGGCTTCTCGCGCTCGGCGTCAGGCCCGACACGCTGGCCGGTGTGGCCGTGGAGCGAACGGAGGCGCTGGTCGTGAGTCTGCTGGGGATTCTGAAGGCTGGCGCGGCGTATGTTCCGCTCGACCTCACCTATCCGCAGGATCGTCTTGCGCTGGCGATCGAAGACGCGCGGATGGGGGTGCTGGTCACCACCGCCGCATCGCGCAACCGTCTGCCAGCTTCTGCCGCCGCCCTCACGATTCTCGACGCCGAAGACGCCACACTCGCGCGCGAGAGCGCCGAGCCGGTTGCCTCCTTGGCCACTGCGCAAAACCTCGCTTACGTGATCTATACCTCCGGCTCTACGGGCAAGCCCAAGGGCGTGATGGTGGAACACCGCAACGTGATGAACTTCTTCACCGGCATGGATCGCGCCATTGGCTGCGAGCCGGGCGTGTGGCTGGCGGTCACAAGCGCATCGTTCGACATCTCGGTACTGGAACTGCTCTGGACGCTCACGCGCGGATTCACAGTCGTTTTGCACGGCGACGATGGAACGGCCTCCATCGCGGACGAGATTGAACGCCACTTCGTGACACATTTGCAGATGACGCCGTCGCTGGCGCGGATGCTGACGCTCGATCCGCGCGCTTACGTTGCGCTCGGTTCACTGCGGCAGATGCTGCTCGGCGGCGAGACGGTTCCCGCCGCGCTCGTCCGTCATCTGCGCCAGGTTTTCAAGGGTGCGATGTACAACATGTATGGGCCGACGGAGACGACAGTCTGGTCGACGGCCTGCCGCGTCGAGGAGATCGGCGCGACGGTTTCGATCGGGCGGCCCATCGCCAACACGCAGATCTACCTGCTCGATTCGAACCTCCAGCCTGTTCCCATGGGCGAGATCGGCGAACTGTTCATCGGCGGCGATGGCGTGGCGCGCGGCTATTGGCGGCGCCCGGAGTTGACGGCCGAGCGCTTTCTCACGATTCCCGCGCTCGCTCCCGATCACGATCGCGGCGATTTGGGAAAGATTTACCGCACCGGCGACCTCGCGCGCTATCTGCCCGGCGGCAACATCGACTTTCTCGGACGGGCCGATGATCAGATCAAGCTGCGCGGCCATCGCATCGAGCCGGGGGAGATTGAGGCGCTGCTCGAGAAGTGCACCGGCGTTCGGCAAGCCGTGGTGATCCTGCGCGAAGATCGCGAGGGCGACAAGCGGCTTGTGGCCTACCTTGTGGCCGAAGCAACGGACTCCGCCGCGGGAGCTGCGTTGCGCGCGGCGCTCGAAGCCAGGCTGCCGGATTACATGGTTCCTTCCGCGTTTGTGTTTCTCGACGAACTGCCGCTCACCAGCAACGGAAAGATCGACCGCAAGGCGCTGCTCAGGCTGCCTCCGCCGCATCAGGCTCCCGCCGCGACCGCGCGGCCTGCCGCCTCTGCCACGGAGATGGAGCGCGCGGTTGCGCGCGCGTGGCAGCAGGCGCTGGGTATCCCCTCAGTGGGACTGACCGATAATTTTTTCGATCTCGGCGCGCACTCGCTCACGGTGGCTGAAGTGCACGCCAAGCTGCAGGAGTTACTGGGCCGCGCGATTCCGCTCGTCGATCTCTTTCAATTCACGACAGTGAGCGCGCTGGCCGCGCATCTCCAAGCGCAATTGAGTGGTATGCCCACAGCGGCCAGCCAGCTTTCGGATCGCGCCGCGCGGCGCAGAATGGCGCGCCAGAGGGAAGCCGTATCGTCATGAACTCGTCCACCATCGCGATCATTGGCATGGCGGGCCGTTTTCCCGGCGCACGCAATACGGCAGAGTTCTGGCGCAACCTTCGCGACGGTGTGGAATCCATTCGCGACCTGACGGATGCCGAGCTGCTCGCCGCCGGCGCGACGGCGGAAGATCTGGCCAATCCAGACTATGTGCGCCGCGCGGCGATTCTCGATGGAGTGCCGCTGTTCGACGCATCGTTTTTCGGATTCAGCCCGCGCGATGCCGCGATCATGGACCCGCAGCACCGGCACTTCCTCGAGTGCGCGTGGGAGGCGCTGGAAGACGCGGCGCATCCGCCGCGGCAGTTTCCCGGCTCCATCGGCGTTTTCTGCGGATCGGGGATGAATACTTACCTGATCCACAATCTGCTGGCCAACCGCCGTCTTGTCGCGTCCTCGGGCCTGTTTCAACTCAAGCAAACCGGCAACGACAAGGACGTGCTGGCCACGCGCGTCAGTTATCAGTTCGACCTGCGCGGGCCCAGCATCAACGTGCAGACCGCGTGCTCCACTTCGCTGGTCGCGGTGCACCTGGCCTGTCAAAGCCTGCTCAACTTCGAGTGCGACATGGCGCTGGCCGGCGGCGTCACCATCGAGATTCCCCACGGACTCGGCTACATCTATCGCGAGGGCGAGATTCTTTCGCGCGACGGCCGCTGCCGAAGCTTCGATGCCAACGCGAGCGGCACGATTTTTTCCAGCGGCGTTGGCGTCGTCGTCCTGCGGCGGCTCGCGGATGCCCTTGCCGATCGCGACCACATTCATGCGGTGATTCTCGGCTCGGCGATCAACAATGATGGAGCGCGCAAGGCAGGCTATCTTGCGCCCAGCGTGGAGGGTCAGGCCGAGGTGATCCGCGAAGCACTGGAATTTGCTGGCGTCCCGGCTTCAAGCATCGCGTATGTAGAAGCGCACGGCACCGGAACCCGCGTGGGCGACCCGATCGAAGTGCGCGCACTTGCGCAGGCTTTCCGCGACTCCACGGCGCGCGGCGCGACAGCCATCGGCTCGCTCAAATCGAACGTCGGACATCTGGACGCCGCGGCCGGTGTTGCCGGCCTCATCAAGACGGCGCTTGCCATCGAACATGCGTGGATTCCCGCCAGCCTGCATTTTGAAGCCATCAATCCGCACATGGAGCTTGAGGGCAGCCCGTTCCATGTAAACAGCAAACTTGCCGACTGGCCTGCCGGCGTCGAACCGCGCCGCGCCGGCGTAACTGCGCTTGGTATCGGCGGCACCAACGCGCACGTGATTCTCGAAGAGGCGCCGGCTGTCTCGCTCACGCGCCGGCCAATGCCTTATCAAGTCCTCACGGTCTCCGCGAAGACCGACGCAGCAGCGGATCGCGCCTTCGCAAATCTCGCCGCGCATCTTGAAGGGCACACGGAGACCGATCTCGCCGACGCCGCCTTTACCTGCCAGTTCGGACGCGCGGCATTTCCGCGACGCCGCGCTTATGTGATCGAAAACAGTCGCGAATCGCGCGACGCGCTCGCCAGCCTCGACCACGGGAAGCTCATCGCCGGTACAGCCAGCCGCACGTCGCCGGTGTTTCTGTTTCCAGGCCAGGGTTCGCAGCATGTGAACATGGGCCGCGAACTCTATGAGAACGAACCGGTCTTTCGCGAAACGCTCGACCTCTGCGCACGGCATCTGCGCGAGCCATTGAAGCTGGACCTTATCGCGGCGCTCTATCCGCCGGAAGCTGAAACGGACGCCTGCGCCGAACGGCTGAATGAGACATGGCTCACGCAGCCTGCGCTCTTCGCCGTCGAGTACGCGCTTGCGCAATGGTGGATGGAGCATGGCGTTGCGCCCACGGCGATGGCCGGTCACAGCATCGGCGAATATGTTGCCGCCTGCATTGCGGGTGTCTTCTCGCTTGAAGACGCGCTCGGCATCGTCGCCGCGCGGGGGCGGCTGATGTACGGCCTTCCCTCAGGCGCCATGCTCGCCGTGCCGCTTGCTCCTTCGGAGATCCAGTTGAACGACGCGGTTCAATTGGCGGCGGTGAACAATCCGCGCATGTGCGTGCTCTCGGGGCCGGAGAGCGCCATCGCAGCCTGCGAAGAATCGCTGGCGAAGCAATCGGTCGCCTGCCGCCGTCTGTTCACTTCACACGCCTTCCACTCCGCGATGATGGATCCGATTCTCGAACCCTTCGAGGAGCGGCTGCGCGGCGTTCGCATAAGCCCGCCGCGTATTCCCTATCTCTCGAACGTCACCGGAACCTGGATCAAGCCGGAAGAAGCCGCAAGCCCGGCCTACTGGGCGCGCCACATACGCTCGACGGTCCGCTTCCGCGACAATCTCGCCGAGCTATTCAGCGCACCGGAGCGAGTGATGATTGAAGCCGGTCCGGGTAACGCGCTCGCCACGCTCGCGCGCCAGCAGGGCGGACCGTCAGCCAGAGCATTCGCTTCGCTTCCCCATCCGCGCGAGAATTCTTCGGCGCTGCGCTCGACGCTCGAAACCGCTGCTCGCCTCTGGACGCTCGGCGTCGACATTGACTGGTCGAAGCGTTACGCACCCGGCTCTGTCGCCCGCGTCTCATTGCCCACGTATCCCTTCGAGCGCCAGAAGTTCTGGATCGAGCCAGACAAGATGGCGCAGATCCCTCCGCCCGCTCCTGAACCCTCGGTCGCGCCGTCACCTGCCATCGCCGATGAGGGTGCATTTTTCTATCGCCGCACATGGAAGCCGAGGCCATTGCCCGCGACGGCTGCAACGGCAAACGGTTCCTGGCTTCTTTTTCGCGATACGCTTGGCGTTGCCGATGAGATTGCGCGCCAGCTCCAGTCGGCAAAGCAGGACTTCGCCGTTGTCGAGCCAGGCGGCGGATTCAAGCAACTTGGCAGTGGACGCTTTGCCGTGCGTCCTGCTGTTCGCGCCGATTACGACGCGCTGATTGCCGCTCTCGTTGCGTCCGGCAAAGCGCCGCGCAAAATCGTTCATCTGTGGTCGCTCGCGTCAGGTAAGATCGACGCCGCGCTGGAAGAGACTCTTGAGCGCAGCTTCTTCAGTCCGCTCTATCTGGCGCAGGCGCTTGCGGCACTGGATCTGGATAGCCTGCAACTGGCCTTTGTCGCGAATGGGATGCAACAGGTTGGCGCCGAGCCAGTGCACGATCCCGCGCGCGCCGTGCTTCTGGGCCCTGCGCGCGTGATGCACAAAGAGCTTCCGGAATTCCACGCCAAGGCGATCGATCTCGAATTCGACGTCGGCAAAGTGGTGGCGTGCGCGGCGCAGCTCGTCGCGGAGATGAACTCCGATCATGAAGACTCCACGATCGCCTGGCGCGGCGGTGAACGCTTGATCGAGACGCTTGAGCCGTACCGACTTTCCGAGGCTGGCGTGCGTCCTCGCTTGAAACGCGGCGGCGTTTACCTGATTACGGGCGGCCTCGGCGCGCTCGGCCTCACAGTGGCTGAATATCTGGCGCGGGAGTTCGAGGCTCGCCTTGTTCTCGTAGGGCGTTCCGCGCTCCCGCCCGAAGCGCGATGGGATTCCGCTCCTGGCGACAGCGCGCGATCGGAGGCCGAGAAAGAGCGCATCAGGAAGCTGATTGCGATTCGCGCCTGTGCCGGCGGATTGCTCGTTGTCAAAGCAGACGTCACAAGCCACGACCAGATGAAGGCCGCGGTTGCCGAGGCCCGCGAAAATTTCGGCAAAATCGATGGCGTCTTCCACGCCGCGGGCGTGCTTGACGATGGCCCGCTGATGCTGAAGACGGCGGAGAGCGCGGCGCGCGTTCTCGCTCCCAAGGTGCTTGGGACTTTCGTGCTTGAAGCGGCTTTACGCGACGAACCGCTTGACTACTTTGTGCTGTTTTCCTCGATCGGTTCCATCCAGCCGCCTGCCGGACAGGTGGACTACGCCGCAGCGAGCGCGTTTCTCGACGCCTTTGCGCTAAGCCGCGGGAAACCTGTGACCGCGATCGATTGGGGCGCTTGGAGCGAGATCGGCATGGCCGCGCGCTCACGGTCTCCACATCCATGGTTTGAACGGCGGCTTCTGGAGACCCGGAGCGCGACCGTCTATTCCGGTAACTTTTCCGAACAGAGCCGCTGGATTCTCCTGGAGCACAAACTCAAGGGTGGCAAGGCCGTAATCCCCGGAACGGCGCACCTGGAAATGGCGGCCGGAGCGTTGACTCGCGGCTCTCTCGCGGGAAGTGTGGAACTGCGAGACGTGTACTTTTTGAAGCCGGTGACGGTTGATCGGGATGAGTCGATCGAGGTGCGCATTCAACTTCGGCGCGACGAAGATGCCGCGGAACATGGAGCCTTTCGCTTCTCTGTCTTCTCGCGCGGAAACGGCTGGACGGAGCACTCCACCGGCATTGTGGCAGCCGGCCCGCGGCAGCCCGCGGCAAAGGTGGACCACGCGGCAATCGAGGCTCGCTGCGGCGAACGTCATTTCGCATTCGATCGCCAGCACGGAACAGAGTGGGATCGGCAGTTCGACTTTGGGCCTCGCTGGCGCTCTTTGCGCAGGCTGCTTCTTGGGAAGCGCGAGGCACTGGGGGAGATCGATCTCGACGAGAGGTTTGCCGCGGATCTTTCCGCGCTCCGCATTCATCCCGCATTGCTCGACATGGCAAACCAGCCGGCGCTCTATCTGACGCAGGATTACGAACACTCCCGCGATCTGTTTCTTCCCATTTCGTACCGGCGGATGTGCTGCTACCGCCCGCTTCCGGCGAAAATGTTCAGCCACGTCCGCGCACGCGATAAAACCGCCGAGCGCGGAGAGGTGGAGACCTTCGACATCACGATCTTCGATGAAAGGGATCGGATTGTGGCGGAGATTGAGGGCTACGCCATGCGGCGCATCGCCGATCCTGCGCGTGTGATGGAAGAAGCAAGCCGGGCACGAGAAGGCGAGGCATCTGGAAGCGAACAACCGATTGAGATCGCTTCGCGGCCGGGCATCCAGCCCCGCGATGGCGCGCGCATCCTCACGCGCATTCTGCTTGCCGATGCGCCGAGTGGAGTTGTTGCCGTCGCCGAACCGCTGGCGCCCAGTGAAAGCAGCGATGTTCGATCGCCGCAAAAACAGGCAGTTACAGCGGTTTTGGCGGCGAGCGCGGAAGACATTGAATCGACGCTTTCCGCATGGTGGCGGGAACTGCTGGGAGTCGAGCAGGTGAATCCCGACGACGACTTCTTCGCGCTCGGCGGCCACTCGCTGACCGGCGTCCGTCTGTTCGCCAGGATCAGGAAAACCTACCGATGCGATCTGGATTTGGCGGCGCTTTTTGAGGCGCGCACCGTGCGGCAGCTCGCCGCGCGTATCCGCAATGCGCATCCTGAGTTGGCCAAGGCCGCCGCGGTGGACCTTGTAGCGCAAAAATCGCATCGGGTGTGGTCGCCGCTGGTGGCGGTGCAGCCCAACGGCGCCAAGCCGCCACTCTTCTGCGTACACGCCAATAGCGGCGACGTGCTGTTCTACGAACAGCTCGGACGCGCGCTGGCGCCCGATCAGCCGCTCTACGCTTTTCAGTCACCGCTGGTAACGGAGCCGGAGCGCACCGATGTCACGATCGAGAGCATGGCGGCGCTCTACATTCGCGAGATGCGCACCTTCTATCCGAGCGGGCCTTACCTGCTGGGATCGGCATCGTTTGGAGGATTCATCGTCTACGAGATGGCGCGCCAGCTTGAGGAGCAGGGCATCACGCCCGCCATGACGCTGATCCTGGACCTGAGCGTTCCGGGCAGCGGTGAGCACCTCGATACAGCGATGAAGCTGAAGGAGTTTTTGAAGAAGATTCGCCAAGGCGGCGTGCATTATCTGCGCAAAAAGACGAAGGAAAAGAGCGTCTATTTCTGGGACAAATTCTTGAATGCGGCGGTGTATCCAGCTTTGTTGCGCTGCTACCTGGCCGCCAAACGGCCGCTGCCAAACGCGCTGCGCTTCCACTACCACTCAAAGGCGCACTGGCAAGCTTTTGCGAATTACAGATTCAGGCCGTTTCCAGGAAAGATCGCGTTGATTCGAGCCATCGACCGCGGGCCCGAGGTGCTTGGTCAACGCGAAGATCCGACGCTGGGCTGGGGGAGCCTGGCTTTGGGCGGCGTCGATGTGATCGACGTGCCGACCGGGCATTTCGATATGCTTCTCGAACCTTACGTCGAGACCTTTGCCGAGCAGTTGAAACAAATGCTGGCGGAGGCGGTCGATGCAACAGCCGCGCATCTGCCACAGAAGGCATAGCAGCCTGTGGTGAAAGTCGAGAAGCTGCGAAAGACGCCCCTCAGCGGCGAAAGAGGCTGCGGAAAAACTCGATAAATCGGCTTGAATCGCGCATGGAGCGAAGCAGGGGCTAAAGCCCGACGCTTTCTTATCAGCGACTTAGTGGCCCGACTAAAGTCGTGCCCTTGTTACAAATCGTTCTTCCTGCGAGTTTTTCAGCAGCCTGTAAAGCCGCGTTGATTTTGCGGCCCCTACGGCACGGCTGAAGCCGTGCCCTTTCAAAATCGGACCTTCACCTCAGGCCGATAGGTGTATGTTGCGCCGGCTGTGCCGCACCATTCCAGGATCAAGCTATTCTCCATGCGTGGCGTAAACGGCTTATGAGCAATCAAGACGGAAATCGCTCGCGCACCAGTTGCAACGCTTCTTCCGCCGTGGCGATTGCGCCCTCCAGTTGCGCATCTTCAACAGCGCGCAGCATCTCGCGGAATCGCGCGCCCGGCGCGTAGCCCGCCGCGATCAGTTCCCTTCCCGTGAGCAGCGGCTTCGGCCTCACGGCCTCCTCGGGCATCGCGGCAAACCGCTCGCGCACAAACCGCCAGTGGTCCAGGTTGCCGCTTGCGGCCAGGCAATCCATACGGTGCAGAGCGAGGTGTTCTTCGAAGCGTTCGAGGCGGAAGAATCGTTTGAGCGTGGATGCCTTCATGCGTTGCGCATCCATAAAGCGCATATGGTTCTCGATGAGCGCAAGCACCTGCCGCGTCTCTTCGTTGGAGAAGCGGAAGCGCCGGCAAATCTGGGCGCCAATGGCCGCGCCGATCTCGACGTGGCCATCGAAGCGAATGCGCTCGGGTGCGCGGCGGAAGGTTGGCGGCTTGCCCACATCGTGCAGCAGCGCGCCCCAGGCAAGCGTCGCTGTGCATCCCGCCGCAAGCTGATCCAAGACCAGTAAAATATGCGTCCAGACGTCGCCCTCGGGATGGTAGAGCGGCGGCTGCTCAACGCCCTTCATGCGCGCAATCTCCGGCAGCACCTCGGTGAGCAGCCCTGTTGCATCGAGCAGTTCGAAGGCGCGGCGAGCGTGGCCCTCGGTGAGCATCCTGGTCAGTTCGTCACGCACGCGCTCGCGGCTCACGGCGTGAACGCGAGACGCGAGAGAACGGATCGCGCGATGCGTCCCGGGCTCTATCTCGAATCCGAAACGCGCCGCGAAGCGCACCGCGCGCATCATGCGCAAGTGATCTTCTTCAAAGCGCAGTTCCGGAAGGCCGATGGCGCGAACAATGCCGGCATCGAGATCGGCCAGGCCGCCGACATCGTCGACAACCGCGGCGCGAAGGGCTTGCGGATTGCCGATGCACTCATCCAAAAGACTGCCACCATGCGGTGGGTACATCGGATCGAGCAAGAGACCGTTGATGGTGAAGTCACGGCGTTGCACGTCTTCCTGGGCGGAGTTTGTGTAGCGCACTGCGTCGGGATGGCGGCCGTCGGAATAGGCCAGATCGGAGCGGAAGGTTGCGACTTCGGTGACGAAGCCTGCTCCGTCCGCCGCGGGCGCAACCAGAACCACGCCAAAATGCGCGCCCACGGCGAAGGTGCGCGGAAACATCTCCAGCACAACGTCCGGCGTGGCATTGGTCGCCACGTCGTAGTCTGCTGGTTCGCGGCCGAGCAGCAAATCGCGCACGCAGCCGCCGGCAAGATACGCCTCATAGCCGCGCGAACGCAGCGTCTCCACGATGTGGAGGGCGGCTTCGAATTGTTCCTTTGCGGTCATTAGCGATGTCTCTATTCTCGCTCCAGTCACCCGCCCGCGCTTACGAATAGACTGAAAGTATGCCCGGTTCAGGCCTCATTCTTGGCATTGAAAGCTCCTGCGACGAAACCGCCGCGGCGATCGTCGAGCGTGGTGCGCGCACGGTTTCCTCGGTGGTTGCCTCGCAGATTGCCACGCACGCGCGCTATGGCGGCGTTGTGCCCGAGATCGCCAGCCGCGAGCATCTTCGCGCCATTGTTCCCGTGGTGCGCTCCGCGATGGAAGAGGCGCATGTGACGTTTGCCGATCTCGACGCCATCGCCGTGACTTCCGGTCCGGGGCTGGCCGGCGCGCTTCTGGTGGGAATCACCTACGCCAAGGCGCTTGCCTTCGCCAATCACCTTCCGCTGATTGCGGTGAATCATCTGGAAGGGCATATTCACGCGGTGCTGCTCAATGAGCGCGAGGAACGCTTGCACGGAACAGCAACCACAGATGCCGGCCTCGCCAGCCCAGGCTCCCCGCAACATGCGGTCCCTTCGGCGCGGCAGAGATGCAACCGCGAATCCTTCAGCGGACTCGCTCCGGATGACCATGATTCGGGCGCAGGCGGCCCGGCGCTGGCGCTGGTGGTTTCCGGCGGCCACACGCACCTTTATCTCGCCCGGCCATTGAAGGGCGCATGGAGGTACACGCTCGTGGGCCGTACCGTGGACGATGCCGCGGGCGAAGCCTTCGACAAGGTCGCGAAACTGCTTGGCCTTGGCTATCCCGGTGGTCCGTGGATCGATGCGCTGGCAAAATTTGGCAATCCCCGCGCCGTGCCGTTTGCCTTTGCGCAAATCAAACCGAAGGCGCACCTGGCCGGGAAGCCCCCGCGCACCAAGGCGGCGAAGACCGCGCCTATCGCGCATCTCGATCCGCATTTTCTGTTTTCTTTTTCGGGGATCAAGACCGCGGTGCTGCGTTATGTGGAACTCCATGAGATGCGGGCCGAAGCGCGCGCGCGCGTGGGCCGCGTTCCAGGAAACTTTCACCTGCCGCGGACGCGCGAAGAGGCGCTGGCCCTGTGCCCGCAGCAAACGCTCGACCTGATCGCAAGCTTTCAGCACGCGGTCGTCGGTGACCTGCTCAAGAAGACCTTCGCCGCCGCCGAGTCACTGGGCGCGCGGCGCATTCTGGTGACTGGAGGCGTGGCCGCCAACCGCGAGTTGCGCGAGCGCTTCGCCCGGGAGGCGGCGGTGCGCGGCGCGCGGATGTTGTTTCCCACTCTCAAGCTCTCGACCGACAATGCGGCCATGATCGCGGCGGCCGCCTGGCCGCGGCTCCTCAACAAGGAATTCGCGCCGCCGGAGTTGAGCGCCGACTCCTCGCTCACCTTGCGCTGACGCCGCCGAAAAGCAGCATGAGAACCCAAACGCGGCCGTGGTAGACTCGTGAGGTTTGGGGGAAATGCGCATGAAAAAGCTGTTGTGTATTGCGGGGCTGCTTGTTCTGCTGCTTGGCCTGCCGGCGGCGAACGCCGCGGACCCCAGCGGCACCTGGACAGGGGCTTTCGACTTCGAGGGGACAACCGTACCGCTGACCTTCCATTTTGCCGTCACGAACGGCGTGCTGACAGGCGACGTGGAAGGACTGCCTACCACGCCCGCGGAGATCCATGACGGCAAAGTGGATGGCGGCACGGTAACGTTCTGGGTGGACACCGACTATGAGGAGCAGACCTACAAACTGGTCTTCAAAGGCACGGTGTCGACGGCCGGAAATCAGATCGACTTCAACCTCGGGACCGACGATGGGAGTTGGAGTACGGAGCTGACGGCGGCCAAAGGCGCGGAGACCACGCCAGTAACCGTGAGTGGAACCTGGAATGGCAGCTTCGATTTTCAGGGTACGAGCATTCCGCTGACATTCCATTTAACGAGCTCAGCCGGCGTAGTGACAGGAACCGTGGAAGGATTGCCGACCTCGCCCGCGGAGATTCACGAGGGCAAGCTCGACGGCGATACGGTGACCTTCTGGTTGAACACTGACTACGAGGGACAAACCTACAAGCTTGTTTACAAGGGCAAGGTTTCAGCCGGGCAAATCGAATTCAGCTTTGGCACAGACGATGGAAGCTGGGAGACGGAACTGACGGCGACGAAAGGCGCGTAAGCTTAAAACATCATTTCAGATGAGCCACCTGCAAAATTCGAGAATGTTCAGATGCGGTCTTTCCTCAGGGGCTAAAGCCCCCCTCATTTTATTGGCTTTATTGGCACGACTGAAGTCGTGCCCTTTCAAAGCTGCGACTGAGCAGTGAATTTTGCAAGTGGCTCAGATGAATGCCGGGATGATGATCTAAAGCATTTTCGGAAATTGTGTAGACCGGGATTTTACTGGTGTCCCACCCATTCCGCTGAAAAACGCGGAATGGATGGGGCACGGAAGTCTACAGCAAAAGCTAAAATGCTCTAAAGCGCTGCGCCAGCGGGAAGGATCTCTTCCACGTCGACCCACTGCGTGGGATAGTTGCCGGTGTAGCAGGCGGTACAGTAGCCGACTTTTTCCTTGTCCTGAACGGATTGCAACAGTCCATCCAAAGAGAGATACGCCAGGGAATCGGCCTCGATGAAGCGACGAATCTCCTCGATGGATTGATTGGCAGCGATCAGCTCCTGCTTGCTCGGCGTATCGACGCCGTAGAAGCACGGCGAGATGGTGGGCGGGCAACTGATGCGCAGATGCACCTCTTTGGCGCCGGCGCCGCGCACCATGCGGACGATCTTGCGGCTCGTGGTGCCGCGGATGATCGAGTCGTCGATGAGCACGACGCGCTTGCCCTCCAGCAGATTGCGCACCGGGTTGAGCTTGAGGCGCACGCCGAAGTCGCGCACGCGCTGCTCGGGCTCGATAAAGGTGCGGCCCACGTAGTGGTTGCGGATGAGGCCAAGACGGAACGGAATGCCGGATTCTTCCGCGTAGCCAAGCGCGGCGGTGACGCCGGAGTCGGGCACGGGCACGACAACATCGGCGGGGACGCCGGACTCACGCGCGAGCTGGCGGCCCATCCGATCGCGCGACTCCTGAACCCAGCGGCCAAAGATACGCGAGTCGGGCCGGGCAAAGTAAACGTGCTCGAAGATGCAGCTCGACTGCGGGATGCCGCTCGCGTACTGGCGGCTGGTGACGCCGTCTTCAGAGACCATCACCAGCTCACCGGGAAGAATATCGCGAACGAACTCGGCGCGCAGCAGATCGAAGGCGCAGGACTCCGACGCGAAGACGACGGTGTCGCCGCCATCGGGATTCTTCATGCGGCCCATCGAAAGCGGACGGAACCCGCGCGGATCGCGTGCGGCAAAGATGCGGTCGCGCGTCATCATCACAATCGAAAAGGCGCCCTCAACCTGAGAAAGCGAGTCGGCAATGGCATCGACGAGCGAGCCGGCGCCGGAGTGCGCAATGAGCTGAACAATAATCTCGGAGTCCGAAGTGGTCTGGAAGTAGGCGCCGGCGCGTTCGAGGCGCGAGCGCACGCTGGCCAGGTTCACCAGATTGCCATTGTGCGCGATGGCGATGAGACCCTTCGTGGAGTCGACGCGAATTGGCTGCGCATTGAGCAGCGCCGAATCGCCGGTGGTCGAATAGCGCGTGTGGCCGATAGCCATGTGGCCGGGGAGCTTTTGCAGCACGTCGTCGGTGAAGATCTCCGAGACCAGCCCCATGCCTTTGATGTTGGCGAGATGGTGGCCGTCGGCCGTGGCGATGCCCGCGGACTCCTGCCCGCGATGTTGCAATGCGTAGAGGCTTAGATAAATCTGGCGCGCGGCGTCAGGGTGGTTATAAATGGCGGCGACGCCGCACTCTTCGTGCAACGTGTCGCCCGCGGCGGCTCGTTGCGGGGAGCGTGAATCGGAGTACAGGGAACAGAAAGCAAGCTGCGGCGTTCGATCGGCAGCGCCGGCCACCCCCTGAAAAAGCCTGTGCGTCATGCCACGACCTCATCGTGCAGCGCGGCCTCAAGCGAAGAAGCCCAGGGTTTGCGAAGCTCGTCGAGCGGCGCGGCGATGAAGGACTCGCCGTCGACCAGAATCTCCAGCCGATTCCCGCCCGTTGTTCCGATGCGCGCGATGAGGAAGTTCGCTTCCTGGGCGAGTTGCTCAATTTCGGAGATGTCCTCCGGAGCCGCGGTCAACAACACGGTAGAAGCCGGCTCGGCAAAGAGACCGAAGAGCGGCTGGGCCAGCAGCGATGGATCCTGCTCGACGGCAGCGCCGATGCCCTTTGCAAATGCTGCCTGCGCCAGCGCAACGGCAATGCCGCCATCGGAGATATCGCGCGCCGAGCGGACCAGTTTGCGCCAGGCAAGCTCGGCCAGCAGCTTGTGCAGATCGGCTTCGGCGTCAAGATCGAGCGCGGGCGGGACGCCCCATGTTGCGCCAAGAACGGCCCTCGCATACTCGGAAGAGCCAAACGCGGTGAGATTGGCAACGGCTTCGGCGTCGGTGGCATCGGCTTCTTCATGAGCGCGCGGTTCGTGCTCAAGCGCGGGCAAGGGATATTGGCTGATGGGCGGCGTATTGAGCGGAACCTTGAGGTTGGGATCGGGCTCTTCGCCGCGCGGTACCGGCCAGAGCAGCAAGACCGCGTCCTTCTCGCGCTGGAAACCGGCAGGAACGGCTTTGGTCACATCGTCGAGAATGCCGACGATGCCGAGCACCGGCGTGGGGTAGATCCCTTCGCCTTTGGTTTCGTTATATAAGGACACGTTGCCGCCGGTGATCGGCGTTCCGAGCGCCGTACATGCCTCGGCGATGCCATCGATCGCGGCCGAAAGCTGCGCCATGATCTCGGGCTTTTCGGGATTGCCGAAGTTGAGGCAGTTGGTGGCGGCAACGGGGGTTGCGCCTGTCATGGCCACTTTGCGCGCGCACTCGGCCACGGCGTGCATCGCGCCGAGCCTGGGATCGAGCCAGCTCCAGCGACCGTTGCCATCGAGCGCCATCGCCAGGCCGCGTTCGTGGCCGGCGGTTCCCGTGCCCTTGATGCGCATGACGCCCGCTTCACCGCCGGGGCCGAGGACGGTGTTGGTCTGCACCATCGAGTCGTACTGCTCGTGAATCCAGCGCTTGGAGCAGACGTTTGAGGAAGCGAGAAGCTTCCTGAGGTCCGCCAGATAGCCGCGATCCTTTGCGAGTTCGGCCAGCGCCTCTGCCGGTGGCTCAAGCGGAACGGGAGACTTCCACGTGCCGACGGGCCGATGATAAAGCGGCGCGCCGTCTGTGAGCGACTCGTTGGGAATGTCGGCGACGAGCACGCCATGATGGCGAATGCGCAAACGCGATTCGGGCTGAACCGTACCGACGATCACCGCGTCGAGTCCCCATTTGGCAAAGACGCGCAGCACCTCGTCTTCGCGGCCCTTATCGGCGACGAGCAACATGCGCTCCTGGCTTTCGGAGAGCATGATCTCGTAGGCGCTCATCCCGGTTTCGCGCTGGGGAACAAGATCGAGTTCGACATCGAGACCGACGCAGCCGCGCGCGCCCATCTCGCAGGTGGAACAGGTGAGTCCCGCGGCGCCCATATCCTGAATGCCCACGATCGCGCCGGTCCGCATGGCTTCGAGGCAGGCCTCCAGCAGCAGCTTCTCCATGAACGGGTCGCCGACCTGGACGTTGGGGCGCTTCTGCTCGGAACCTTCCTTGAATTCCTCGCTGGCCATGGTAGCGCCGTGAATGCCGTCGCGGCCCGTCTTGGCGCCTACGTAGATCACGGGATTGCCAACGCCGCTGGCCTTGGCATAGAAGATCTCATCCTTGCGCACCAGGCCAAGCGCAAAGGCGTTCACCAGCGGGTTGCCGCTGTAGCATCGTTCGAATTTGGTCTCGCCGCCCAGGTTGGGCACGCCGAAGCAGTTGCCATAGCCGGCGATGCCGCTCACCACGCCCTCGACGACCGCATGATTCCGGTGCGCCAGCTCGCGCTCCGCGGCGCCCTCTTCAATGGGACCGAAACGCAATGAATCCATCACTGCCAGCGGCCGCGCGCCCATGGTAAAGATGTCGCGCAGAATGCCGCCCACGCCGGTGGCCGCGCCCTGGTAGGGCTCGATGTAGCTCGGATGGTTGTGGCTTTCAATTTTGAAGGCGCAGGCCCAGCCGTCGCCCACGTCGATAATGCCGGCATTCTCGCCCGGCCCCTGCACGACGCGATCGCTCTTCGTCGGCAGCCGCTTCAGATGCACGCGGCTTGACTTGTAGGAGCAGTGCTCGCTCCACATGACGCTGTAAATGCCCAGCTCCGTCAGCGAAGGCGTGCGGCCCAGGGCCGCGAGGATGCGATTGTACTCCTCCGCAGTGATTCCGTGCTGGGCCAGCAACTGCGGGGTTACGGTAATAGGCTCGGGAACGGCAGCAGAAGAGGCGCTGGTCATCGTTGCCTTCATTGTCGCATGGAGCCTGTGTCAAGCGAAATTCCGGTGTGGAAAGACAGGAGCGTTCGGCAGCCTCAGGCCAGCGCGATTTTCAATGCCGCCCCGTAATCGTTCGCAACCGGCGATCCAGAGGGCACCCGCAGATGAAGCGCGTCGGCCTTTTGCGTCCACTCAATCCTGGCTCCGGAGCCAAGCAGCGTGACATTCT
Source organism: Occallatibacter sp. (assembly GCA_049977045.1). Classification (GTDB taxonomy): domain Bacteria; phylum Acidobacteriota; class Terriglobia; order Terriglobales; family Acidobacteriaceae; genus Telmatobacter. The sequence continues at coordinate 30,924 of JBMFHB010000029.1, forward strand.
GAATCTTGCCAGGATTGAACTTACTCGAGAATCCCAGCGAACCAATCTTTGCCTCCCCTGCCGGCCAGCCCAGGAAGATCGCGTAAATCACAGTGTTTGCCTTGTTGCGCGTGAAGCGGATGTCCTTCTCGCCCAGCGCCCTTATGCTGGCGCCCTGGAAAGATCCCGCTTTAACGCTGTTTGGCCCCTCGCCGTAGATCGCCCACGGCCGCGTCTCGAAAATGGCTTCGCCGTTTACCTTTAACCATGCGGTAATCTCATCGAGGACGGCGATCTCCTTGCTGTCGATCGTGCCATCCGGCTTGCCGGGAAGATTCAGGATGAACGTGCCGTTCTTGCTCACTGTGTCGACCAGCCAATGAATCGCGTCGCGCGGCGGCAGATAACCGCCATAGGCTCCGGGACCGTCAAAAAGACTGCGCTGGTAGTGCCACTCGCCGATGCAGGTCTCCGACTGCCAGGGATAAGGCATGATGCCGCTGGTCAAACCGCGCTCATAATCCGCCACCACCGCCTTGGCCAGCTTGTCGGGGACGTTCTTGATATTCAGCACCGCTTCCATCTTGCCGCCGTGCGTCTTCAGATTGTGGTTGTAAAAGTAGGCGCCGACGTTCATGCCCCCCCAGCCAAGCGGCAGCAGAGCATTGTCGAAGTAAAGCAGGTCGGGATCATGCCGATCGATCAGGTCGCGCGTGCGGTCATAGAAGTTCTTCACATACGAGGCGTCCGGCAGCGCGTCCTTGGGATGCTTCGGTCCATAGAGCCTCTGCGGATCGAGCCCATCCCACCACTGTCCCTTGCCATCGGCCTGGATCATGCGCCCATCGTAGAATTGGCCCGCATAGGGTCCGCTCTTATCGGCCCCATGCGCGGTCTGGAACCACCACCAGTTGCGCGCCTGGTGAACCGTCACACCGAACCGCATTCCATGCTTGCGCGCGGCGGCGGCCCATTCTCCCACCACGTCGCGATGCGGTCCATGGTTCACCGCGTTCCAGGGCTGATGCTTCGAACCCCAGGTGTCGAATCCGTCGTGATGATTGGCCAGCGCGATAAACAGCCGCGCTCCGGCATTCTTGTAGCGCTCGATCAGCGCCTCGGGCTCCCAGTTGAGCAGCGTCCACTGCGCGCACAGATCCTTGTAACCAAACTCGGAGGGGTGGCCGTAGTGCGCGTTCTGGTAGCGATACTCCTGTGACCCTTCCATGTACATCTTGCGCGCGTACCAATCACCGTCTTCGGGCACGCACTGCGGGCTCCAGTGCGCCCAGATGCCGAATTTGGCATCGCGATACCACTCGGGAGCATCGTATGCGAGCAGTGAATCCCAGGTGGCGTGAAACGGCCCCTCGCCGTTGAGTCCGTCCACTGGAGCCTGCATCGGAACGCCGTCCCAGGAACCACCAGGCAGCTCGGGGGGATCACCCCATGCGGTGGGCTCCCACTCCGCGCCGCTCAACTTCTTCTCCACGATCCTGCCATTGACCAGCGCATAGAAGATACGCTGGTTCTCCGGTGTGGCGCAGAATTCTTCATACGTTTGACGGAGCCTGTTAAAGCCCAAAGGCGCGTCCTCAGTCGATTGTCCCTTCCCAGGAATCGCTTCCACGGCCGCTGCAGCCGCAATCAATTTGCAAAACTCTCTTCTGCGCATCGCTCATTCCCCCATTACTTCCCTGAATTCGGTCTCGGCCAGCGGTGTCCCTCGATGACTTACAGCGTACGGGATCTTTCCATCGCTCAAACACTCCTTCGACGCATCCTGCCTTCTCGCTCCAAACCCTGAAGAACACATGCTGGCAGGCTTCACGGCCAGGAGTACACTCCGGCAGCCTGGCCCGGGCACGGAATCCTCACCTGTCTCTTCGCGCCTGCTCCTCGAATAAGCTGCCCCCTCCATCGCCCTGCCTATCTTATCCGCTCCCGGTTTCCATCTGTCGATGGGCCGGCGCGGCAGGCGACGATCGAAAATTCGGTTCGAGATCCACTCGGCGCATCCTCATCTTCTTCGGGCCCAGGTCGTCATCGTTAACTGAAACGATAAAATTGTATATGTACACCATAGGCATGTCAAGAAAATGTGTGCTGCCCCTGCGGGCTGAATCAGCCGCACCCTCGCCCACAACGGTATTCTGGAAGCACCATGACCCAATCAGCCAAACCCCTGCGCCGCGTCGCCGTCTTTTGTGGATCTGCCTTTGGATCGAACCCCGCGTTTCGCGCCGAGGCGTCGGCTCTCGGAGTCGCCATCGCCAGAGCTGGACTGGGATTGGTCTATGGGGGAGCCAGCCGCGGTCTGATGGGCGTCCTGGCCGACGCGGCGCTGGCTGAAGGCGCCAAGGTCATCGGCGTACTGCCGCAGGCGCTCAGCGGCCGCGAGATCGCGCACACCCGCCTGACCTCGCTCGAACTCGTCCTCACGATGCACGAGCGGAAGGCCCGCATACATGAGCTGGCGGATGCGATTCTGGTGTTGCCCGGAGGTTACGGCACCCTCGACGAGTTGCTTGAAGCTGTCACCTGGGCGCAGATCGGCCTGCACGCAAAGCCCATTGTTCTCATCAACACAGCCAGCTATTGGGACGGCCTGCTGGCCTTTCTGGATACGGCGGTGGCCAACGGCTTCATCGAGGCCCGCAACCGCGGACTGATGCGCATTGCGCCCACCGCCTCGGACGCGCTCGCCATGACCCTCGCCTGATCCGCCGCCTGGCGGGATTGCCAATCGTGCCGATACGCCGCTGTCTCTTCCGGCGCCTTACATCTGCGCCGGCCGGGGATGCGCGGGATCGAACTTCGCCACCCGGATTTTGCGCGCCAGCCGCAGCTTCGCCAGCAGCCAGATACCCCAGAAGTTCGGATCGAGTTCATACCACTTGAGCCCGTGACGCGCTGAAACCGGATGCGCATGGTGGTTGTTGTGCCAGCCCTCGCCGCCGGTCAGCAGGGCCACCCACCAACTGTTGCGCGAGTCGTCCTTCGTCTCAAACCGGCGCGAGCCCCACAGATGCGTAGCCGAGTTCACCAGCCACGTGGCGTGCAGGCCGATCGTGACGCGCAGGCACACGCCCCAAAGCACCATCGCCAGGCCGTTCACCCATCCACCCCAGTACCAGCCGCCGGCAAACAGCGCCAGGCCGCTCAGCGTGATGGGCAGCCAGTGGTACTTGCTCAGCCACACGTGCACGCGGTCGCGGCGCAGGTCTGGCGAGTAGCGCGCCAGCGCCTCGGTCTGCGCGTGCAAGGCCTCGCCAAAGAGAATCCAGCCGGTGTGCGCCCACCAGCCGCCATCGCGCGGCGTGTGCGGATCGCCCTCCCGATCGCTGAGTTGATGATGCACGCGGTGCGTCGAAACCCAGAAGATCGGCCCACCCTCCAGCGAGAGCGTGGCGAAGACTGTCATCAGGTACTCCAGCCACTTTGGCACCTGATAGCCGCGATGGGTCAGCAGGCGGTGGTAGCACATGCCGACACCCACATTGATCGCCAGCACGTAAATCGCGGCCGCCACAAGCATTCGCGGCCAACTGAAGAGAAACAGCGCGGCCACCGCTCCCACATGAAAGAGCGCAATCACCACAAGCGTAAGCCAGCTAAGGCCCTGGCCGGTGGCCGCGGCCCTGCCCATGCGGATCTGGCTCCGCGCGGAGACCGTGTGCGCGGCGCGCTCCGGCTCGGCTACTGCGTTGTCGGGTGTGGTTGTGGAAGCGGGCAATGAGCAGACTTCGCTCGTTGCGTCGGATAGAGGCGCGGTCAGGACAGATGCCATTGATTTCTTGATCCTTCAACAAGTGGCTAAATTCCCACTCTACTTTCCATTATATAGGACTTATTGAGTCCAAAATAGCTCGACAAAGCGCCTTTTACGGCCTGACGCCGGAAACACACCGGTCTGCCGGGTACGCGCGCCGGCCGAGGCGCGCCCATTGCGAATCGGTCAAGGCGCGGCCGATCCGATCGCCGCCGCGTTGCTTAAAAAGATCCGCGTAGCATCGCCGCGCAGCACTCGGTAGAGCGCGAACTGCCGCTGAGTCGCTCCCCGAAGTTCGAAGAGCAGCTCGCCGCGATTGTCGGCCAGCGCATCGACCGCGTCCACCAGCTTCATGCGCGGCTTGTCGTCGAGATGCGCGGCATCGGTCACGTTCTTCACCAGGACCGCCATATTGCCGTAAAGATCCGGCTGCGCAATCAAGGTAACAAACTTCTCCTCCGCGCCCGTGCCCGCCGTGCGCGCGGAGAGCACCATCGTGGCCCCGGAACCGTAGGCCAGCTCGAAGACACGGAACTCTTCGTCCAAAAGCGTCGCCGGCTGTGGCGGCAAAGTCAACTGAACGGGCTTCTGCGTCTTGGAGGAGGACTTTGCCGCGGTCTTCGGCTTTACTGACGCCGCGGGAGGATTGAGGCCCAGCGCCGCGCGCGCCAGATCCTCCATCGCGGCCTTCATCCTGGCCTTGTCAGCCGGATTGGCCCACGAGTAGCTCCACAAATGCACGGGCCGATCCACCGCATCGCTCACAGCGACCATCTGTTTCATCTCGCGCGGCATCCCGCTCAGGCTCGGCGCCACCTCCGCGCCGTAACCCGCGGTCTTGCCCCGGAACAGATGCGGGCGGTTGGGATCGCTCAACGTCGCGACACTGGTAACGTAGCCCACGTCTTCTTCGTTCCCTTTCCGTTCTTTGAGCTTGGGACGATCGGAGTCGCCGGTCGAGGCGCTGCCTGAGGAAGAGTTGCTCGCGGTTGAGGTATCCGGCGCGGGGCGCAGAACCGGCCGGTCGGGATCGGGCGGCGGAGCGCTGCTTGCGGCGCCGGAGTTGCCGGAGTCTTTGCCTGGGGCGGATTCGCCGGCATGATGCTTGCGGTGCAGAACAGGCTCGTCGCTCTGCGCGTCGCCGTACTCGTCGATCTTGGCCACCTGCGTGGGCGCCGGTTTGGGCCTGGGCAGAGGTTTCCACTTGCCAAGGCCGATCCAGAAGCCCATCTGCTGGCCGGCGCGCTCCACGTCAAACAGACCGACCGGCTTGCCGTCCTGCAAAAGCTGATACTCCACTTCGCTTTCAAGAGCAATCGGGGCCGGACGGGCCAGATACTCATCCGCGTCCTCCAGCGCCTGGCCGTCGTAGATACAGATGGGAATCAGCCGGCTGGCCTTCGGCTTGGCCTCGTCGCCCGTCCACTCGAACACAGCAACCGCCCGCAATGTGGGAGCGCTCTTGTCTGTCTTTGTCACCTGGCCGGGATATTGCGCGGCTGAGGGGAGCGCCGCCGCCAGCAGCGCCGCCGATATCCACAACCGCTCTGGGTTCCGCAATGACATCCTCCGCACCCTTCATCCATAATCGATGCTGAAACCGTCGAACCCGGCCATCTGCCGGCCACAACCTTCTTTAGCGAGGATATTCCCCATGGAGCTTCACAAGAAAGTTGCCAACTTCACGCTTAAAACCGACGAAGACAAGACCGTCAGCCTCTCGGACTTTGCCGGCAAGCCGGTCGTCCTCTTCTTCTACCCCAAGGCCGATACGCCGGGATGCACCATCGAAGCCTGCGGCTTTCGCGACACCTTCAAGAAGCTGGAGGCGGCTGGCACGGTGGTTCTCGGCATCAGCCGCGATACGCCGGAGGCGCAGGCCAAATTCCGCGCCAAGTACAACCTTCCGTACACGCTCCTTGCCGATGTAGACGAGAAAGTCTGCAAACAGTTTGACGTGCTCAAAGAGAAGAACATGTACGGCAAAAAGGCGATGGGCATCGTGCGCACGACCTTCGTCATCGGCCCCGACCAGACCCTGCTCCACGTCTTTCCCCAGGTCAAGCCCGAGGGCCACGCCGAAGAGGTTCTGGCGCTCATCAAGGAATGGAAGAAGGCGCAGAAGTAGAAGCCGGCAGGTTCGCGAATCTGGCTGCCGGTCAACGGCCGGCGCGGTGTAGATTCAGAACTCCTGACATAGCCTATTTTTTACGGGTAAATCCGGCTCTTTTTGTTGTCCAGGGCTCGGACCAATACCTGTCCGGTATTTTTGTGCGGTAGAGCGTAAGTACCAGATATTGCAGGTTGTTTAGGAACACAGTTGCGGACCCTAACCTGTCCGATTTCTGCTGGCGAGTATGAACAGCCAGCTTGCCCTGGGGCTGCCCGCAGTAGCCCCGTCGGACACCACGGTCATCAATGCGCGCTGTGGTTTGCGCGCGGAGGAAGATCAACGGGTGGTCGTGGTCGGAGGCTTGCCCGTGTATCACTATTGCGTCGCCGACGTCGTTGCCGAGGCGTATGCGATGGTGATGCTGGTTGACGGTGGCTTTGCGCAGCAAACGGAGGTAGCCCGTGCCTTTGGCAGATGCGAGCGCACGGTGCGGCGGTACCAGGAGCGTTACGCCAAATCCGGAATGGTGGGACTGGGGCGCGCGCAGGGGTGGCGGCGCGGTCGCCGCCGCATCTCCGGCCAGCGATTGCGTCTGATCGAGAAGCTCAAGGGGCAGGGGCTGAGTAACGTAGCGATCGCCCACCGGCTGGGCGTGACCGAGAAGGCGATCCGCAAGGTGGCTGTCCCTTCGCGAGGCGAGGAGTTCGAACAACTCCCTTTGTTCATGATGGCAACGCCTGCGGTAAGCGAGTCGCCCTCGCTTTCGGTACCGAGCGCCACCGCGATGAAAGACGCCGCCGAGACGAAACCGATACGGCCGGTGCAGGATTCATCGCCGGACCCTGCGACGGTCGAAGTGTGCGGCGAAGATCCGGAGCCGGTCGCGATGAGCGTGGATGAGGACGCGAGTGATCGCAGCGGCGATCGGCAAATGGCAGACATCCTGAAGTGGGCGGAAATTAACATGGGCCGATTTTGTAAATCAGGCGCAGGTCAGTGCCCGGAAAAGTGG
>JBMFHB010000030.1:0-36649 GCA_049977045.1 Occallatibacter sp.
TGCGGAAAAACTCGATAAATCGGCTTGAATCGCGCATGGAGCGAAGCAGGGGCTAAAGCCCGGCGCTTTCTTATCAGACTGAGCGGCCCGACTAAAGTCGTGCCCTTGTTACAAATCGTTCTTTCTGCGAGTTTTTCAGCAGCCTGTGAAGTCTTGCCCTTTCAAAACAAATTCAAACTGACCCACTGCCGTTTTTTCGCGCTTCGAACGCCGATACCGTAGAATGCTTCGGAGATGACGATCCGTCTAATGTAGCGGGAGAAAAATATGCGTCTTACTGCCTTGACTGCCCTACTGTTTGCCTGTTCAACCCTTTGTACCGCGCAAAGCGGGCCAAAATGGAGCTATGTAGGAAAGACCGGCCCCCTGGTCTGGGGCAGGCTTGATCCGGCGTACAGGGCCTGCTCCATCGGCCACGAGCAGTCGCCGCTCGACATTCGCAATACCCGCATCGACAAGAGTCTGCCGCCGCTCCAGTTCCACTACATTGGCGGACCAATGACCCTCGTCAACACCGGCCGCGGTATCAAAGTGCGCGTCGATCCGGGCAGTACGATGGTGGCCAACGGCGTCCGCTATCAGTTGGTTGAACTCGACTTCCACGAACCGAGCGAGCACCCCATCAAGGGCAACTTTGACGACATGGAGGTCGACCTTGTGCATCGCAGCGACGACGGCAGGATGGCCATTGTGGCCGTGCGCCTGTCCCAGGATCGCGGTTTTCCAAACGCGCTGCTTTCGACGCTCTGGGCGCACCTGCCCACCAAGCCCGGCGCCACTGAAAAAGTTACCGACATGGTGAACGCCGGCGGACTACTGCCGGGCGATCAAAGCTACTGGACCTATGTTGGATCGGAGTTGGAGCCGCCTTGCACCGAGGGCGTTCGCTGGTATGTCCTCCAAGAAAGTCTGACCATTAGCCGGTCGCAGTTCCGTGCCTTCACGGACCTCTACAAGATCAACACGCGGCCCGTGCAGAACCCGCACGGCAGGCGCATTGAGGCCAACCAGTAAAGCGAGGGAACGGGAATCGGGGGAGCAGAAGAAGGAACTTAGATTTCCTCTACTTGCGGTCTATTTCCCGTCAGCGGCGTAAACTGCAGCGCAATCTCGCCGCAGTTCAATGCAACCGAGATCTCTGTCAGGTCTCGCACCAGGTAGTGCGCAGCCGCGAGCGATTCGGCGGAATGCGAAAAAGTGGTAGCCACCACAGTGCATCCGGCGTTGCGGCCGGCCTCGGCGCCGGAGGCTGAGTCTTCAAAAACCACACAATTGAAAGGCGAGACGCCGAGCAGGGCTGCTCCTGCCAGGAACGGCTCGGGGTGTGGTTTGCCACGCGTGACACGGTCGGCGGTGACCAGGCGCGCGGGCACTGGAATGCCGCCCGCAGCCATGCGGATGCGGGCAATCCGCTCTGTGGCGCTGGTGACAACCGTCCAGCGATCCGCCTGCAATGCGGCCAGCAGGGCAAGCACGCCAGGCAACACAGTGAGTCCTTCGTTGTCGGCCACTTCAATCTCTTCAATGACCTTGAGTTCGTCTTCGGGGTCGAGATCGGGCCGCAGGATACCGATGGTCTCGACCGCCCGGCGTCCGTGCGCAGTCTCACGTGTAAGCGAGGGATCGACAGCACGAAGCCGCGCCCACGTGGTCCAACTACGCTCCACCGACGCAATGGACGAGATGAGAATACCATCCATGTCAAATAGGATGGCTTTGCAATGGATAAGAACCGGGGAGGAGACCACAGGAGAGCCCATGCTTCGATTGTAGGGGGCCGCATCCGCGATGAATTGGCGGAGGAAGGTTGAGGTTAACCAGTCTATGCGCGAGGGAAAAATGCTGGCACGACAACCGGCTGGAGGGCCAGCGCGACCTCAGTGTTTTGCGGCGGGCTGCTTGAACTGGGTGAAACTAACGGCCGGCGGATCAGCGAGGGTGACTGTCGCCGCGACGGATTGTTTGCGTGAACCTGCAATCACAACGTTCCGATCGAGCGTAATGACTCCATCTGCGATGGTTGCATCGGCGGTCCAGCGATCGAAGCGGCTGATAGGCGCAGGAACTCGCTCTGGCTTTGAAGATTTTGAGGGTTGGTTGCCAATGGCTCCGTGGCCACATGCGAAGTGGAGTGCACCGTGCGCCGAGGCTGCGAGGTCTTTGGCAGTGTAGCCAGTGAGTGTGATCTTACCGTTACCGTTCAATGAGGCTCCGGACCAGCGCAGGCCAAGCAGCGATCCAAGCTGCGTGACATTCAGCTTCTGGAAGTCGCCTTCGAAGGTGTAGACGGGTTTGTCCCGATCGGTGGCAGGCTTTTCGACGGAGCCCGCAAATTGGACGCTGCCGCCAAAGAGATCCGCGTGGAAGTTCTCGACCGTTGCGCCGGTCGGGAGGATGCGCAGACCGGCCGAGACCGCGTGAAGAGTAGTGGGACCGAGGACCAGCGCATCCGCCTTCACCGTGCCTTCAAGGGCAGGCCAGGGCGGAGAAGCCGAGGGATGCAGGCGATCGATGAGATCGGAGAGCAGTGTGGACTTTTCCTTCGCGCCCAGCAGTGCGGCTTGGACTGTGCCCGCATCAAGCTCGTTGAACTGCACCTGGAATTGCGCAGGGCAGGACTGCGGCTCAGGCAGAGCTGTGGGGCAATCCAAAGGCACGCGGAGTACAGCAGTTCCCTTCACCGGGCCGTACGAAAAGACGACTGGATCCCAGCGCAGACCTGTGCCATCAAGGTGCAGCGTAGCCTCGGCAATCTGCACGTGGTTGGCGAGATAGCCGGCCTTCCAGTTGGCATTGTGCAGGGTGACGGTTCCGGTGAGCGAGTCATCAGCAGGAATCGCGCTCGAAGGCCAAGAGGGCGCTGACGATTCATGCGCGGCGGTTGGGGGCGATGCGTCGTCGGTGGCGGCGAGAAAAATTTCACCTTGCGGCATCCAGGGCCCGGCAGCAACGAGATCAACGGTGAGCGGGTCGCCGGCTACCGAAGCGAGCGCCTGAGACTCGGGAATGCCTGCTGCGTGGGCCAGTTCGCGGGCACGCGCAATGGCCGCCTGGCCGCGCACACCCACCTGGTAACCGGCAAACGAGAAGCGCAGGTTAAACGCCAATGGGGCTTCGCCGCCGGCGGAAATGGCCACGGTCCCGGCAAGAGCGTCAACAGAGGCATGTGGAGTTGCCGAAGGCTCAAACACAATCTTGGGCGCCTGCACCGGCTTGCTCAGGCCACCACCGGTAAGCGCAAAATCGGAGACCGTGAGCGAGCCCGCGAACGGACCAGCCGGCTCGGCAGCGGCTTTACGCGCATGTTTCCCATGCCCGGATTTGGCTGCTGGCGCGTTGCTGGCGGGACTTGAGGCGTAAACGATCTTTCCACTGATTGTGCCGCTGGCTTCAAGACCGGGATCGATGCTGCTGCGCAGGGTGCGTAATGCATCGAGACCGGCAGCGACGGGGATGCGGTCAAATTCGACCGCAAACTGCGGCGGCAGGCCGAGGCCGAGCTTTTCGCCGGTGAGGCGCATGTGGCCGTCGCCGAGCGGCGAATCGCAGACCAGTTTCTCGAGGCTGCGGCGATCGTAGTGATAAAGAAAGCCGCAGTTGGCGTCGAAGTCCAGAGGCGATGCGGGAGCGAACTCCGCGCGGCGCACACTCGAGGCGCGCAAGCGCACTGCGACTTGCGCAGCATCGGCTGTGCCGTCGACGTGCAGTTCACCGGTCACGTCACCGCGCCAGCCAGAATCGGAGCCTGTAACGAGGCGGGCGAGCTGGCCCAATTGCGCCTCGCGCCAGTTGAGATAGAGATGCAGTGGCATCTGAGAGAGCGCGGGAGCTGAATGGACGCTGGCTTCCATCCGCACCACGCCGGTCTCTTCCTGGTGAAGGCTGACATCGGTGCGGGCTGGCTGGCCACGCAGACGGATGCGCCACTCGCCGGACCGCGCCTGCCAGACCGAAAGATCGGCGTTGACCAGCGAGAAGGGCAGCTTCTCCGCGCCGTTTTTAACGTCGATGCGCAAGTTGGTGGCCTCAAGCGAGGGCAGCCGCACGGCACGCTGCGAAGTTGCGCCTTCCGATCCACGGGTTGAAGCATTGCCCGACGCGCCCGTCTGCGCGGCGGCGGTGCGGAAGAGAGGATCGAGGTTCCACTTGCCCGGAGCGGCGCGAACGACGTTGAGGCTGGCCTCGTCGACGCTGATCGTGTCGATCTCGAGCCGGCCGCGCCACAAGGCAAGCAGGCGGAGCGAAGCGGTGACCTGGCTGGCGTAGAGCACGGGTTCAGCGCCGTAGGCAGGATCTTCAGCGACGCTCAAGTCAGAGAGCACGAAGCCTGGCCAGGGCAAGAGGCGCACTTTTACCGAAGAAAGCCGCACCGGACGGCCGAGAGATTGCGAAATGAGGCTCGTAATCTGGCCTTTGTAATGATTGACGCTGATCAGCGGAGGCACGACCAGGGCAAGCACAAGAATTGCGACGATGGCCAGGGCGATCCGCAGCCGTCCGTGCAACTTTTCTCTGCTGGCAGCACCGTTTGTCATGGAAGGTCCAGGGACCATTGTAGCTGCTCAGAAGCAGACGACAGCCCCTCGGCAGCAACCGGCCAGGGCAAACGCATTTCCATCCGCTGGACGCTTTACGAACCATGCTCTTCGCGTTGTCATTCTGAGGAGCGCAGCGACGAAGAATCTGCGGCTGTTTTTTCAGGTCTGCTTCTCACGCAAACCTTGGGTTCGGCCGGCTGGTTTCACCCGACGACGCCGCAAGGGGCGAAAGACAACCGCCGTCCCGCATGGTCCTGTTGGGAACCCCGAAGAACGTGAAAATTTGGCCAGGAACAACCGCAGATCCCTCGTCGCTGCGCTCCTCGGGATGACAGAGTCAGGCGGACGGTGAACAGAGTCAGGCGGGCGGTGAACAGAGTCAGGCGGGCGGCGAATTTTCAGGGCAGATCCCCTCACCGCGTCAGATGCAGCGTCCGGCTCCAGCGGGTCTGGGTGAAGAAATGTGTCGCCACATGGAGGATCCAGGACAGGCGCGCGCCCACTCCGGTCTGCTCGTAGGCGGCTTCAGAAGATTTGAACGACCAGTAGTTGAACAGCGGCCGGCCGATAATATTTTGCCGGGGGACGAATCCCCAGTAGCGCGAATCGAGGCTGTTGTGACGATTGTCGCCCATCATAAAGTACATACCGGGAGGCACAACGAGATCGCCATTCACGACGTGGCCAGGCTCGTCGACGGCCCAGCTTTCGGTTGCGGCGCCGCTGGGCGCCTGCGCCGGAGGAATGGCGGGAAACTCGTCGAGGAAGATCTGATCGATGGCCGCTCCAGGATCGTCCGCGCCTTCTTTCGGCGCGGGTTGCGCGGCTCCGTTGATGTAGACGATGCCGCCGTGCAGATGGAGGTGGTCGCCGGGCACGCCAATAAGGCGCTTTACGAGAAAGAAGTACTGGGGCTTGCCGTCGGCGTCGGGTTGCGGCTCAGCCACTGGCTTGATGAAGACGATGATATCGCCGCGCCGCGGCTCGCGATAGCGCACCAGAGGCATCCATTTTGCGGGCGGGGCCAGCGTGATGCGATCGACGACAAGATGGTCGCCAACGAGCAATGTCCTCTCCATCGATCCCGAGGGGATGACAAAATTTTGCGCGAGAAAAGTAAGAATGTAGAGGCCCACCACCAGCACCGAACAGATGCTGGCCATTGCCTCGAAGGGCGTTTCATCGGCCTTCTGCGAAACGGCAGCTTGTTCCGGTTGCTGTCCAGGGACTTCTTTGAGTTCTCGCGTCTTTTTCTTTGTCATTCAGTCGCTCACTGCGGAGGATGAGGCGCTTTCAAGGCCAGTTTCGCGGCCGAGTTCAATGCACCACGTGAAAAATACGCCGCCAGCGGGCAAATCCCTCAATCTTTGCGGCAAGTTCACGCTCGTGTCCGAGTCTATCATCCGCGGGCGGCTGCGCCGATCCCTGGGATGGTGGCCCGGCGCCGATCGGAATGGAGCGATTCAGCGAGAAATAAATCACAAGCGGGCGGCCGACGACAGCATCACGCGGCACAAATCCCCAGTAACGAGAGTCCCAACTGTGATTGCGATTGTCGCCGAGAACGAAATACTCGCCTGGGGGAACAGTCAACTCGCCGTTGCGCGTGAGCCCCTGCATCTGATGCCACCACTCGGGATCGACCTGAGGTCCGGGATAGATTTTGCCGGGAAAGCTGTCGCCCCCGGCAACGAACAGTGGGGATCCGAAGGCAGCGTACGGCTCAGGGAGTGCAACGTCGTTAATAAAAGCGTGACCGTCGACGATACGCAGCCGGTCGCCGGGAAGGCCCACCACGCGCTTGATAAGCATCGGCGGATAGGGGTGGCGGAAAACGATAATATCGCCGCGCGCCGGATCGCGGTAGGGCATGAACCAGCGGCTCAGAGCGCCTGGAGGTGCGTAAGTTTGCTTGTCAAAGAGCAGAAAATCACCCACCAGCAGGGTGTGCTCCATACTCTCGGATGGGATGAGCAGCGGCTGCACCACAAACGTAAGCACAAACATGGCCACCACGACGGTTTGCATGAGCGAAGCCAGCGCCTGCGGGATGGTGGGAAGATGGCCATGCAATTCCGCAAAGGGGATCGGCGGGCGGTGCGATGCCTGCGCGGATACTGGATCGGGATCTCGGACCAGATCGCTCATGGGGCTGATGGCTCCTCGGTTTCCGCGTCTCCTTCTGCTGAGTGCGGCAGCGGGGCACGGGCCACGGTTTGACCACTCGCACTTTGCAGTATTTCCAGCGCGCGGCGAGCGGCATCCTGCTCAGCCAGCTTTTTGGTGCGTCCCATGCCGCGAGCCAGCGGCTTACCGCGTTCTCCGGCCTCGTCTTGAATGCGAACCTCGACGAGAAATCGCTTGTGATGGTCAGGGCCGCTCTCGCTCTTGAGACGGTAAGCGGGAGATCCCAGATGCGATGCCTGCAATCGCTCCTGCAGAGCCGACTTATAGTTGCCCAGGGCTGCTCCGGAACGCAGTTCAAGAGCTAGGCGATCAGCGGCCTCGCCCATCACCCGCCTGCGCACAAAGGCCCGCACCGGCTCCAGTCCACCATCCAGATAAAGTGCGCCCACCACGGCTTCCATGCCATTGGAGAGTACCGTGGCTTTGCGCCGCAGACCACTGCGCTCTTCCCCGCGGCTCAGGCGGAGATGCTGCCCCAGGCCGACGGCCTCAGCCACCTGGGCCATATGCTCGCGGCTCACAAGGCCTGAACGAACGCGGGTCAACTCGCCCTCGCGCCACTCGGGATGAGCCGCATAAAGCGCCTCCGCCACTACCAGTCCCAACACCGCATCCCCAAGATACTCCAGCCGCTCGTTATCCTCCCGGGCCGCAGCCTCGGAGCCGCCTTCAGCCTGTGCCAATTCGTGAGCCAGAGAGCGATGAGTCAGAGCGCACACAAGCAATTCGGGACGCGAAAACGTGTGCCCAAGCGCCACTTCGAGCGCTGCCCGACCGGATTCCACACGCGATTCGTCCACGTTCGGCCCTTCTTCGCCCTTTACTCATTTTGACGCAAAGCAAGGCCGGTCCGTTCGTGGGAAGATAAAGAATGAGCCGGGCCCGGCAACAAGACATCTTTGCCCGTTGACAAACACAGAGATATTCTCGATCCGGCCCGCGACTCGCTGTCGTTCCTCTCATCCTTTTGCGCAGCAAACGCGAAAATGGATAGTCTCCATCGGCAGCATGAGGCGCCCGGATCGTTATTGCTGCTTTGGCGCTCCCTGCTGTGCCTGCTGGGCAGGCTTGGCTGCCCCATTGTCAGGACCCACGTCGCTGGAGTCATCCTCACAGCTTTGGTTGCCAACTGTATATGCGCGCTTGACTCCGCGCTCGGCGGCGAGCCGCGTGTCGAGGCGTCCATCGCGCACCGCGAGCGCCTCTTTATATTCCGCAAGGGCCGCGCTGCGATTGCACTGAATATCGAGAATGCGCCCCAGGTAGATGTGCGACCATGCGAGCAATCGCTGGCTCTTGCTGGTCTTGAGCGTCTCTTGAAACTGCGTCACGGCTTCGCCGATGATCCGTTCGGCATCGTCTTCCGACACGCCGGGATGCACGCTCAACAGGTCAGCGCGCGCCATAATAAAATGCGCCCGCGCCGCATCTGACTCGGAAGCGGCCGTGCCCTGGTCCGCTGCCAGCACTTTTTGCGCCATGGACATGGCGTCTTTCACGTCTCCGCTGGAAAGCTTCGCCTCGGCCAGATCCAGCCCCGTGAGCTGCCGCGGCTTGCTGCGCTGCAATACATCCTCGTCGGCCTCCTGGTCCCAATCCGTCTGCCGCGCCCGGTGCACCTGCTGATCTACGTCCATGCTGTAGACCATTTCGCCCATGATCTCTTCAAGGCTTGATGGCTGCTTCTCAAACTGGATCATCTGCTGGTAAAAGTATTGCGTCATCACGAATCCCTGCCGCATGTCGTGCTCTACCGTGGCGGATCTCACTGCATCCACCTTTTGCTGATAGAGCTCGCGCTCGTGCTCATAGCGCGGCAACTGTGAGCGGTCAATGCCCGCGGGAATCTTGTACTCGGGGACGCCAGTATCCATGGTGCGCGCCTCGATGGCCTTAATCAGGCACTCGACGGTAAGCGCCGTGGGGTCGGAACGGAAGCGGAACGGGAGCGGCGCGTCGCTAACCGCCTTCATAATCGGCTGCTCGCGCGCCAGAGCGTTGGTACGCGAGTAAAGCATTGGATCGATCACGTAGTGCAGATAGGCGTGGTGTACGGCCGCCATGGGAATCTGGCCGTACTTCGTTGGAGAAACCACCACGATGTAGTCAGTGCCGTAGATGCGGGCGTTCACCATGCCCGGCGAAAGCTGCGGCTCGACGACCACGATGAATCGTCTGCCGCTATATGTGACCGCGGGCATCTTGAGATAAACGTTGGTGTCGACGATCATCTTGGAGAGCGGGTCGTGCAATTGCGCCGTCTCCTCGTCGTAGGTGTGGTGCATGATCAGCCAGATGCCGTGCAGGTCCACGGCCTTGGCAAACTCCCGCAGAATCGGCGCGATCTCCGCCACCTGTGTTGAGTCGGGCGGCATCTCGGTCAGATCGGCGGTTATCTCGAACGCCGGCGGAGGCGTCATATACAGCGCCAGCGAGATGTATTGCGAAATATCCTGCTCGGTGCCGGTCATGCGATGCTGCGCGATGTAAAGGCACAGGGCGTCGCGCTTGGCGCGCGCGGTTTCGCTCTTCGCAAAGGCCTGATTCATCTCGTCGCGAATACGCTGGCGGACGGGCGCGCTCTCCGGCAAGCCTTCGTCGTAGCCGCAAGCGTTGAGCGCGGCAGCCATCGCGAAGACCGGCTCGGCGCTGATCAGCGAAATCGTGGGGCCGGCGGGATCGATGAGCGACGGCGCCTTTTCGCGGGCGTAAACCTGCGCGTTGGAGCCGCTGGAGGAACTGGACGAGGACTGCGCGGCGGTGTTCGCGGCCAATCCAGCCAACACGCTGAAAACTGCGACAGTCGAGAAAACAATATGCTTCGAAAAACGCAAGATCATGAAGATGCCCTGCCTGCAAGTCTAGTGAGACGTGCCGGTGGGGTCAAACGGAGGCGATCGAAGGTCGTGCTGCGCCAAAAGCTGAGACGGTTAAGAAGCCTTGAAATAGCGCGATTACGCTCCGTTGGGTCCGGGGACAGAACGTTCAACTTGTGCTGCCCCCGCATGGTTGCAGTCTCGTCTTAAGTCGCCGGCTTCTCCTGCATAAAGAATGTCAGGTTCGAGCCACGGGCAAGAGTGTCATGGGTAAGAATCGGCCCGGAGTGCACCTGGCCGTCGACGAGCAGTTTGCCGACGTATACAGCCTTGGAACTTTGACCGTGGGCCTCGATGGTTGTGGTCCTGCCGCCTGGCATACGCAGCGTGACACTGTCGAAAAGTGGGCTGCCTGTCACATATTCGGCCTTGCCGGGTGTAAGCGAATAAATACCCATGGCGCTGAGGATGTACCACGCAGCCATGGAGCCGGTGTCCTCGTCGCCGGGATAGGAATCCGGCGAGAAGAGCTCTGACATGGAACGGCGCACCCAGTACTGTGTGCGATCGGGGCGGCCGGCGATGGCGTAGATATAGAGCAAGTGGTGCGAGGGCTGGTTGTTCTGACCGTATTGGCCGAAATTCACCGCGGCCATCTCCGACATCTCGTGAATCTCCTGCCCATAGATGCCAACGTGGAAGATGGGCGGGGTGGACATCATCTTGTCGAGGTTGGCGACAGCGCGTTCCTTGCCACCCATCGCATCGATGAGCCCTGGGATGTCCTGCATGACATCCCAGCGATGCTGCCAGGCTGAGCCTTCAACGTATGGGCTGCCCCATTGAAACTCGTCGAAGGGCTCGATCCACGCTCCATTCGAGAGTTTGCCGCGCAGGAAACCTGTGCCGGGATCGAAGATCCTGCGCCAGTTGCGCGAACGCGCGAGGAACATGGCCGCATCGTCGTTCTTGCCAAGTGTTTTAGCCACCTGCGCGATGCAGAAGTCTCCATAGGCCGAATCGGTGGTTTCAGCGGCTGACTGCGCCACGTGGTCAGCGGCAACGTAACCCAACTTGAGATAATCCTCAATACCGCGCCGGCCATAGCCCGCGCTGGGATCGCCCGGCTGCGTGGCATGCTTCTTCAAACCCTCATAGGCAGTGACGAGATCGAAGCCTTGAATCCCCTTGGCCGCAGCGTCTCCAAAGACAGCATCAATGAGACTGCCCGTCATGCACGCGCGGTAACCGGGCGCAGGAAATTGCGGCAGCCATCCGCCTTCCTTGTAGGAATTTACCCATGCCTGCAGAATCTCCGCCAGCCGTTCGGGATAGACGATCGACATGAGCGGATACCAGGCTCGGTACACGTCCCAGTAGCCGTGATCGGCGTACATCGCACCGGGTTCGACTTTGCCGTTAAAGGCGCTGAAATGCTGCTGCTTACCATCGGCGTCCGGTTCATGCCATGTGCGCGGAAACAGCAGCGCACGATACAGACAGGAATAGAAGGTAGCGCGCTCGCGGTCGCTGCCGCCCTCAATTTGAATACGGCTAAAGTATTCAGCCCACCGGCCTTTCGTTTCCGCGCGGATCTCTTCAACACTCTTAGTGCCCAACTCACGGTTCAGATTGCGTTCGGCCTGCTCGTGCGAGATGAAGGAGGTAGCGATCCGGGCTTCGACCTGCTGGCCTTTGGCAAAATGTGCGATAGCCAACTGACTATCGTGTTCGGTGGAAACTTCGCATCGGTCCCATGGCCCCGCAAAGCGGACAACGTAATACGTCGCAAAGTCTTTCGGGACTCCACCGTCATTGACGCACGAACGAAAGCGGAGCGTGCGCCTGTCGCTGCTCATTTGAATGGCTTCAGCGCCGCGTGGGACTTCGATAAGCAAACCCGGCGCCCCAGGGCCAGCGACCTGTGCGGCTACGAGCGAGCATCGCTCGGTGGGAATCAATTCAACGTCGGCCTGATAGCGTAGCAGGTTAAAACGAAATGAATAAGGATGGAGCTGGGAGTCTTCTGGTCGCCAACTGGAGGCGCGCGCTTCGGGGCGCGGATTGGGGTCGCCGCAAATCGGCAAGAACACAGCCTGTCCGTAGTCGGAGAGCCACGGACTCAATTGGTGCGTGCAGCGCAGTCCCTGCAGGCGGCGGTTATCAGGCTGAAACATCCACGCGGTACCGCTCTCGGACTGGAGCGTCCAGTGGGCCATGCCAAAGGGCATTGCCGCAATAGGCAGTGTATTACCACGCGAAAAAACAGGCGTGGAACGTGCTCCCTGCAGCACATTCACAAGGTCGAGCGGATCGGCGCCAGATGCCTTGTTGGAAACTCCCGAGTCTACGTCGCTCTGAGCTACCGCCTTCGTATTTCCGTCCAGCGCCGCACCGAGCGCAGCGATTCCTGAGGCTTTAAGAAAACTTCTTCTATTCAGTCCGTTTCCGCCTTGCATCTCACCATCCTTCCAGGTTCTTCCATCTTAGTATTTAGTTCACAAGTAGGTCGACATAAGCATGGCTGCGGCCATCGAGATGCTTCATGCCTTATCCTTGCATATGTCTGCTTTCCTGTGAACTGATTCATATGGTCTTCATCCTGTCACTCCATCGGGCCGCTGGGGGCGTGGGGGCGGTTTCCTTTCAGGAAGAAGGAGAGCACGAAGAAGATCGCTGCGCCAATGGCGAAGACCTTGTAGCCGTCGATATAAGCCAGGGAGTAGGACTGCACCACGACGCCTTGATAGAAGCGGCCGTAGGCCTGGTTGAGCGCATCCGTGACGCTGAGGCCCGAATAGAAGAGAGCATGCGACATCTTCTGCAGCGATTCGGAGGCGAGCACATCGCCGGGCGCCAGATGCGGGACAAGAATCTGCTGATGATACTGCGCCCGCCGGGCGAGGAGCGTGGTCACGATGGAGGTGCCGAAGCTCATGCCGATGTTGCGCATGAAATTGATCAGGGCGGAGATGGAGTTGCCCTTTTCCTTGGGCAGCCCGACGTAGACAACCGTGGTAAGAGGAACGAAGAGAAACGGCAGGCCGATCATCTGCAGCACGCGAATCCAGGATCCGACGCGGAAGCTGATGAGCAAGTCCATGTGTTGCGTGGAAAACCACATGCCGAAGGCCATCGCCGCCCATCCCACATGCACGAGGCGCCGCGCCTGGATCTTGCCAAGCAGGCGTCCCACCATCGGCAGTTCAAGCAGAACGAACAAACCACCGAAGGACATCACCAGTCCGGCGCTCTCTGCCGTGTATCCCATCAGCGTTTGCAGATAGAGCGGCATCATCACCAGCGTGCCGAACATCATGACGCCGAAGCCGAACATCATGAGATTGCAGGTGAGAAAGTTGAAGTGCTTGAAGAGGCGGACATCGATGACCGGATGGTCGTGGAACCACTCCCAGAAGACGAGCGTGAGCAGCGTGCACACAGCGATAACGATCAGCGTCACGATAAAGTGCGAGCCGAACCAGTCGTCCTCCTGGCCTTTATCGAGCACCACCTGCAGCGCCGCAATGCCGATGGCCAGAAGACCGATGCCGATATAGTCGATCCTGATGATCTTGCCGGCCAGACGGCGCAGATAGGGCGGATCTTCCACCAGCCGCTGCACCATGAAGAACGCCAGAATGCCGACCGGGATATTGATGAGGAAGATCCAGCGCCAGGAGTAGTTATCCGTGATCCAGCCGCCCAGCGTAGGGCCGATGATCGGCGCCAGCACCGTGGTGATGCCATAGATGGCGAAGGCTTGACCGCGTTTGTGCTCCGGGAAGGAATCGGCAAGGATCGACTGCGCGACGGGCTGCAAGCCGCCTCCGGCAGCTCCCTGCAGAATGCGAAAGATAATGATCGCGGAAAGGCTTGGCGCCAGCCCGCATAGCACGGAACTTACCGTGAATAACGACAGAGACAAGAGAAAGTACTTCTTGCGGCCAATGGTGGTGGAGATCCATCCGCTGAGGGGCAGGATGATGGCATTGGCCACAAGATAGGAAGTAAGAATCCAGGTCGCTTCATCATTGCTCGAAGACAGATTCCCAGCCATGTACGGCAGGGCCACGTTGGCGATGCTGGCGTCCAGCATCTCCATGAACGCAGCCAGCGCGACAGAAGCCGCGATGAGCCAGGGATTGTGCGACGGCGTCCACGGAGCCGCAGCAGGCGCCGTGCGCCCGGCGTCTGGCGCCGGAAGTCGATCTTCGTTCGAATCTGCCATGTCGATTTACCCTTTTGCCTGACTGCTCAGTGAAGCCGGACGCGCGGCTCAACGGATAATCCCACCTGTAGCTGATGGTTGGGATCCTGTCCGGGGTCGAAGACGATGCGGACCGGCACGCGTTGCACGACCTTCACGTAATTGCCCGTGGCGTTCTCGGGCGGCAGCAGGCTGTACTGCACACCGGTGGCTCCCGCAATTCCCTGAATCTTGCCGGTGTAATCGCGGCCGGTCGAGTCCACGTGAATCTTGACCGACTGGCCAGGGCGCATGCCTTTCAGCTCGGTTTCCTTGAAATTTGCCGTAACCCAGATGTCCCGCGTCGGCACGATGCTCATCAGCGTCTGGCCAGGGGTGACATTCTGGCCGGCCACCGCGGTGCGCTTGCCGACAATGCCATCCACGGGCGCAACGATGGTGGTGTATTGCAGGTCCAGCTCGGCGCGATGGAGCTGGGCATCGGCCTCCTCGACGGCCGCGGCGGCGGCTTGCGCATTGGCGCGTGTCACCTGCATCTGCTGGGGCCGCGTGTGCGCGCTGCGCAGCTCCGCTTCGGCGTCCTGCATCCTGCTGCGCGCCTGCGTCACCTGCTGATCGGCGGCAGCCACGCCGGCCTGCGCCTCGGCAACGGCGGCCGCGCTCGATTTCGACGCCGCCACCGCCTCATCGTATTGCTGTTGCGAGATCTCGCGTTTGCCGATCAACTGGCGATAACGCTCCAGATCGTCCTGAATCTTCACATTGTTGGCTTCGGTTTGCGTCAGGCGCGCCTCAGCTTCCTGAAACTGTTTTTCCGCCGCCTGAATGCCGGCTTGCGATCCCTGCACATCCGCCTCAGCCGAATTAACATGGCTCAGCGTACTGACCGAGGTGATGGGTACGCCACCCATCGCCGCGCTGGCCTCAGCCTGAGCCTGGGCCAGATGCGCCTTGGCCAGTTCGACGGCAACCTGGTAGTCGGTTGGATCAAGCTGCACCAGCACCGTGCCTTTGTTGACGTATTGCGTATCGTCCACGGTCACCTTGGTGACGTAGCCGGGAACGCGCGCGCTGATCGGATGCAGGTAGGCTTCGATCTGCGCGTCGTCGGTCGTGGCGAACTGGGAGGCGTGATACCAAAAGCCCACCCCAGTCACGATGAGCACGGCGAGAACAACCAGCACAATGCGTTTCTTCTTGCCGTTCCCCTGGGCCTTTCCGGGCGCGGCATCGGATCCCGCGGCCGCTTCCCGGGCCGCATTCGGCTCACTTGCATGGACTTCCTGCTGCATATCTTCCTGATGGTTCATGGCTGCTTTTCTCCCAGATAACCAAGTCCGTCGCGCTCGGCAACACCCATGGCGCGAGCCAGATTGAGTTTGGAAACGCTGTACCGGTAAAGGCTGCTGATGTAAGTTCCGTCGGCCTGCGCAACGGACTGTTGCGCCTGTACGACTTCGATGTTGTTGGTCACACCGGAGGCAAAGCGATCCCGAGCCTGATCGAGGGTCTGGGCCGCAAGCGCGGTATTGGTCTTCGTCACATCGACCTGGCTGGCGTTCGTGTTCAGATTGAGAAGCGCGGTGCGAACGTCGTAGTCGATCTGCTCCTTCAGGTTGGCGAGTTTGTTTTCCGCCTGATGGAGGCGGGCCTGGGCCGTCTCAATCTCGCCGTGTACGCGCCCGCCCTGGAACAAGGGAACCTTCACGGTTCCTGCGACCACGTAGGTCTGATGGCCGTCGGCGAAGCCGCCTGTGCCGATATCGCCCCAATTCGCATTCACCCCGACGGAGGGATACCGCTCGGCGCGCGCCGAGCGTAACTTCGCCTGAGCGGCGGCCACTTCGGCAGTTGCGGCCTGATAATCACCACGATGGAGATAGGCTTGGGCAATCGCATCGTCGATCGCCTGACTGGACAGCGGCTTGTAGGGAACCTGGGTCGCTAGTTCAAAGTCCTGACCGTCGGGCAGACCGATCGCCCGGGCCAGATTCAATTTTTCCGTGGCGTAGGCGTTTTCGGCAGCCAGCAGATTTTCCTGCTGCGACTTCAGCTCCACCAGGGCGCGCAGTGTGTCGATCTGCGGATTCAGGCCGGCCGATTCTCGGTCTTTGGCAAGCTGGTAAAGCGCCTGCGCCGTGTCCCGTTCGGCCGTCGCCGCTTGCACCTGCGCCTTACCCGCGATGGCCATCAGGTAGGCATTGCCCACCGCCAGCACCACCGTGTCGCGCGCCTGCTGATAGGTGAAGCGCGCGGCGGAAAGCTGGTGCGTGGCGGCGCGCGTGCCCGCCAGATCGCTCAGGTTCAACAGCGGCGCGGAGACGGAGAGCCGCGCGTCGAAGACGTGGAACGGGCTGGGAATGGGAGGAATCGAGGGCGGCAACGTGTTGGGTCCAACCATCGCCTGCAGGTTGAGTTCCTGTTGCGATCCGCTCACGGCCCCATTGACCTGCGGCAGCAGGCGGCTGAGCGCCTGCCAGCGGCCGCCGTTGGCAGCTTTCGTCTCGTCTCCGCTGAGAACCAGCCCCAGGTTCGCGCGAAGACCGCGATCGATGGCTTCGCGCAATGTGAGGTTCATCGTTCCCGCTGCCGGCTTGCCGCTCGGAACACTACCAAAAAAGGGATTCTGGGCCGAATCGATGTCTGGCGCCTGCTGCGCCCGCATCGCGGGAACACCGAAGAGGAGGGCCGCGGAAAGCAATGCGGCCGCACCATCTCCGATTCTCACCCGACTTCTTCGAAACATCGGCATGGGGTGACTCCTGTTTGTTTACTTGCTCTCTTGCGCCATTGCTGCAAAGACAGGCTCGGCACGCTCGCTCGATCCCATCACGACGGCCGGCGGACCGCCCCACCAGAAGCGTAGCAGGCGACGGCCTGTCAAAGAGGCCGAGCGGGCCATTCTCTCGTCGAACGCGATATTCTCAGCCACGGTCGGGGCCGACCAGCATAGGACATCCATTTACTTTGCCGCCTGCATTCCAGTGAACTTTTGATATTCGGCCAGCAGAGCATTCTTGTACGCATCCTGCTCTTCAGTCGTAATCGGGTGATAGATTTTCACCAGATCCAGCAGCGCGGCGGCCTGGTCGCCGTCGGCTTTTGCCGTTTTTTCGGCGAATTGCGCAAAGATCAGCGGCAAGCCTGGAATGTCCACCGTCTTGCTCCCGATCATGAGCTTCGCGCCTGGCAACGGACTGAAACATGCGCAATGCGCTTTGCCTGCACCAGATTCTGCGCTCTCCACGCCGTCCTGCGCAGACGATGCCAGCACCGAATCAACCTCAGCCGCGATCCGCTCGGCGACGGCCCACACCGCCTCGGTATCATCCTCTGTCAAGGCGCGGGTCGAGCAGTGGCAGCCCGCCGTGCTTTGCAAAATCTCAGGCACCACAAGTGAAACGCTGACCGGCCCGCTGTGCTTCTCCGTGCCCCACTTGGCGCACTGCTTTTCGCAGCCATCCACGGTGATCGTCGGATGCGTCCGTGCGAAGTTGCGCTCGCCCTCGTTGCCGGCAAGAAACAGCGGCAGACAAAGCGTTACGGTCCTGTCCGGGCGCAGCAGTTCCAGAACTCTGCGCGTCGCCAGACGCGAAATGGTGCCTTCCGGCAGGGCCTCGCCGCTGCACGAGATAATGCCGACCTTGGCTGTTTCCGCGCTCATCAGAGTCTCTCCTCCACTTCCTGCAAAGCCGCGGCCTCGCAGTTGATGCTATCTGCAATCGCCTGCGTGATCTTCCATCCGTCTTCTGTCAGCGCCGTCGCCGTGCCAGGTTTGGCCCCGCGGAAGTTGCGAAAGGCCTCGGCCACTTGAATCGCTTTGCTGACGCTGCCGCCCGACATCTCCACATTTTTCTGGGCGCAGGCCTTGGCGCAGCCATCGATGGTGATGCAGCGATGGCTCTTGACCGCCTCGACCGCCTCCGCATCGCCCTTGACCAGCAGCGCCAGGCAGAGCGTGGCCGTCCTGCCGGATGCCCGATCCTCCGTCACCATGTACGTGGCCTCGCGGCCGATCAACCCATGCACCTTGCCGATCCCGCTGCAGGGGATCACCAGAACATCTTCTTTCTTCACTGCGTGTGTCATCCGTCTGTTCCTCTCACGCTTCTTCTGCCTTGTGCTTCACAGCCGCTGCATAGGTAGCTCCGTCCAGCAATAAGCCAACATCCTGCTTCCAATCAGCCAGCCTCACTTCCACGATCCATCCCTTCCCGTATGGGTCTTCGTTAATCAGGGTGGGATTGGAGACGACCTCCGGATTCACGGCTACGACGGTGCCTGCAACCGGGGCCACGATTTCAAACACCGCCTTGGAAGATTCAAGCGTGCCCAATTCGCCGAACTGCTCGACAGTGTTCTCCATCGGCGGCGCATCGACAAAATTGATATCCGTCAGGCTCTGCTGCATGTAGTCGGAGATGCCCACGCGCGCCACATCGCCCAGCGGCCTTACCCAGACATCGTTCTCGTTGAACCAGTAGTCCGCAGCCGGAATGCGAAACTCGAATTTGTCGTGCGTTACGATCAGGTACTCGCCGGGCGGTGGAAACTCCGTCGCGGACGCAGCGGCCTGCGCGGACTGCGCCGGGGCCGTTAAACTTTTCACCAGACCGTCGACGATGGCTTGCGCCAGCGCCAGGCCATTCGCTCCCAGGTTGAGCGTCGGCTCGAGCGTCAACCCGGAAGTCTTCAGCGCGTCGGCCACCAGAACCTTGCGATCGATCTTGAGATTCAGGCCTTCCGCGAGTTTGCTGGCGCAACGCGTCGAGCAGCCGTCCACCACGATCAGCGGATTTTCGGCCAGCACCTTCTTGTAGCGGGCCAGCGAGCGATTCAACAGCACGGGACAAACAATCTCGCTGCCGGCGGCCTCCGCCATGAGGATCGCCACCTCTCGCGTAACAGACCCTTCGGGCTTATCGAGTCCCGTACAGGCTAGAATCGCGCTGTTCATTGCACACTCTCCTGCTCGCGTATCTGCTTGATCGCGGCGATAGTTGACTGCTTGTCAGGAAACGAAAGCGCATCCGGGCCGCAGGTCTTCGAGCAGGCGCGGCAGAAGACCACGCAGTTGTTGGGGTTGGCCACGACGAGTCTGCGGTCGCCCTCGCGCTGCTCGAAGACCCGATGCGGGCAGAAGGTGGCGCACTCCATGCAGAAGTTGCACTTCTCGTAGTCGATCGTCGGATGCCACGAGATCTTGTCCCGAGGAACGCCCATGAATGTCGATTCAGACATCGCTCTTTCCCTCCATCTCGCGCAGCTTTGCCGACACCTTCTCAATCGCCTCGTCGGTGGTCAGGTCGCGAATGTCAATCGGCACCATGTCCTGCTTGGCGTCCATGCCCTTCGCGGCAAAGGCGTCGCGGAACATCTTGTATTGCATGTTCGGCGCGCAAGCCGCGATCACTACGGGGCGCTTGGCTTCGAGAAAATCGCCGAGGAAGCGGTCGCCGTCAACCTCGCACAACTGAGGATGGATCGCGCCATACTCCACGGGCAATTCCACACGCGCCCGGTTGATGAAGTCCCAGATGTCCATCTTTTCGAATCCGGGACACTTGCCCGTACATACGCACATCAGTAGACCTGGAAGCTGTTCCGCCATTTAGTTGCCCCCTTCCTCAAGCAGCATCTCGCGAATCTCCGCGGGCTCCGGCACGCGGCCAGCCGACTTCACCTTCCCATTGATTGCCAGACCCGGAGTCATCAGAATCTGAAACTTGAGAATCTCCTTGATCTCCGTCACCTTTTCGATCTGCGCCTCGACGCCAAGCCCTTGAATGGCCTTCTCGGCGTTCGCGCTGAGCTGCTGGCAACGCGCGCAGCCCGTACCCAGAATCTGAACCTTCATTGCTTACCTCGACCTTTCTTTGAGCACCTGCGTTGCGCAGGTAAAAAAGTTGCAGACGCAGGGCGTCAGCAGCCGGTAGTAGACGGTGGTTCCCGCGCGCCGGTCCTCGACAATGCCGTGCGCACGCAACAGCGCCAGATGCTTCGACACGGTTGACATGTCGCCGCCCACCAGCGCATGAAGATCGCCCACCGAGCACTCGCCACGGCTCAGCCGGTCGACAATCATCAGGCGCGATTCATGCGCCAGGGCCCGGAGCACCTTGGCCTGCTTCGTGAAGTGATGATGCTTATCCATTGGGCAATTCAAATATCATACTTGGCCATATTGCCATATAGTAAAGTTGCCTGCTGTGACGGCTGTCACGCGGGTTATGACCGCTGCCTGGAATCGAATCCGTTTATGAATTCTCCCCGTCTCTCTCGCGCGGCCAGCGCCGGATGCGAATCTCCAAAAAAGCGGTGCACGACGGTGAAGAAAAAGTCTGCTGACCATCCCATGCGTCTATCGCTTCCGCTCCTTCAATACCTGCGTGGCGCAAGTGAAGAAGTTGCACACGCACGGCGTCAGCAACCGGTAATACACGGTGGTTCCCTCGCGCCGGTCCTCCACAATGCCGTGAGCGCGCAAAAGCGCCAAATGCTTCGACACGGTCGAAAGATCGCCGCCCACCAGTTTATGGAGATCGCCGACGGAGCACTCGCCGCGGCTCAGGCGGTCCACGATCATCAGCCGGGACTCATGCGCCAGAGCCTTGAGCATCTTCGCCTGTTTGCTAAACATCTTTCGATCTGTCATACCCTGACATTTTTGCATGCTTGGCCATATCTTCATCCATGGATCCCTGGCAGGCTGTGATTGGAATCACGCTCAGCACTCTCTGCGAGGAGTTCCTGGCCCGGGCAGGCTGAGCGCATGATAGAGGGCGGCCTCGATGCATTCGCCGCGCGAAGCCTTTACAACCACTATCCGCAAAGCAGATACAGATTTTGCGATGCAGTGACTGCCGGGTGGCGCTTGAACCTCTTTCCCGGAATCTCTAAAGCGTGCATGCGGAGCGCTGCACGGCGCGCTTGCGCGTCAACTGCTGAACGACGTGCCTGTTGAGCACCCCGCAGCAAATAACCGTGCGCCCTTGTTCATCATTTCAAGCACAGCATTTTTATCCATCGCGATTCCTGCAAGGGAACCGCTGCAGGACTTTCCCCACAATTTCTCAGCCTTGCCAGAT
Organism: Occallatibacter sp.; assembly: GCA_049977045.1. Lineage (GTDB taxonomy): Bacteria > Acidobacteriota > Terriglobia > Terriglobales > Acidobacteriaceae > Telmatobacter. The sequence goes on from JBMFHB010000030.1 coordinate 20,840, forward strand.
GAGGGCCAGTTCCAGTTGTGCGTCTGGCGGTGATGGCGACTGGTTTACAGGCGTCTACCGCACCCGGGATCTGGTGCAGGCGTACTCCGACCATCTGAAGAACACCATGGCGAAGTTGCCGGCGCCTGTTTCATGGAGCGGATGGGAGGCATATTTCCACATCATGCAGTACGAAGATGACCGCTCAGTGGACTTGCAAGCACGGTAATAGGAGCAGCCACATCGAGAACACCGGCGAGTGCTGAGTTCCCTCTGTCTCATACGGCAATCCCCGGCGGAGCTTCCTTTTGGAAGAAGGCATCCATTCGTCTGCAACAACGCCGAGGCCAGGTATCCGGCCCCGGCGCTTGCTAAGCAGCCAGTTACGGCATTTAGTTCTGTGAATCGATGTAGTGGCCCACTAAAACAGGGTTGCCATTCATCGGATCCTTGAGCAGGACTCCGACCACGCGCACCTTGGAGCCGTCCGCAAGATCTTCAATGCCCGTGAAGCCATCGCGGTATTCGGCATAACCGCCAATGTATACCGTGACAGTCTGCGGAATGAGCACGCCAGCAAAGCCCGTGACTTGCATCTGGAATGAGTTGCTGCCGGTATGGATGCTTCCGGGAACGATCGTGCCATTGAAGCCCCAGTTACGGAGCACGACGCGATGCACGGACACGCTCTGGGGATTGGTTGCGCCTGAGGCAGGACCGCCGATCGCGACATCCTGACCCGGCATCAGGCCATCTGCGTTGAAGAGAAACTCCGTCAGCGCATCATGCATCCAGTAGATGGAATACCTTTCGCTGCCGGCAAGATCAACGGTTGCGATCTGGCCCAGTGTGAGTCCTGTTGTGCTGGGCAAAAGACCGCGGACATAAAGGTCAAAGCTCGTGGCCGCACCCGAGGCAGGAGTCACATAGGTAACCTGGCCGCTGGCGTAAAAGCCCTGCTGCGAAAGAATTTCGACCTCATCGGCATCAAAAGTTCCATTCACCTTGTCGAGCTTGCCGGAAAGCTGCACGATCGTGCTGGTGGTCAGGCTACTCAAACTGGCGTCGCCATCCCACTCGGTCTGCCCATTGACGTCGACAGTGAGTTGTGTGCCGTTCGGACCCTGCACGACGAAGGACTGCCCGCTGGCATTCACGCTGAGAACAGCGGCATCATATTCGTCCACGTAAGCCTTGGCATCATCGACGCCGACGCTGTCAATCTTGAAGGTTGGCGTGACAGTGCCGGTGATGTTCCCGCTGGAGTCAACCTGAATCGACTTGGCGATCTGGAAATCGACACGGAGGCCAACCGGCGCTGCGCCGGAAGCCACGACGAGGGGACTCGCCAGAGTCACCGTCGCGGTCTGCGAAGTAAGCGTTGCGTTCATCGTTTGAATGGTCGGCGCGGATGTGCCGGTTACATTCAGGTAGCCGATGGTGGCGCTGGGACCGAGGGTGATCTTCACGCTGGTGTACGTGCCCTCGGGCACGCTATTCAGATTGAGAAGGGTTTGAAGCCCGTTGTAGCGGGCGAAGTCGACGGTAGGCTGGCCGCTGACGAGAGAAACGCTGTTGCCGTTTGCATCGGTAGCGGTCACGCTCTGAAGTTGCACCACAAACGATGTGACGCTGGCCATCGGCGCGTCTGTGCCGACCACGAATGCGGCGCCGGTGGGTGTGTTGGATGAGGTGGTTGCGCTGGTCGTTGTTCCGCTGCTGCACCCTGCAAGAAAAAACAGGGCTGCGGTCACCAGGCCAATGGACGCCAAAACGCGCTTGTCTTGTGTTCTCTGTTTCATTGCAGACACAACTCCTCTTGCACGTTCCTGGAGACCTCCCCGGAAACGTCGCTGATGTATTTGGTTGAATGTGCCACTTGGAAGTGGATTCGGCTCACAGAGTGCCGACGACAGGTATCGACCCAGCCATGAAAGAGGAAGTTGCGTTCCCGCGGAAATAATTTTTACGGCAGTTTGGCAATCTGTTTGAGGTAAAGCAGGAGGCACGGAGAGTGCTCCGCAGTATGTCAGAAGATCCGCGGCCTGCATGGGCTGCCCTGGCATTTCTGCCGCAGCAAATACCGCGCCCATCCCCAAAGATTATCCACTACAGAGGCCGGAAGCTGTCCGGAGTCTCTTCGATCATGTGCTCCTACAGCCGCATCAACGATCCTTACTTCTGCGGCAACGCAGAGACGCTGAAGAACACGATGATAGAGGCCAGGCCGGGCAATGGACAGGCAGGAGCCCCAGTAGTATTCTCCGAAGCAGCGGGGGGGATTTTCTGGACCCGAGGAGGATGTCATGGATCGTAGAAGCTTTTTCAAGACCAGTGCGCTGGCGGCTGGAATAGCGGCCGCGCCCGGTCTATCCGCAGCAACGGCGTTACCGTCGCCCTCCGACGCGGGCTTCAAGCCCATTCCCAAACGGCCGCTGGGCAAGACCGGCCAGAGTCTTTCAATCATCGGGCTGGGCGGCATCGTGATTATGAATGCGGAACAGGCAGTCGCCAACAACACCGTGGCCCAGGCGCACGACGTGGGTATCAATTACGTGGACGTAGCCCCCAGTTACGGCGATGCGCAGCAACGGCTGGGTCCTGCTTTGAAGCCCTACCGCGACAAGTTCTTCCTGGCCTGCAAGACCGGCAAGCGCGACAGGACAGAAGCCGCGGCGGCGCTGGATCAATCGCTGCAATTGCTCGAAACGGATCATGTGGACCTCTACCAGCATCACGCTGTGACGACAATTGAGGATGTAAATCGCATCATGGGACCAGGTGGCGCGCAGGAAGCCTTTGAGGCCGCGCGGAAGGCCGGAAAGGTTCGCTATCTTGGTTTTTCAGCTCACTCCGAAGAAGCCGCGCTGGCGCTGCTGGACCACTTCGATTTCGATACGGTCCTGTTCCCCATCAATTTTGTTCTCGCCTCAAAGAGGAACTTTGGGCCGCGGGTGATTGCCCGCGTGCACGAGAAAGGCGCCGGCATGCTGGCCATCAAAGCCATGGCCAGGTCCAAATGGCCAGATGGAATGACTAAGACGGAAAAGCCGAATCCGAAGGAGTGGTATGAGCCCTGCTCACTACCGGAGCAGGCCGCACTGGCCCTGCGCTGGACACTTTCGCAGCGCATCACCGCAGCCATTCCGCCAGGTGACGAACGCTTTTTCCCGCTTGCGATGTATGTCGCGCAGAACTTCCAGCCCATCACACCGGAAGAGGAGCAACACCTGATCGCCAGCGCCGCCGACGCGACTCCCATCTTTCCTCACGCATAAGGAGCGGCAGTAACGAAAGCCGAGGAAAAACGTTGCCGCGTATGCAGTGTTTCACGCGACTCACACAGGGCATGGCGGTCCGGTTCCGCCCACCGGCCGAAGCATGAGCACCGATTACGTCTACGTCATGCAGTTCGAGGGCGATAAGATCGTGCACATGACGAAGATATGGAACGCCGAGTTGGCGCTGAAGCAGGTCGGCTGGGCCTGACGCTGGTCACGCTCTGAGGGTTTTCACCCGGCTGCATAATTAAACCTCGTGGCACAAGGTACTGCGTCTATCTCCCGGTTGCGCGCTCGTCATAGAAGCAGTTCGAATTGCACAGGAAATCTCTCCTCAGTTGATCGCCGCCAGCCGGCGAGGAAGAATCTGTTGACCCTCTTGGAATGACGTTCCCTGAGACTCTCTCTGTCCAGAGAGTAGTATTCTGAAATGTCGGGAGAAATATTTCCCGGAATAGAAGCAAAGAGGAATCCACTCACCCGTCAATCGTTCGTTTCCCAGGCTGCCGCCGGCATTGCCGCGCTGGATCTGGATGCGGACGAGACTCGTTCAGCAGATGCAGATTCTGCGCGGAAAGGGCGCCGCTCATCCATCACAAGTGCGGGGCTAAACCTCTGATGCGGTGAATGGAACAGGAGAGATCGTTGATGGTTGGACTACTTGGGAAGAGATCCACTTCATTGGCCGCCGTGACAGTGTTTTGCATGGTCTTTGCAGTCAGTCTGAGCCACGGAGCCGACAGAGATCCAGCGAAGACTCGCGACGCGAACGCCGCGGTTGCAGAGCATGAGCCGCAAGATCTGATGCGGCAGGGCAAGCGGATTTTTGACAACACACCCAAGTACGCAAGGCAGTATGTCGGCAATAAACTCTCCTGCAACGATTGCCACATCGGAAGCGGCACCACTGCCTACGCCGCGCCGCTGATCGACCTGGCCGGCCTATTCCCCATGTACAACAAGCGAGCGGGCCATGTGATTTCGCTGGCAACTCGCGTCCAGGAGTGCTTTACGCGCAGCGAAGCCGGCCAGCCGCCGCCCGTGGACAGCGTTCCGATCAGGGCGCTGGTAGCCTATATTAACTCGCTATCGAAAAACGGAGTGAAAGGGCAACCGTACAAGAGCCGCGGACTGGTAAGCCTGCCTGCGCTCAAGGGAAACCCGGAAAACGGTAAAGTGGTTTACGCTGTTCTGTGCTCCGCCTGCCATGGCTTTAACGGTGAAGGATCTCCGCCCGCGCTGCCGGCAGTTTGGGGCAGCAGTTCTTTCAATGATGGCGCGGGAATGAACGACCCCGCCAAGATGGCGAGCTTCATCATTCACAACATGCCGCAGAGCAGTCCGGGCACTCTTACGCCGCAGGAAGCTTTTGACGTGGCTGCCTATATTCATAGCCAGCCGCGGCCCAAATTCAACCCGGCCTACAAGAGCTATTAGCCCTTGTGTGCGGGAGCATACGTCAGGAATGCGACGCTGCGCGCCGGGAAAATCTGCGTGCAATACGTGGATTGCGCTCGCCGGAAATGATCGTCCATTCCCTTGCGCCATCCATTCCTCTGACTTCCATGCGCACACAGGAACGCTCGCAAAACGATATGCGATCAATCTCGCGGTCCGTCCGTGCACACCGCGCTCATGCTGTCACCGCGGCTCGTTTTAAGAAGCTCGGTATGCCATTCATGCTCGCAGACATCTCCTGCTCCCAGTAGTATTCTGTGAGAGGCGAAGAAACTTTCCCTTTCAAGGAGTTCAAAAAATGAAAAGAATGTTGGTGCTCCTGGTCGTTTCCTTGTGGTGCGCAACTGCCGCACACGCGGACTTTGTAATTCTACGCGACGGCAGAAGCTACTCCGGTGTTTATACGGGCGCGGCCACGGGCAAAATTGCATTCACCGATACAACCGGCATCCAGTACACCTTTCCTGTCAGCCAGGTGCAATCGCTGGTGTTCTCCAACGTCAGCGATCACATTGCGCTGCGTAACGGTCAGTCCTACACGGGACATTTGACCGGCATCACGAGTATCACCTTTCGTGGATCGAACGACGTCGGCTACGTATTTCCTCTGAAGGACGTGTCATCGCTCGTTATCACTGCCAGCGATCAAGGTGCATCATCCGCATCGGCAGCCGCGCCGATACCTTCCGCTTACGGCGCTGCCTCTGCAATGGCATCGCAGGTAGGCCACGTTGCGCCAGCGCCTGCAGCCGCGTCGATGCCGAGGACCATGGCGCAGGGAACACCGTCGATCGTCATTCCTTCGGGCACACAGATCGTGGTCCGTACCGATGCCGCCATCGACACCGCGACAGATAACGTTGGCACGCTCTATCCGGCTGTAATCGAGCAGGGCGTAATGGACAGCACCGGAGCAGTCGGCATCCCCAGCGGGACACAGGCGGAGCTTAAAATCGTTAATCTCAACCAGGACACGACGGCAAAGAATCCAGACCTCGCGCTCGATCTGAGCTCTGTCACACTCAATGGAACGGTCTATCGCGTCGACACTTCTTCGGTGACTGCAAGCGGCTCGGCGGGATACGGCATGAACAAGCGCACCGCCATCTACACTGGCGGCGGCGCAGGACTTGGAACTGTGATGGGCGCCCTCTTTGGGGGCGGCAAAGGCGCAGGGATTGGCGCTCTGGCAGGAGGTGGCCTGGGTGCAATTACGCAATATCTTACCCGCGGCAAGCACGTGAAAGTGCCCGCCGAATCGACGCTCACCTTCAAGCTTCAGCGCACCTTGATCTTGCATCCGTAGTGGTTCATGCGGGATCAATGATACCTGCGGGCCGGAGCGACGCTCCGGCCCATCTTTTTCCCCGTTGGAGGCCTTGGTGCAGAATCTTCCCTGCGCTTGCTGCAACCAGGCCGCGCTTCAGCCTTTCGCCGCCGGACAGCATCGCACTCTCCAATGCTACGGAGCGCTGAGGCGTGAAGGACTTCGTGCTCAACCTGCTCCGCGAATCTTGACGGGGATACAGTCCGAAGAAACAGCAGCAGGCGCAAAACCGTCCCCGAAAACGCTGACAGCTTTGCACCTGCCGGTATGGAGACGTGCGCACGACACCCGCGCTCAGTGACCCGTCCTACCGTCTTCTACATGGCGTCCGGCCATGAGCGCCAGTTTAGATCGTTAACACCGCTCTTGCAGCCGGCGGCATCATCGACCGATGAAACCGACCCATTGCGAGTCTCGACCTTTCGCGAATAGCAACTACCTAGCGAATCCATGAACTGATAGAGTTGATGGCCGTATTGGCCGTGGGGGTTGACGATGGCAGTCCCGGTTGCATTGTAGTCTGCGGTATCGTGGCTTTCAATCGCGTCGTCAAGCTTCGACCAAAACACGATGCGGCCATCGCGGGAATTGTTTAGCTGCTTGGTGTATGCCTGTTGCATGACGATCGCAGCCGTGAAGCTATCATCCGGCTTCAAATGCTTCATAACATCCACAAGCAATGGATAGTTCAACTGCCGCACATGCTTCGACTGCTTGCCATCGACGGAAGTACTGGTGGTGTCCGTCACCGTAAAGTGCATATGGATAATCTGGTGGTAGATCTCCGCATCGGGATGCAGGAAACTTTGCCGATTTGAGTATGCAGACTGCTGTTCCACGCGCGTGACAACCAGGCCATGCGATGTGTTGAGTTCGCCGGCGATTGCATAGTCGCCATGTTGAATCGTATCTACCTGGCCCTTTCCAATCCCATCCGAACGCGTATTCCATTGACGCTCAACATGCGGCGCGAGTTGCTGCTGTTTGCTGGCCAGGGTGTTCTCGGTGACTCGACCTTTAAGCACCTGCTGGCCGCGATCCTGATACACACGCAGGTTTGCGGCAAGGCTGAAGAAATGATGGGCGCCGATGACGCGCGCTGCGATGGTGTGATTGTGGCCGTCATCCAATAAGCCCGCAAAAGGCGTAAGGTCAATCTGGTAGGGCGCAAAGTCGAGCGTCTGCACGTCCGGCGTTGGCCGCCAGAGATACGGATCGACGCCTCCGGTATAGGTCCAGGGATAGATCGGCGCTCTGCCCGCGGGCTGGCCGTCGATACTCACTTCCACTTCCCTGAAGTTTCCGTTGCCGCACTGCTCCAGAGGATCGCCGCTGGCGGGCGGGCCTAGTGAGTATTCGCGCGTTGGGTCGAGATCGGCATCGTCAATGCACATATACCATTGCTCGTCGGTCGACTGGCTTTGAGCAATTACGTCGAGATAGACGCGTTCCACATTGCGTGGAAACGTGAAAGTTCGCGAGATCGTATCGCTCGCGCTTTGCAGGGAAACAGGAACGCCGCGCGGATCGCTATCAAGGCCGTAGACACGATCGGCAGGCACAGGCGGATTGGCTCCCTTAACTGCCGGATAGAAGAGTAGTCGGGCGCTGCCGCTGATGACCCCGGTGTAAACCTGATCGACCCAGTTATTGAGAACAACCTGACCTGCACCCGACTTTTGAAATAAACTCGCATATTGCGTCAGGTCGCGCTCGACATGCCACTGCGGAGCATCGTGCGCCGATGGCTCCCTGGTTGTGCCGAAATACAGATTCACTCCGTCCAGCCAGATGCTTGCCGTGCGATCGTACTGGCGTCCTGCCGTAACTGCAAAATCCGCTTCCAGCACCACCTTTGCCCATGGCCCGGGGCACGCTGCCGGGGGATCAAACGTCCACTGATCCGGCTCCGCATTCATAGCCGCCGCATTGCCGTGCGGCTCAAACAGTAAATTTGCAAAAAGCGTGACTGTACACGGTGGAACCGGCGGTCTGGAAAGAGATGGATCTGCCAAAGTGATGCCGGAATCGTCTTTGCGCTGTGGCGCAGCGGCAGCGCCATACACGCGCATAAAGCCCTGCATCGACAGACAGACGACCAGCGCAATTCGAACAACTCGAACAATCTTATCCATCAATGAAACTCCTTGAAAGAGGCAGGCTGCGCATAGCGCGCTGCGCGTTAGTCTGCAAAATACAATTCTCATGAGAGCAGCAAAGAGCGGCGCTCACTGCGTCGAATCAGAAAGGATGAACACTCTGCGTGGAACCCTCAAACAGATAGTCGCAAAGCTCCGTCCGCAGCGTCCCGTCATGCACCACGAATTTCTTGCGCTGGCTCATTCCATGCGTGCTCCACAACGACACGCCTGCATAAGCTCCGTCGCGGCGCAGGATGTAATACATCATGTCCAGATAGCGCAACTTCTCCATGTCGTAGTTATAGTTATGGGCGATTCTGCGCAATGCCTCCATCCCCGCTTCCCTGGGGCTGGCGCCAGCGCGCATCTGATCCACAATGGTGTGCGCACCCGCGACTTTGATGTTCTCCTCGCCATTTCCAGTTGCGCCCGCCGACCCAATATCCTGGTCGGTATAACATCCTGCGCCAATAATGGGCGAATCGCCCAAGCGGCCAGGGATCTTCCATGCCAGTCCGGATGTTGTCGTCGCTCCCGACATTTCGCCTTTTGTGTTCAACGTGGAAACATGAATGGTTCCGGTTGTCGGCCATATCACCTGAAGCACCGCCTCCTGCCGCAGGCGCGGCTCAATGCCCATGCGATCGGCCAGCGCATACAGACGCCGCATCTGCCGCACAATTCCATCCACATCTTCCGGTCGCGGATGCCGTGGAACAGGCGAAAGGTTAGAAGCCTCCGCACGCGAGCATCCAGAGGGCGGTTTCCACGCCGGACTGTCGATGCCCGGCTTCCACCATCCGTTTCCCTGCGCCTTCCATAGCAGCCAGATTTTGCGCGCGTCGCCGGTCAGAAGATTCTCCTTGCGGAACCCCTCATCGATGGCAAATTTCTTTGCTCCTTTGCCGGCCATCATCACGTGCGAGGTATTCTCCATGACGCATTTGGCCAGCCGGGCTGCATGGCGAACATCCTGGACGGCGCCAACAGATCCTGCCTGTCTTGTCGGTCCGTGCATGACGCAAGCATCCAGCTCCACAACTCCGTCTTCATTGGGCAAGCCGCCGTACCCGACGCTATGATCCGTGGGATCGTCCTCTCGCGCCTGGCAGATGCGCAGGGCTGCATCGAGAGTGTCTGCTCCTTGTTCGAGCATTGCGTAAGCTTCGGCCACCGAATTGTCGCCGGTCTCGCGGGTTACGATGACAGGGCGGCGCGGAGGCTCAAACCTGGCCGTCCTGTCCGGTTGGCTCTGCGCGTCGAGAGGCTCATCGATCCCACTTCCAGCAGCCGCTGCGGCGATCAATGCGCCTGCCGACAAGAAATCCCGCCTGGTCGTGGACATAGATTCCCTTCTTCTTAGTCAAAGAAACAGATTCATGCAGACAGCGGCACATAGCGCCTCTGCCACGACGATTCCTGAATCGTTAGACAGTGGTTACGCGAACGCCGGCAGCCTCAAACGCCGCCGCGGTGTCTGGATCAATGCCGGTGTCGGTGATCAGCAGATCGATCTCGCGCGGCGTGCAGATCACAGCAGGACTCACCATGCTCATCTTGCTGGAGTCGGCCACGACGATCACTTCCCGCGCCTGCCTGACCATGACGCGCAAAACCGCCGCTTCATCCGGCTCGATCATGGTCGCCCCGCGCTCGGGATGCACGCCGGTAACGCCCAGGAAGAGGCGATCCATGACAAACATGTTCAGGGTTTCGATGGCCGCCGGACCGACAAGGGAAAATGCGCCCGCCCATCGCATGGTGCCGCCGGTGAGGGTGGTCTGAATGTTGGTGGCGGAGCTAAGTTCCATACCAATGTTCACGGCATTGGTGACGACATGAATGTTTCTCCGATGCTGAAGCTGCTTGGCCAGCAGAGTCGTGGTGGTGCCGGCGGAGAGACCGACGGTGTCACGTTCCTGCACGAGTTCTGCTGCCGCATAGGCAATGCGCTGCTTCTCGGCGGAAAAGCGATCTTCGCGGACATCGAAAGCTTCATCGAAGCGAAACGGCTCATAAATCGACCCGTTTGAGAGCATCGCTCCGCCGTGCACCCTGTGCACTAATCCTCGCTCCTCAAGGCGAGCCAGATCGCGGCGAATGCTCGCGGGCGATGCTGAAAGCTCGCTGGTCAGGTCGTTTACAGACGTTTTACCGCCGCGCAGCAATAGCCGCAAAATTTCATTGGCGCGCTTGTCTGTCTTTGAGGACATGCGTTTCAGTCCGATCCATTGAGTTTACTTGATTGCCTCGCGAAGCGCGCCCGCCCTCGTTACATCCAGTCTTTCGCGCAAGGCAAGCACATCGCTTTGGCGGACGATATAGCGCATATGCTCTTCCATGTGCGCGGCAAGCTTCACCCGTAGATTCACGAACTGCGCGGGGCTTGGCAGGCGCGTGCGCAGCGATGTATGCACCTCTTCGACACCCGTGGCGGCGACAAGTTCCTGCACGTTATTGCGTCGCACATTCCCGCCGGCCATAATGGCAATTGTCTTGCGAGACTTTGCCACCAGCCGGGCTATTTTATCCGTTCCGCGCACAATATCGCTTTCACCGCCGGATGTCAGAATCCTGTCTGCCCCCGTCGCAATTACGTCTTCGAGGGCCTTTTCGAGGTCGCGCGTCAGATCGAAGGCACGATGAAAAGTCACCTTCATGGGCCGCGCAGCACAAACGAACTCAGCCGTCTGCGCTGAATCCACCTCACCGCCGAGCGTCAGCGCGCCCAGCACCACGCCGTCGGCACCCAGGGAACGCGCCTCCTGAATGTCATCGAAAATAACACTCACCTCGCTCGGCGTATAGCAGAAATCTCCGCCGCGGGGCCGGATCATCACGTAAACGTCCAGCGAAACCGCGGCACGAACCGAGCGGATCAGGCCAGCACTGGGAGTCAGTCCGCCCTCGCTCAATGCCGAGCAAAGTTCGATGCGATCCGCTCCACCGTTTTGCGCGGCGACAGCCGATTCGACCGAATCGACACAAAGTTCAAGCGTAATCGGCTTCATCCCGCTTGCACCAACCCCTGGATTCCCAGAATTTGCTACCTATTACTGTATAACTTTGCTGTTGGGAATTGCCCGAGGCGCGGACACCTTCTATCTCCACGCCTCGAACAGATGACTGCCTGCCGCAATGCAGCAGGCAGTCGCCGGGGCTTAGAAGGTGTACTGCGCTGTTAGCTGAATCGTTCGTGGATTGAACAACGAGACGGCGCCGTAGTTCGGGTCGATGAGACTGCCGAAGTTCGAGCTTCCAAGACTCGTATTCGGGAACAGCATGCCCGTGTTCGAATGCCACGTCGAGCCGAGGTTGAAGATGTCAGCCCTGACCATCAGCGTCTGCTCCCGCCAGATATTCGTCGTCTTACCGAAGCTCGCATCGAGATTCGTGTAATACGGCGTACGCTCGGGACTCTTGTTGGTGTTGCCGTACCGTCCCAGCTCGGGCGACGAATACTTGCTGGTGTCGAAGGCTGCCGACAGAGACTTATGGAAGTTCGAGGAGTTCTGGTAAGTGGAGTTGGCCAGAATCTTGCCGCCGTAGTATTCGCTCATCTGGTCAGAACTGGCGTTGCCGCCGATCGAGAACGGGAAGCCACTCGCTATCTGATAGATGCCGCTCGCGGTCCAGCCACTCGTCAGCCAGTTCAGATTGTGCAAATGGAACAAGTTATTTGGAACCTGATAAGCGTATGTCGCTGTCAGATGGTGGGTCTGGTCCGATCCCGCCAGTCCGTACATCTGGTAGGGATGCTGCGGATCCTGAATTAAGGACGGCTCGCCGTTAATCAGGTTGATGCCCGTGGTCAGATCCATGGTCTTCGACCATGTGTAATTCACGTGGTAGGTGAGTCCATGCCACAGGTTCTGGATCAACTGCACCAGCAAACCGTTGTAAGTCGACTGGAAGCCATTGTAGTTGCCATACAAGTAAGGTGGCATATTCGGATAAGGCTCGCGCGTATCCATCGGCTGGAAGTTAGGATCAGTCAAACAAGCTGCGTTGGTGCCAGTCGCCTGAGATATGTCCACGAGGGAGTTGCACGGATCCCCGGCCACGGTTGGCGGCAACGCCGAACCCAGAATGTCCTGGCTCGGCTGGCGCAGTCCATGCACGCCCGAGTAGCCGATGTCGAGCATCAGGGTAGGCGTCAGAGCGTACTGCGTATCCAGCGTCCACTGCTCGTCGTAAGGAGTATGGTTGGTTGGCCAGTTTACCTGGTTGAACGGGAACTCCCAGCCTGGAGTCACGAAGAGGCTGTCCGCATTCACCGGCGAGGACCAGAGGTTCTGGACCACTGCGGTTGAGTGCGTTTCCTGGCCAGTGGGCGATGGGATCGGAGGGGTGGTTTCGTTATACAGCGAATTCAGATCGTACTGTGAGCCATCGTAATAGCGGCTATAGAGACCATAGAAGATGCCAAAGCCTCCGCGGATCACCAGTTTGGGAGCCATGGCCGGGTTATACGAGAAGCCGATGCGTGGAGCGAAGTCCTTCTTGTCGATCGGCACCAGTGTATTCGGCGCTCCGCACTGGAGGAAGTTCGGATTGCCTCCCGCTTGGAGAATCGGCTGCACAAAGGAGCAGTTGGCCCACACAAACTGTCCGCCGTTGTTCAAATTGAAGGTATAGCCGTCTCCGTTGCGGGTGTGGAAGTTTGCCGGGCGCTCCCAGCGCAGGCCCATATTGAGCGTCAAGTGATCGGTGGCGCGGTAATCGTCCTGGAAGTACAGGTTCCAGTTGCTGCCCCAAAGCATATAGTCGTCCGAGGCGATCGGAGGCGGGCCCGCGGCGCTGGCTGTCTGACCAAGCAGCATATCGGCCAGAGCGTTACCTTGATAGGGAGCGGTCGAGCTATACGCTCCGTTGGATGAAGTTCCCTGCCCGGCAACGCTGGGTAGCGACGCGGTAAACTCACCGTTGAAGTTGAGCTGTCCTGTTCCACCAAAGTTGTCGAACTCAACCACCTGCTCGCGGCGGAAATCAATGCCAAAGTTCAGTGTATGGCGCTTGATCACCCATGTAACGTTGTCGACGCCCTGGTAGATATTGTCGCCGTAAGTCAATGGCGCACCACCGCCAAAGCCCTGGTAGTTGAACACGTTGATCTGTGGCGCATCGTAGGTTACGGGGTTGGGGTTGGTGTTTGCCAGGCCCGCATTGGCTGATATATCGGGACCATATGCCGTGCTCTGTCCGTTCACGTACTTGTCGCGCGAGTAGCCAAGCGTCGCCTGGTTCAGGATGTTGGCGTTCACAGTATGAGCCCACGTAGCGCCGAACAGCTTGGGCCGGATATACACAGAGCCGCTCTGACCGAAGCGGATGCTGGTGTTCGTCTGCGACATGTTTGACAGGTTGACAGTGAAGTAGGCGTGATCCTTGGGGCCGAAGTACTGATCGATGCGCGCCGTGCCGATTCCCTGTTTCCTGGTGGTTTGAGTGTTGGCCGCGTAGTTGTAGCAGCCCGTCAAAAGATGCTGCGCTTCATCGCAGGTTGTGATGTTCGGCGAATCAAAGTAGGCCGACAGCTTGGCCGCGACGGGATCGATGCGGCTTGTTGGAATCTTGTTGCCGGGGAACTGAGTGCGGAGAATCGGCGAGTTCGAGGGGCCGACCGGAAGGCTTGAGTTATAGTTCGGGTTCGCAACGGTTGTTTGCGGGTCGTAGATGGGGAACGGATAGCTACTGAAGTCGCCGCCGAGTTCCGCCGCGGTAGGCACGAAATCCGTGCTGACCTGGTTGGTCTGACCGAATCCGGCAATGTCGTAGCTGATGAACCAGAAGGTCTGCTTGCGGCCGTCGTAGACGTGGGGAACATACAGCGGACCGCCAAGGGTTCCACCAAACTGATTCTGATGGAACGGCGGGTTGAGAGGCGTCGTGCTTCCAGTGGCTTTATTGATCGCCGCCTGGTAGGAGCTGTCAACCTGGAGCCATTGCCCTTCCGCACGCTCATACGCCGCGCCGTGCAGACTGCTCGTGCCCGACTTGATGGCCACGTTGACCGAAGTGACGCCTACGCCATACTGCGCGGAATAGGTGCCGCTCATCATCTTGAACTCCTGAATCGCCAGGTCGTTCGGGATATTGGTCGGTACGCTGAAATTGAAATCGTAATCGAAGACGCCGTCGATGCTATAGCTCGTGGACTGCGCCTGGGCGCCGATCGAACTCACTTCGGTATAGGCGGTGTTGATGCCGTGGTAGCTCCAGTCCCTGCCCGAGCCGCCGACCACGAGGTTGGTGCCAGCATTGGTCAGCATCAGGTTCGTAAAGTCACCGCCGTTGAGCGGCAGCGCCTGGATCATGTCCGCGTGAATCACCTGACCTTGCGTGGTGTCATCGGTGTGCAGCATCTGGGTGTCCGCATTCACTTCCACGGTGGTCGAAGCCGATCCCATCGCCAACGTAAAGTTCTGGCGCAATGTCTGCTGCACTTCCAGAAGCAGCTTGCCGGAAACAGAACTCTTAAACCCCGGCGCATCCACTGCAACCGCGTAGTTTCCTGGGTTGAGTGCGACCGCGACATAGTCGCCTGATGCATTTGTAATCAGCGTCTGTGCGACGTTTGTGTCTTTGTTGGTGACAGTGACCTTTGCGCCAGCCACCGCCGCCCCTGACGGATCTGCGACGTGACCAACGATGGTGCCCTGAGCATTCTGGGCAAAGGCACCGCGGCCAATCGTCCAGGATGCGAGCAGAATCATCACTGGGCAAGCGATCCGCAAGAATCTCCCAATGTTTCTCAAACCCATGATTTTTTCCTCCAAATGCAGTATTCAGAAAACTCAAATCTCGCGACACGAATTTGGAATCAGTGCCGCAGCCCTCATCAAACCATGATACACATTAACTTAAAATTGATCGAAATATCCATAGAAATTATCACTTTGATCAAAAATCGCTCATCCAGTATCGCTATGTGGTATTTCATGGCTAACGCCATTGGTTCTGCATGCCTTGGCAACCCCTTCTGCTTCGGCGGCAATCGTGCGGAAGTTGCGGGAAATCGGTGGCAAGGCGGAAAATGGCGGCGCAGCCATGCAGCGATCAGGCGAGCTGCCGCGCCCGCCAGCGCGCCGAATCAGAGAAGCCGGACTGGGCTATGCATCGAGAAAAACGCCGAAATCAGCCAGAGCAATACACACGGGCGAACTGGTGATGCGCAGCCTGAGCCGTGGGGTTTCGATCACGGCGGGCAGTCGAATCAGACGGCATGAACCGATGCTGGTCGCCCCAGCGACTTGCGCCCATGCGCCCTGCTGCCACGCGTCCACAGCAAAAGCGCCGATCCGCTGTCCAAGCTGGATGGCCTCGCGCAACCGGAAGACGTTGCATCGGATGTTCTGGCCGAAATCAACGATCAATTCCGGCGCGTGAACTGCATCGTCGGTCGCCCAGTAAGTATCGGGATTGCCGTCGAGAAGATTCGCGGGGCGGAAAACAAGACTCTGCCCACGGACATTGGACGCCTTCAGCTTCGCTCCTGCGGCAAGGTTTTTGGCAAAGATGGCTTCACGCAAACGGTAAAATCCGGCGTATTTGTTTAGCGGCCATGTGCCGGGATCAAGTCCAGGGACTTGGGCTGGGGTAGACAGAGCAATTGTTGGAGGAA
>JBMFHB010000031.1:0-35928 GCA_049977045.1 Occallatibacter sp.
CGAGCGCCGCTCGTCACCCCGCTCGGCTTCCGTCAGGCTGTTCTTGGCCAAGTTGTTGCCCGGCTGCGTGTACTCGCTGACATGCGGCGCGATGCTGCGCTGGCGCAAATCCTCGATGAACTTTTCCTCCCGATAGAGCGTGTCGTCGCCCAGCGTCATCGCTTCGCCGGCCAGCCGATCCTCTTTCGCTTTCACCGCACGGTCGAGCATGCGCACGGCCGCGTTGCGCTCCGCCGCGTTGCCGGCCTCCGTGGCCTCGGCGGCCACCACCAGGCCGTTGCGGTTCTCGATCAACGTATGCCCAAGGTAAGCGGGAACAGCCTTGTCGGGCGCGGCTTTTTGTACAGCCGCGCCTGGAAAAGCACTTCTTCCAGCAGCCGCTGGCTTATCGCGCCCTCGATCAGACGCTCGCGGTTCTTCGTAAGCCTCTCAAGTCGTGCCCTTTCAAAACCGTTGCCGAAGCTGGTCCATTCCGTTCATGTGATTGCTCTGACGCCGCATGAGATTTCTTTGGGGGCCAGATCAGTTGAGCGCAAGCAGCTTCTCGATCTTTCCCCGGACAAAGCAGAACATCAGGGCCTTGCGCACGATGAGGTTCAGGCCCATCTCCGCGAGCAAGGAATCGGCCGCATTGTGAATCTGCTTCGAGACCTGCTGCCGTTTGGCCCGGTTGACCTTTGACATGCTGAAATGGTCCAGACCGGGATCGATGGGATCGATCGGCCTGGGCGTCCAATGCAGGTTGGCGAAGACGCTTCCCGGTTGTGCCCGGTATTTCGCAAGCTGCGTTTGCGCCACGCTGCGCCCGTAGTCGTAGTCGTGCTTGCGGTAGGAGATATCGAAAAAGCCTTCGAAGGCGTCGAGGCCATTGCTCGCCAGGCGCGCCGTGTCGGCGACAAAGTCGTAGATCAGCATCTCCTCTTTTTCGTGAAGGTCGGCCGCGAGTTCCAGAACCAGCACCGCGTCCAGCCAGGCGCCGGCGGCTGCGGTATCCGCGCCGAACGCGGAGTACTCCGTCTGGTACTGCGCACGCAACTGATCGCGCGCCGCCTGCAGATTTTCGAGAGCGCGCCGCGGCATCTCGCCCAGCACTCCGAAGAACGACTCAAGCAGAGACTCGGAGACCGGGCTTGTCTCGGCTGGGGTCAATGCGCCGTTCAGGAACAGCGCCTGCAACTCGTCGGCTCTTCGGTCGAGCAGGCGTAGCCGGTCGTTCACGTCTTCGGCGGTTATCCAGTCCTGAAACTCCGATTGGCCGATCACCGCTCCTGCAAGGCGTTCAACCACGGCTTTGTAATCTGCATTGGCGCTGCCAAACGCCTTCGCCGGGTCAGCCTTTGCGTCGGTTGTGAACGGAAGATTGCTTGAGGACTTGGGCCGGGGCGCGATGAAGAGATAGCCGCGCTGGTCGGCGTTCAGGCGGCCGCCGGGCTGGTTCTCCACCAGGTTCTTCGCCATGCCCAACGGCTGGTTCTGGAACAGGCCGCCATCGGTATAGGCGAAGTAGCGGCTGGGCGCGCCGCCCCAGAGCGAGCGCACGAGATTGGGACTTGTGTAGTCTGCGATGTTGCGCGGCAGATCCTGCACCCGAAAGGCAACGGGAAACGCGCCGCAGGCAACGGCTGTGGCGCGCACTGCCTCCCAGAACCCGGCGCGGTCGTCGGCCGCGCGGTCAATCGCCCGCACGAACTGGTCCTCGTGCGCGGTATAGGTAAATGCGCCGCCGCTCAGGGTGTTGCGCGCGTAGTCCACTCCGTTCAGGTTCGAGAGCGCGAGCCCAAGCTGAACACGGCCGTCGGCGGGCAGCGCGGGATGAGGTTGAGCCATCGGCGGAGGGAGAGTCGCGTAGCGGCTGGTGAGGCAGGCCTTCGAGATTGCAGTCACAAAATCGGAGGAAAACAGGGAGTGCGTTGGGTTCTCGCCCGGCTGAAGGGCCAGAAGGCCGCTAATGTCCACATCCCGCACCCAGGCGTTGTAGAGCGGGTTGTCGTAGGGTAGGCTCATCGACGGCCCGTCGAAGAGCAGCCGCTGGGCGAGCATCGCCGAAGTCATGCCGCCGGCCGAGGCGCCGGTGAGGACATCGATCTCAATCCGCTCCTCGGGGAGCCGGTTTGCCTCGGCCCATTGATTGTGTTGGGAGACGGCGTCGAGAACCTCAAAGGCAACTCCCGACTCATAAGTACCCAGCGAGACCGCGCCAGCAATGGTGATGGCCAGCTTCTTGGGCATGATCTTCACCTCCTGATTTTTGTTGTTTTACCCGAACAGATGAGAGCGATCTTGCGCTTCGGTCGAAAATGGGATTTCGGATGCGCGGCGTTGGGAGGGCCACCGCGCGAGCCTCAGATCAGTATGCGCCTGTCGCGGAAGAAATTCGGCAAATGGCGACGTTTGAGCACTTACCGCGGTCACTCTCCCGCGATGGTCATGCCGTCGATGCGCAGCGTGGGCGAAGCGACCGAAGTGCGAAATTCGAGGTCGTTGCCGATGGCCGTCACGTTGCGCAGCATCTCGGCCAGGTTTCCGGCGATCGTTACCTCTTCGACGGCGTGCGTGAACTGGCCGTTCTCGATCCAGAGGCCGGTGGCGCCGCGCGAATAGTCGCCCGTGACCAGGTTGGTGCCGAATCCCATCAGGCCCGTTACGTAAAGCCCAGTCTTGATCTCGCCGATGATCGCGTCGGGCGAGGATTTGCCGGGATCGAGGAAGAGATTTCCGCAACCCACACCCGGTGCGCCGGCCAGCCCCCGTGCGGCGTTGTGCGTGGATTTGAGCCCCAGCTTGCGCGCGGTGTAAGTGTTCAGCAGATAGCTGCGCAGCACGCCGTTCTCGACGACCACGGTGCGCTGCGAGGGCAGCCCTTCACCGTCAAACGGCGAGCTGCCGAAGCCGCCTGCGCCGGTGGGCAGAAGCAAGGTGTTGTCGTCCACGATCGTGAGGGCGGATGCGGCGATGGTCTCGCCTAGCTTGCCGGCAAGAAACGAGGCGCCGCGCCAGATAGCGTCGCCGGAAGCTGCCTCGAAGACGGAACCGATGAGGGTTCGCGCGGTCTCTGGCGCAAAGACGATGGGGACGCGCTGTGTGGGGATGCGCCGCGCGCCCAGCCGCCGCAAGGCGCGCCGCGCGGCTTCGGCGCCGACCGCTTCGGGAGATTCGAGAAGTGCAAGACGCCGCGCGCCTGACCACCAGCCGTCGCGCTGCATCTTGCCGTCGGCGTCTTTGGCGAGCGGCGCCGCGGCTACACCGACGTAGCTGGTGCGATAACCACCCACAAAGCCACGCGAGTTGGCGAGAGCTTTGCGTCCGGTCGCGGCGTCAAAACTACCGCCGTCGGAGTTCGCGATGCGCGGGTCGGCGGCGAGCGCCGCGGCTTCAGCCCGCCTCGCCCACTCGATGCGCTCCGCGCCGGTGAGCGAGTACACGTCGTCGAAGTAAAGGTGCAGATCGTCGCCCGTCATGCGGGTCGCGGCCTCGCCAAACTCGCCCGGCTCCGGCAAACCGGCGAAGGGATCTTCTTCCGCGACGCGGGCAAGCGCCAGAGCGCCATCCACAAGCTGCCGAATTCCGTCCGCCGTGAGATCGCTGGTCGAGGCAGAACCCGAGCGCAGCCCAAGGAAGACGCGCAGGCCCAGCCCGCGCGAGCCGGACTCTTTGAGCGTTTCCACCTGACCCATACGCACATTGACGCTGAACTCGTCGCCTTCGCGCGCCACAGCCTCGGCGTCCGACGCGCCTGCCTTCAGGGCCAGAGATACCACGTCGGCGGCGAGGGATTCGAGGTTGAGAGAAGTTTCGTTGGGTGGTGGAGCAGTTTTACGCATGTCCTCAAACTATCAAACACGGCGGGATTGGCGACTTGCAGATAAGAGCGACGCAATCATTTCGGAATGTGCTTCTCTTACTGCGCGATTGAAAGCGTCAATCTTGTCTTGGAGTTCTCCCAAATTCACCGCCTGGCATTGAAGAACTCTCGAACGCCAAGAAAGAGAACATCTGCTGCCGTCTCGACTGCGGGGTGTAAGCACATACAGTTCAAAACCGCGCTCTATGCGGCCGACAGGCGCACCTGAACCCTTGATTCCGTAGCCTTGGCGAAACGCAGCAATGTTTTGGTGCTGGGCAGTGTTTGGCCACTCTCAAGTCGAGCGATTGCGGACTGGCTAGTGCCCATGCGCGCCGCAAGTTCTGCCTGCGACAGCCCTGCGCGGAGCCGCGCCTTGATCAATTCAGCCGAGATTTCAAACTCAGGTGCGAGGGCATCGTACTCGGCCTTCACCTTGGGATTGGCAAGCAACTGCGCTTCGATTTCTTCGAAGGGAATCGTCATATAACCTCCTTGGCTCGCTGAAGTGCAAGACGAATCTCGGTACGGGGCGTCTTCTGTGTCTTCTTTACAAACACGCGAACGATGATTACCCTCCTGCCTAACGCAGTAACGTACAGCGCCCGGGCAATTCCATCGCGTCCTATCAGGCGCATCTCCCAAAGCTTGTTCTCCAGATATTTGACATGGGGCTCTCTCATACATTCCAAGCCCCTCTGACGGATGCGCTGGCTGAGCCTCACCAGACGAGCCTGCATATCCTCAGGCAAAGCCGCAATTTCGGCGCGCACTACTTCATTGAGAACTTCGACTTGCCATTCCGCAGATCAGTATATCTCAAATTTGAGATGGCCGCACTGGCCTATTGGTGGCGCGCGTCGGAGGCGCGCTTAGTTTGTTGATAGACGAATCCATGGACATTCACACGCGTTTCCATGGAGTACTGTCGGGAGGCGCAAAGGCCCGGGAAATCGGCGCCTACGCCGTCAGCTTTTCCAGTTGCTCGGGCTTGACGATGGTCAGGCTGGTGCCCTTAATGGTGATCCACTGGTCGCGGCGGAACTGGTTGAGGAGCCGGGTGACGGTCTCGCGCGAGGTGCCCGCCATGTTGGCAACCTCCTCGTGGGTCAGCGCCATGGTAAAGCGCATCTCGGGTTTCCCGTTGGCAGCCGCGCGTCCCCAATCGAGCAGCAGACGCGCCAGCCTTCCTGCCGCCGAGCCGGAAAGCGCCAGCCGCTTGGCGTCGTGAAAGACCGTCATGTACTCGCCTGAGAGGGATTGCGCCGCGTGCATCGAGGCAATGCCATGCCTGCCGAGGAACTCGACGAACTCCTGCTTGCGCACCGTCTTCACCTGGCAGGGCTCGATGGCTTCGGCTGACACTTCGTGCGGTACATTGGCCAGCACCGCGCTCAATCCCATCACGTCTCCCGGTCCGGCGATCTTCAGGATCATGGTTTTGCCATCGCGCGAGGTCGACGAGATCTTTACCTGTCCGAAGCAGATAATAAAGACGTTACGCGCCGGATCCCCTTCGGAAAACAGCTTCGCTCCGCGGGCGTGGCTCATCATGATGCCGATCTGGTCGAAGTCCGTGAGGGCCTCCGGGGTCAAATTGCAGAACATCCGCAAATGCCGATGCTCACAATTCAAGCAATCTTCCGGAGGGTGATGGGAATGGATTGAGGCCATACCTGTAGCGCTTGGGGACCAAACGTTAAATAGAGTATAGCGCAAATCACATCCAGCACGCGCTTCTTTTCGCTCGCCCTAAATCGAGGTCGGGAATCTTCGAAATTCCTGACCGGGTTACCCCTGCCTATGCCTGGGCCGATCCGCTGGTGTGCCGCCGCGCCGGTGTCACGCGCGTCATGCAGCAGGTGATGTAAGCACGCGAGACTTCGCGCGCCAACTCCTCAAGCAGCCTCATGCGCAGCGGCGGATGTTTCTCGAAGGCATGATGCAAGGCCTCGATGGGCAGCATCAGAACCGATCCCGCCGTGACTGCGGACAGAGTGTAGGAGTGGGTGCCTTCGCCCAGCGCCGCGGCCAGTTCCACCAGATCCCCGGGCCGCACCGATCCCAGCGTCACGCGCATCTGGAAGCGTTCAGCCTTGCGGACAAAATCGCCTGAAATCAGGACATACAGGCCATTGCAGCTTCCATTTTGCTGAAACACTGTCTGCCCGGCGTCGACATCGATGCACCGTGAGGCGCTGCTCAGCAACTCTCCGGCCTCCTTCGGGCAGTCGAGCAGTTCTGCCAGCGGATGCGCCGCCGCTGCGGCCAGACGTTCAACTCGCTCTTCCAATGACTTGCCAACCATTGTGTTTGCCGTATGCCGGGCTCTCAAGCTTCTTGCTGTCTGCAGGCCTGTTCTGTTGGTTTGTATCGAGCGATTCCCGCTCGCTCGTGAAGAGCCTGAGCGCCCACGCGGTCTCGCGTGGTTCATACATGAACTCCGTTTCTCTCGCGATTGCGATCGCTGTCGATCGGACAAAATGGCGCGGTCTCTCCTGTTCCGCTCATTTTCTATACGACAATCCTGGCCGGGCGCCGCGGGCGCTACAAAACCTCTGCGGTAAACGCAATTTCGGGCTCTGCGCCGGAGCTCGCCGCCTCTGGTGGAACGCAAAGCACGGGAACGCGCGATGCAGAAAGCAGGGCAAACGCGGTACCGTGAGGCCCCGGTGTTCCACTGGTGCGTTTCACCCCGGCAACAAGAACGCAGGGGTGATTCTCCTCAATGGCTTCGGCCACAGCCTCTGCCGGATCGCCGTCCTTGACCAGGCAGCGCGTCTGAATCGTTTCGTCGAAGTGGATTCCCTCGGTATTCATGAGGTTGCAGGGATCCAGGCCAGCGGCCTTTTCGGCAGCGGATCGGACGTGCAGTACCAGCAGCGGCCGATTGAATGTTTTGGCCAGCGATGCCGCAGTGGCGGTTGCTTCTGCAGTTGCCTCGTTCCGCTCAATTGCCAGCAGCACCGGGCCGCCCGGCGAGGGTCGGCACGCGCCCGCGTTCCAGTCTGCCGCCACCGCCATGACCGGGCACGGCACCAACCGCACCAACCGCTCGGCGATGGCCCCGACCACCACGGGTCCGGCGCCTTCCATTCCTTTGGTCCCGATCAGGATCAACCCGGCCTTGTACTGCCGGGCGACGTCCACCAGCATCTCGACGATCGTGCCCTGCCGCACCTCGGAATGGCTGTGAATCCTCTCGCGCAACAGGTCGCCGGCCAACTGATCCAACACCTTGCGGGCCTCTTCGGTCATGCGGCTCAGTACACTGCCAGGAACCGTGTTGACAGCGGCATACTCCATGGGGTCAAGCCCGTGCGCCAGCACAATCCGCGCGCCGTAGTAGGCCGCCAGCTTGCGAGCGTACTCAAGGGCTGCCTCAGCCTGGCCCCGCAGATCCGTCGCGACCACGATGGTCTTTAAGCCATTTTCAAAGCCCATAGCTGTCTCCCGCCCAAAGCCGACATCGAAATACACGTATTGAGTTTTGAGTGTGCGCCTCTAAGGTACGGGGGGCAGTGACCCCATTCACCCCCGCATGTGATTCAGATCACAGCATCCAAGACATTGATTTTGCAAGAGAATGGCCCTTTTCTGGATGGGTACAACGCCCAAAAGAACCAGGCAGGTCACGTACGGAGGATCATTTGGCTGTGTCGCTTAGGGTATTTTCTGGAGCTATGGATATCTATCGGGCACAGGAGCAGCGTTGTAAGCCATTCGAAAGGACATACCCCAGAGATACACTCTATACATCCCACGGTCGAATGCGCTACCTTGGGCACGTTATGAAAAATCGCCATCTGCTCTCACTCTACGTAGTCTTTGCCGTGGTATTTGTTTTCATTTCAATGTCTTGCGTGGAGGTGCGAGCCCAGGCGCCTGTACCCGACTCGCCCGCCATTGAAGCCCAGGCTCACGCCATGCTCTCCAAGCTCACACTGGAGCAGAAGATCGAGCTGCTAGGCGGCGTTGACGGCATGTACACGCGGCCCATGCCAGCCATCGATCTGCCGCGGTTCAAGATGTCCGATGCATCGGTGGGGGTGCGCACGTGGGGCCCGACCACCGCCTACGCATCCGGCGCATCTCTGGCGGCGAGCTGGGATCCGGAGCTTGCCCGCAAGGTTGGCGAGGCTCTCGGCCGCGATGCACGAGCCCGCAGCGTCAATTTTCTGCTGGGCCCCGGCGTCAACATCGCCCGCTCGCCGCTGAATGGCCGTAATTTCGAGTATCTCTCGGAGGATCCTTACCTCAACTCCGTGCTTGTTGTGCCGTTCATTGAGGGAGTGCAGTCGGAGGGCGTCGTCGCCACGGTCAAGCACTATGCCCTCAACGACCAGGAGTACAACCGCCATAACGGAAGCTCCGACGCGGACGAGCGGACCATGCGCGAGATCTACCTGCCTTCGTTTGAAGCCGCTGTCACAAAGGCGCACGTCGATGCGGTCATGAACTCCTACAACCTCGTCAATGGCGTCCACGCCACGCAAAACGAATTCCTCAATCTGAAGGTGCTCAAGGGTGAGTGGGGCTTCAATGGCGTTCTCATGTCGGACTGGGACGCGACCTACGACGCCGTCGCCGCCTGCAACAACGGCCTGGATCTGGAGATGCCCAGCCCCAAGTTCATGAATGCACGGAATCTGCTGCCCGCCGTCCAGGCGGGCCTGGTGAAAGAGTCCACCATCGACGACCACGTACTGCGCCTGCTGCGAACGGAGCTGCGCTACGGCTTCACCGCACGCCCACAATTCGATCCCGCCGACTCCACCTACTCCGTTGCGGATCGTCCGCTCGCGCTCCAGGAAGCTCTCGAAAGCATTACGCTGCTCAAGAACGAAGGCAAGCTTCTGCCACTCGATCCGGCGAAGGTTAAAAACATCGCCGTGATCGGCCCCGACGCCTACCCGGCAGTCACTGGTGGCGGCGGCTCGTCGCACGCGCAGGCCTTCGAGCCGGTCAGTATCCTCACCGGAATCGCCAACCTGCTCGGCCCCAGCGCGCACGTCTTCTATAGCCCGTTCATGCCGGACGATGATGCCCAAAAGAACGCCGTGGCGCAGGCTGACGTAGCGATTGTCGCCGTGGGCTTCGATGCCAAGACTGAAGGCGAGGGTCATGACCGCACCTTCACGCTGCCGGCCGGGCAGGACGCTCTGGTCGAGCAGGTGGCTGCGGCGAATCCCCACACCATCGTGCTGCTTACAGGCGGCGGTGGCATGGACGTGAGCCGCTGGCTCGACAAGGTTCCCGCGCTGCTCCATCTCTACTATCCCGGCCAGGAGGGTGGCAGAGCCGTGGCGCGGATTCTCTTTGGCAAGCACGATCCCGAAGGCAGGCTCCCCGTCACCTTCGACCGCAGTTGGGACGACAATCCCTCGGCAAAGTGGTATTACGGCGATCCCAAAGACTCGACCACGCTGCACACGCCAGGCCCCAACGGCAAGCCGCTCGACTACACCATCGAGCACATCAAGTACGGCGACAAGCTGATGGTGGGTTACCGTTACTGGACGACGACGGGCAAGCATCCGCTCTATCCGTTCGGCTACGGACTGAGTTACACCACCTTCAAGTTCTCGAACCTGCAGGCGCCGGCCAGCGCGGCCTCCGGTTCCACGGTCTCGGTCAGCTTCGACGTGACGAATACGGGCGCGGTGGCCGGGGCCGAGGTCGCACAACTTTACGTCTCCGATCCATCGGCGCGCGTTGACCGCCCCGAGCGCGAATTGAAGGGCTTTGAAAAGGTTAGCCTGGCTCCCGGCGAAACTCGGCACGTAACGCTCACGCTCGATGCGCGCGCCTTCAGCTACTGGAGCGAGGCGGCGCACAAGTGGACGATTGATCCCGGCAAATTCGTTCTTCGTGTCGGCGACTCGAGCGAGAACACGCCGCTGGGCGCCGATATGGAACTACGTTGACACACTTCGCCTTCGCTCAGGGCAGGCCAATAGCCGCGCCTTTTCAAAACCGGCAAGCGGCATGATGAGTTTTCTGCAAACAGCTCGAAAGAATATTGACATTTGTATGTACAACGGCTAGGCTGGCAATGAACGAATCAACGAGCCGCTTCGATTGGGATCCGGCTAAGAATCGCGAGAATCTCAGAAAAACACGGCGTTCGCTTTGAGACCGCCGCGCTCATCTTTGAAGATCCGTGGATCCTCTCGCGCAAGGATTTCTCTCACGACGACGCGGAGGAGCGGTATAACGCGCTCGGAGAAATAGCTTCGGGTGTCGTTCTATTTGTAGTTTTTACGTGGCGCCGGCAGGATGAGGATGAAATCATTCGTCTTATTTCCTCTCGCGCCGCATCACGGCGCGAGAGGGGGACTTATGAAGAGGCACGAAGCTGGGCGGAAGCGGGATATCGCCGCTATCGCCGCCAAAACCGACGCTACGATTGACTTTTCAGAGATGCCCGAGGTGGTTGACTGGACCGGAGCGGAGGTGGGCCGTTTTTACCGGCCGGCGAAGCGCTCGATTACAATCCGGTTGGACGAGGACATTATCGATTGGCTCAAGGGCTACGGACGCGGCTACCAGACCAGAGCAAACCTTCTTTTGCGCCACGCCATGGAAGCCAACCGGCCGAAGGCTATGCCACGGCGCGCGGCTCGATAGGCAAAATTGTCTTGTCGGCCTTGCCTGCCACAGTCAGGGATGCACAAAAGAAATCATCGAGGAGAGCACATGTCGAAGCATCACTTGCGAATCACTTCGTTGGCTGCCGTTTTTTTCACGGCAGTTTCCTTTTCCCTTGCCCAGTCCGCGCCGCAATGGGTGGGTACCTGGGCGGCATCGCCCATGCAGGCTGAAGGCCTCTCTTACCGGCTGTTTTCCAGCGTGACGATGCGCGAGATCGTCCACATCTCCGCGGGCGGCGAGCAGGTTCGTCTGCGCTTCACCAACGAGTTCGGCACCGATCCGCTCACCGTAGAAGACGCGCACGTGGCGCTTGGCGCCGGCGGCGGAGCAATACAGCCCGGCAGCGACCATGCCGTCACTTTTGGCGGGGCAGCATCGGTCAACATTCCTCCCGGCGGCGCCGTCTTTTCCGATCCTGTCGCGCTCAGCGTTGCTCCGCTCACCGATCTTGCGGTCAGCTTCTATCTGCCGCCGCAGATCATGCGCGCCGAGACTTACCACGCCTTCGCCGACCAGGACAACTACGTCGCCGACGGCCATGCGCCCGCTGCCGCCGAGCTGCCTCAGGCCAAGCGGATCTCCTCGTGGTACTTCTTCGACGGCGTCGATGTCGCTGCTACGCCCCAATCCCGCGCCGTCGTTACCCTCGGTGATTCGATCACCGACGGGGCACACTCCACGCGCAACGCCAATCGCCGCTGGCCCGATGTGCTTGCCGCCCGCCTCAGTGCGGATCCGAATTTTGCCCACGTTTCCGTGCTCAACGAAGGCATCGGCGGCAACCGTGTCCTCAATGAAGGCGCCGGCCCGAGCGCGATCTCGCGTGTCGACCGCGACGTGCTGGCCCAGAGCGGAGTTCGCTACGTCATCGTTCTTGAGAGCATCAACGATATCGGCCGTTTGGCTCACGTGCAGGTTCCGTGGGACGCGATTACGGCGTCGCAGTTGGAGTGGGGCCTCAAGCAGATTGCCGATCAGGCGCACCAGCACGGGCTGAAGATCTTCGGCGCTACGCTCACGCCATATGGCGGCGCAGGCTACTACTCTGACAAGGGTGAGCAGGTGCGCGAAGCCGTGAACGACTGGATCCGCACCAGCGGCACATTTGACGGCGTCGTCGACTTCGACAAGATTACGCGCGACCCGCAGAATCCCAATCAATTCAATCCGGCGTACGATTCGGGCGACCACCTGCACCCGAGCGACGCGGGATACAAAGCCATGGGCGATGGGATCAGCCTCGCGCTCTTTGGTCAATAGTCCATGCCGCGATTGATATGCGCTCCACCCTCGCGATGCCTCAATCGCCAGGGTGGGGCTGCGGAGATCTCCGTCGCAACCAAGGCTGATGCGCTTTACGCAGGATCTCTGGCCTCGGCTTCCATCGCTGCCCAGGCAGATTTGAGCGCCACGAACTCGGGAAGATTCTCGATGCGTTTCAGCCGTGGGTCGGCCAGTATCTGGAAGAACCAGGGACACCGCGTCTCATTGGCATTGCGCAGTTCTTCGATTGCGGCGTCGTTCTCGCCCAGCACAACATGCCTTGCCGCGTCGAGCGTATTCAGCACAAAGCTCAACGGGCCAGATCCCCTGCAGGACATGAGCAGAGGATGCCCACACTTCTACGCCGTCGCCTCGTCCGGATTCACCAGGTCGCGCAACTCCTTCGACGGCTTGAAGTAAGGAACTTTTTTGGCGGGTACTTCCACACGCGCGCCGGTCTTGGGGTTGCGGCCAATGCGGGGGTTGCGTTGGCGAATACGAAACGATCCGAAGCCGCGGATCTCGATTTTGTCGCCGCTTTGCAGGGCGCCAATCACCGAGTTGAAGATCGTTTCCACGATCACTTCGCCGTCGCGCCGGGTCAGATCGCCCAGGGCTGTCACCTTCTCAACCAGGTCCGCCTTTGTCATATCGCCTTAACCTCCCCACTCAGCATAAACGGATTTTGCCGGGCCGCACGCGAAAAAGCAAGCCCCTCGTACGATTTTATCCTTTGCGCATCAGCAATTTGAAGCGAATGTTGATCTGGGTCACCATCGCTCCTGTACGTGCGCTATCATGTCCCAGAGACCACCCCTCGACCACCAGCCGCAGTTTCAGAGCGGCGGGCCGCGCCATGGGCGAGTCCGCGGCCTATGTCTTATCCGACTTACAGCATCGTGATTCCGGCCTACAACGAAGCCGCGCGCATCGGCCACGCTCTCCAGTCAGTCGTCGCCTGCATCCGAGAGCGCGGGTGGAACGCCGAGGTCGTCGTGGTCGACGACGGTTCCCGCGATGCGACCGCCGATCTGGTCCGCGCCTTTGCTCAGGATCATCTTGAGGTCCGTCTGCTGCAAAATCCCGGCAATCGGGGCAAGGGTTACAGCGTGCGCAACGGCATTCTCCACGCCTTCGGCGAAGTGGTGCTGTTCACCGACGCCGATCTTTCCGCTCCCATCGAGGAGGCCGAGGGGCTTTTTGCCGCCATCGCCGCCGGCGCCGATATTGCCATCGGCTCCCGTTGGCTTGAGCGCGCGCGGCAAACCATTCGCCAGCCGTTTTACCGGCAGTTTTTCGGCCGCTGCTTCAACGCGGTCACCCGCTTCGTCATGGGTCTTCCCTACGCCGACACGCAGTGCGGATTCAAAGCCTTCACTCGCGCCGCCGCGCAAACCGTCTTTCAGCTCCAGACCATCGAGCGCTGGGGCTTCGATCCCGAGATTCTCTTTATCGCCCGGAAGCGCGGCTACCGCATTGACGAGGTTCCCGTCAGTTGGGCGCACGACGAGCGCACGCGCATCAGCTACCTCAAAGACGGCATGCGCATGTTGGAAGACATCGCAATCGTTCGCTGGAATGCGCTTGTGGGCCGCTACGCGAAACCGGTGGAGCGCATCCACCGCGCCGGTCTGGTCAAGTAACCCGCCTGGCGGAGAGTTTCGGCCGCGCAACCCCATTCCTTCCGCGCTTTTGCGGAAAGAACGGGTCGATGCGTGCTCAGCGGCCCGCGCAGAATCAAGGGAGGCTGAGAGTCGTTCTCAAGCCTTGCCAACCACCTTGGCCAACATGCCGCCAATCTCGGCGGGCGACACGACCACGTGAATTCCAGCTGCTTCCATGGCCTTCATCTTTTCGGCTGCCGTGCCCTGGCCACCGCTGATGATGGCGCCGGCATGGCCCATGCGGCGTCCCGGAGGCGCGGTTTGTCCGGCGATGAAACCCACGACCGGCTTCTTGACGTTCTGCTTCACAAACTCCGCCGCGGTTTCCTCGGCCGAGCCGCCGATTTCGCCGATCATGACGATCGCTTCAGTCTCGGGATCGTCGTTGAGCAGGCGCAGCGCATCGATGTGCGTGGTGCCAATGATCGGATCGCCGCCAATGCCGATGGCGGTGGACTGCCCGATGCCGCGCTGCGTCAACTGGTGCACCGCCTCGTAGGTCAGCGTGCCAGAACGGGATACGATGCCGATCGAGCCCTCCTTGTGGATGTGACCGGGCATGATGCCGATCTTGGCCTTGCCCGGTGAAATCACGCCGGGGCAGTTGGGGCCGATGAGCCGCGACTTCGAGGTCTTCAGCTTTGCCCACACCTTCACCATGTCAAGCGTGGGAATCCCTTCGGTGATGCACACAATCAACGGGATTCCTGCGTCCTCTGCTTCGAGAATGGCGTCGGCTGCGAATGGCGGCGGCACAAAGATCATAGTCGCGTTGGCGCCAGTCTCTCTCACGGCATCGGCCACGGTGTTGAAGACCGGCCAGCCTTCGTGAGTTGTGCCGCCCTTGCCCGGCGTCACGCCGCCGACCACCTTGGTTCCGTATTCGGCGCAACCCATGGCGTGGAAGGTGCCTTCCTTGCCGGTAATTCCCTGAACGATCAGACGTGTATTCTTATCGACTAAAACTGCCATGAAAATAGCTCCTAGCTGCTAGCTTCTAGCTACTAGCTTTTTAAAGACTGAAGAAATGCTCCAAGCATCTTGGAGGTCTCGATACAAAGGGATTCCGCCTTCCTTTGCGTTGCATCATCGCCAATCTTCAGTCGCTTGGCGAGCAAAAGCTGCGTTTGAACTTCGTAAGTTGACCCAAGCGCAATATTGAGAAACTGTCTGAAATCACGGTCCGTGGCCCTTGCACGGCCCTCGGCGATATTGCTTGCGATTGAAACGCTGGCTCGCCGAAGCTGGGACGACAATCCGTAAACTTCATCTCTTGGGAACGTCTTTGTCAGGGTGTAAATAGCTTCGGTCAACTCCATCGCTCTCTGCCAAACTGTCAAATCCTGGAAATCCTGTGACAAGCCACATCCCTCCGCTAGTCTGCTTCCTGCTAGCAGCTAGAAGCTAGCAGCTAGCTGCTAGTGGAGGAAGCCGCCTTCACCACCATCTCAGCTGCTTCTTTCATCGTTGCGCCTACCTGGAAATTCAGTCCCGAATCTTTGAGAATCTTGCGGCCCTCTTCGACATTTGTGCCTTCGAGCCGCAGCACGATCGGCACCTTGACGTTGAGTTTCGTGGCTGCCGCCACGACGCCGGTCGCCAGCCGGTCCACGCGCAGAATGCCGCCGAAGATATTGATAAAGATCGCCCTCACGAGCGCATCCGAGAGCAGAATCTCGAAGGCGTGCTCGATTTGTTCCTGCGTCGCGCCGCCGCCCACGTCGAGGAAGTTCGCCGGCGAGCCGCCCGCGTACTTGATGATGTCCATTGTCGCCATGGCCAGGCCCGCGCCGTTGACCATGCAGGCGATTGAGCCGTCGAGCTTGATGTAGTTGAGCGCGTACTTGCTGGCTTCCACCTCGAGCGGAGCCTCCTCGGCGATATCGCGCAGCGCCTTGATGTCGGCATGGCGGAAGAGCGCATTGTCGTCGAAGTTGATTTTGGCGTCGAGCGCGAAGAGCTTGCCGTCGGTGGTCGTGATGAATGGATTGATCTCCACCAGCGAAGCATCGGTTTCGACGTAGGCCTTGTAGAGGTTCTGGAAGAACGCGACGGCCTGGTTGATCTGCGCCGGCTTCAATCCCAGCGCAAAGGCCAGCTTCCGCGCCTGCCAGGAGCCGAATCCCACCGCCGGATCGATGATCTCCTTATAGATTGCGTTCGGATCCTTCGCCGCGACCTCTTCGATCTCCATGCCGCCGGCCTGCGAGGCCATAAAGACGAGCTTGCCCACGGCGCGATCGAGCACGATGCCCAGATAAAGCTCCCGCTCGATGGCCGCGGTCTCCTCGATGAGCAGCCGCTGCACCTTTTGCCCCTGCGGGCCGGTCTGGTGCGTCACCAGCGTCATGCCGAGGATGTGTTTTGCGTGCTCCTCAGCCTGTTCGCGCGTTTTGGCCACCTTCACGCCGCCGCCTTTGCCGCGGCCCCCGGCGTGAATCTGCGCTTTCACCACCACGCCGGACGCGCCTTCGGCAAACAGCTTGCGCGCCACGTCGTTGGCTTCTTCGAGGGTGCTGGCCATCTCGCCCTTGGGAATGGGCACGCCATACTTTGAGAGGATTGCTTTTGCTTGATATTCGTGGATTTTCATTGTAGAGTTCAGTCCGCCCGGTCTGACGATCAAACGTATAAAGCCGTACGCTGCAAGTGCCTAGCGTTAACCTCACGTACTCCTGCGACCAGTGAATCCATACTAACGTGGCAGCCGAAAGAGCGGCAAACGCAACCCCGGGGATTCTGGTCCAGAAAGGGAACAGGCGGAGCAAGTGGCCTTAACGCAGCCAGACCGGCCGCGAAAGCGAAGTCTTTTGAGCTTCGCCGCTCAGTGGTAGGCTTGCGTATTGAGTAAAAGTGGGGGGAGGGTCATGCGGAATTTTTTTGTGTCTTCGACCGTCAGTGTGCTGCTGGCGGCAGGATTCGGGTTGGCAGCGCAGACGAGTTCGAAAACCGCAGCGGCCAAGCCTGCGGCTGAGCGGCCGGCGGCCAGCCAGATGGCAATGCCGGACAATCCGGTGGCCGATGCGAAGGCTGTGGTGACGTTGGGTAATGCACGGTTTACGGTGCTCACGCCGCAACTGATCCGCATGGAGTGGTCGGCCACGGGCAAGTTTGAGGATCACGCTTCGCTGGTGTTCATCAACCGGCGGCTGCCGGTACCGAAGTTTGCATCGGATCATGAATCGAAGGGGCCCAGTAAGAGTCTCACCATTACGACCGGCGCGCTCATCCTTTCCTACAAACCATCCGGAGACGGCCAATTTACCGCCGACAATCTCTCCATCGCGATCAAGGATGTGGATGGTAAGCCGGTTGTCTGGCATCCCGGCGACGCCAATCCCGAAGATCTGCTCGGCACCACGCGCACGCTGGACGGGGCGCGCGGCAGCAAGACACAGCAGCCCATCGGACAGGGGCTGGTGTCGCGCGCCGGTTGGGTGCTGGTGGATGACTCCACGCGCTCGCTCTTCGACTCCACCGACTTCCGTTTTCTTGGCGGCGAGAAAAGCCCGTGGCCATGGGCCATGGCGCGGCCGGCCAGCGAGGCGCCGGGCCAGTACACCGACTGGTACTTCTTCGCTTACGGCCACGACTACAAGCAGGCTCTCGGCGACTTTGTCCGCGTCGCGGGGCGGATTCCGCTGCCGCCGCGCTTCGCCTTCGGCGTGTGGTGGTCGCGCTATTGGGCGTACAGCGATCAGGAGCTGAACGAGCTGGTGAAGGGCTTCCGCGAGAATGACACTCCGCTCGATGTGCTGGTGATCGACATGGACTGGCACATCAGCCACGAACAACTGAAGGCGATGGGCGAGAAGGACCAATCGGGCTACGGGCTGGGCTGGACCGGCTACACGTGGAACAAAGTGCTCTTTCCCGATCCCGATGCATTTCTCAAGCGCCTGCACGAGGAGGACTTGAAGGCCACGCTGAATCTGCACCCGGCATCGGGCATTGAGCCATGGGAAGCGGCGTACCCGGCGATGGCGCGCGCTATGGGTATCGATCCGGCGACGAAGAAATACGTTCCTTTCGACCCCACAAATAAGAAATGGGCGACGAACTACTTCAACCTCGTGCTGCATCCGCTGGAGAAGCAGGGCATCGACTTCTGGTGGCTGGACTGGCAACAGCAGCCCCTGATGACCAAGCTTCCGGAACTGAGCACAACCTGGTGGCTCAACTACCTGCACTTCACGGATCAGCAGCGCGAAGGCAAGCGTCCGCTGCTCTTCCATCGCTGGGGCGGGCTTGGCAACCACCGCTATCAGATCGGATTTTCAGGCGATACGATCTCGGTGTGGGATTCGCTGGCCTTTCAGCCGTGGTTTACCGCGACGGCGGCGAACGTGGGTTACGCCTACTGGAGCCACGACATCGGCGGGCACATGCCCGGCGCAGTCGATCCCGAGCTCTTCACGCGGTGGGTGCAGTTTGGCGCCTTCTCGCCGATCCTGCGCACGCATACGACGAAAAACCCCGACGCCGAGCGGCGCATCTGGGCTTATCCCGAACCGTACTCTTCCGTGCTGCGCTCGGCCTTCCAGTTGCGCGAGGCGATGCAGCCGTATCTCTACACTGAAGCGCGCCGCACCTATGACACCGGCGTCGCATTCCTGCGGCCGCTTTACTACAACTGGCCGGAGGACTCCGCCGCCTACACGAGCAAGAACGAGTACACCTTTGGCGACCAGTTGATTGTGAACCCCGTAACAGCGCCTGCCGGCAAGGTCACGGGCCTTGCGACGGAGCAGGTCTGGCTGCCGAAGGGCGACTGGATCGAGTGGCCCACGGGCAAGCACTTCACCGGGCCGGTGACGGCGGAGCGGAGTTTTACCATCAGCCAGATTCCCGTATACGTGAAGGCCGGCGCGATCGTGCCCATGCAGCCGCCGATGCTGCACACCGGCGCAAAGCCGGTCGATCCACTGATTGTGAACGTGTGGCCGCTCAAGCCGGGTGAGAGTTCGAGTTACTCGGTCTATGAGGATTCGGGCGTCTCAA
Source organism: Occallatibacter sp. (assembly GCA_049977045.1). Taxonomy (GTDB): domain Bacteria; phylum Acidobacteriota; class Terriglobia; order Terriglobales; family Acidobacteriaceae; genus Telmatobacter. The sequence continues at coordinate 18,424 of JBMFHB010000031.1, forward strand.
TCGATTACCAGCGCGGCGTCTTCGCACGCACGCCGATCAACGCCATGCAGAAGGATGACACGCTGCGCGTCGAGATCGGCCCGGTGGAAGGCAGCTATCCCGGCATGATGAAGACGCGCGGCTACGAACTGCGCCTGCCCGCCGACTGGCCGCCGGCTGCGGTGAAGGTAAACGGCAAAGCGATTGCATTCGCCAAGCCCGGCGAGGGCGGTGGCTGGAGGTTCGAGGGAAATACGCTGACAACCGTGATTCCCGTGCCGGCCGGGAACACATCGGCCAGGGTGATTGTCGAAGTGCGGCGCGCGAAGGACTCGACGGCGCGGCGCAGCGAGATCGATGGGTTCGCCGGCAAGATGACGCTGCTGCGCGGAGCCTACGACGCCATGCAGCAGACCGGCCCCGTTGCCGGTCCATCGCTGGCGCTTGTTGACGCCATGCAGAGCGGCGACCGGCTCAGCTATTTCCCTGGAACGATCGACAGCGAGCTGGTCCACCTGAACAAGGACGTTGTGCAGGCGCAGGCCGACCTGACCGCGCTCGATCAAGTCTTTGAGCAATGGTTGAACGATAAGTCGCGGCGGATCGGCGGGGCAACGATGGCCCCGGCCGATGTGGCCAGCGAAAAGCAGAAGCGCCGCGACGCGCTGCACCGCGCTGAAGCGATGCTGGCCGAGGCGGCGAAATAAGCGGGAAGGGAATTTGCGCATGACCTTTGATCGAAGAGCTTTTTTGAACGCATGCACGCGGGCGGGGATTGCCTCGCCCCTGCTGCCGGGGATCTTGTACACGCTGGCCGCGCAGGCGCAGGAGGGGGTAGCCGGCGCAAAGCCGCCTGCGCTCGCGAAGATCACCGGGGAGATGATCGACCAGGCGGCGGAGCTTGCGGGGGTGGGGCCGTTTACCGCCGCACAGAAGCAGATGATGCTGGACGGATTGAATGGCCAGCGCGAGGCGTATGCCGAGATGCGCGCGCTGAAGCTCACCAACGATGTGCCGCCGGCGTATGTGTTTCATCCGGAGAAGGCAGCGAGGCCGCTTGCATCGAATTGCAGTCCGAAGAAATGCTCCGCGCCCGGCGACTCAGGCTTGATGGACAGCGGGATCGTTACGATCCCCGACGCACCTGCCCACATCGAGGATCTGGCATTCGCCACGATCGATCAGCTCAGCAATTTATTGTGGCATCGCAAGATCACCTCGCTGGCGCTGACGCAGATGTACCTCGCCCGCCTGAAACGCTACGATCCCAAACTGCACTTCGTCATCACGCTTACCGAAGAGCGCGCCATTGCACAGGCGAAGAAGGCCGATGAGGAGATTGCCGCGGGGCATTATCGCGGGCCGCTGCATGGGATTCCCTGGGGCGCGAAAGATCTGCTGGCGGTGAAGGGCTACCCGACGACATGGGGCGCGGGAGGCTTTGAGCATCAGGTGATCGATGAGGACGCGACGGTGGTCCAGCGACTGGACGCGGCCGGCGCGGTGCTGGTGGCCAAGCTGACGCTGGGCGCACTGGCCATGGGCGACAAGTGGTTTGGCGGGCGCACGCGCAATCCGTGGAACCCGGCGCAGGGTTCGAGCGGTTCGTCGGCGGGTCCGGCGAGCGCGGTGGCGGCCGGGTGCGTGGGCTTTGCGATCGGCTCGGAGACGCTGGGGTCGATCTCATCGCCTTCGACGCGCTGCGGCTGCTCGGGGCTGCGGCCGAGCTTTGGCCTCGTTCCCCGCACGGGCGCGATGGCTCTGAGTTGGACCATGGATAAGCTGGGGCCGATCTGCCGCTCGGTGGACGATTGCGCGCTGGTCCTCAAGGCAATCGCCGGACCGGACGGCAAAGACATTTCGGCAGCGGCCGTGGAGTTTGACTGGAACCCGGCGCTCGATTGGCGATCGCTGCGCGTAGGCTACCTGAAAAGCGAGTTCGATCCTCTGCCGCCGCTCAAGCTCAAAGAGTCTTCCCCAGGCGAAACGCCCGACCAAAAGGAGAAACGCGAAGCGTCGAACACCCAGTTGCTGGCCGATCAGGCGCGACGCGAGTACGATCGGCGCTACGATCTGGCCGCGCTCAAGAAACTGGACGCGATGGGCGTCCATCTCATTCCCGTCGAACTGCCCAGGCTGCCGTGGGGCGCGATGACGCCGCTGCTGACGGCCGAGGCGGCCGCGGCCTTCGACGAGCTGACGATGACAGGCCGCGATCAGCTGCTCACCGAACAGGGACCGGAGGACTGGCCAAACGATTTTCGCATCGCCCGCTTCTACCCAGCCGTCGAGTACATCCAGGCCAACCGCGCGCGCACGCTGGCCGTGCGGCAGATGGCCGCGCTCTTCGACAAGGTGGACGTGATCGTGACGCCGACGAGCGATACGCAGTTGACGGCGACCAATCTCACCGGAAATCCGGCAGTGATTGTGCCCAACGGCCTGCGCGGAGCCGACGCGCCCCCGCCGCCGCTCGTCGACGACGGCGATCATGACAATATCGGCGGACCGGGAACGCCCGTCTCGCTGACGTTTCTTGGCGGCCTCTATCAGGACGCGAAGGTGGCCGCGTTGGCGCGCGCTTACCAGCGGACGACGGGCTTCGAGAAGCTGCACCCGAAGCTGTGAAGAAGCAGCAAGCCGGCAGGTCAGCGCCCGGCGTGTAGCATCGAATCATGCCTCTCGTCGAGGTGGTTTCGGTTTCAAAATCCTATCCGCGCCGCGCGGGACTCCGCTCTTCCGAGCAGACCGTGGTTCACAACGTGTCGCTCACCATCGAAGCCGGCGAGACGCTGGGACTGGTGGGCGAGTCGGGATCGGGCAAGACGACACTGGCGCGGATGATCCTGGGGCTGACCAAGCCGAGCGCAGGCGCCATTCGCGTGGCTGGCGTCGATGTGACGCAGGCTCGGGAGCCCGAGATGCGGCGGCTGCGGCGCCAGATGCAGCCTGTGTTTCAGGATCCCTATGGCGCGCTGAATCCGCGCATGACGGTCCTCGAAATCGTGGGCGAGCCGCTGGTGATTCACCGGCGCGAGATTGGAGTTGCGGCTGGACGCGCGGCGCGGCGGGCAAGGGTTGTGGAACTTCTGCGGGAGGTCGGTCTGGACGAGTCGGCGCTCCGGCGCTATCCGCACGAGTTTTCCGGCGGACAGCGGCAGCGCATCAACATCGCGCGCGCGCTCGCGCTCAGGCCGCGGCTGCTGGTGTTGGACGAGCCCGTATCGGCACTGGATGTAAGCGTGGGCGCGCAGACTGTGAACCTGCTGCGCGGTTTGCAGCGCGACTACGGATTGACGTACCTCTTTATTTCGCACGCCATGCCACTGGTGCGCTACCTGAGTACGCGCATTGCCGTGATGGAGCGCGGGCGGCTTGTCGAGACAGGCGGGGCCGAGGAGCTTTGCGCGCATCCCCGCGAGGCCTACACGCAACAGTTGATTGCAGCCACGCCGGGGTTGCCCACCGGATAGATCCGGCGCGCTTCTCCGCTTTCCCACCCTTTTCCGCGGCGAACGCGGAGCTTCAGAGTAGCGGACGCTGCAAACCCGGTTGTTCTCGTGACAGCGTTTCAATGTTTTCCTTGACTTGTCGCTCAGGGGGGGTAACATGATTCGCTATGGGTGCTAGTCCCTCCCCTTCGGTTGAGCGTCGAACTCAAGTGGCTTGAGCGATGGTTCCCTGCGTAAGTGCCGCGCAGGACACCTTGTTAGCACCGACCATGCCCGTGAAGGGAATGCCATGGCGCCCACCCAGATCGATGACTGGAGGTGCAGTGTGAAACAGAAAAGCATCTTGTGGAATTGCTTGCTGCTGATATTCCCGCTGCTTCTTGTCAGCGGAGTCCCGTTAAGGGCTCAGTGCCAATATGGGCTAGCTGCCTTTGACACAATCCCGTGCAGTACTACGTCTATTTGCAGCGGCTTTGTCGTGATTGACCCAAAGCTGCCAACTTCCGCTCTCTCGCCAGCCCCCTTTCCATGTGGATGCGTTTTGCTTCCTGGGTGTGCGCAGGACGCTAACGCGAAGGCCTATGTGGATGCTCATAAAAATGAGGCATTTTCATCCCGACCCATGTTTTTTGTCGGGTGCAACGGTTCGATTATTTGGGCGCTGACGGCGGGGCGGGAGGCTGTGGCTCATGCGGGCTAGGTGCATCTTTGCCGTCGCGCTCGGTTTGCTCGCAGCCGGAGCCTGTTTTGGACAGGACGGATCCGCGCCGGTTCCCCTGCGTATTCTCGATGAAACGCCGATGCCATCGAATCTGATCCAGACTCCCTACCTGCGCGTATATCCTGGAGGAACTTCGGATGGGCGAGAATTTTTCTACGTGCAGACGGCACCTGGGAAATTTGCCACAGTTGGTTTTGACGGAACGTCCCATACCGCATTGGATGTCAGCCTTGTTCCTTCAAGCGGTGCGATGAATCCGAAGGATTTGTTTGTAGTCGATTTGTCCGGGGATCCGCGCGGTGGAGTGATCGCTCCCGTGGTTTGGAATCCAAACCCTGGTACGACGCAGGCTGGTCTCCTTCGCTTTGATCAGGACGGTGATTTTCGCGACCTGATCTGGCTGGACACGAACGCGGATTTCACTCCAACTCACGCCGCTGCATTCAGTTCTGGACAGGGATTTTTGGTGGCCGGATACGATGAACATGGGATCTTGGTAAGCCTGTTCGACTATCAGGGAAAGAAGGTGCGCACCATTGCGTTGCCGGGCGTGGGAGGGGTCGAGGCCGCGAAATCTCCGCCTAAACAAGAGCAGCATCGGCCCGGCACTTCAGCTCCTCAGTCATCGGTGCGCATTGCATTTGCTCGCTCGGCCAGCTTTATTGAAATGGCGAGTAGTGAAGACAACGCCGTCTATGTTTTCAATCCGTCGTCGGGGAGGAGCCTGTTTCGAATTAGGCCTGAAGGCCAATACACAGAGATCAAGCTTGCGCAACCGCAGGCAGAAAAGGGCGCGAACACAATGCCGCTTGGCCTCTTCGTTTCTCATAGCAATATTTATCTCGACGAGGCGATTCTCGGGGCCGGGCAGAAAGCAAGCGACTACATAGGACAATTGAAGAGATTCCTGATTTCCGTCTACTCGCAGAACGATGGGGCGTTGGAGCAATCCTTTCTCGACGACACTGGTTTTGGGGCGCTGCCGGTCAGCTTGTCGCCGCGCGAGTTCTATTTCCTCAAAATGAAAGATAACGAGGGAGGGATGCCAACGTTCTCTCTCATTCGCGTCGGTCGCTGATCGAGATTCCCGTCAATCTCTCATCGCTGGTCAGTGCGCCAGGCAGGATGCCGCTTCTATCCCCGCGCTTATGTCATCAACATGCCGGCCAGAAGCGCGGTGCGGAGCGCGAGGTGTTCAACGAAGATGGATTCGTGACGTGCGTGCGCTCCTTCGCCCACTGCGCCCATGCCGTCGAGCGTGGGAATGCCGAGAGCCGCGGTGAAGTTGCCATCCGACCCGCCGCCGCTCAAGGCTTCGTCGAGCGCAAAGCCGATCTCGCTGGCGAGCGCCTGCGCCTTGCGAAAGAGGCGCAGGCCGCCGCGGCTGCGCTCCATGGGCGGGCGGTTGATGCCGCCCGTTGCGGTCAGGGTGCAGCGTGGATCGGCGGGCCGGAGCGCGGCAAACTTGCGCGCGATGCGCGGGCCGTCGGCGCGGCGCAGGATGCGCACATCCACCTCCGCCCAGGCTTCGGCGGGAACCACGTTGCTCCTGCTACCCGCGGCGGCCACGCCCACGCTCACCGTGAGACCGCGCTTGAGATCCGTCCAGCGGCTGACGGTCTCAATGGCGCGCGCCAGCTCGCGCAGCGCGTTCGCGCCTCTCTCGAAGTCCACGCCGGCGTGAGCCGCAACGCCCTTCACGTTGATGCGCCAGTCGCCGGTGCCTTTGCGCGCGGTTTTGTAGGCGAGGCCCTGCGCGGGCTCGAGTACGAAAACCGCCGCGCATTCGCGCGCCAGCGCCTCTGTGATGGGCCGCGAGACCGGGCTGCCGATCTCTTCGTCGCTCACGAGCAGGAGGACGATTTCGCGGCGCAGCATTTCGGCTTCATGGAGCAGTTCAAGCGCGGTCGCAGCCATGGCCACGCCGGTCTTCATGTCGAGCGTGCCGGGGCCCCACAATCGGCCGTCGCGCAGGCGGCAGGGCATTGAAGCAATCGTGCCCACGGGCCAGACAGTATCGAGATGACCGAGCAGCAGGATGGGCTTGGCCGCGCCCGGCGGCTGCACAGATCGCGGCCCGAAGCGGGCTTCGAGGATATTGCCGTGCCCTGCCTGACGGTGGAGCTTGATGCGGCCGCCGAGTTGCTTGAAGTGCGCGGCGGCCAACGTCACGCAAGCGTCGACGGCGGATTTCGCGTCCGAGGGCGATTCCACCGCAACGAGTTTGCGGGTGAGTTCGAGGAGAGAACGCTCCTTGCGGCGCGCGCCGGCGACGAGGGCGCGCATGGGAATGGAATCTCCAGGATCGGAAGGCATGTGCGGACCTTTCTAAGATTGTAGCTTGTTTTCGCCAAATATTTTGGCTAAAATTTAAGGGATGGAATACAGCACAGGAGTGGCGAGAAATCGGCTGACAGAACTGATCCGCGCGGCAGAGCGTGGCGAGCAGATCGTCATCACGCGTCACGGCCGTCCGGTGGCGCAGATCGCCCCACCGCCGAAGAATCGCCGCAAGGCGCGGCTAGGCGCAATGAAGGATCGTATTCGCCTGCTGCCGGGCTGGAATGCGCCTGTCGATCCTGAGCGATTTCTGGAAGGCGATCTGTGAGGCGTGCTCCGGGCAGCGAGGGCTTCCTGCTCGACACCTGCTCGATCCTTCTGGCTCTTGCCGATCCCGAAGCGTTGACGGCGACAGCGAGAAAAGCCATCCTTGCCGGACCCAACCACATGAGCGTGATTTCTTATTGGGAAGTCATGCTGAAGAGCATGAAGGGAACGCTCGACGTGGGCGACCCGCGCGCCTGGTGGTTCGATGCGTTGGAGCAACTGGCGGCTGTACCTCTCAGTTTGCAACCGCAGCATGTCGCCGGGGTCTATGCGCTGCCGCCGCTTCATAAGGATCCCTTCGACAGAATCCTCATCGCGCAAGCCGCTGCGGAGGGATTGACGCTGGTGACCATCGATGCCGAGATCGCCCGCTACGCCTCAAAATTGCTGGAAATCGTGGGTTGAGCGGAAGGCAAAGCGGCCCAATTTTGACGCACAGTGTGGCAAAAATGCCACAGGACAGTTTTCCCTCATTCGGTCTAATCTGAACAGCGGACAGCTTTTGCCGCACGCGGGAGATTGTAGTTGGCTCATCTGGCGCACATGGAACAGACGATCGCTGCGCCGCTCGAATTTTCGGGCGTGGGGCTGCACTCTGGCGCTCCCGTGGCGATGCGCCTGCTGCCCGCCCCGGCCGGATCGGGGATCGTCTTCCGCCGCACCGATCTGGACAACTTCGAGATTGCGGCCACGGGGCGCAACGTGGCCAAGGTGAGCTACGCCACGAGCCTGATGCGCCAGGGCGTACTGATCTCGACCACCGAACATCTGCTCTCGTCTCTCATCGGCATGGGTATCGACAACGTGATTGTGGAGCTCGACAACCTGGAACTGCCCATTCTCGATGGCAGCGCGCTACCGTACGTCGAGGCGATTCACCGCGCGGGAATTCGCGAGCAGCGGCGCCGGCGCGAAGTGTTGCGCATTCTGCAGCCCGTCGAGGTGCACGAGGGAGATAAGTTCATCGGCGTCTATCCTGGTTCGGGTTACCGCATCGAGTACACCATCGACTTTCCCGCACCCATCGGGCAGCAAAAAACCTGCGTGGATCTCGCGGCGGAGATGTATGGCGCCGAGATTGCGCCTGCGCGCACGTTTGGCTACAAGGCCGACGAAAGCAAGTTGCGCGACATGGGACTGATCCGCGGCGCAAGCCCGGAGAACGCGATCGTGCTGGGCAAAAACGGCCCGGAGAATGGCCCGCTGCGTTTTCCCGATGAGTACGTGCGGCACAAGGTGCTGGATCTGGTCGGCGACCTGGCCCTCGCCGGCCGCCGTCTCGAGGGTCACGTAGTGGCGATGCGTGCCGGCCACGCCATGCATACGGCTCTTGTAGCCCGCCTGCTCAAGGATCGCTCGGCGTGGGCGTTGGCGCACGTGCCGGTCGCGCCGGCGGCGGAGAACGAGACGGAACCCGCGGCCGGATCCGGACTGGCGCACGCGGCGATGGCGGGCGCATAGATTGCATCTCTCACGATGCAGGCGCCCCAATCCCACCGCCTCTTTTGTGGCTGGGGCGGGAAAGCGGGAACGTCTCGCGATGGGCGTTTGCATTCTCCCGCTCAGGTAAAGCTTGCACGGGGCACTCCCGTTTTAGGCGGGCCGGCAATGCTGCGATCCTGCCTATCCGATGCGTTCGACAGCCATGGCCGTGGCTTCGCCGCCGCCGATGCAGAGCGCGGCCATGCCGCGGCGGAGGTTGTACTTTTCCAGCGCGGCAAGCAGCGTAACGAGAATGCGCCCCCCGGAGGCGCCGATGGGATGGCCCAGCGCGCAGGCGCCGCCATGCACATTCACTTTTTCCTGCGGCAGGCCGAGATCGCGCATGGCCGCCATGGCGACGACGGCGAAGGCTTCGTTGATCTCGAACAGATCGACATCGGCGAAGGACCAGCCGCTGCGTTCGGCGAGCGCGCGCAGTGCACCGATAGGCGCGGTAGGAAACAGCGCAGGCCGGTCGGCGTAGCTTGCGTGCGCCACAATGGTGGCCAGCGGCTTGAGGCCGCGGAACTCCGCTTCGGAACGCCGAAGCAGAACCAGTGCGGCGGCTCCGTCGGAGATGGCGCTCGAATTGGCCGCCGTCACTGTTCCACCTTCGCGAAACGCGGGCTTGAGGAGCGGGATTTTTTCCGGCGCGGCCTTCTGCGGCAGCTCATCCTGCGCCACCTGGCGCTCGGTCTTGCCGGCTTTCACGGTGACAGGAACAATCTCGGCGGCAAAGCTGCCGTCTGCCGTAGCCTTCTGCGCGCGGGTGAGCGAAGCCAGGGCGTAGGCGTCCTGCTCCTGGCGCGTGAAGGCGTAGCTCTGCGCGCAATCTTCGGCGAAGGTGCCCATCAGGCGGCCCTTGTCGTAGGCGTCTTCGAGGCCATCGAGAAACATGTGGTCAAGAACGCGGCCGTGGCCCATGCGGTAGCCTGCGCGGGCGCGGTCGAGGAGGTAGGGCGCGTTCGTCATACTCTCCATGCCGCCGGCGACGGCGATTTGCGCGCTGCCGGCGAGGAGAAGATCGTGGGCGAGCATGACGGCTTTCATGCCGGAGCCGCACATCTTGTTGACGGTGGTGGCTCCCGCGGAAACGGGAATGCCCGCGCCGATGGCAGCCTGGCGCGCGGGCGCCTGGCCCTGGCCAGCCGGAAGCACGCAGCCGAAGAGAACTTCGTCGATGTCCGCGGCGGGAATGGAGGCGCGCTCAAGCGCGGCGCGAATGGCGGCTGTGCCGAGCGCGGGGGCGGCGAGATCCTTGAAGTCGCCCTGGAAGGCGCCGATCGCCGTGCGTGCGGCGCCGGCGATCACGATGGGGTCAAGAGCAGGCATAGTTTTTCTCCGGAAAATGATGAATCAGCGGGGCGCCATGCGCAGGGCGCCGTCGAGACGGATGGTTTCGCCGTTGAGCATGGAGTTCTGGATGATGTGGCGGACAAGAGCGGCGAACTCGCCGGGGCGGCCGAGGCGCGGCGGAAACGGCACGCTTTTGGCGAGCGCGTCCTGCACCTCCTGCGGGAAGGCCGCCATCATGGGCGTGGCGAAGATGCCGGGCGCGATGGCGGCGACACGAATGCCAGAGCGGGCCAGCTCGCGCGCGATCGGCAGAGTGAGCGCGGCCACGCCGCCCTTTGAGGCTGCGTAGGCTGCCTGGCCGATCTGGCCGTCGAAGGCGGCAATCGATGCGGTGTTGACGATGACGCCGCGCTCGCCGTCCGCGTTGGGTTCCTCTTTGGCGATGACCGCCGCGGCAAGGCGGATCATGTTGAACGTGCCGATGAGGTTGATGTTGATGGTCCGGGCGAAGGTTTCAAGGCGATGCGGACCTCCACGGCCAACAACCTTCTCGGAAGGCGCGATGCCGGCGCAGTTCACCAGCCCGTGCAGATGACCGAAGGCCGAGAGCGCGAGATCGACGGCGGCCTGGGCATCGTGTTCGCTGGTGACATCGGTGAGCGAGAAGCGGGCGGTGCTGCCGAGCTCGGCGGCGAGCCGTTCGCCAGCCGCGCTGTCGCGGTCGGCGATGACGACCGAGCCGCCTTCAGCCGCGAGAAGCCGCGCCGTGGCCGCGCCCAGGCCCGATGCGGCGCCGGTAACGAGAAAGACGTGATCTGTGATTTGCATAAGAAGCTGCGTGCCTCTATGGTTCGCTCAAGGGACCATTCAAGATCGCAGCATATCATTTTGTATGATGATGTTTGTGATATGGGAGTGACGTCACGGAAATTAATCACGGATTCTGAAAGAACAACCGCAGGTTCTTTGACTTCGCAAGCCGCACTCAAGCGAAGGTTAAAAATTAATGGAAAATGAGCGACCGGTGGTAACATATTTGTGTCTAACACTATGGGGCTGTTGCCATAAGGGTGGAATCTGGTATGATGGCAATCCCAAAGAGGAATTCAAATGCCAGTGCTTGAAGCTACTGAATATGAACGCTTTAGTTTTGATGAGGCGGGTCAGCACGCTTTAACGCTAGATGAAGCGGTGAGAAAGGCGAAGGAGTTTCGCAAGAATGATCCCGCCAATTTCTACCGTATCGAGCCTGCCGACGATCAGCACACGACCTTCACTATCCGTGAGGTGCCAGTGGCGTCTGTCTATGCAGACTTTATGGCTAAGGTCTTTAAGATCATGGGTCGCAATCGGTTTCGTACTCGACGCAAATGAGCGATAGTCCTGTCGTACCAAAAGCCGCCGCAACTGCTGTCGCTGAGCAGCAGGAGAATACTGAAGCGGAATATCTGCCCGCAAAGGCGCTAGAGAAACTTCCGCCCGAAACCAGAGATGTCGTATCAGTTATTGCAGGGTTCTTCCGTAGTACGACCGGTCCTGACCCAGAGACTGCTAAGATTGTGGCCGAGTCTGAGATGCACGAGGAAACGTGTAAACTTGAGGGCTATAAAGAGACATTAAAACTCAGGGATAAACAGAGTGAACGCGATCACGAATTTAGAAAAAAGAAACTCAATCATGAAACCGGCAAAGCGCTCATTGTAATTTTGGTTGCTGTTTCGGGCATTATCGCCGGCCTCTATCTTCTAGTCTCCAAGAATAACAGCGCCGTTGGAACCCCATTACTTGTGGCTGGATTCATGGCCCTAATTGGCGAAAAGTCCGTCTTTTCCAAGAATAAGGATTAGTCCACTCCATCCTTTAGGTTCACCAAAGGCATAATGTCGAGTTTACTTCTGTTACGAATTTCTGAGTGAAGAAGCCGGAAATTGGACGTCAGGAGGAATCGATCGTGAGTTCTGAAGCAATGGGCGTGCCTGTGACGCAGTTGAGCGAAGACGAAAAGCTGTTTACCGATGCGGTGCGTGCCTTTGCGCGCGACGAAGTGGCGCCGCTCACACGGCGCATGGACGAGGAGCAGCACATGGAGCCGGCGCTCGTTGAGAAGATGTTCGCGCTGGGGCTGATGGGGATTGAGATTCCAGAAGAATACGGCGGCAGCGGGGGAACGTTCTTCGATGCGGCGCTGGCGGTGGAGATGCTTTCCGCGGTGGACCCCGCCGTGGCGCTCGTGGTGGACGTGCACAACACGCTGGTCACTAACGCGCTGCTGCGCTGGGGAAACGAAGAGCAGAGGCGGAAGTATCTGCCGCGGCTGGCGGCGGACACTGTGGGCGCCTATGCGCTGAGCGAAGCGGGTTCAGGCTCCGATGCCTTTGCGCTGGAGACGCGCGCCGAGATGCGTGGCAGCGACTATGTGCTCACCGGGCGCAAGCTCTGGATCAGCAACGCGCGCGAGGCCGGACTGTTCATCGTGTTTGCAACGGTCGATGCGAGCGCGGGCTACAAGGGGATTACAGCGTTTCTCGTGGAAAAGGGCGCGGCGGGATTCACCGTGGGCCGAAAAGAAGACAAGCTGGGCATTCGCGCGTCGAGCACATGCGAATTGATTCTGGACGAGTGTGTGGTGCCCGCGGCGCAGGTGCTGGGCGTGGTGGGAAAGGGCTACAAGGTCGCGATCGAGACGCTGAACGAAGGGCGCATCGGGATTGCCGCGCAGATGCTGGGACTGGCCGAAGGCGCGTGGGGCCACGCCGTGAAACATGCGAAAGACCGTAAGCAGTTTGGCAAGGCGCTTGTGGAGTTCCAGGCCATGCAGTTCCAGCTTGCGGAGATGGCGACGGAGATTGAGGCGGCGCGGCTGATGGTCTACAACGCGGCGCGGCTCAGGGACAGCAACCGCGAGTTTCGCAAGGAGGCAGCGATGGCGAAGTACTTTGCTTCGCGCATGGCGGAGCGCGTCGCGAGTCTGGCGGTGGAAGTGCTCGGCGGCTTGGGGTTCGTGAAGGATTCGCCGGTCGAAAAGCTCTACCGCGACGCAAAGATCGGCGCCATCTACGAGGGCACGTCGTTCATGCAGTTGGCGGCGATTGCCAAAAGCGTGCTGTGAAGAGCGGCGGGCCAAGCGTCCGCACGAACGCATGGCCGGGAAAGCGGAAGATTGGTGAGTCCGTCCCATGCGCGCCTGCGATCTTGCCCGATTGTAGCCAAAATGGCTACAATCGGCGGAGGAGGACTTGCGATGCGGCAGGTTTCATTGAGGGAGTTTCGTACACGCGGCGCCGCGGCGCTGAAGTCCGTGCCGCGCGGGGAGACGGTGCTGTTGTCCGGTCAGAAGGGACCGGCGTACTTTCTGGTTCCGGCGGTGGGCGACATTGCCGCGCAGGACGCGGATCTGCGGCGGGCAATGGCGCGGGCGAGTCTGCGCCATACGGCGACATTGGCCGCAGCCTTCCCTATCACCGAAGAGGAGATCGAGCAGGAGATCGCCGCGGCCCGGGCCGATAGAAGCGCGAGAGAAGCGCGAACCGCTCGCGCCGAGCGCAATATGGAACGTAAGAAGAAGATTGCCTGATGCGCGCCGTCGTACTCGATACCAACGTGATTGTTTCGGCCGGATTGAAGCTAGGCAGTGTGCCCTACCGGCTGGTGCTGAACTGGGTTCTTTCGGGTCACATTCAGGCGTATACAAGTCCAGCGGTGGTTTCCGAGTACCGCGACGTGCTGTGGCGGCCCAAATTTACGCGTCACGGCTTTCCACCGTTTTGGATCGAAGACCTGCTAGAGTTGAGCGTGCGACTTCCCGATCCCGGGCCGTGGCCCGAACCGCTCTCCGATCCCGGGGATGAAGTGTTTCTATCTCTCGCCCACGCGTCCGGCGCGTGGCTCGTCACAGGCAACCTCAAACATTTCCCGCGAGCCGCGAGACGGGGCGTGACGGTGATCGCGCCAGCCGATTATCTGGAGAAGCTGGGTGGCTAGAGCGGCTGGCCCAGAATCCGATCGATGGTTTCGATGTCGACCAGACCATTGCAGCCGTAGAGCGCGGGCAGCACCTGGGCTGCTGGATGCCTGCGGCGCAGGCCGGCGACTTTGTCGGTGCCGGCGCGATAGGCAGGCAGATACATGCGGCCAAGGAGCGGATGACGGCCCCATGCGCCAGAGAGCTTGCTGGCGCGTTCTTCGGTAACAAGAAAATCGCGGCGCAGCGTGGCGGCCACCTCCTGCTGTTCGCGGCCTTCGCCCCAGGTCATGTAGGAGGACTGGTTCTTGGCGTCGTCCTGCAGGAGCGCGAGCAGCACGCCGATCTGCAAATCTTCGTCAGGGAGCTGGTCGACCTCCGTGACGCCGTGAGCAATCAGAATCGCATTGTTTGCGATGCCCTCAAAGAGCGTGGCGGCGCGTGTGTTCATGGTGAGGACGGTGGCTTCGAATCCGGCCTTTCCGCGCACATGGAGATTTTGCAGATAGGCAAAGGTGGTCACGTGCCCCGGCACAACCTCGTGGCTCACAAGCTGCTCGAACTCGGGGTAGGAGATATCGAGCGAGGCGTTGATCTCGTAACTGGCCTCGTACAGCGGCGCACCTGAATCGGTGCGGGCGCGGCCAATGTAATTCATGGAGCCCGAAAACCATGCGTCCTTGATGGGCAGGAAGTCGATGTTCGCGCGGGGAACCTGGGCAAGCTCCGGCGGCAGATGCGGAACGAGATTCCTGGCGGAGAGCGCGTCAAAGTGCGCGATGACCGCCTGGCCGAGCGCGCGAACCGATGCCATGGGCGTGACACGCTGGCGGCGCCACGCGTCGACAGCCGCGAGGATTCCGCCGGGCTGCGCCGGCGAATAACCGGCGCGGCCGAGCAGCTCGGCAACGCGCTCGCGTTTGGCTTCGGGCCGCGATGGTTCGGGCGGCCTGGCGGTCGAGGCAACGACAGAACGCTCGTACGGAACCGGATCGCCCTTGCCGAGAACCTCCATTGCGAGATCCCACATGACATCGAGCGAGCCGGCGAGACCGCTGAGATAGGCGCGGCGCGGTCCGGGGCAATTTGAGGCTTCCCGGCGCAAGCCGGCGATAGCGGCGGGAAGATCGGCGGCGCGCAGGTAAGCCTCGACTGCGCTGCGGTCAATATCCTTGCCGCCCACGCCGCCGGACTGGCGCAACAACGCGGCAGTTGAGTGGGTGTAGGCTGCGGGCAGCGGCTCATCGGAGAACCACGAATCGGCAATGAAGCGGCCAGTGCCGGAGGGGCACATCACGTCGCCGCCCCAGAGTGTGTCGATGCCGAGGACGGCCTCGGCGACGAAGAGATCCAACTGGTTCATGACTGCATTTTCTCCTTTTTGTTAGCGCGGAGCCAGACGTACATGCAAAGACCGATGAAGAGCAGCGCGGAGACGGATTGCGAGACCGGATCGCTGGTATAGAACGGCGTCTGAATGAGGGTTTCGCGGAAGCCCGGCACAAGGCGCAGGGCCGCGCCCAGAACGCCGCCGAGCGCGCCGCCCGCCATCAGTCCCGAAGCTAGAATCACGCCGCGTTCGCGGATTCCGCGGCCTTCTTCGCCGCCGGTCTTTTCCGCCCGGCGATGGACCATGTGCGACAGAAATCCGCCGGCAAGGATCGGCGAGGTGAGGCTGAGCGGGAGGTAGATGCCGAGCGCAAAGACCATGGAGGATTTGCCGAGCATTTCGAGAACCACCGAGATGAGCGCACCGACGCCGAAGAGCAGCCAGGTGACTGGTTGGCGGCTCATGAAGCCGACGACCAGCGCCTTCATGATGGAGGCTTGCGGCGCGGCAAGCACGGGGCGCGCATCGCCCACGGCGGCTTCGCCGAACTGAAAGGTATGGGCCAAGAGAACGATCGTAAGCCCGGCGGCGGCCGCGGCGGCAAGAATGCCAAGAAACTTCACCTTTTCCTGCGAGGCCGGCGTATTGCCGAGCCAGTAGCCGGTTTTCAGGTCGGTGACGAATTGGCCGGAGACGCAGAGCGCGGTGCAGACCATGCCGGCGATGGCCATCACAAAGAACATGCCCGTGGTTCCCGAAAGGCCGAAGCGCAGCAGCACCACCGCAGCGATGATGACGGTGAGCATCGTCATGCCGGAGGCGGGATTGTTAGCCGTGGTGGCGATCGCGTTGGCCGCAACCGAAGCAAAGAAGAACGAGAAAAGGAGGGTGAGCACGAGGCCCAGTCCAAGCACCGTCCAGGAGACGTGAAAGCGGGAAAAGAAGATTGCTACGGCCAGCGCGCTCAGAACCACGCCAAGAAGAATCGTCATCATCGAAAGATCGCGGTCGGTACGCTCGGCGTGGTTGTCGGCCTGCGGATGAAAGGCGCGCAGCGCGATGCCGAATGAGCCGGCGATCACGTGCATCGACTTGAGGACGCCGAAGATTCCAGCCGTGGCGATGGCGCCCACGCCGATGTAACGCACATAGCTTGTGAAAATCTCCGCGGCGGACATCGAAGAGACGGGCGTTGAGCCGGGATAGACGGCCATATTCAGGTGACCGCCGAGAAACCAGATGAGCGGGACAAGGACGAAGTTGGCGAGTACGCCGCCGGCGCAAAAGACCATCGCGCTCTGCAGGCCCATCACGTAGCCGAGCCCGAGAATGAAGCCGATGGCGTCGAAGCTGAAGACCATGCGGCCCTTGTCGGCGAGCGTGCGCACGATAGGTATGAACTGCAGGTTCAGGTATTCGCGCCACACATGAAAGGTGGTGACGAAGAAGTCGTAGAGGCCGGCAATCGAAGTGGCCTGCAAGAGCAGCTTGGCTTGCGAGCCGCCGCGTTCGCCGGTCACGAGAACCTCCGTGATCGCCGTTGCCTCGGGGAATGGGAACTGGCCGTGCATCTCGCGCACAAAGAAGCGGCGCAGGGGAATGATGAACAGCACGCCGAGACACCCGCCGGCGAGACAGATAAAGACGGTCTGATAAGGATTGGGGCTGAGATGAAGAATGTAAAGCGCTGGCAGTGTAAAGACCGCGCCCGCGACCACCGCGGCCGACGCCCCGCCTGTGCCGGTGAGGATGACATTTTCAAGCAGGCTCGAACGGCGCTTGTACATGCGCGCCAGGCCGATGGCGAGAATGGAGATGGGAATCGAAGCTTCCATTCCCTGCCCCACCTTCAGCGCGGAATAGGCCGAGGCGACGGTGAAGACCACGCAGAAGAGCACGCCCCACAGAATGGCGCGCGTGGTCAGCTCCGGCGCGTGCATATGGGACTGGAAAATGGGAGTGTAAGTTTCGCCGGCTTTTAACGGCTGATAGGCGTTTTCAGGAAGAGAGTGTGTTGCTTGATCGCTCATGAAATGGTTCCCTCAACTGCGAGTACACAGCATCTGGGCGCGAGGCCAGACAAAGCGATTTCCGGCTCGCGTGGTGGAACGAGGCGCAAAATGGTACGAGGCGCAGGCCACGAACGGGAACAGGTACGGGATTTGTCCTGATTCAGATTGCAAGCAAGAGTGTACAGCGTGAAGGGATGGCGTAGGCAACTTGAGTTTCCGATCTCCGGCAGACTGCGCGATAAATGCAGGCAACATCCTCAAAATTAGCAGTCTTCACGCTTCGGCGTGCCATTCGGTCAGTGCAGAGAGGTATCGTGAGCGTCGCCGGTCAAAGCGGATCGCGGTCGTTGGTGCAGTGCTGCCGAAGGGCGCCTGCTAGCAGCACTGGCTCTGCGGCTGCGCTACTCGTTGCATGATATGTTCAAGCTTATGAATTCCAGAAACTGCCGGAGATTCATCGTGATTGCGTCTGCTTTAGTGTTACTCGCCAGTGCGATGGGCGCGGCACAAACGGTTCCGGGGACTGTGCATCAATTTTTGCCGCTCCAACTTCAGTCGCGATGTTGTCATCTATCGGATGCAGCAGTTTCTTATTGATCCGGCCCTTATGATTTGCATCGTGCTCTCCCATCCTTTCCGCAAAAAGCGCGGAAAGGGTGGGGCAC
>JBMFHB010000032.1:0-35261 GCA_049977045.1 Occallatibacter sp.
GCGGATTGATCGGTGTCACCCCAGAGGGGAAGATCGGAAGCTGAAGTTGTGGCATTTGCAGTCAGTGTCTCGCCTGCCGCCTATCTCCCATCCCCGTTCCGGGTCCATCTTATTTTCCGCTACCCCCTGAAAACCCCTGCAATCCTTCGGTGACATCAGGATGTCTGAAGTTGCACAAGGGGTAATGTCCGCGGGAGGGGTTGTGCTGGATTGGTTTCCCACGCTCCCCGCACTCTGCGATGCGGGTCTCGATTTCAAGGTTTAGGATCAGTTGATTTTGGCCGGTTACTGCAGAATTCAGCGCATCCGCCCCAACTCTCTGAACTGATGCGCCACAGCTTCAAGAAAGGTCTCGACGCTCGCCTCGGGAGGAATTGCGAGACCCGATTTGGCGCAGAGGGCAGACGCAATGCGCCCGGCAAGCAGCCCGCGTGTCGTCAGGTCCATATCGAGCCGCCGCTGAAAAAATCCTTCCAGCACTTCCAGGTCTGAGCCGGCAAGCTTTGCCAGAGCCGAAGCAGGCAAGATCAGATTCAAATGTGGTGGACCACCCCAAGGCTTCGAAACCGCCTGCGAGGAACCCGGTAGAGGAACAGGCGAGTTTGCGCCCTGCGCTGCGGCCGTCAGTGTGCGCGAGGCGCTATCGCTCCACGCGGGCGCCTCGACTTCACTCTCGCGTACAACCAGCGTTCCCGCCACCATGTCGCCCAGCCGCTGCGACCGTTTGTTCAGAAAAATGACCACAATTCCCACGCCGTAAAAGCCGGGCAGGTAATCGACGAACCGCACCAGGTTGCGGCCCAGCGCTTCGAGAAAACTGATGCCGCGCCCCGACTGGTGGATGACGCGAATCTTTGCCACGCGCTTGCCTGGAGTGCGCCCGTTATTGAAAGCCTCAAACAGCGCAAAATAGCCCCAATTCAGCAGGAAGAAGATCAGAATGAGAATGCCGATGCCCCAGGTCGCCGAATTCAGACCGGCGGCGGAGAGGGACGCAACTATAAACACAAACAGAATGCCGAGCAGAATAAACGCCCCGCCCAGTATCAGCGAGTCAACCAGGATCGCGATGAAACGGCTGCCGATGCCGGCCAGAGGCAACTCGATAGCCACCAGTTCCGGGGTCTCGATGTTAAGCTGGTTTCCAATCGGCTCCATGTCCGTCATTCTCTCCAATCAGTGGCTCGACAAACGCCGCCCTTACTGGGACCGCCTTAACTGGCTCCTCAGCCAGGCCGTGCAAGGCGGTGTGCGCCGGCTCTCGCGTGCCGAACTTCGCGAAACCGCGCTGCTCTACCGCCAGGCTGCCAGCGATTTGTCGACCCTGCGCCAGGATCCGACCGCACGCGCCTACGCCGAGCTTGTCAACCAGTTATTGGCTCGCGCCCACCATATCATCTATTCGAGCCGGCGGAAAGGCTTCCTCAGAATCTTCTACTTTCTGCGCGATGATTATCCCGCGCTGGCGCAGCGCCAGCTCCGCTACATCCTCGTGTCGCTCATGATTTTTCTTGCCGGCGCGGCGTTGGGTTCGGTGCTCACGCTGGCGCGGCCGCAGTTCATGCGACCCTTTCTGGGCCCGCGGATGGTCGACACCATCGAGCACCACAAGATGTGGACCGAGTCGGTTGTGGCGGTGGCGCCAATGGCGAGCGGCGCCATCATGACCAACAATCTCGCCGTCTGCTTCCAGTCCTTCGCCGGCGGCATTACCTTCGGCCTGTTGACGATCTGGTCGATGTTCTTCAACGGCCTTTTGCTCGGAGTCGTCGGTGCTGCTTGCCAGCAGCACGGCATGGCGCGCGACCTGTGGAGCTTCGTGGCCCCGCACGGCTCGCTGGAACTGCCCTCGATCGTTCTTTCCGGAGCCGCTGGCCTGCGCCTGGGACGCGGCGTGGCCTTTCCGGGAATCTATCGCTGGCGAGACTCCATCGCCCTGGCGGGCGCAGAGGCTACGCGCATGGTGGCCGGCATCATTCCACTGCTCGTTATCGCTGGAACGCTGGAGGGCTTCTTTTCACCGTCCGCCGCGCCCGTCTGGCTCAAGTTCTCCGTGGGCGGGTGCTTGTTCACGCTCCTGCTGGTGTGGTTGTTCCGGCCACTGAGAGATGTCAGGCAGCCTTTGCCGTGAGATTGACGCCGAGAGCTCGTATAACCGCCAGGGTTGTTTTGAGAGTGGGATTTCCCCTGGCGCTGAATGAACGGTAGAGTTGTTCCCGAGAGAGACCCGTTTCATCGGCAATTTCTGACATCCCTTTGGCTCGGGCTGCAACTCCCAACGCATGGGCGATATACGCGGCATCGTGGGTTTCGAGCGCTTCCGCTAAGAAGATCGCAATTGCTTCCTTCGATGTTAGATCTTCGGCAGGATCGTATTTTGTCAGCTTCTTATGCATCGGTTTCCCTCCATTCCATCGCGAGACGCTTCGCAATTTCAATATCCCGTTTTTGCGATCGCTTATCTCCGCCACACAGCAAGAGTGCAATTGTCTTCCCGCGCTGCTGGAAATAGATTCGATATCCGGGACCATGATCGATCCGCAATTCACTGACGCCTTCGCCCACTGGCCGCACATTACCTGCATTGCCAAATGCGAGACGATCAAGTCGGGACGCGATCAGCGCCCGCGTGCGCTGATCTTTGAGCCTGGTTCGCCATCTGCGAAATACTTCAGTTTGCTTCAGTTCGACCATAAACAATATGTAGTCAAAAAACTACACTATGATCGATCGTCTGTCAATCGGACTGCGGTGCGCGAAGGGATGGCGTGTATCGCATACTCCGCAACGCCTACACCATCGCCCGCTCTTTGACCCGCAGATACTGGTTCAGCACCGCTGAAGTCAGCCGGTCCGGATCGAGATCGAGGGTGAGCGCTCCCTGCTCGCGCAGCCGCGCCAGCAACAACTCGCGGCGCATCGCCAGTTCCTGCGCCGCCGCCGCGCGAAACATTTCATCCACATTGCGCGGCCGCGCTTTGGCTATCGCCGCCACATCCGGCTGCGCCATGGCGACAAACAGCAGCACATGCCGCTTGAGCAGTTGCGTGGCGCCGTCGATCACCTCCGGCCGCATCGCCGTTTCGGCCAGATCGGTGATCCACAGCACAAGCGACCTGCGCGGCTGCCAGCGGTTGAGCGTGGCCGTCGCGCGCAGATGATCGGCCTCGCTGGACTCTGCGCGCGCTTGAGCCAGCGCCTCCACAATCATCCGCAGGTGAGCGAGTCCGCGGCCCGGCAACACGCGCTGCTGCACATGCTGGCCGTAAACGAGAAGGCCCACGCGATCACCGGAGTAGAGCGCCAGTTGCGCCAGCGCCACCGCCGTCGAGCAGGCGTAGTCGAGCTTTGTCAATCCACGCCGTTGCAGGCCGCCGGTGTTGCGCAAGATCCGCCCTTGCAGAAGGCGTCCTGCGTCGAGAACGATCCACACCGCCTGGCTGCGTTCAGTCTGATAACGCCGCGTGATCAACTGCCCGCGGCGCGCCGTGGCTGTCCAGCAGATGTCGCGCAGATCGTCGCCTTCGAGATACTCGCGCAAGCTCTCGAAGTCACGCCCCAGACCGCGCTCCTGGCAACGGCGCAGTTGCAGCTCGATTTGCCGCCCGCGCGCGAGAAAAATCTTCTGGTCCTCTCCCTGGCGCAGCGCGGGATAGACGCGCACCGTCTGCTCGAGCGGCGCCATGATCCATTTTTCAACGAGCCCGAGGAGCGACCGATAGCGCAGATACACCGCCCCGGTGGTCACATCGCCGCGCTCGCGCGGTTCGATTTGATAACGAAGCGTCGTGCGCACGCGCGGAAAGACGCGCATGCTGCGCGTGTCTGGCACGCCGTCCAGCGCCTCAGACAGATCATCCACGATGCTGCACTCAAGGATCGTTGCACCATCCTGCTCCACGGCAATCTCGATCTCTGTTGTGCTCGCAAGCGAGGGCGTGTTGCTCCAGGATCGCTCCACGGTGATCGATGCAGGCGCCGGCAGCCGCATTCCGTCCCACGCCGCGGCGATCAGCACCAGCGCATCCCACACCAGCATTCCGTAGCCAAGCCACGCCACCCAGAATCCGGGCAGCGCCAGCCCGAGACCCGCTATCAGCAGCCAGATCGCGCGCGGTGTAAGGCCGAAGGCAAAGCGCCCACGCGGCCTGCATTGCGCACGCACGGAATCGGGATGGAGCGAGGGTGAGATCATCCCCGCGGCACCGCAACCGCGGCAACCACGTCGTTCAGCACGCGATCGGCATCGAATCCCTCAAGCTCCGCCTCTGGCTTGAGCAGAATGCGGTGACGCAGCACGGGCAGCACGGCGCGCTTCACATCATCTGGAATCACGTAATTGCGGTTCTCGAAGGCCGCGAAGGCCTGCGCCACACGCAACAGGCAGATCGCCGCGCGCGGACTTGCGCCCAAGGCCAGCATCGGCCACTCGCGAGTGCGGCGCACGAGGTCGAGAATGTAGCCATACAAATCCGATTCCACGCGAATTGCGCGAATCTCGTTCCGTGCCGCTTCCAGAAGCCCTTCGGCCAGAGGTTGAATCTTCGCGCCGTCGAGCAGGCTTGCGCCCGCGCCGTGGTGCCGCTCCAGCATCTGCCGTTCCTCGTCCAGGCCGGGATAGCTCACCTTGATCTTGAGCAGAAAGCGATCAAGCTGCGCCTCGGGCAGCGGATACGTGCCCTCGAAGTCGATCGGATTCTGCGTGGCGAAGACTGTGAACCATCGAGGCAGCTTTCGGGTCACGACATCGCTCGTCACCTGGCGCTCTTCCATGCATTCGAGCAGCGCTGCCTGAGTTCGCGGTGGCATGCGGTTGATCTCGTCGACCAATAACAGATCGGTAAACACAGGGCCGGCATGAAACGCAAAGGTGTCGTCGCCTGGCTTGAAGATGGATGTGCCGAGAATATCGGCGGGCATCAGATCGGGTGTTCCCTGCACGCGCTGGAAGCTCAAACCCAGCAGGCGGCTCACCGACTTCACGATGAGCGTCTTCGCGATTCCCGGCACACCCTCGAGCAGCGCATGTCCCTGCGCGAGCACAGCTACAAGCACTTCGCGGATCACGTCGCCCTGACCGGCAATCACGCGCCCCAGTTCCGCGCGTGCCTGCGCCAGCAACTCCCGTGTCGCTCTGAGTGTTGCTTCCTGTGTTTGCCCGTCTTGCTCCAACGGATTCTTTTCGCTCATTCCGCTCTCCTTACCGTAAATTCCGAGTAGCCATGTCCAGAAGCCGCCTAACCGCGAACCACTCGCTCACTCCGTGCTCTGGCCGCAGCCTCCAATGCCTCGCCGTAGGAGTTCAAGGCCCCGACCAGCGCGAGAGCCTTACTGGGTTCCAGGGTTTCGTCTCTGCTGGCCTCCTCGCAGGCGGCCAAATCCCTCTCAAGCTCCGCGGGGGCCTTTGGGAAACGCCGGCGCAGCGCATGGCCCAGATCCTCCGCGCTCATGGTTGCCTCTTTCAATCCGCAAAGATCGCCCATGCGGCGCCGGAATCGCTCGAAGGCAAGCACTACGGCGGTCGATGAAGCACCTGCTTCGGCATAAAGTGAACCCAGCGACTCGAGAAATTCTACCGGCGTAGCGCGCACCGGAGCGGGTAGATCGCGCACCGGCCCGCGCCGCCGGCCGAAGCTGAAGACGACGATCAGAGCGATTCCAACTAGGCCGCCTTTAAGCAGATTCAAGGCTGTTCCGCTGGCATAGAACCAGTCGGAGACGATCTCGCCGTGCAGCGACTCGTCCCAATAGAAGCGATGGTTCGTTGGCGCCCCCAGCGAATTCAGCAACAGATTCAGATTCTGCGCGCGCTGAATCGAGCCGTTTTCGAGCGGTGTCGCGCTGGCCCACCAGATCACTTTGCCCTTGCCGCTGGCATATTCGACAACCGCTGGCGCTCCCGCGCAGGTGTACTCGATGCGGTCGCGTGGCCGGTCCATGCCCCACGCGGCACTCGGAACCATCCACACTTCGCCGGATCCAGCCAGCGGATCGAATCCCTCCGGCGTGAGCTTGCAGGCCTGTCCAAACCGCGTCGATGGACGCATATTGCCATGCGGAGCCAATGCGCCGCCCATCCACCCCGTCAGCAGCACGCGCCCGCCGCGCGTCACAATGTCCTTCACAGCTTTGAAGTCCTCAGGCGAGCCGGGGTTGGGATTGGCCAGGATCAGAACGGTCTGCGCGCCGGACTGCGCCGCAAGCTCGCTGAGCGGGTGTTCCCACCGTTCCACATGGTAGCCGCTGGCCTTGAGCATTTCGTAGGCTGCGCGGGCGCCGTGCCTGCCCGTGAGATACGTGCTGGGCACGGGGTTGTCGCGGTTTTCGTCGCGCGCGAAGACGGCGATCATCGTCCCCACCACGGCGACCGCAACGATGCAGCCGAGGAGCAGCCTGCGGTCTTTTGGATCGAGCGAGGCAAAGAGCTTCATTCCGCCTTGACTCCCAGCCCCGCGGCCAGATCCAATGCGGCGTTGAATTCGGCGGCATCGGCCGTGCGGCCGCCGTACCACGTGCGCTCAAAACTCCGCGTGAGCGCCATCAGTGCAGATTGGCGCGGATCGGTTCCACTGAGCAGGCCAAGATACTCGCGCGGCGTACGTGCGCGGTCGGCTGGCCACAGCCGCGCCGATTCGAGCCGCGAGATCGACGCCCAATAGACAGAATGAATGGCCTCGCGCCAGGCGCCGTTGTCTGCCGCGTCTTGTGCGTCTTTGAGCCACAATTGCCACTCGCGCGCCGAGGGTGCTTTCGGCGCGTTCTCGATCTCCGGCACGAAGTGCAAGCGCGCGTTGCGCTCCATGCGCACGAGCAGCCACACCAACAGTGTGCAGGCTCCGGCCACAAGCAGAATCTCCAGCAGCCTGCCTATCCACGGGACTTGCGCGCCGATGGCTGAGAGCTTCATTACGATCAGATTGATCAGATTGCCCAGCCATTCCAGGAATCGCTCCCGGGTCGAGATCTTCGTCACGTTGCTGTATTCGCGCCTGGCAAGGATCGCGTCGAGCGATCTTCGCTGATCCGCGTAAGCCGGGTTGGCTGCGAGTGGCGCCTCGGCCTGCCGCTCGTCCATCTGGAGCCGCTGCGCAGCTTCATCGAGCAGGGCGCGGGCGTCTGGAATTGTATTCTGCGTGCCCGCATGCGTTCCCGGCAGGAGATCTGGCGTACCCTTGTCTTTGCTGTTCGCACGGTGCAGCACGATTCGCAGCCAGTCGTAGCGAACTTCGCGCCTTTCCGGCTCCGCAGTGCCCGGGCTTAGCACGCGGTCGTCCGGTCCAACGCCGGTGGCGTCGCACGCACTGCGGAGAGCAGATGGCGAAGCTTTGTGCTGGATCTGCTCCAGACAATGAGCAACCAAGCTGTCCAGCCGCTTCAGGTTCTCGCGATATCCGGCCAGATCTACATCGCGAAAGCCTGCCCCTGAAGAAATCTGCTGGGCACAGACAGCGGGAAGAGCGATGACCAGTGCGAGCCAGACGACCGCAGCCAGCCTCACCGGCGCTCCACTGCTCCACTGCCTCAGCCCGCGCTCAAATGGACTCATCGTTCTCCCACGTGATCGGGAGGAGGAACCTGCGGAAAGACTCCGGAATCAGCGGTCAGCGGCGTCGCTACGGACCGCTCGCCCAATCCCATTTCTGCTTCAGACGCTGTTTGCTGCGGCGTAAGTCCAGCCTGCTGCATCATCCACTCGATGTCGTAGCCCTCCTTGCGAACCCGCTGGTCATTGTAGAACAGAACCAGCGCGATCCACGGCACCGGCGCGAGCGCAAGCTGGGCGCCGAGACTCACCACTACATACAGAACTCCCGCGACGACCGTTACGGCGATTGCGACCGTCGAGCCGCGCCCGGCGAAGGCCGCCGCCGCGCCGGCCGTTGCGGCAAGAAGGTAGCCGGCCATCGACATCGCCATCGAAAGGGCAACGACCAGTAGATAGAGAACGAAGATTCGGCCGCGCGTCCCCTGGCTCAGGCGCCACGCGCGCACGATCGACTTCCAGGCGGTCTTCTTTTCCACGACGCAAACCGCCATGCCCATGGCAAGACTCAGCGCGAGCCAGGCGACAGCCCCGATCGCCGCCGTGCCCACGAGAAACACAAAGAACCCCAGGGCGAAGCTGGTGGCCGCATCCACGCCGGGTCTCGTCATCAGATACACTAGCGGCCCAATCAAGGCAGCGGCAGCCCCAATCGGCGCAATTCCCACCACGCCGATCTGCAGCAGCAGAAACCAGAAGTAGGTCCAGAACCGCGGCCAAGCGCTCCCGAGCGCGGCGCGAATGGTGAGCGTTTTCCCCCGGTCGACGCTCACGGTGGCCTCGGTGAGCGCGGCGATCGAGAAGGTGAAGGCGGCAAGGTAGACCGGCAAAAGGATGAGCAGGATAACGCTGAGCGTTACTCCCCGGAGGATTGCCGCCGGATCGACTCCGGCGCCTGAGGCAATTCCTGGAATCAAGAAGATCCCAACGGCTGGAATTGCAAGAACCAGCGCAGCCAGCACGGGCAGCGCGCCGGTGCCCACAAACAGCCAGAAGTTGCGCCGATAGATCTGCACCGTGCGATCGAGAATTTCGCCCAGGTTCAAAGGCCGTAACTGGTTGTCCATACCACCCCCCCCCTTGCGGGCGCCGAGCGATCCATGGAGTCCTGGGAGTCCTGCGGTAAATATGTGCGCCGGGCGATGCGCCGGTGAAGGGCATTTTGGGACGCGTTCGGCGCCGGGCACCCGGCCGTTGAATGCTTGCAGGGATCGTAGCACAAGCCGCGCGGCGGCAGCCGATCTTTCTTCCAGACCTGGGCTTCCAGACCTGGGCTTCCTGACCTGGGCCGATGGGGCGAGAATGCAGATCGGGGTAGAGGCACCGTCGGCCGGTTGGAGCGTGAGTCTTCCGACCCACGTTCCAGCCGGCCGATGCGGAAACAACCGAAGGATACGAACAACGACCGGCCACGCCGGACGAAACGCAGGTTAGTTCACCGTCACCGTAAACGTGGTGGTCTCCTGAGTGTTTGCCGGATCGTTGCCAGTGCCTTGCACCGTGAAGGTGTAGTTTCCTGCCGTGGTGGCAGAAGTGCCGGGACCGGTGGCCATGCTCCCCCCGAGGCCGCTGCCACAAGCTGCCATGCCGCCAAGAATGGTCAAGGCAACGAGAACGGCAAGCATATTTCGCCAACTACGCCGCCGCGCCGGGATACCGAAGAAGACCAGCAGGGCCAGAATCGTGCCGTAGCCCGTATTCAGCCAGCCCTTGTTGCCCGGCAACTTCGGCCGCACCATAGCTCCTACGCTGGAGGCTGTCGTGGAAACCGTTGCTGTACCGCTGCCGCTTGCCGCGCCGTCCGTGTAGGTGATCGTTCCCGATGCCGTGCAGGTGGGGAGCGAAACCGCGTTTGCCGGAGAGCTGGTCAGCGAGCAGGAACTGAGCGAGACTGTTCCCGTGTAGCCTGTTGTGCTGGCGTTGCCGGTGATGGTCGATGTTGCCGTGGAGCCAGGACTCACAGCGGCTGGCGTTGTTGCGGAGAGTGAGTAGGTGGATGCGTTGACGGTCACTGTGCCAGTGCCACTGCCCGCCGCATACACCGCGTCTCCACTATAGCTAGCCGTGAGTGTTACCGTGCCCGCGTTGAACGTATTGCCAAGGATGGTGATTTTGGCGATGCCGCCGCTGAGGGCGATCTGCCCGGAGCTGTATCCCCCCGCGGCGGTGAGCGTGACATATCCCGAGGGCACCACATTCGAACTCGAACCAGCGACCGAAATCGTGACGGCCAGGCTCTGGCTGGAGTTGATGGTCGATGGGGTAGGCGTGACGGTGACGGTGGGCAGCACGGTGGCGGCGCTCACGATGATGATGGTGGTCGTTCCCGTGGCGCCTGAATAGTAACTGCTTGTGCCGCTATAGTTCGCAGTCAGGGTATTGGTGCCCGCAGGAAGGGCTCCGGCCGGAATGGTGAAGTTGGCCACGCCGGCGCTCGATAGCGTGACTGCCGTCGAGTTGTAGGCGCCGCCGGACAGGGTCACGGTTCCGGTTGGAGTCTGCGCGCCTGCCGGACCGCTTACAGTCACCGAGACCGGAACTGAATTGGCGATGTTGTCGTTCAATGGCGCGGTCAGAGTGACCGTAGGCGTAACCGCGGAGACAGTCACTTTTTGAGTGGTGCTCTGCGAGGCGTAGGTAGAGTCGCCACTGTAATAGATAGTGAGGGTAATGGCACCGGGCGACAGGCTGTTGGCGGGGACGGTAAACGTAGCATTGCCGCCGGTTAATGTCTGATTCGAGTTGTAACCGCCGCCGGTCACCACGATGGTTCCGGTGGGCGTGACGGCGCTGTTGCTATTGCCGCTGTTGGGAGTCACATTGACGGTCACAGTGAGGGTCTGGCTGGCTGTGATTGTGGTTGCCGAGAGACTGACATTCAACGTGGACAATGCCGTGCCGATACTGAAGCCCGACCAGCCGTTGACTACGTTGGACACGTTGAGCGATCCCAGGCCCGTTGCCATGTTGTAGCCCGCGACCGCCTTGTAGGCTACCCCGTTTGAGTTTGCCGAGGACTTTACGCTCGTGCTGGTGAGTGTGCCGACCGTGTCGCCGCTGTTCAGCGCCGTGCAGTTGGGAGAATTGATACCTGTATAGGTTTGGGAGCTAACCCAGCCACTGCCGTTGTAGTTCACGCCGCCGATGGTCGCGCCCAAGTCGCAGGGCATGGAGTTTGTGCCCTGGTCGATGCTGTGGAAGTAGCAGCTAGTGTTGGAATTGGTTATAGTCTCTGAGCTGCAATCGGAGTAGTTCTGCTGACCGGCCAGGTTGTAGAGCTCTGCCAGCGGAAGTCCCTGCGGCGATCCAACCTTCTGATTGATGAGCGCCATGACGCCGGCCATCTCCGGCGAGGCGATCGACGTGCCACCGAACTCTTCGTAAACTTCTTCCGTGTTATTGGGGTAGGTGCAGGCTCCGTTTGCCGAGATACAGGCCAGGTAGGCGCTGTTCAGATACCCGTCGGCGGCGAAAAAGCTGACGTCGGGCAGGTCGCGCACGCCGTCATTGGGCACGCCAACAGTACCCTGGGCGCTGGCCTGCCACTCAGGTTTCACCCATCCGTTGTTGTAGAGAGGAATCGAACCGTTTGCAGTGCCTGTGGTCGTAGAGGACATTTGGCACGTGCCGTTGGATGTGGAGCTTGTGCTGGTGGTGTTGACCACGCAGTTGCTGGCGCCGCCGCTGCCGCCGATGGTGTCGATGTAAGGAGCCAGCATGGGGCCGTTGCTACTGCTGTAATAGCTGCCGCCGCTGCCACTGTAGATGCTTTGCCAGTTGTTCTGGATGGCATTGCAGGTGGCCTCCGGATTGGCGCCTCCCGAGTAGCCTTCGTAGACCAGAACGCTATTCAGGTAGGTGGCCAGAATCGGGTTCATGCAGGTATCGTTCCATGGAATCTCCGGTATATAGCCGACGGCGCTTTGTCCCGCGGAACTGTTGCCGGCATTGGTTGAAGAAGTATTCCAGTAGGGGCTGGCGCCGGTGTTCGACGAGGGACATCCAACGGTATTGCCGGCGGAGTTGATCGTCGGCTTGCACCAACTGAAGTCAGTGCCGCCGACGGCGACGTTGTAGGGCGTGGAGGCCAGGCCGCTGACCGAGAGACCGTATTGCGCGGAGTAGGGCCAGCCCACGTAGTCGCCGCCCTGGTCGCAGGCCGGGGAACCGGAGTCGCCAGCCGCCACAAAGACAGCGATCCCCTCGGCCGCGGCCGTCTGCCAGAGATTGTAAAATGCGACGTTCTGCGCGGTCCCCTGCGCGAGTTCGCACAGGCCATAGCTGACATTGAGGATACTGGCGATGTGATTTTCGACGACGTACTGGGCCGAATCGTAGACCGTGTCAACGGTGCCAGCCTGGTTCTGACCGGTGACGACGAGCACGATGGGGGAACCGGTCGCGACAGCGCCCGACCACTCCACGTCGAGCGAGTTCTCATCCAAGTCGCCGATGCCGCAGACTGCCGATGAGTTGGTGCTGGTGCACTCGGTGGCCGTCGTGCCTCCATCGCCGGTATCGATCTGCTCGAAGCTCGAAAGCGCCGGGAGCCCGAAGGAAGAGCGGAAGGTGGCGACATCGTTGCCGTTGACGGAGCGTACCGTGCCCGTGCCGCCGTAAGAAGCCGATCCCACATTGCTCTGCGCGATCAGGCTGGTTCCGGCTATGGCAATGGCTTGGCCCGATCCCGTGTAGCCTGCACTCCAGGCAGGGGTCACATTGTAGATGGTGGCGAAGTCCCAGGGCGTGACATCTTCTTCAAGGTAGGCATTCGTTGTCGAGGTTCCTGGAACGTTAATGCCGAACTCGGGGCGAGTGCCGGAAGCGAGGGTGGAGGCGCTGGACGCAACTGCGCTCGCCGGGGGAACTGAGGTTGCGGCCGTGCCAGAGGCCGGTATTGTCGTTGCGGTGTTCGGCAAGCGCTGCCAGTGGCCTGTCGTTCTGTTGAACTGCACTTTACCCACATCCCGATGCATCGGGTGCGGCAGGAAGTTGTGCAGCGACTTCACTCCCACCACCACCGGCGCCAAAGCCACTGGGATCTGCGGATCGCTCATATTACCGATGTGGGGAACGCCGTTGACCAACAGCTTGTGAATCGAGGTATGGAATGCGCTCTGAATCTGGCCTCCCGTGCCACTGAAGCGGATGGTCATGCGATCCGGAGCGACGCTCTTAACGGCAAAGCCGTGGCTGGAGAGCCAGGACGTAATCGTTGCGATGTCCGCCGTTGCCGGGCCGTATTGTTCGCCGATTTGCGCCGGCGTGAGCCAGTGGTGATAATTGGGCGAACTGGAGTCGTACTGGTCCTTAATGAACTGTTCAAAAGCCGATTCCTGCGCGGCGCTCCGGCTAAGAACAAGTGTCAAATCCGGCATCGCGAAGTCTGGGCCGACGGCACCCATATCGTTCGTGGCGTTGGCGTGAGGATTGGTGTTGCCCTTGAGCGTGACGAGACGGGATTCGTCGATACGGTTCACAATACGGACGGCAGGCGCCACGTCTTGCCCCTGTGCGAATGCGGGGGAAAGACAGGCACAGACCAGCACGAAGAGGGGGAGCGAACGCAGCTTGATCATAAGTGTTTGGTCCTGGACCCTTTCTTGTAAGAAACCCTCGGAAGCGGAAAGAGTTGTCATGTGCGTATGAAAAAACCGTCACGAACCGGCTCGGCTTGGATTCATGAAACAAACTTGTACAAATCCATCATATGACGGTTGTTGGCTGGGGAAGTGATCCTTCAGCCATCTGTGTGGGCCGAACTGGCAGGCGTTGCCAAGCTGGGAATCGACGGTCCGGATTGCAACCCACTGCCGAATCAGCGCAACCCAGAAGAATAGTTACGTATGAAGCCGAATCAGAATGCGTTCAAGGCGCCCCGAACGTCTAAGCCGGACACACTTAATTCGTTAGACGCTGGCTCAAGGCAAAACGATGACCAAAAATACAGGGAACGGGGGAGAAAAAGGGTAGGGAAGTTCGGATCCGGACCAGAGGCGAACGGCCAGGCTTGGGAGGCCAGCCCAGAGTCCGGATTGCAGCCTTCAGATCCCTCCGTCTCCTTCCCGGGCCGTCCCCGCGATCCTGCCCGGCCCGTCCGTCAAGGCCGTCTCCGCAGGCGGCTTTTCTGCGGTCGAAACCATCACCGATCCTGAAACTTGCACCGCGGCAGGTGCTGTGATACTTTCCGATCTTGTAACGTCTTCTTTTTATTTGGGGACCAAGGTAGGCCTAATTGTCGGCGGAGATACTGCGCGTTCATCCCGATGAACCCCAACCGGACCGGATCGACTACATCGTTTCCTGCCTGCGCAAAGGTGGTGTGGTCGCTTTGCCCACCGACACGTTCTATGGCCTGGCCGTCGACCCGGTAAACCTCCACGCTGTCGAGCAGATCTATCAGATCAAGACCCGTCAGAAACATAAGCCACTCTCGCTTTTGATCGCCAATCTGGCGCAGGCCTACGAGCTGGCGCGCGACACCGACCCGCTGCTGGACAAGCTGGCCGACCGCTTCTGGCCCGGTCCGCTCACCATCATCGTCCGCGCCGGAACCAAGCTTCCTCTACGATCCACGGCCAACACCGGGAACGTGGCGCTGCGTGTGCCCGATGCCGCCATCCCCCGCGCGGTGGTCGAACGTTTCGGCCTGCCCGTCACGGCCACCTCGGCCAATCTCCAGGGCGCGTCGGAATGCACCCATGCCGCCTGCGTCCGCGACCAGATCGGCGATCGCATCCCCCTGATCATCGATGGCGGCCCCACCGGCCGGGCGCAACCCACGACCATCGTCGATCTCTCCCTCGGTGCGGGGCGCTGGGAAATTCTGCGCGAGGGCGCAATCCCCACCCATGAAGTCGTCATGGTCCTCGAGCGGTGAGAGATGCGGGACGCGAGAGATCGATGGGAACGAAAACATGGGCGCGGCAAAGTGCGAAACTAGGAAATGGAAACTGACTACTGAACACTTTCCCGCTGCCTTGATGCCTGTTCGTTCCAAATCGAGAGGCCGCCTGAACGGCCTTCACCTTGCCCTGGCGATCCTTCTGCTCCTCGCTGCAGGTGGGATGGGATGGACGTGGTGGGTCTATTCGCAAATTGAGAGCTACACTCATCAGGACCAGGCCGCCAAAGCCGATGCGATTGGCGTGCTGGGCGCGGCGGAGTATGACGGCCGGCCCTCTCCGGTCTATCGCGCCCGCCTCGACCATGCGCTTGTCCTCTACCATCGCGGCATCGCTCCGCTGATCATTACCCTCGGCGGTCCAGGCGGCGATCAGTACACTGAAGGTTCCGTGGGGCGCGAATACCTGATGAGCAGGGGCGTCCCCGAAAGCGCCATCATCGCCGATACCGAAAGCCGCAACACTGAAGAGTCCGTCCACCGTATCGCCGTTATAGCGCGGGCCAACGGTCTGCGCCGCATCGTCGTGGTCAGCGACGACACGCACATGTTCCGCATTCACGAGATATGTGCATCTGACGGGCTCGATGCGCTGACCTCGCCAAGGCCACGCCCCGCCGTCGAAGACGGGATGGAGGAGAGCGAGCGTATCGCCCACGAGATTCTCAGCTATACCTTCTGGCGGTTGCATCTGCATTAGCAACAGGGAGCAAGGGCCGAGGGAGCATAGGGCCGAGGGGGCGAAAGGACAAAAGAGCGCGTCAGCGCGCCAGCGAAAACAGCACCCTCAACGCAACGCGATCAGCATTGCCAGCGCGAACCCCGCCGCACTCGCAGTTGAGAGAAAATTGACCGCGTCGTTGTTCAGCCAGCCGCGTTCTTCGAGGGTTGCTCCCAGCAGGCTGTCGAAAAACAGGCCGAAGACGGCTCCCGCGCTGCCAATCCAGAACAGCCGCCAACTGCCTTGTAGTGCCCAGGTTCCCGCCCCGGCTACCGTAGCCGCGGCCAACACTCCTGCAAGGGAACCGGCCAGACTGACCGCTCCGTCCCGTCCCGGTTCAACGGCATTGAACGAGGTGATCAAGCGCGGGCGCCCTCCCACGACCTGGCCGATCTCCGATGACACCGTGTCTGCCGCGGCCTCGGCCAGCGCGGCTAGCGACAGGGCAAACAGCAGATTTTGCGCGCCCGCATCGTAAGGCAGCCAGCGGAAATTCATCAGCCAGGACGCGACAGGGCTGCTTGCGGCCATTGCCGCCAGTCCCAGATTGGCTGCGATTTGAGAGGCTGAACGCCCCCTGCTCCCTTCGGCAGTGCCAAGCCGCTCTTTTCTCCCGCGTCCGGCATGGGTCGCAGCGTAGGCCAGCAGCGAAACCGCGAGAGTGGGAGTCAGCGCCGTGTGCCAGGGATCGTAGGGGACAGTAACGGTGGAAAATATGAGGCTGGCCATGATGAGAGAGCCGGTTACCGCTGCCGCCGCTGTAGCCGCCCGCACCTTCCATGTCACCAGCCCGAGCAATGCGCTCAGACCCAGGGTCCAAAGCGCCACCGAAGGTTTATGTGCACCCCACCAGCCGCACTCCAGCACCGCTTCAGTGCCAGCAAAGGGCAGCACCGCAAGCAGCACCAGCTTCGATTGCCAGTTTTGATCCACACTTCATCCTATCCCGGCAGTCATGCTGTCTCGTGGCCGCGCTTGCCAAAAACTCCGGGGGCTCTGCGCAGGTTGAAATCAGTTGACGAATCGCCGTTTTCTGCGTCGCAGGAAAGTGAAGATGCAGGAGGCGCGTTGCCGCCCGGCTGATTTACAATCACCAAGAAAGCAGGAAAGATTCCGAATGAGGCTTTTTCCCATGATTTCAGGCCAGGGGCGTGCCTTTTGGGCCCAGGCAGCGGGTGCGCTTGCGATTGCCTTATTGGCTGCAGGTTGCGGCGATAACTACAGGCCGGTGGTAACACCGGTTCCCAGCAGTGGCCCGCCAGCGCAGCCAACATCGTACGCGGCCGTGGTTTCTACCACGACCAACACCACCATCACCTCGAACAATCCCCAGTGCTCTAGGAACGATGGTGTGGTAACGTACATCGATTATTCTGGTGACTCGATCATGACCGAGGCGTGCATTGGACCCGACCCGACTGCGTTCACGATCGACGAAGGCGGCTACACAGGCTACACCCTGAACAGCGATGGCACGCTCTCGAACTTCTCCATCACGACCACGCTGCAGACCAAGAATGTTTCCTACTCCACCTTGTCGCCCACATCGAAGCTTGTCAATCTAATGCCCCCGTCCTCAGGGCTCTGGGCCACGGATCTGAATGGCGACCTGGTCGATCTCTTCAGCGGATCGCCGCAGGCTTTCAAACTGGCAATCCCAGTGGCTTTATCGGGAAGCGTCGCCACCATGCCTGTGTTTATTGCCGGTTCTGGAACCCTTACAGGTCAGCGTGAGTACGTCCTCAGCCAGAATGTGCCCGATACCAATCAGCAGGTCGACGCAATGGCCTGCGATAACCCCGCCAACTTTGCCTCGGTTCCCAACGGCGTGGCGACACCGATCGAGATCGTGAACGATACAACAGATCCCGCAATCCCCGTTGGCAAGTGCCCTGTGTTTGCGGTGCAAACCCCCGATCTGCAGCGCCTCTTCGTGTTCAACCGGGGCGACGATACCATCACGGTCATCAACAGCCAGAACAACACGCTCGATGCCTGCGCGCCGTTTAAGAATCAAAACGGACAATGGGTGACATGCCATCCGACGATCCAGCTTCCCAAAGGATCGGGCCCCATTTATGGGGAGTACAACGCCTTAACCCAGCAGCTCGTTGTAGCTAACTACGATGGCGGCACCGTAAGTGTGATTGACGTACCCATCGACGAGTACGGTAACGACGCCAACACCTACACCAATAATCCGTGCACAACCTACGCATCGTGCGGAGCGATCACAGGCGGCTTCGGCACTGTGTATACGATCAAGGTGGGCAATACCTCACACCCCAATCCGGCCAGTGTGACGGTTCTCTACGATGGATCGAAGGCCTACACCGCGAACCAGAACGACGACAACGGCAACGGCAATGGCACGGTTACAGTCGTCAATCTTTCGACCTACACGGAGGAAAAGACCATCCCCGTGGCCGGCCACCCGCGCACCGTCGTCAATACGCAGAACTCCGAATTCGCCAAGATCTACGTGGACTCGCCCGACAGCCCGTACATCACCATCATCGAGTCGAGTCCGACGATCACAGACCAGATCGACACAACTGTGCTGATCCAGGGCCTGCCGATCGACATACGCACCACCACGCAGAACGGCATCAGCGGCAACAACAACTACAGCAGCCGCGTTCCGGGCTACGGGCAGCCCTGCAACCTCTCGGCTGGGCAGTTGGCGTCGTATTACGGCGCCGGCTATCTTACCAATCTCACGCTTTCGCAGTGCGAGGCGCAGGCATTGCCATAACCGGGGCGAGCGTTGTAGGCGCTGGAAATGAAGAACCCTAAGGGCCATCCCTCGCAAGAGAATGGCCCTTTGATCGTGTAAGGAGCCGATTCTTACCATGGCGAGTGCGGCAAAGACGCGTCTCGACCTGCTTCTCGTCGAGCGTGGCCTTGCCGCCAGCCGCGAGCGCGCCCGCTCTCTGATTCTTGCCGGCCGCGTGCTCGTGCGAGAGCAGAAAATCGATAAGCCGGGAACCACGGTTCCGCAGGACGCGCCTGTGCGGCTGCTGGGCCACGACCAGCCCTACGTGAGTCGCGGCGGGTTGAAGCTGGAAGCCGCGTTGGCCCATTGGAAAATTGACGTAACAAGCCGCGCCTGCGTCGACGTGGGCGCTTCGACGGGCGGCTTTACCGATTGCCTTCTGCAACACGGCGCGGCGCACGTTACCGCTGTCGATACGGGCTTTGGGCAGATCGATATGAAGTTGCGCAACGATCCGCGCGTCGTACTGCTGGAGCGCACGAACGCGCGGCTGCTCAAGCCCGGTTTGTTGGAAAACCACGTCCAAAACCAGAAAAAGACTCTGTTGGTCATGGATGTTTCCTTCATCTCCGCAACGCTTGTGCTTCCGGCGGTCCTGGCCGCCGCGCCTTCGCTGGTGGAGGCTGTGATTCTCGTCAAGCCACAGTTCGAGGCCGGCCGCGAGCATGTAGGCAAAGGCGGAATCGTGCGCGATGCCGCCGCGCACCAGTTGGCCATCGACCGGGTGGCGGAATGCGTGCGCTCGCTCGGTTGGGAGGTTGTTGAGACCATTTCCTCGCCGATCACCGGGGCCGAAGGCAATCGCGAGTTTCTGCTTTACGCAAGACAGGGCTCCAAATCCGATTGTTGATCGCCCCCAATCCGTTACACTCAAACCAATGACCCGCGTTGCCATCGTTTCCAAGCCCCATCGCGACGAGCTCAAGCGCATTTTGCCGGAACTCGTTGCCTGGCTGCGTCAGCACGGCTACGAGCCGTTTCTGGACCGTGAGAGCGGCTGCTATACCGCGGATGCGCCGGCAGTCGATCGCGATGATCTGCACTCGTTTGCGCCGCAGCTCATCATCGTTCTGGGTGGCGATGGCACCCTGCTGGCCGCGGCTCGCGTCTTTGCCACCGTTGATACGCCCATTCTCAGCGTCAACCTCGGTTTTCTCGGCTTCCTCACGGAAGTGCGCCTTGGCGACCTGTATACCACCCTTGAAAACTGGCGCGCCGGCTGCCACAGCCTTGACGAGCGGTCCATGCTGCACGCCGAACTCTGGCGTCAGGGCGTACAGCTTGGCAGCTACGAGGGTCTCAATGAGGCTGTGGTTTCCAAAGGCGACATCGCCCGGATGGGCGTTTTCGCGGTCGAACTGGACGGCAAAAGCGTGGCCAGCTTTCGTGCCGATGGGGTCATCGTTTCCACGCCCACCGGCTCAACGGCCTATACGCTTGCCGCCAACGGTCCCATCCTGACGCCCGATGTGGACGCCATGGTGGTCACGCCGATCTGCCCGCATCTCCTCACCCTGCGCCCCATCGTCGTGCGCGGCGACGCTGCGCTTACCGTGCGCGTGGAGGGCGTGCCCGATCTGGCTCTGCTCACTATTGACGGCCAGCAGAAAGTTGCACTGCTCCGCGGCGACGAAATCCACTGTTGCCGCTCCCGGCACACCGTCAAGCTCATCCGTTTGGGTGATAGCGGATTCTTCGATGCGCTTCGCGGTAAATTGAGCTGGGGCGAGCAATAGGCGCAGCGCCTCTGGTCTCAGCGGTAAACTTCCCGCCGGTTGCCAATCCGAATCACGAGAACACAGAGCTTCTCGTCCTGAATGTCGCAGATGAGACGAAAGTCTCCGATACGGTAGCGCCAGTATGCGCCCAGTAAATTGCCCGTCAAAGCCTTACCGGTATCGCGAGGATTATGCCCTTCGGAGATGCGCTCGTCCATGAAGTCGAGAATGCGACGGGCGATTTGCCTGTCGAGTTTGCGCAACTGCCTCCGCGCCGTGTCGGTGTATTCAATTGTCCAGGCCAAGGTCTTTTCTCACGTCCTTCGCCGAATGGACTCTTTCTTTACCTTTGCGCACGTGTTCCATGGTCGCTGAGGCGAGATAGTAATCCTCTAAATCATCGAGTCCGCCCTCGATGATTTCCCGAAGGTAGAAGGCCTTGGTGCGGCCGGTGCGCTCTGCCAGGCGGTCCAGCCGCTGCTCAACTGCAGGATCGAGTCGAACTGAAGTCGCCATCGGCATCTCCTGTGAATCGATATATTCAACGTATTCATTATATTCACAAGCGGCGTCGCCGTCAAAATGACCGGCAATCCTGGCCGCGGCCGCCTCACGAGGCATCTGTTGGATTCCGATTTACTCGGCCAACCCTGTCAGCAATACCTGGGCCTTGGTGGCCAGTGTGTGCGCTCCCTCCACATCGCCTGAAGCAAGGGCCGCACGGGCCTGCTTCAGAAACTCCCTGATGTGGCCGGCTGTCCGCTGCTCCGGGCCGCTCAATGTGCGATGAATACCATTCAGACGGCGCTCGACGTCCGCAATTGAGTTTTCTGTCTGCTGGCGAAAATACTCCCCGTCGCCGGAGGATAGCTGGCCAATGGCGCTGACGACGGGGCTGGTGGCTGGCGGCGCCGATCCAGGTGTTGTCGTTGCGTCGTTTTGAGTGGGTAGTCTCCTCCGCCTCATTGGTGAAATGATCGGATGGTAATCGACCCACATGTTGTAGATGGCCTGTGCCGCGATCACCGTATCCTCGGGAGGCAATTCGATTACGGTCAGTGGAATGTCTTCCGCGCGATGAACGTGGGGGGCAAGCGTCAGGGGATTATGCGATCGGCTCCGGTGAAACGGAATCCTGAAACAGCCTGTAAGCAAGAGCGGCAGCAGCCAGACAACCCTCTTGGCAGGCAGCTTCATTTTTTCAACTCCGTAGCTTTTTTGAGCCCCAGCGGTTCGATTTCCCGGCGCACCCGGTCCCCGGCGGCGAGTGGAATGCATAGTCGAAATTCCGTGCCGCCTCCCTGTTTTGATTGTACTTCCACGCTCCCGTGATGTAATTGCAGGATGCGATAAGTCATGGCGAGCCCAATGCCGCTTCCCCCGCTCTTGGTCGTGAAATAGAGATCGAAGATTTTCTCCCGGATCTCCTCGGGGATTCCCGTTCCCTCATCGGCAATGCGCAGTACGGCGTATCTTTGTCCGGCACGCGCGGTGCGCGCCGCCTCTGTTTCGTTGCCCCGTGCAGGCTGCGCGCCTGCCGCGCCGCTCCATTCCTCTTCGAGCGTGACCTCCATCTGTCCGCCCTCCGGCATGGCTTGCGCGCCATTTTGAATCACATTCAATGCAGCCTGCTTCAACAGGTCCGCATCCACGTAAGCGATCAGCGGTTCCTGCGGCATGTGGCTTGTCAGCTTGACCTGCTGCATCGTCAGTTCGTCGGCGGCCAGCGCCAGCACGTCGCTGATTGCCGGCCGCAGATCCTGCTCGCGCAGGTCCAGCTCCACCGGACGCGAAAAGTCCACCAGCGTCTGCACTACCCGGTTCAGCCGCCGGATCTCCGCGTCGATCACCTCCAGATGCCGCGCCGCCGGCCCTCCCGCTTCGCCTAGCTTCGACTTCAGGAGTTCCAGGTGCACCACGATGGCGTTGATGGGATTCTTGACCTCGTGGCCGACGCCCGAAGTAAGCCGTCCAATCGCTGCCATGCGGCGCGAAAGCTCCAACTCCGATTCGATCTTTTCCGCCGATTCCAAATCGTGCAGCGTCACCAGCGCTCCTAGCCCGCGGCTGGTCTTGTCGTCGTAGATAAAATCCACCGAGGCCTCGATGCGCCCTCCGCTTTCCGTGCGAATCTCTTCCTTCACCAGAGTCGCTCCGGCTTCCACGGCCTCGCGCAACGTCCGTCCCAGCAGGGTTGTGCCGGGAAAGATCTCCCGCGCCTGCCGGCCAAGAATTCCAGTGCGATCGATGTCGAGAAAATGCCGCGCCGCCTCTGAAACCAGCACTGCCCGCTTGTCCTCGGTAAACAGCAGAATGCCGTCCTGCAAATTGCCGAGAATCTGGTCGAGGTTCTCGCGCAACGCCGAGTAAACCTCTTCCACATTGCGCATGCGCTGGCCGATCTTCTCGATCTTTGTGGAGACCATGGCCGCCACGTCCTGTTTCGAAGCCGTAGTGTTTTCAGCAGGCGTTGCCTCGGTCCCACTCAAACGATCCAGTTGCTCGCTGATCTGGGTCAGCGGCCGCAGCGCCAGGTTGCTCAGCAGAAAGGCCGCTCCGAGCGCCACAATCAGCGCCAGGGCCATCAGGCGCAGCGCATTTTTGAGCAGCGGCTGATACACCGCGCGCAGTAGGGACGTGTGCACGCCTACATTGACGGTGGCGAAGAGATGGCCGTTATTCTCAAGCGGCGCCACTACATTGAAAACCTGGGGCCTGCCAAAGGCCAGAGCCATCATCGAGAACGGATCGGCTTTGAGCAGCCGCTCGTAGTTGGTGCGCGAAGGCAACGGCTTGGCCTCGTTGTCCGGGTTGGTGCTCAGCAGCGTCACGCCCTGGCTGTTGCCGATATTGACGTCGTAAACCGTAGCCGAATAGCGGTTCACCGACTCGAGTGCAGCCTGGAGAGGCAGGTCGTTGCGCACGGTCTCGGCTACCATCTCTTGCAATTCGCCGGGATTGTTGGGGTCTACGGTGCGATCTCTGAGACCATTCTCAAGCGCATTTTGCAGTGCAAACCGTACCTGCCGCGCCACCATGAGGTTGGTGTCGTAGGTCTGCTGAACTGCCGCTTTCACGAGCTGGTGCACAAAGACGAGCGAAATGAGCCCCGCGATGACAAGCACCAGAGCCGAAATCGCCAGCACGAGTTTGGTCTTCAGACGCATGAATGATCGATTGCCGACGGGCCCCCGGGTCTAATTTGCCTGGGGTTCCCGCTCCCGCCCGTATTCCTTGAGCTTGTTGTGCAGCGTCTTCAAGCTCACGCCCAGGATCTCCGCCGCGCGGGTCTTGTTTTGTCCCGTCGCTTCCAGTGTGCGCAGAATGAGCAGGAGCTCAGCCTCGTCGACGGTAGAGCCCACGCGGACAATGACGGTGTTTCCGTCCTCAACGGGAGAGATCCGGCTCTGGTCCGCGCCAAATCCCGGCGGCAGGTGCCCGGCGTCGAGTGGCGCGCCGTCGGGGCAAAGCACGACTGCCCGCTCGATGGCGTTGCGCAGCTCGCGCGCATTGCCCGGCCAGTTGTATGCCATCATCCGGTTCAGCATTGACGCCGCGATGCCGGAAACCTTGCGCCCGTGCTTCTGGTTCATCTCGCTCAGCATGGCTTCAGCCATGGCCGGCAGGTCTTCCATGTGCTCGCGCAGCGGCGGCATGTGGATGTTGAAGACGTTCAGCCGGTAAAAGAGGTCGGCGCGCAGATGCCCCTGCGCTACAGCGTGGCGCGGGTCGCGATTGGTGGCCGCCAGCACCCGCACGTCCACCTCCTGCTCCGTGCGCGCGCCCAGCCGCCGGAGCTTCCGTTCTTCCAGGACGCGGAGCAGCTTGGCCTGCGTGCCAGCCGGCATCTCGCCCAGCTCGTCGAGCAGAAGCGTTCCGCCGGAGGCCAGCTCGAAGCATCCGGCTCTGCGCTCGATTGCGCCCGTGAACGCTCCCTTCTCGTGGCCGAAAATCTCACTCTCAATTAAGGTTTCCGGGATCGCCGCGCAGTTGACCGCGACAAAGGGCCTCACCTTGCGCGGGCTCAGATCGTGCAGTGTCCGCGCCACCAGTTCCTTGCCCGTGCCGCTTTCGCCCGTAATCAGCACCGGCACATTCGACGGCGCAATCTGCTCGATCAGTGCGAAGATCTCCCGCATCTGCTTCGAGCTGCCCACCAGCGCGCCCAATACTCCCGATTCGCGCAGCCGCCGCCGCGCGACTTCGAGCTCGATTGCCGTATCCCGCTGCCGTGCTGCATTGGCCAGGATCGTCTTCAGCCGCGTCGCGTTCACCGGCTTCTCGAGGAAGTCGTATGCTCCCAGCTTCATGGCCTCGACGGCCAGTTGGATCGATCCCATGGCAGTCAGCACCACGACAGCCATATTGGCGCTCACGCCTGTGCCGCCCTCAGCCAGCTTGGCGAGCAGTCCCATGCCGTCCAGCCGCGGCATCTTCAGGTCTGTCACCACAATCGCCGGGTCCCACGCGAGCGCCTTTTCCCACGCCTCCACGCCGTCGCGCGCGGTCTCGGTGCGGTATCCCCATCCGGAGATCAGCTCTGCCAGCCCGGCCAACGCGTTGGGCTCATCTTCGGCGATCAAGACTTTGACTTCGTTCTGCATCGTTCCCCACCGGCGTTTCCGCCTCGTCGCGGATGAAATGTCTTTGCCTCATCGCGGCTGTACCAGCGCCGCTAACTCCTGTTTGTTTCTTGCTTGAGGTTTTGCTTCTTCATTAGCTTACGCTTGTTTGCCGCTCCCCGAAGCCGCTCTGCGTGCCTATGTCTCCTCCTGGCGCTGCTTTGTGCCGCTCCGGTCACCAGCGATTACACTGGAGTTGAATGTTGCCCTACGAGATCTTCCCCACCGATGCCGCTCAGGTTCTGCGTGATCGAGGCGCCCGGCTCATCGATGTGCGCGAACCATGGGAGTTTGCCGCTGCGCGCATCGAAGGCAGCCTGCTGATTCCGATGCGTGAAGTTCCAACCCGTGCCCAGAAAGAACTCGACCTTGACGAGCGATTGATCGTGGTCTGCCATGTTGGCGTCCGCTCCATGAGCGCGACCGCGTGGCTGCGCCGGCAGGGCTTCGAGAAAGCGCAGTCTCTCCGCGGCGGCATCGATGCCTGGTCGGTCGAGATCGATCCCAGCGTGCCGCGCTACTGAAGAGAGTGCGGCCGAGCCGCATCTGGCCCTGCCGATCTATACTCTCTTCTGGTCGATTTTTGAAGGGAGCGACTTATGTCTTCTTCTGCTGTTCAATATGCCCGCCAAAACCACTCTCGTTTTCTCGATGAACTGAAAGCCCT
Source organism: Occallatibacter sp. (assembly GCA_049977045.1). Taxonomy (GTDB): domain Bacteria; phylum Acidobacteriota; class Terriglobia; order Terriglobales; family Acidobacteriaceae; genus Telmatobacter. Next base: position 24,952 of record JBMFHB010000032.1, read on the forward strand.
GCTGCGCATTCCGTCCATCTCCACATTGCCCGAGAACAAGGATGATTGCCGCAAGGCAGCCGAGGTGCTGCGCGACGATCTCACGCGCATCGGAATGGAGAATGCCCGCCTGATCGAATCCGAGGGGCATCCGCTGGTCTATGCCGACTGGCTGCACGCCGCAGGAAAGCCTACGGCGCTCATCTACGGACATTACGACGTGCAGCCGCCCGATCCGCTCGATGAGTGGCTTGCGCCGCCCTTTGAGCCTGTCGAGCGCGACGGCAACCTCTACGCCCGCGGCGCGGCCGACGACAAGGGCCAGGTAGTCGCTCAGGTCAAGGCGCTTGAATCGTTGATGGCCGCCAATGGCAAGCTGCCGATCAATGTCCGAGTGCTCTTCGAGGGTGAGGAAGAGGTCGGCGGCGAGACAATCGCAGACTACGTTGCCTCGAAACCCGCGGACTTGAAGGCCGACTTTGCGCTGGTCTCCGATACGGAGCTGTTTGCGCCCGGCTTGCCGACGCTCTGCGTGGGCCTGCGCGGCATGATCTATACGGAGCTCGAAGTACGCGGCGCCAAGACCGATCTGCACAGCGGCATGTACGGAGGGGCGGCGCCCAATCCTTTCGTCTCGCTCTGCCAGATGATTGCCAGGCTCAAGGACGAGAACGAGCACATCCTCATTCCTGGATTCTATGACGACGTTGTTCCGCCCAGCCCGGAAGAGCTGGCCGCGTGGCGCAGCCTGCCCTTCGATGAGGAAGAGTACCGCAAAAAGGAGGTTGGCTCCAGGCAACTGGTCGGCGAGCCGGGACTGAGCGTTCTGGAGCGTACCTGGGCGCGGCCCACGCTCGATGTGCACGGTATGCCCGGCGGTTTCACCGGCGCAGGCGCGAAGACCGTCATCCCCGCCAGGGCGATGGCCAAAGTCTCCATGCGCCTGGTTCCCAACATGACTCCGGCCAGAGCCTTCGAACTTTTTCAGAGCTATGTCCGGAAGATCGCCCCGGCGGGCGTGGATGTGGAAGTGCGGCTGATTCACGCCGGGGACGCCTGCATTGTCGCCGTCAATAATCCCTACATCCAGGCCGCCACGCAGGCTCTCCATGAAGTGTGGGGCAAGGATACGGTTTTCATCCGCTCCGGCGGCTCCATTCCGATTGTCGGCGACTTCGACCGTCACCTCGGTCTGCCCAGCGTGATGATGGGCTTCGGATTGCCTGACGACAACATCCACGCGCCCAACGAGAAGTTCAACCTGAAGAACTTCGAGCTTGGCATCGAGTCGGTGATTCGATTCCTTGAGGAAGTTGGCAGCTATTGATCCCGCCCTTATGATTTGCATCGTGCTCTCCCATCCTTTCCGCAAAAAGCGCGGAAAGGATGGGCACGGTGTGGCAGATCTTTTGGGCCGGATCAGTAAGGCTGTCCAGTCTTCCGCAACAATTTCCCAGATGTAGTCCCCCAGCGTCGTTCAGCGATGAATATGCGTGCCGCATCGGAACCCGACAGCGCCGGTTTTGTCCTTGCAGGCGGGCAATCCAGCCGCATGGGGCGCGACAAGGCTCTCCTGGAGTTTGCCGGCCGGCCTCTGGTGGCGCGCGCTCTTGCGATTCTTCACGAAGCAGGTCTCCCGGCGAAGATCGCCGGCGCCGTCCCATCTGCCCGCGCGTCTCTTGAAGCCTTTGCGCCCGTCGTCGAGGACGCGACACCCGGTCTCGGCCCGCTCTCCGGCATCTGCGCCGCGCTGTCCGCCACATCCGCGCGCCACGCTGTCTTCCTGCCCGTGGACCTGCCTCTTCTGCCGCCCTCGCTCCTGGTTTTTCTGCTCCGTCACGCGCAGATGACTGGCGCTGCTGTCACCATCTCCTCGCTCTCCGGGTTCATGCAGACCTTTCCAGCCGTCATCGATCGCGCCGCGCTGCCCGCGCTCCTGAACGCGCTCGACTCCGGCCGCTACGGCTGCTTTTCGGCGTTCAAAGTGGCTGCCGCGGCACTGGGACAGCCCCTCGCCGGTGTTGCCGTCGAACTTCTCGCGCAATCCGGCCAGGTCACCGACCCGCGCGGCTTGCCTCCGATTCGCTGGTTTCTCAACCTGAACGGGCCGGACGATCTCGTGTGTGCCGATGCACTGCAAAGCGTGCGTGATTGACCGGGCAAGGGAAGACGGATTCCGTGCCCAATCCTTTTTCGTATCCTTTGCGAAAATGGGCAGGCGGCCACGACACTTCATTGACTGGATCAATCGCGCCATCCCTTGACCGGCGCATCGCGTAATCTGTACTAGAAAGCTATGGCCGACGCTGCTTCCCAACCCGAGCCGTTCGAACCGCTGGAGGCTGAACTTGAGGCCCTGGCTGCCCCAAACGAACCGGAGGCGCCGCTCACCGAACGGCCAGATGCCGCGGCCGCGCCCATTATCGAGTTCCGTAATGTCTCGATCTCTTTCGACGGCCGTTCTGTGCTCGACAACGTGAGCTTTTCTGTCCGTCGCGGTGAGACTCTATGTATTCTCGGCCGCAGCGGCGTTGGCAAATCCGTCTCGCTGCGCATGATTATGGGCTTTCTTAAACCCGATTCGGGTTCGATTCAAGTGGAAGGTCAGGAGATTACCGGCCTCGACGAAGAGGGCATGCGAGCCATCCGCAAGCGCGTGACCATGGTCTTCCAGAATGGCGCCTTGTTCGACTCGCTGAGCGTGCGCGAGAACATTGCCTTCCCCCTGCGCGAGCGCGGCGGTCTCGACGACGACCAGATCGACCAGATCGTCGACCAACTGATCGGTCTCGTTGGCGCCGAGGATGTGACCGAGTCTCTGCCTGCGAGTTTGTCCACAGGGCGCAAGCGGGCGGTAGCCATGGCGCGAGCCCTCGCCGCGCAGCCCGATGTTGTTCTGTATGACGAGCCCACCACGATGGTCGATCCCCTGATCGCACGCCGTTTGGGCGGGCTTATTCAGCGCCTCAAGCATCAGTTGGGTTTTACCAGCATTGTGGTTACTCACGACACCCGCTTTGCCAGCCAACTGGCCGATACCGTTCTCTTTTTGCATAAGGGAGTGGCTCTATTCTTTGGGCCGCTCAAGGATTTTCTTGCTTCGAAGGACCCCGATATTCATCGTTTTTTGACCTTGGATGCCTATCTATTGCCCTCAGAATAAAGGCGTTATTGTTTTTCCGATCTCGGTACGCTAAGATGCATCTGAAGCAAGAACAGAAGCTTTGCTTGACCGTTCCGTAACCATGTGGTGACTCTCAGTAGTAATCCATCGGCAATGTAATTCCCTTGCAGCCCAGGACTTTATTAGGCGAAGCTTGAAACAACACATGCGTTTGCATTGTGTTGAGCCTGGTACGGATGACAAATTCAGCGGTTCAGCACCCTATGCTCTCAGAAGCAGTCTCAGGTTGTTGAGCCGTTCGCATAAATTGGACTCTTGTGCCGTTTTTATTATGCACTTCGGGTGTTTTGGGGAAACCGAACGCCCTTGGCCGAGTTCCGCTGGCATCAGCCCGCTCATGAGGCGCTACTGGAAGTTTGAGGGATCAAGTTTCTTCTATGGCGACTTCGGATTTTTGGCAAAGGCTTTCCTCTACCCTGGCGTCGCCAGCCGAGTGGGAATCCGGCACGCCGGACCTCTCCACGCGAAGTTCTCGCGGGACGACCAAGCTTTGGATGTTCCTCGATGTTGTGACGGTCCTGATTGCCGCAGCCGTCGCCACCATTATCGAGTTCCACATTACTCCGCTGAACGGAGCGAGAGGGTTCTGGCAGGGAACGCTCTTCTTTGGCCGTTCCATGTGGATTTTGCTCGCCTTTTTAAGTGGCTTCACCTTCACGCTGATTGCGATCAGCCGCCGCATGCAACTGTATACTCCGGCGCGGCTGACAAACTTCCTGCACGAACAAAGGCGCAGCGCGCAGGCATGCTTCATGTCAGGCATGTTGCTCACCGGCGCGCTCTACCTGGTGCACGCCGTTTATATTCCGCGCAGTATTGTGATCGTTACGGTGCTGCTTGTGACCGCAGCCCTCGGTCTGCGCCGGCTCATCTATCGCGTGCTCCTTTACCGGCGCTACGACCGCGGCGTCGACACGCGCAACGTGCTCATCGTGGGAACCAGCCCGGAGGCGCAAGCCCTGCGCCATCATATCGACAGCATCAAACACCTGGGATACACGTTCAAGGGCTTTATCGAATTGCCCGGCTCAGCCTACCGCGCGCCGGCCATCTCCGACGATGTCGTCGGTACCCTCGATTCGCTCTTCCAGAGCACGCGCAAGCACTTTGTCGATGAGATCTTCTTCACCACGCCGTGCGAACGCCGGATCGTTCAGGACGTGCTCAATCAGGCGCGTGTTCATGGAGTGGATCTGCGCGTGGTTCCCGATATGTACGACGGCATCGGCTGGAATAGCCCCATCGAGTACATTGGCCAGTTTCCCACCATGCCGCTGCACCGCGGCGAAGTTCCCGAGTTGGGCCTCATCTTTAAGCGTGTCTTCGATACGGTCTTTTCCGCATTGGCGCTAATCGTTCTTCTTCCCCTGCTCCTGGCGATTGCCACTGCCGTCAAGATCGATTCGCCGGGTCCGATTTTCTACACGTCGGAGCGCATCGGCAAAAAGGGCCTGGTCTTTCGCTGTTACAAATTCCGAACCATGGTCCGCGATGCCGACAAGCGCCGCACCGAAATTTTGCATATGAACGAGCGCGACGGCGTACTCTTCAAAGTCGCGAATGATCCGCGCATTACAAGCCTCGGAAGGTTTCTGCGCAAATACTCCCTCGACGAACTCCCGCAGTTCTTCAATGTTCTGCGCGGCGATATGAGCATCGTCGGTCCCCGTCCGCCATTGGCGGGCGAGGTGAGCAAGTATGAACTGAGTCACCTGCGCCGGCTCGATGTCACGCCCGGCATCACCGGCCTCTGGCAGGTGCAGGGCCGCCAGGACCCATCCTTTGCCAGTTACGTCTCTCTGGATGTCACCTATATCGACAACTGGAGCATCTGGCTGGACTTCAAAATCATCATGCGCACGATTGGCGTGGTCGTTGCCGGCACCGGCACATAAACCGCTTCGCGCGGCTTGTCAGGTCTGTGACCGCATGAATTTCGATCGTTTGGATGTGGTGGTTTCCCACCCTTTCGCCCAAAGAACGGGCGAAGGGGTGGGGCACGGAAGATTTTTCCTTAAGCGATCACAGACATGGAGGTTCCGGGGCGGAGCCGATTCCTTGCGGCCGCGATTCACGGAACATCCATGCAGGACGCCTGATCCAGGCGAAGGTTCTCATTGAGGCGGTTTTGGGCGATCCAGATTGCCCTCGGGCATTGATTTGCGCCGCACGCCCAGGTTGTTGATCGCGTATTCGATATAGGGCGATTTGAACTCGGGAATGATCCCCAGAAACCGGCAGGTCGCCACGACCTGGTCCACGATGAACCGGGGCTGATAGCCGGCAATGTCGAGCCCCATCTCTTCCTTCACCATGTACACGATGAAGTGGAAGGCGTCCTCGTGCAGCGTCAAACCCTGCCGCGCGCACTCCCTTTCGAGGATGTTGCGGAAGTGTTCGAGACTTGGGGCGCCAACCTCGATTTTGTAAGGAAGCCGGCGCAGGAAGGCGGGATCCATCAGGTCTTCCGGCTCGAGGTTGGTGGAAAAGATCACCAGTTCCTCAAACGGGATGGCGATGGTCTTGCCGTTGTGCAGCCGGAGATAATCGACGCGACTTTCCAGCGGCACAATCCAGCGATTCAGCAGATTGGTCGGGCTCACGAGCTGGCGGCCGAAGTCGTCGATAAAGAAGCAGCCGCCAAGGGCCTTCATGTGCATCGGCGCCTCGTAGTAATGTCCCGCGAGGTCATAACGCAGGTCCAGCATCTCCAGCGTCAGTTCGCCGCCCGTGACCACGAACGGCCTGCGGCACGCGATCCAGCGCGCGTCGTAGGTCTCGCGCCGGATGAACGATGTGCTGTCGTCTATGTCGCCAGGCAAAACAGAGTCGACCGGAACATGAATACTGGGATCGTGGAAACGGATGATCTGGCCTTCCACCATGATGGCGTATGGCACGTAGATCACGTCATGAAATACGCTGCTGAAACTGATCGCGACCGAACTCTTGCCGTTCCCTGGCGGACCGTAGAGCAGAATCGCGCGTCCCGAGTTCAACGCCGGTCCGGTCTGCTCCACAATGCTGTCGGCCAATGTGAGCGCGCTGAGCGCCTTCATGATCCGCTCTTTGGAGACCCGCTCATTGGTTGGCTTTTGCAGAAGAACCCGGTCGGTGAAAGCCTTGAGCGTCACAGGCGCGGGGCCAATGTAGCCGGACCGTTCAATTGCTTCCTGCGCCCACCGCCGGCCCTCTTCCGTCATGGCATAGGTGATGCCGACCGGGCTGTCTGAATTGCGCGAGCCGAGCGTATAGATGAATCCCCGTTCAATGGCGAGCTGCGTCAGATCGATCACCATCGGCAACGGCAGTTTGATGGCCTCCGTGAACTGGGGGATCGTGCTTAGCCCGAAGGAATACACAATCTTGATCAGAAGATCCAGCAGCTCGGATTCTTCGATGCCGGTCTCTTCAATGTTCTTGGGTTCCTTGGGAATGCGGTGGAGAAACCCATCCAGCGCCTCACGCTCGATGGCTCCCAGAGACACCAGGTTGTCGCCCAGGCGCCCGCCGTGTACCTTCATGTGCTCCACTGCGTTGGCCACGTCCTTTTCCGTGACCAATCCAGCCCGGATGAGCAGATCGCCCAATCGCATCTGAGAGTCGATGGTGTCCTCCCCGGCAATACTGCTGCCCATTGAAATTCAATTCCCGGCCCGCTGCTGTCAAACGCTCGTATTTTTGCGGGGGCGTCAGGCCCCGCATCCGCAAGTTGCGTTTCCCAGCACACTCAAGTGTAAGGTGCAATTTACGGCCTCAGGATCCCTCTTTTGTGGGCCGGGGTTACCAAATGGTTTCCATCCGCTGCCGCGCAATTGCCGAGCCAGTGGTAAATCGCCTGCATTCTCGCGATTTAAACTGGAAGGGTGAAGATTGCGCTGGCTCAGATCGACCCCACAGTCGGTGACTTTTCCGGAAACATTGAGAAGATCCTCGCCGCCAGCCGCCGTGCCGCGGAGCAGGGCGCGCGCCTGACGGTCTTCTCCGAACTTGCCGTCTGCGGGTACCCGCCTGCCGACTTCCTGGAGAAGCCAGGCTTCCTCATTCGCTGCCGATCTGCGATTGACGAGATCGCGGCAGCCACACGCGATCTGCCCACGGCCATTCTCGCTGGCGTCGCCCTGCCCGCCAACGGCAAGGACGGAGAGTGCGGTGCCTCCGCAACAATGTCTTCGCCGGTAGGGTGCAAACCGGCCTTCAACGCCGCCGTTCTGCTCGACAAGGGGCAATTGCTTCTTGAGCAGCACAAGCGGCTTCTGCCCTTTTACGATGTCTTCGACGAGCAGCGTTACTTTCTGCCGGCCGATGCGCAGAAGGTTGTCGAACTGGACGGACTGCGCCTGGCCATCACCATTTGCGAAGACGCGTGGAACGACAAGAACTTCTGGCCCCGCCGGCTTTACACCGTCGATCCGATGGAAGAGCTGATGCGCCAGGAGCCGGCTCTGCACATCAATCTTTCCTCATCGCCCTTCTGGTACTCCAAGCGCGCCATCCGCCGTCAGATGCTGGCCGCGATCGCCCGCCGCGACGGCATTCCCGTGCTCATGTGCAACCAGGTGGGCGGCAACGACAGTCTCATCTTCGACGGATCGTCCCTTGCGCTCAACGCCCGCGGCGAAGTCATCGCCCAGGCCGCATCCTTCGCTGAAGATCTTGTTGTCGTCGATCCCTTCCATGCCGCGCCGGTTCCGGTTCCAGCAGACGACGACACCGAGGCCGGTTATCGCGCCCTGGTGCTCGGCACGCGCGACTACGTCCGCAAGTGCGGCTTCAGCAAGGCCATCGTGGGTTTGAGTGGCGGCATTGACTCCGCGCTCGTTGCCGCCATCGCCACCGAAGCACTCGGCGCCGAAAATGTTGTCGGCATCGGAATGCCCAGCCCGTATTCTTCCGCCGGCTCGATCGACGACAGCCGTCAGCTCGCCGCTAATCTTGGCATCCGCTTTGAAACCATCTCCATCCGCTCGCTGTTTGCCGAGTTCAAGCAGGCCCTCGATCCGCTCTTCCATGGCATGAAGGAAGACCTCACCGAGGAAAACATCCAGCCGCGCATTCGCGGCACAATCCTCATGGCGCTCTCGAACAAGTTAGGCGCCCTGGTGCTCACCACCGGTAACAAGTCCGAGATGGCCGTGGGATATTGCACGCTTTACGGCGACATGGTTGGCGCTCTCGCTGTCATCGGCGATGTCGTGAAGACGCGGGTCTACGCTATTTGCAACTGGCTCAACCGAAGCCAGGAGAAAATCCCCGCCGCCATCCTCACCAAGCCGCCCTCCGCCGAGCTGCGGCCGGGCCAGATGGATACCGATTCCCTCCCACCCTACGATGTGCTCGATCCCATCGTCGAGGCATACGTGGAACGATACGAAACGCCGGAACGTATTGCCGCGGAACACGGATTCTCGCTCGATCTCGTCCGGCAAACCGTGCGTCTGATCGAGCGCTCTGAGTACAAGCGCCAGCAAGCCGCCCCGGTCCTCAAAGTTACCACCAAGTCCTTCGGCACGGGCCGGCGGTTTCCCATAGCAGTCAAAGTCCAGGTGTAACAACTGGGAACAGAAAGAGCTGACCGTTCGCAGTCTGTTGCCCTGCCCGCAATCCCTGACCTCCGCCAGCCGCCAACCTCACGTTATAAGCTAATACGAGGGAGTTTTCCCAAGCTTAAGGAGAACAGCTTGATTCGTCCGTATGCCCGTTTGTTCTGCGCCGTCGCGCCAATCGTCCTCTTCGCCCCGGTCTTCCAGGCCGCCGCCCAGCAGCATGTGCCGCCCGCGCCGGCTTCCAGCGGCCAGCAGGCCCCCGCCGGACCTGCGACGCCCGGCACCACGCTTGCTGCCCCGGCTCCGACGGCCGCGCCCATGTTTCCCAAGCCCAACCCGGCGAATTTTACCGCCGCCGTGCCGACCAAAGAAACCGTCGATGCATTTCTCAACGCGAACTGGGGCTACGATGAAAATCGCGTCTGGCAGGTCGAAGCTATCCTCAAGACTCCCATCGATGGCGTCAGCAAAGTGATCGTCTACATCGGCGACAAGACGGGCCAGCAAAAACCCGCGGCGTTCGCATTTTTCGCCATGCCCGACGGCAAGCACATTATCGCCGCCAACAATATCATGAACTTTGGCGATCATCCCTTCGCCGATACCCGCGCGACACTCCAGCAGCGCGCCGAGGGACCATACCGCGGGTCTGCCTCGAAGGATTTTGAGATTGTGGAATTTGCTGACTTCCAGTGCCCGCACTGCAAGTCGGCGCAGGCCGACATGGACCAGCTCGTCAAGGATTTTCCCAAGGCGCGTATTGTGTTTCAGGTTTTCCCCATTACGGCGATCCATCCGCAGTCGCTTCGGGCCGCGGAATACGGCGTCTGCGTGAACAAGCTCGCCGGCAGCACTGCCTTCTTCCAGTATGCCGCTGTAGTGTTCAACGGCCAGGATGGTCTTGCCACTCCTGACGGCGCCACGCTCACCCTCAACAGCGCGGTTGTCAAAGCTGGACTCGATCCGGCCAAGGTCGCCGCCTGCTCCACTGGGCCGGACGTGAAAGCAGCCGTGGATCAATCGCTCAAGCTGGCCTCCGACCTCGGCATCAATGAGGTTCCCACCCTCGTGATCAATGGCCGCGAGATTCCTGTCGGCGCGGTCCCCTACTCCGTGCTGAAGTCAATTGTCAATTTTCAAGCCAAGCTTGACGGAGTGCCGCTCCAGTAGCCGATTGCCACTCTACCGCGTCCCATCCTTTTCCGCTTTGGCGGAAATGGATGGGACGCTGTCATTGAATTGCCGTATCAGGATGCAGGTAGAATAAAACGCGGATTGTGGCTTGGTACGAGCATGACTGTCCGTCTCATCGAGGGTTCACTGGAACTTCAACTGATCCGATGATCTCCCGATTAGATCCCGACCCGGACGGAATGCAACCGCTGGCTGAGCATCTTCCAGATCCAGAGAACAGTCGCGCTGGCAATGACGATGCAGAGAGGTTCAACGGGAAACCGAAAACGCGAAGCGCCGTAAAAAATTTCGGCAGTTAACACAAAGTGCAGAATCCCAAGATGCAGAAGCCAGCCGGGATGGCCTGTTCTGAGGAAAAAGATGGCACTTGGTACCACGCCCAACGAGAAAAATAAGAGGACAGGTCC
>JBMFHB010000033.1:0-34899 GCA_049977045.1 Occallatibacter sp.
TTCGCAAGTTGGCGAGTTCGCGCGGCAGGTCTTTTCAGGGCGCATTCCGGGTGAAGCCATTATTGATGCACGAAGCCTAAAGCCCCCCTCTCATTTTGCGTGCGTTGCGGCACGGCTGAAGCCGTGGCATTGCAAGACCGGGCGGCGGTAAATTTGGTTTCTCTGAGGCAGTTCCGGCGATTCTTCAGGCGCTTCGTTACTCCCGTGTTCTGAATCACACGTTCTCCGGTTCCGCGTTGTCCTATAATGGGCATCGATTCCAATCCCGGAAGCTGCGTGTTTCGTTGAGCGCAATCCGATGGATTTTTGCTGATCTTCATTGGAAGATTTTCACCAAAGAGGAAGCAGAATCCGTTCGCGGATGCTCCACGAAGCCCATGTTCGATCCGATCTCGATTCGTCCTGCCCATGCCGACGGCACGACCGTGTCTGCCCGTCGACCGCTCCCTTGCAAGAGCCGCCGCGCGTGGATGCCGATTGTGCTGGCCACGGCTCTGGCCGCGCAGTTCGCTTGCGGCGCTGCCGCGCAACAATCTCTCGCGTCTTCCGCATCCCGGCCCTCCGCCGCGCGGCAATCCGGGCAGTTGCCGCCGCGTGTGCTCGCCGCGCGCCGCTTTCTCGCCCGCCGCGGAGTGGCTCCCGGCCGCCGCGCCGCCGCCGGCTCGCTTCCGGGCCGCCGTTTTGCCGCGGCGCAAGCGGCGCACTCTCTGGCCGCGCCCATGCAATCCTCCACGTCCAGTTCCACGCCGGGCCCCACGTGGACGCCGCTCGGGCCCGCGGCCGTCATCACACCAACTTACGGCCTTGTCAGCGGCCGCATCACCGCCGTCGCCATCGACCCCGCCGACGCAACCGGCAACCACGTTTATCTCGGGACCACGGGCGGCGGCGTCTGGAGCGCAAGCAACGCGGGCACGTCCACCGTCTCGAACATCGTCTTCACCCCGCTCACCGACGGCGTCACCGCGCTGGGCGGCGCCACGGACGCCTCCATCAGCATTGGCGCGCTCACTGTGCAACCTGGTGGAACCGGCGTCATCCTCGCCGGAACCGGCGACCCCAACGATGTCCTCGACTCCTACTACGGAGCCGGCATCCTGTACTCCACGGACAGCGGCCACACCTGGAGCCTCATCGACAAGACCTCCGACGCCGAAGACTCTCTCGGCACACGCGACGTCTACTTCACCGGCGAGGGATTCTCCGGCTTTGCGTGGTGCAGTCCGCAGACATCCTCCGCCGCCCAATGCACGCCCCAGACCGTCGCCGCCGCCGTGGCTTCGTCCTACGAGGGCGAAGCGGTCGACGCCGAGTTGCCTACCCTGAACAGCGAGGGCCTCTACTACTCGAACGACAGCGGAGCCACGTGGCATCTGGCCACCATCGCCGACGGCAACGGCGCCGTGCTCCAGTCGCCCGCCAATCCGTTCCTCGGGCCCAACGGCAACGCCGCTACATCCGTCGTCTGGAATCCCGTGCGCCAGGTTTTCCTCGCCGCCATCCGTTTCCACGGCTATTACGAGTCGGCCGACGGCATGACGTGGACGCGGCTTGCCAATCAGCCGGGATCAGGCCTGACCACCGCCCTGTGCCCCACCAACCCCGGAATTCCCGGCAGCGAGGGCTGTCCCATCTTTCGCGGCGCGCTCGCCGTCAATCCCGTCACCGGCGACACCTTCGCCTGGACCGTCGATATCAACAATCAGGATCAGGGCATCTGGCAGGACAAGTGCGCCATCGGCAACAGCGGCCAGTGCACAAGCACCGCCATCACCTTCGCGCAGTTGAACACCGCGGCGCTTGAGAGCAACACCCTCGCCGGCGCGGCGACGATCGCCGACGGCAACTACAACCTTACGCTGGCCGCGATTCCGTCGCAGCAGGACACGGTGCTGCTGGCCGGCGCCCACGACCTCTGGAAGTGCAGCGTGTACTCGGGCTGCGTCTGGCGCGACACCACGAACTCCACCAACGCCGCCTGCACCGCCGGGGTGGGCGAGTATCAGCACGCGCTCGCCTGGAACCCGGCAAACCCACTCGAAAACTTCATCGGCAACGACAGCGGCCTCTGGCGCTCGACCGACGGCATCGCCGAAACCGGCTCCGTATGCAGTTCGAACGACGCCTTGCACTTCCAGAACCTCAACGGCCAGTTCTACAGCTCCTACCAGGATGCCGCCGACAACATGCCCGGCTCGCTGGCTGAAGTCGAAAGCCTTTCGTCGTTCCAACTGACTCCCTACACGCTGCTGGCAGGCCTCGGCGTCAATGGCGCCGGCGGCGTCAAGGCAACCTCAGTCACCAACATCTGGCCGCAGATTCTCTCCGGCTTCGGGGGTCCGGTGGCCATCGATCCCAGCGACAACAGCAATTGGTACGTCAACGACAGCCAGGCGGGGGTGGCGATCTACCTGTGCTCGCAATCCGCGCTCTGCACACCAGGCGATTTCGGCAAAACCCCGGTTGTCGCCAACGCCGACGTGGGCGAGTCCGACGATACGCTGCCGGTTCCGTCGGCGTTCATGGTCGATCCCCTCGACAGCACGCAGTTGCTTGTCGCCACCTGCCGCATCTGGCGCGGGCCGGCCAGCGGAGGGTGGACGCAGGCGAACGAAATCAGCCCGGTCTTTTCCAGCCAGGTCTCGAATGGCCCCTGCGACGGCAATGCGCTCGTCCGTTCCATCGCCGCCATGCCGCTCAACTCCGGCGGTGAGGTCATCTACGTGGGCATGTACGGCTCAGCCACCAACGGCTCCATTCTCCCTGGCCACGTCTGGCGCGGTGTCTACAACCCCTCGACCGGCGCCGCTACGTGGAGCGATCTCACCCTCAACCCCGTCAGCAACGACAGTTTCGCCTTCAACTATTACGGTCTCGATATCTCCAGCATCGTCATCGATCCCCACGACGCGACCGGCAAGACCGTCTATGTCACGGTCGAAGGCATGCCCAATTATGTTCAGGGAATTCAGGTCGTCTACCGCTCGACCGACGGCGGCGCCACCTGGAGTTCCATCATGGCCAACCTTCCCGATGCTCCCGCCAGCAGCCTGGCCGTCGATCCCGAAAGCGCGAACACGGTCTACATCGCGACGGATCTCGGCGTTTTCTCGACGCCTGAAGTCGCCAACTGCGCGCAACCCGGGTCCATGTGCTGGTCCGTCTTTGGCACGGGACTTCCGGCAGCGCCCGCTGTTGCGCTCGCCGCCGCGCCCGCATCCAGTCCCTCGCAGGTGCTCGTAGCTGCCACCTACGGCCGCGGCATCTGGCAAACCCAACTGTTGACGGCGAACAGCACCCTGAGCGCCGCATCGGTCTCGCCGGCCTCACTAACGTTCGCCAGCCAGGCTTCCGGCTCCATCAGCTCCCCGCAGACCGTCACGCTGCTGAACACGGGAGACAGCAACCTCGTTCTCGCGTCCACGAGTCCTATCGTATTCACGGGCGATTTCAGCGAGTTGAGCGACAACTGCCAGAACCAGACCATCGCGCCGGGCGGGAGCTGCGCGATTTCCGTCGTCTTTGCGCCGCAGTCCTCTGGCCCGCTGACCGGCCAGATGACCGTCTACGCCAACATCTACGGCGGCCAGATCTCCGTCGACCTCAACGGCACGGGAACTGCCGCAGGCCTGGTCACGCTTTCGCCAGCCGTCCTCAGCTTCGGGCAGGTCGAGGCCGGAAGCCAGCCGTGGAAGAGCCTGTCCATCTCCGTCGCCAACGGCGCCAATACGGCGGTATCGGTCACGAGCCTCACTGTCACAGCGCCGTTTGCGATCTCGAGCAATTCCTGCGGCACAGCCAGCCTCGCACCATCCAACCCCTGCGAGCTGCAGATCGAGTTCGCGCCTACCGCGGCTGGAAACTTCACGGGCCTGCTCACCATGATGGACAGCCAAGGCACACAAACCGTTCTGCTGACCGGGACCGCCCTGTCTCCTCCCACCGACATCGTCAACCCGCCCGAGCCCAACGCCGCGCTGGCCTTTCCCAAGACCGTCGAAGGTGAGCTGTCAGCGCCCATCACCGTCACCATCACCAACACCGGTGGCATGGCGCTCAACGGCATCGGCATCTCGGTAAGCGGCCCGTTTCAGGAGACGCCCAACTGCGGCTCGCAACTGGCGGCTGGCGCCGTCTGCGCCATCAACGTTGTCTTTGCTCCCACGCAGGCCGGCGCCTTCACGGGAACCCTCACCATCGCCGACGCGCTCAAGACCCAGACCGTCGCCTTGAGCGGCACGGGCGTGACGCCGCCTGTTCTCAGCGTTGCCCCAGCCAGTCTTACCTTCGCCAACCAGCAGCCCGGCATTGCCAGCACGCCGCAGACCGTCACCGTTACAAACGCCGGCGCCACGCCCATCGCCAACATCGGATTTGCCTTCACCGGCCCGGCGGCTTCGAGCTACTCCTACACCAGCAACTGCGGAACGGCCCTCGCCAGCGGAGCCAACTGCGCGGCGCAAATTGTCTTCACGCCCAGCGCTGCCGGCTCCAGCGCGGCGACCCTGACCGTTTCAACCGCGACTCCCGGAGTGAGCCCGGTTTCAATTCCGATCAACGGGTCGGGATCGCTTTCCAGTGGCTTGACGGTGAGCCCCGCTCAGCTCAACTTTTCTCTCGTTACTCCCGGCACGACCAGCCCCGCGCAATCGGTCACCATCACCAACTCGACGGGCATCGCCATCGACGCGTTAACGCTCAGCGCGTCGGCGCCCTTCAGCATCGCGCAAAACACCTGCTCCGGCGGCCTGGCTGCGGGCGCCAGTTGCACGGCCTCGGTTGTCTTTACACCCACCCTCGGCGGCGCTGCCGCCGGAACCCTCACGGTCAGTTCCGGCTCCGCGACCCAGCCAGCCTCAGTCGGGCTCTCCGGTAGCGGCTTCAGTTTCACCGTCTCGATCTCCGGATCCACGAGCCAGAGCGTAATCGCCGGCCAGACGGCTGACTATACGCTTGCGATCACTCCCAACGGCGCCGCCAGCGCCTTTTCACTCACCTGCGGCACGTTGCCCGCAGGCACCCTCTGCCTGTTCAGTCCAGGGCCTACGACAGACACGATCAACTCCGGCGTTCAGGCCAACGTGCTGGTTGAAGTCTCCACCAGCAGCGCAACCGCGCGGCTTGAGAGACCAACCTTTGAGAGGCCGGGCTTTGGCCAGCCGCGCCCGGACCGGCCCGGCTCGTGGCGCGCCCTGCCGCTTGCCTGCGGACTGCTGCTGCTGCCGTTTGCCCTCTACCGCCGCCGCAGAATCTTCCAGTTGGCGCTTCTTCTTGCCGTTCTTGTCTGCGGCGTCTCCAGCTGCACCAGCTCCAGCAAAGGCTCGAATGGCTCCAGCGGTCAGGGCAGCGGCACGGGCACGCCCACAGGCACCTACAAGATCACTGTCAACGTCTCCGCCGCCCAGACGAACCTCACCCTGCCAGTGGATCTGTCTCTTACGGTTGACTGACAGCGCTACTCATCTCCGCATCGATTGCAGACGGCCTTTCGCGCAGGAATTCGCCTCTTTGCCACGTCACACCGCTCACCCCAGGGCAAACGCATTTCAATTCGCTGGACGCTTTACGAACCATGTATTTCGCGCTGTCATTCAGAGGAACGCAGCGACGAAGAATCCGCGGCTGCTTTTCGGGTCTATTTCTTACGCAGACCCTGGGTTTGGCAGGGTGATTTCACCCGGCGACGCGGCATAGGGCGAAAGACAACCGCAGATCCCTCACTCCGTTCGGGATGACACTGCTCGATGAGTGGAGTCGGGATCGAAGGAAAGCAGGACTCCAAATCCAAATGCGATTGCCCTGGCTCACCCTGCCATCTCCCCGCCCGTCCAACACCGCGGTGCTATACTTGAGCCGAGGACGGCTCTCAAGGGCGTTCGCTGAGCGGATTTGCGTCTTCCAGGCCTTGCCGGTACCGGGCAAGGTCAATTTGTATCGAGGGTCCATCCTGTAGCGCGCGGATTGGTTCTCTCCGGCAGATGCAAACGTTCCCGCGCTTTTCAACGCCAGCTCCGCGCCCGCCGCACAGCCCGTCTGGAGGTTCAGTTTGTCGAGGTTCGGTTTGTCCATGACCCCACGCGCCCGTCGCGCTTTCTTTGCCCTCATTGTCTTTTTCTCTGTCTGCGCCGTGGCCGGCTCAATTATCGAGCGCAACGTAGGCGCACAGGCATCGCAGGACGAGAGCCAGCTTCGCGACAGCCTCAAGTCCTTCACCAATGTCTACGCGCAGGTGGAGCAGAACTACGCCGACCCCATCACCGGCGACAAGATCGATACCGCGATTTATGACGGCGCCATTCCGGCCATGTTGCAGGTTCTCGATCCCCACTCCCACTTCTACGACCCCAAGTCCTACGCCATGCTGCGCGAAGATCAGCGCGGCCACTACTACGGCGTGGGCATGATGATTCAGCAGCAGATATCAAATGGCAAGAGCAAGGTCTTCGTGGTGACGCCCTATGAGGGCACACCCTCTTTCCGCGCCGGCATTCACCCCGGCGACCAGATCATCGCGATCGACAGCAAATCCACCGACGGCTGGACCTCCGATCAGGTGGCCAAGGCGCTCAAGGGGCCCAAGGGCACGCCGGTCGAAGTCAGCGTACAGCGTTACGGTCAGCCGAAGCCACTGGTCTTCAACCTGGTCCGCGACGAAATTCCCCACCCCTCCATCGATCTCAAGTTTGAGATTCGTCCCGGCATCGGGTACATCCATCTCACGCAGTTCCAGGAGACCACCGGCCAGGAGATGGAGGACGCCATCAACGGCTTTGGCAACCTCAAGGGGCTACTGCTCGATCTGCGCGAGAATCCCGGCGGACTGCTGAGCCAGGCCGTGGATGTCTGCGACCATCTGCTGGCCAAGGGGCAGACCATCGTCTCGCAGCGCGGACGCGCCTATCCCGACGTGAACTACGTCGCCACGCACGGCAACGGCGGCAAAACCTTCCCCATCGTCGTGCTGGTCAATCGCGACACCGCCTCGGCCGCCGAGATCGTCTCCGGCGCTCTCCAGGATCACGACCGCGCGCTCATTGTTGGCGAAACCACCTTCGGCAAGGGCCTGGTGCAGACCGTCTATAACCTCAGCGAAAACTCGGGCCTCGCGCTCACCACCTATCACTACTACACGCCCTCCGGCCGCCTCATTCAGCGCAACTACGCGGGCGTCTCGCTCTACGACTACTTCAACCACGCAGGCGCCCTGCCCGCCAACTCCTCGAACCGCGAGGTCAAGTTCACCGACTCCGGCCGCACCGTCTACGGCGGCGGCGGCATCACGCCCGACGAAAAGATCGCCACGCCGCCGGCCACTCCATTTCAGGACACACTCGGCTATAAGCAGGTCTTCTTCCACTTCGCGCCCGTCTACGTGGCCACCCACACCATCGACAAAAACTTCGAGGTCGACGACGCCGTCCTCTCCGAGTTCGAGAAGTTCCTTACCAGCCAGGGCATCGACTGGACCCAGGCTGACATCGACGGCGCCTCCGGCTGGATCAAGTCGCACATCAAGCAGCAGATCGTCACCATTGCCTTCGGCGAGCAGGTGGGTCTGCGCGTTATCGCCGACTGGGACCCCGAAATTGAGAAGGCCCTCACCTATATGCCCGAGGCACAGGCTCTCGAAGCCAATGCCCACAAGGTTCTGGCGGAAAAAGCCCAGGCGCGCAACGCCGCTCCGCAAAGCGACGCCACCCAGCCCTAATCCAAATCCGAACTCCGATTGAAACAAAAGGCCATCCGTTGGGATGGCCTTTTGTTTCGGTCGTATCGCAGAAGCTCATGGCTTCACAGCAGGGCAAACGCCTTTCAATTCGCTGGGCGCTTTACGAACCTTGCATTTTGCGCTGTCATTCCGAGGAACGCAGCGACGAAGAATCCGCGGTTGCTTTTCGGGTCTATTTCTCACGCAGGCAGTATGCAAAAATAACTGCTTCACCTGCGTGGCGCCGTGTCAGTCTCACACGGCGATGCTGGTCAACTGTGGATGAGGTTCGTTGTTCGATTCTTCGCGAATTGGCGTCGCTTCGCGACTTCGCAAGTTGGCGAGTTCGCGCGGCAGGTCTTTTCAGGGCGCATTCCGGGTGAAGCCATTATCGATGCACGAAGCCGCAGACCTTCGGTTTGGCAGGGTGATTTCACCCGGCGACGCGGCATAGGGCGAAAGACAACCGCAGATCCCTCCGTTCGGGATGACATTGCTCGATGAGTGGAGTCGGGATGCAAGGAAAGCAGGACACCTATCCAAATGCATTTGCCCTGGGCTTCACAGGCTGCTGAATTACCCAATCGGCATTTGTCCTTCAACATCCCGCGTGCCTGCAACCTGAACACACAACCGCCCGCAGGCCGTTCACCCGCTTACCCCAGGCACGCACCTGAGCCGTTCCCTATTTTGCCGGAGGAGGCGTGAAGATCTCACGCTTGTGTGAGGCTTCCGGCTTCGGCTTTGGCTTCGGCGCCTTCTTCGTTTCTTTTTTGCCCTTATCTTTATTTCCCATGCTCGTCACTATGACACAGAACCACGCCGCTGAAAAGCCCATGCATCCTTTTCTGGCTACGCGACGTCTCCCTAGTGGTAGGACCACTGGCGCCCAACAGGGTATGATGGACTGCGCAGGCAGTTCAATCTCTTGAAGAGGCAGTTCCGTGATTCGACTCAGGATTTCCCGCAACCACACGACACGTCTGTGCGTGCTGGCCCTCATGTTCAGCTCCGGCGCGCTCCACGCGGCCACCACGTGCAATCCCCGCGACTTCGGCGCCAAGGGCGACGGCGTCAGCAAAGACACCGCCGCGATCCAGCGCGCCATCGACGTCTGCGAGGCCAAGGGCGGGGGCACGGTTCAACTCACCGCGGGCACGTATCTGAGCGCCCCCATCGTACTCAAAAGCAACATCACGCTCCAAGTGGACAAAGGCGCCACGCTCCTCGGCTCGCCGGACCACTCCGACTATCCGTCGAAGATCGAGTTTCGTCTTCCCGCCCTGCAGTCGCTGGTCAGCGCGACCAACGCCGAGAACGTCGCCATCGCGGGCGAAGGCACGATTGACGGGAACGGCGAGAGCTGGTGGCAGATGGCGCGCCACGTACACGACGCGGGCGTGATGGGCAATCCCCACCCCAGGCCGCGCCTCATCGTCTTCGACCACTGCAAGCATGTGCGCGTCGAGGGCGTGACGATTCAGAACTCGCCCTTCTGGCAGCTCGTGCCCTACTACTCGGACGACGTGCTCGTCCGCAACGTGCGCGTTCTGGCGCCACAGCACTCGCCGAACACCGACGCCGTCGATCCCTTTTCGTCATCGAACGTGCGCATCGATCATCTCTACGCCGATGTGGGCGACGACGACATCGCCATCAAATCCGGCGCCATCAACTCACCGGGCGGCGATGAGCCAGCGCAGAACATCACCATTACCGACTGCACCTTCCTGCATGGGCACGGGCTGTCGATCGGCAGCGAGATTGCCGGCGGCGCGCACAACATCGTTGCCGAGCGCATCCATTTCGACGGCACCGACAACGGCATCCGCGTCAAAGCCAACCGCGATCGCGGCAATGACGTGAGCGATCTGGTTTTTCGCGACATCGACATGAAGGACGTGCGGAATCCGATCATCATCAGCGAATACTACCCGCACATTCTGCCGCCCTCGGGCGAGGTGAAACCGGCGCCGGTCACGCGGCTCACGCCCCACTTCCACAACATCGTACTTGAGAACGTGACCGCAAGCGGCGGCGCGATGGCCGGCGCGATCGTCGGTCTGCCGGAATCACCAGTGAGCGACATCGTGCTCAAAAATGTGACTCTGAGCGCCAAAACCGGACTTACGATCGGCTATGCCAATGTGACGGGGAAAAACGTGAAGGTAACGGCCGCGGA
The DNA here is from genome assembly GCA_049977045.1 of Occallatibacter sp. Classification (GTDB taxonomy): domain Bacteria; phylum Acidobacteriota; class Terriglobia; order Terriglobales; family Acidobacteriaceae; genus Telmatobacter. Next base: position 9,891 of record JBMFHB010000033.1, read on the forward strand.
GGGCGAAGCGATCCTCAAGATGGCTGGCGCCAGCCTGACGCTGAAGTAATGCACGCAGGGCCGGGTTCCCATGAACCCGGCCCCGCGCAGTTCCGACTCGCGCATGTTCCTGTCTTATTGATTCACACCGCTGGCCAGGAATCCTCCATCCACCGCCAGAATCTGCCCGGTGACAAACGAGGCATTGTCGGAGGCCAGATAAACAACCGCCCCGACCAGCTCCTCGGTGTCGCCGAACCGGCCCATGGGCGTGCGCATCAAAAGCTCCTGACCGCGCGGCGTGTTATCGAGCAGCTTGGCGTTCAGCGCGGTGCGGAAGACGCCTGGCGCTACCGCGTTCACGGTCACGCCCTTCTTCGACCACTCCACGGCCAGCGAGCGTGTCAGCGAGGCCACGCCGGCCTTGCTGGCGGCATAAGCCGCAACTTCGCTGAGCGCGACAAAGCTGTTGAGCGATGCGATATTGATGATGCGTCCGTAGCTGCGCTCCAGCATCTGGCGGCCGAAGATCTGACATGCGCGCAGCGTGCCGGTCAGGTTGGTGTCCAGAATGCTGTACCACTCGGACTCGGGCATGTCGAGAGTCGGGATGCGCTTGATCATTCCGGCGCAGTTGACCAGGATGTCTACCTTCCCGAAGCGCTCGATCACGGCGTCGCGCACCTTTTCGAGCGATGCGCGGTCCGCCACATCCGAGGTCAGGCGCAGCGTTTGCCGGCCCAGAGCCTCGATCTCCCGAGCAATCTCATCGACCGGCTGCTGGCGGCGCGAGGTTGCGATCACGTCGGCGCCCACTTCAGCCAGGCCGAAGCTGATGGCCCGGCCAATTCCCGATGTTCCTCCGACGACGACGGCAACCTTGCCGTTGAGGCTGAACAGTTCCGGTTTCATATGGGGTTACCTCAGAGAAAATAGCATGCTAAGGAATGATCGGATTGCATGCCATATAAAAATTATATAATACGAGCATGGTCAGCCCTAAGTCTGTTGAGTTCCGGGGCAGTTCCCTAGATGATCTCCGCGCCTTTCCCTTTTCAGCCAGGCGCGAGGCAGGCCATCAGCTCGACCAGGTACAGAACGGATTTGATCCAGACGACTGGAAACCCATGAATACCGTGGGACGGGGCGTGAAAGAGATACGGATTCGGGATGCCGTGGGGGCTTTTCGAGTCATCTACGTTGCCAAGTTCGCCACTACCATCTATGTGCTTCACTGCTTCCAAAAGAAAACCGAAAAAACCAGCAAAGGCGATCTGGATATGGCAACCAAGCGTTACCGCGACCTGCGGAAGGAGATAGGACAATGAGCAACGAACGATTCGCCAGCGTGTGGGATGCCATCGAGGACACGCCTGCGGAAGCTGAAAATATGAGGCTGCGCTCTGTCCTGATGATAGCCTTGAAAAATCACCTGACCCGTACAGGCATGAGCCAAACGGAAGCGGCCAAGCTCTTTGGCGTTACTCAGCCGCGAGTCTCGGACCTGATGCGAGGCAAGATCAACCTGTTTGCGCTCGATGCCCTTGTGAACATGGCCACGGCTGCGGGGCTTCAGATCGAAATGCATGTGCGCGAAGCCGCCTGATATTCTCGAAACTCGTGGTTCGCAACGGTTCGAACCGAGAATGGCTTTCGAGAACACCCGGCTACGCCGGTGACAGGCACGCGCCGTCTTCTCAATGAGCCCTCTTATAAACCTTCGTTTGTGAGAAGTCCACGCTCGGTCTTAGCGTGCTATTTTTCCCTTTCCTGAGGTGACCCGATACGATCTCCCTGGGGAAACAACGTTAAGATAACAGCCAACAGCTGACAGCAATCTGCTATTGGCTGTTCACTGGATACTGCCTGCCGCTCTTCAGATGTCGTGGCCCAGAAACACTGGGGCAATGTGCCGATCGAATAGATTTTCCGTCACATTCCTGGCGATCACGGGTTCGTTGGCCTCAAGCAGATTCAGATAGCGCGGTCCCATCTTGGCGGCCACCTTGAAACCCACATGCAACAACTGACGCAGGCTCGGGTTGTATGCCGGGTTGCTTTCCACGTGCCGCAGCGCCGAGGTGTATTGCTCCGAGGTCCAGCCGCGCACAGCTTCGGCCGAGGGCAGCTTGCTGGGATCGATGTCGATGACCGTGGCGTAAGGCCCGCAGAGTTCCTCCATGTGCGCCAGCGCTTCGCCATAAACCTCTTTGGCCAGCGCCAGTCCTTCGCCGCCAGCTTCAGCCAGCCCGATCAGCTCTTCGAGCCAGGTGGTTCCCGCCGTCTTGAGGTGCACGCCCACGTTGAACCGCTTCATGGTGGCATGGATCGCGGGGTAGATCGAGAACTTGTCGCTGCCCGAGTGCACGCTCAGCTTCAAGTTCTCCGGCAGCCCGTACTGCTTCACGGCATAGGCGATGGCCGCCACGTCGAGCGCCATCTCGCGCTCAAACTGCTTCGCGTCACCCACGTAATCCACGCCCTTGTTGAATCGTCCACTGAACTTCGGCGCGATGGTCTGGACCGGGATGCCCTCGTCGGCGATCGCGGCGAGAATGATGAGCAACTCCACGGGTGTCTGCGCGCGATCGGTCTCGTCCATCGAAACTTCGGGAATGAAGTTGCCCGCGCCCCTGGCGCCCAGCACCATGCGGTAGACCTCACTGGCCTTTTTCACCGCGGCCAGAAATTTTCCGGCCGTCCGCGCAAGCAGCTCCGGCGTGATTTCGAAGGCCTGGTCCGATCCGGCAAGTTCGATGCTTCCCCTGAGTTCGGAATGCCGCTTTACGAAGATTTCAATGTCGGCCGCCGCCGCGGGCTGGCCGATAAAATCGGCCACGTCGAAGGTGAAAAAGTCACACGGCGCGAGAAACCGCTCCACCGTGGCGCCCGTGATGTGGTCGGCGTCGCAGAAGTACGCATGCCGCCAGCCCAATGCCTTCACCGCAGCATCGGCCGCGGCGCGCACGCTGGCGGGATCCGAACCGATGATGCTGTGCTCGCGGTTCGACTTGTTCCAGACCGGCGCTACCTGAATGCCCTGGTCGAGGGCCTTGATGCATGCCTGCAACTGCGCCTTGGCCTGGTGGGCGAAACGATCGCCCACGCCCACGGAATACCTGGTCAACTTCACTGCTTGATCTCCTTCAAAAGAATTAGCTCCGCGCCTGCGCGCTTTCATAAAGCTCAGGCAATGGCGGCGCGTGTGTGCTTTGGCGAGCTGGTTCCCGCAGTTCGCCGGAAGCGCCTATTGATCCGGCCCTTATGATTTGCATCGTGCTCTCCCATCCTTTCCGCAAAAAGTGCGGAAAGGATGGGGCACGGGTGGCAGATCTTTTGGGCCGGATCAGTAAGCTGCGCCCTCAAAGCGGCTGCGATGCGCCCACAGGCCCAACCCAGGGTTGGCGACAAAAAAGATCTCTTCGCCGTCGACCTGATTCCAGCCATGGCCGAGCTTCTCCGGATCGTATTGCTTCGCCATCACCTTCAGATCGCCGTAGGCGAAACCCACGCTCTCGACCTCTTCGCGGCTCAGGTTCGCCGGACACCAGGTAATTTTGAAGCGGCCTTCGGACGAGCCATGAATCAGATGCGCCGCGGCGCTGAGGTTGGCGGCCAGGTCGGCGTTCTCTTTCACGGCCTTCAGCGTGGCGGGAGTGCCGCGATAGCCGTACTTGCGGATCATCGCGTCGATGCCCTTGTCCTCACCGAATTCGTGCACGCCCGGCGCCAGAACAATCAGTTCGCCGCCATCGGCCAGGGCCATGCGCGTGCGATAGATGGCCTTGTTGCCGATCCAGGTGGAGTGGAACTCGCTGGGATCGAGAAAGACAACGGCCTTCTGGATCGGCCGGTCGAGCATCTCGAAGTTGACCTTCATGCTCAGCTCAGAGGCCTTCAGGAAGCACTCGAGGTCGTCGCCGATGTAGAGGCCGCGCACGGCGAGATTGCCGTCTTTGCGGCGTCCCACCACGGTCTGCACGTAGACGATCGGCGTCTGGCGCAGGAACTCGTCGCAGGCGCGGTTGAGCACGTTGCGAACCGGATTCAGGGCGCGCCCCATGATGCGCTCCATGCCGTAGACAGCGCCCAGATAGTGACTGCGGTTGATGCCTTCACTGCCGCCCGTGCCCACAAGAATGTTTTTGGAGTGGTTGGCCATGCCGATGACTTCGTGTGGCACCACCTGGCCGATGGAGAGAATCAGATCGAAGCCGCCGTGCGCGATCATCTTGTTGACCTGCGCCGGCCAGGTATAGCTCAGCTTGCCCTCGGATTGCTCCTCGATGAACGAGGCGGGCAGCTCGCCCAGAGTCGCGACGTCAGTGCGCCAGTTATGCGCATAAAAGAGGTTCTGCGGCATATCGCCGAACATGTGCGCGATCTGGTCGGAGCGCATGGGGGTGTGCGTGCCCAGGGCCGGCAGTACCGCCTTGAGCTTGTCGCCGTAGTACTGCCAGGCAAAACGCGTCAGTTCGCCCGAGCGCGAGTGCTCGCGGCTCTGGTCGGGAGGCACCACCAGCACCTTGTTGCGCGCGCCCAGCCTGGCCAGGCTCTCCAGCAGCATATCCTTGAGCTGCTGCATCGAGAGATCGGTGTCAACACTGCCAACGGAACAATAGAGACTCATAAGAAACCCACCTTTAGTTTTCAATGCGCGCCGGAGCGGCGGCCATCAAGCAAGAAGCGCCCTACGCAATTTCGTCAGCCTGTAGCCGGCACGCGATAGCCGCATCGCGCAACTACGGGCTACAAGCTCCCGGTTCGTCTTACAGCTTGTACGCCTTCTTGACCAGATCGTACGCCAACTGATGCGCCAGTTCGTGCGCTTCGTCCTGGTCCAGGCGATGCTCGGCCACCAGCCTGCCCAGGAACGCGCAGTCGATGCGGCGCGCCACGTCGTGCCGCGCCGGGATCGAGAGGAACGCCCGCGTGTCATCGTTAAACCCTACTGTGTTGTAGAAACCTGCCGTCTCGGTTACCTGCTCGCGGAAACGCATCATCCCTTCAGGACTGTCATGAAACCACCACGAGGGGCCAAGACGCAAGCTGGGGTAATGACCGGCCAGAGGCGCCAGTTCCCGGCTGTACGTGGTTTCGTCGAGCGTGAAGAGAACGATCGTCAGGTTCTTCTCGTTGCCGAAGCGATCGAGCAGCGGCCGCAAGGCGTGCACGTAGTCGGTGGCGCTGGGAATATCGCAGCCCATGTCGCGCCCGTAACGCTCGTAGACATATTTATTGTGGTTGCGCACACTGCCCGGATGGATCTGCATCACCAGCCCGTCTTCCACGCTCATACGGGCGTTTTCAGTGAGCATCTGCGCCTGGAAGAGCACCATCTCTTCCTTGCCAGCCTTGCCGGAGACGACTTTGCCGAAGAGCCTGGCGGCCTCGTCCGCGGGCAGGTCGGCGGTCTGCGCCGTCAGGTGCCCGTGATCGGTCGAGGTGCAACCCACCTTCTTGAAGCGTGCGCGCGCCTTCATCAGGCCGTTCAGATAGCCCTTCCAGGTCAGAGTGTCTTCGCCGGTCTGCTTGCCCAGTTCCGCGATGCCTTCGGCAAATCCCTTGAACTCGGGATCGACGACGGGGTCGGGCCGGAACGCAGGAACGATGCGCGCCTTCCAGTCTGAGTTGCGAATGGCCTGGTGCGCAGTGAGCGGGTCGAGCGGCGACTCGGTCGTCGACAATACCTCAATGTTGAACTTTTCGAAGAGAGCGCGCGGCAGATACTCCGGCGTCTCTAATTTTTCAGCGATGGCGTCAAAGAAGAGGTCGGCTGTTTTCTCGCTCAGCCGCTCCGTCAGCCCAAACTGCTCCTGAAACGCGTGATCGAGCCAGATCCGCGTGGGTGTGCCGCGGAACAGGTAGTAGTGGCTGGCAAAGATGCGCCACACCCGGCGCGGGTCTTTGACCACCGGCTGGCCGATCTCCAGGTCGTCCATCGAGACGCCCTGGCTATACAACATACGAAAGATATAGTGATCCGGCTGCACAAAGAGCGTGGCTGGATCGGGGAACGGCCTATTTTCCGCGAACCACGCCGCCTGGGTGTGCCCATGCGGACTGATGATGGGGAGGTTGCGAACCTGGCTATACAGGGAGCGCGCGACGTTGCGGGCGTTCGATTCAGAGGGGAAAAGACGGTCTTCGTGCAACAACATGGCTTTCATTCTACCTCGCACATAGAATTTCCCAGGCGCATTGCGGCCTTTGAGGTCAGACCACAGTATACACTCCTCGCAAAAGGGTTGTTATGGACGCACAGCTTTGCTCAGCGCCCTGAAGTTTATCGATCCAGAACCACTTCAAAGTGGTAATCTCGCATTGACTTGTCAGTTTGAAAATTTTGAGATTTGCAAGAAGGTTTCTGGACTTATGCCGCGGGCAAAACAGGACGAGCAAACCACCCATCGCACCATGCAAGTCGTGAACCACATCCGCACTCTCATTGAGAACGGAACCCTGCAACCGGGCGACAAGATCCCTCCGGAGCGAGAGCTGGCGCGATCGCTCAAGATCAGCCGCGCCAGTCTTCGCACGGGCATCGGCTATCTGGCGGCCATGGGCGTCATGAAGATCCGCCACGGCGTGGGCACATTCGTGGCTGACGGTCCTCCCGAGTTTGGCAAGACGTCCTTGAGCCTGATGAGCGCCCTGCACGGCTTTCAGTCCTGGCAGATGTTCGAGGCGCGCATCATTCTCGAGAGCGATCTGGCGGCGCTGGCCGCAGAGCGCGGTAAAGAGGAGCATCACGCCGCGCTGGCTGAAGAAGTTGCCGAGATGTTTGCTTCGATCGAAACCCCTTCGAACTATCTTGTTCACGACGTAACGTTTCACCGCATCATCGCACAGGCTTCGGGCAATCCGATTCTGGCCGCCATCATTGAAACCATCACTTCCGCGCTCTACGAAAGCCGCCGCAAGACCGTGGAGCACTCCACCGATCTGCGGGAGTCGGCCGAGATGCATCACGAGCTCTACCGCGCCATTCGCGCCCGTAAATCCGAAGAATCGCGCAATTTGATGGAGCAACATTTGCGCATGGCGCAAATCGCACAGGGCATGGAGAGGCCATCGGGACGAAAGGCGTCGGCAGGCGGGGGGAGAAAGAAACTTCCGCCTACCAAACATACGGCTTGAATCCCCTGGATCGCCTTCCAACTCCCATGGCGCCGGTTCTGGCCACTGCGTAGCGCCGGCAGGGATCCCCGTTCCCAAAATGAATTACACTGGTGCAATTAAATAATTTCCACAAATTCGTCTACCGTCACGATCAGGTTCGAACAGCTTCTCATCGCGTCTCCGCGTGTTATCTTCATTGATTTCAAAGGCATAGATAATGTTGGTTTTGCATCTTTTTTCGTAGAGAGCATTTTAGAACTATACTATCACTATAATTTTCATTTTTAACACATATGCCCGCGAAACCCCCGAAGGAGAAAGTAATCTTTCACTATTGACAGTTCAAAGCCTCTTGTATAAAACTGGTCAAGCTTTCAAGTGTGGTCGGACCACATGCGCGAAAGTTATGGGTCATTCTGGCGCAGCGACACGAGAAGGCACCAAGTAAGAATGAGTGGGGGCAAAGACCTGAGGCAATGGGCCTTTGGCAAGTTGTTTCAGTGAACGCAGATTGCGCAGGATGAGATCGTTTCATCATCTCTTCGACTCCGCTCAGATCGCCGTGCAATTGCTTGAAGCAGCAAAAAGCCTCAAGAGAGAGCTGAAACTCTGTTGCGTAATACAGCGCAGAGCGGGCTTTCCCCGAAAAGCGGTTCGATCGATTTTTGAGGAAAGTTGCGTATAAACCGAGCCTGGCATAGGGCTCACTTTTCAATCATCCGGAGGTAAGAGATGACAGACGTTATCAGAAGACAAACGCATTCAACAAACGCAGTCTCCATCAAAGAAATGGTACGTGGAGTGCACAGTGACCTGCTTCGTGGCCTCAAGATCTTGAAGTGGATGGCTGTGGTACTGGCTATCACTGCGTTAACCGCTGTCGTGGGTAAGGCACAGATCGGCTCGACAGCGACGATTCAGGGGACGGTGACCGACCCGACAGGTGCGGTGATTCCAGGGGCGCAGGTAACGGTGAAGAGCCTGGCTACCGGGGCCACAATTGTGCAGAAGACAACCAATGCCGGATTCTACTCGGTTTCTCCGCTTGATCCGGGAGACTACAGCGTAACGGCATCGTCGCCGGGATTCAAGACGCTGGTTCGCAGCAGTGTACACGTGAACGGCATGCAAGTACTGGGACTCAACCTGACTTTGAATCTTGGCGAGGCGACGCAGACGGTTACGGTTTCAAGCCAGCCTCCGCCGCTGCAGACACAGGATGCCACGCTGGGCGCGGTGATGGAGGATAAGGTCTACGAGGCACTGCCGCTGGAAATGGGCAGCGCAGGCAGTCCCGATCAACAGCGCGTGACCGACTTCGCTTCGCTGATGCCGGGTGTATCTGGAAACGAGACCAAGAATAACCAGACCGATGAGCCGATGGTCGTGAACGGTCAGCAGCAGGGCACTGCGATGTACTTCGAAGGTATTCCGTTCACCTTCCCTGGCGGCGAAGGCGACCCGCGCTTTATCTGGCCGGCCTTTGATGTGCAGAGCGTGAGCCAATTTCAGCTCATGACCTCATCGTTCTCCGCGGAATATTCGGGACTTGACATCGAGAACTTCAACGTCAAATCAGGCACAAACGAGATCCACGGCTCGGTTTACGATCTGGCGCGCAACACAGCATTTGATGCCTATGGTTTTCTTCCGCCAACCAACAAGGTTACCGGTCAAACCTACAAACCGCCCGAGCATATGAACGAGTACGGACTCGACGCTGGCTTTCCGTTGATTCACAACAAGCTGTTCTTTTTCGGGTCATTTGAGGGTTATCGATATTCCACCATCAACCCCCCGGTGTACAACACGATTCCCACTCAGGACATGTTCAACGGCGACTTTTCCCAAACTAACGTAAACATCTACGATCCGACCCAGGAAAGCTGCACGGGCACAGGCTCGGGAACCGTGTGCACGCGGCCCCAGTTTGTCTACAACGGGAAGGCAAACGTGATCCCGCCGGGCAAAATTTCGCCTATCGCCCAGCAGCTTGCTCAGTTCTGGAAGGGCGTTACTTACGCCAATTCGGACCTTACCAACAACTTTGTGGGCACGTACTCCTACGGCCTGAGCAACTGGGACGGAAACATCCGTGTGGATTACCATCCCAGCGACAACCATACGATCACGGGCATTCTGGCCACGGGCCGCCAGGGGTTGGTTGGTCCTTCGAGCCAGTCCACGGATGTGGGCCCATTCCCCTATCGCTATTCCAAATACTATCGCCCCATCACTCGCGTGGGCATCATCGAAGACACCTACATCATCTCTCCGCACCTCGTCAATCAGTTCAAGTACGGCGCGGCGCAGTATCACTCGCCGGACTACAATCCTACCTACGGACTCCCCGGCACCGCCCAGTGGGCGGCCTCGGCGCTGGGCATCAACGGGCTTCCCAATGGCCAGGCGGCAGAGGGATTTCCAGCGGTTAAATTCAGTGGCGACTTCGCTCCGGCGCAGTGGGGAACCCAAAACGGAACCCAGTCGGACGAGAACACCTTCAATCTTCTCGACAACCTGCAGTGGGTTCACGGCAAGCACTCTATCTCTTTCGGCGGCGACATACAGTGGCTCCAGAACAACACCATCTCCGCATTTGGTGGCAGTACTCCGGCTACGCTGAATATCAACGCCGCGGAGACGGAGGCGTTTGAAGCGAATTCGACGACTCTGAACAAGAGCACCGGTTTGCCCTTTGCCAGCTTCATGCTTGGCGCCGTCGATTCCGGAAACTACACGTACTACGCTCCCGAAGCGCAAGATACGGGCGAGCGGTACCGTCCATTTGCTTTTTACGTCAATGACATCTACCACCCGTGGGAAAAGCTGACAGTGGATTTGGGGCTGCGCTGGGACTACATGCCGCCTTTCCATGAAGCGGAAGATCGCTGGTCGTTCCTCAACACGGAACTCACCAACCCCGTGACGGGCAACCTCGGAGTTCTGGAGTTTGCCGGCAACGTGGCGCCGGGCGTAAGTTGTAACTGCGCGACACCAGTACGGAGTTATAAAGAGAACATTGGCCCGCGCCTGGGACTCGCATATCAAGCGGACAGCAAGACTGTGGTCCATGCCTCGTTCGGCATTTACTATACGGGCGGCGGCGGTGTGAATGCAGGCAGCGCCTCGATGCTGGGTTTCTCGTCGGCACCCTCCGTATCGAGCCCCGGATTTGGACTTCCGGCGTTTTACCTGAACGGCAACTCGAACTTTACTGCCCCTGCTACAGTTGAGGGCTATACCAACGATCCCACCAGCACAACGTTTGGCGGCACCGGATTCGCTCCGGTCACACCGCCCTTCTTCAACGCCGCGTACGGCACCTACTACTCGACCAATGCCGTGGCGCCTTACAAACTCTCCTCAACCCTCAGCTACGTCGATCCCTGGTACGGCGACCGGGCGCCGCAATTCGAGGGGTGGTCATTGGGGATTCAGCGGTTGCTCACTTCGAATATCACGGCGACGGTAAGTTACGTGGGCAACGAGGCACACTTCATTCCCACTCCCGGAAATGGCTCCCTCAGCGGCGCTCGCGGATATTTCAACAACCAGATGGACCCGAAATATCTGGCTCTTGGATCGACGTTGAACGCAAACGCAACAGCGACCAACACACCGGGCGGCTTGCCGTATCCGAGCTTTAACAATACGGTGACGCAGGCGTTGAAGCCGTTTCCGCAATACAACGGCGTCTCGGACGAGTGGGGCGCAGTCGGCAACACGGCCTACGACGCGTTGCAACTCACGATCCAGCAGCGGGCCGCTCACGGGCTGACCTTCATGCTGAACTACACGTACAGCAAAACCATCGACGATGTCGGTACATTCCGCACCGGCTATGCCATTCCGGCAGGGGTGGTGGCCGGCAGCAGTCAGGCCTATCCGATGGACCGCATCGACCGGTCGCTCAGCACCATCGACATGCCGCAGAACGTGACCTTCACCAGTGTATGGGAACTGCCGTTCGGAAAAGAACACTGGGGTGGCGGCAATCCGGTTGTGAGCCAGATCGTAGGCGGATGGTCGTTGTCGGATATCTTCACCTACCTTTCCGGCAATCCGCTGGCCATCACCGGCAGCAGCTGCACTGCTCCCGGCCAGGGTACTTGCATGCCCTCGTACGCTCCCGGCTTTTCCGGCTCTGCGCGTCAGAACGGCGGTTGGGGCCATGGCGCCACTGCGGCCACTCTGGCGAAGATCCAGTACATCAATCCCAATGCCTTCGAGGCGACCCCGGATTACCAGATCGGCAATCTGGCTCGTACCGCCCCCTACGGCCTGCGCGGTCCCAGCAACTACGACATAGATGGCAGCTTGCGGCGGACCTTCAACATCCTGCCGAAAGGAAGGGCGCAGTTCCTGTTTGAGGCGGACGTCTTCAACGCTGTAAACCACGTCTGGTTCGGCAGTACATCGAGCAACGCAACAGGTAAGATTGGTCAGGAATTCTCGTCATCTCCCGCTGCATCAACGAGCCTGGGCGTAGTGAACGGTCAGGCCAACCTGCCACGCCAATGGCAGTTCGAAGGGCACATCGTCTTCTAGAAGAAGGCGTGGCTCAGACTCGTGATCTGCAATGGTGAAGCGGCTAATCTTCGGAGGGTCGCTTCACCGGGCGACTTCAGATTTTTGAATTGCCGGTTGGAAAACGCCATTCTGTTCCGTCTAACCAAGGTGCTGCCGGCTCACCGGCAGCACCTTTTGTTTTGGCTGTGAGTTGACGTTGTTGCAGATCGACGGGGAATCGCCGGCAGGCATGTTGCCGAGGCAAGATTTCGTTCCAGGTCCGGCGGTTTCAAGGCGACCACCGAGGCTCCAGCAGCGCAGGAATAGCCCACGCCGCTCTAGGCGAAAAAGTCAATGTGGCCCGAAGATGCTTCCTGCCCTTCGTTGTTCTCCGCGTCCAGCATGAGATCGTCCTGCTCGTTCTCTTCCGCGCCGGCGGCTTTTCTGCCATTGCGTTGCCCCTGGTCCTCTCCTGGCCGTACCGAGCCTTCGATATCGAAGACCTCCGGCAGGCGGAAATCAGGCTGCGCCGCTTTGGGCGAAGGCAATGCGCGAATTCCGGGAATGGGAACAATCCCCATCTTCGCCTCTCAGTATCTGCAGGAATCTATCGGCGGAGAGCGGCAAATCTTTACTGATCCGGCCCAAAAGATCTGCCACGCCGTGCCCCACTCTTTCCGTGCTCTTTGCGGAAAGGGTGGGAGAGCACGATGCAAATCATACGGGCCGGATCAATAATCTTCCCGATTCCTTTTGTGCGATTTCGATACAGAATGGCCACCAAAACCGGCCCGCAACCCGCCCTGAGCTTCGGATCGCGAGATGCAAGAACCACTTTGAACGGCCAACCGCGGCCCCATGACCACTGACAGGCCCAACCAGGGCAAACGCATTTCAATTCGCTGGACGCTTTACGAACCATGTATTTCGCGCTGTCATTCAGAGGAACGCAGCGACGAAGAATCCGCGGCTGCTTTTCGGGTCTATTTCTTACGCAGACCTTGGGTTTGGCAGGCTGATTTCACCCGACGACGCTGCAAGGGGCGAAAGACAACCGCAGATCCCTCACTCCGTTCGGGATGACACTGCTCGATGAGTGGAGTCGAGATCGAAGGAAAGCAGGATTCCTTTCCAAATGCGTTTGCCCTTCGGGCAGCCCTTCACGGGATTGCCTTGCTACACTGTCTCCATGCAAGACGAGCAGGATTTTCGGCGCGCGGCGGAATCGGCGCTCGACGACCTCAAGCGGCAACTGATTGCGCGCGAGGAAGACGGGCAGGCGGACTTCGAGGTCGAAGAGCAGGGCGGCGTTCTCAACGTCCTCTTTGAGGATCCCGCCGCGCGATTCGTCATTACGCCCAACACGCCGGCGCGCCAGATCTGGATCTCCGCGCTCTCGACGAGCTTCAAGCTCGACTGGGATTCGAGGCTCGAAGCATTCATTCTGCCCCGCACGGGCGAGACGCTCGTGGTACTTCTCGATCGCCTGATCGGCGAGCAGCACGCTCCGGGCGCGAGCCGTCTCTGACTGCGCGCTTTCCTGCCTTCTCATTCTGTTGCTTCCCCGCTCTCGCACGTTCCATTACCGGTTTGACTTCATTTCCTCCCGCTTCAATAATCGGAGATGATGAACATCTACGAAGAGATCGTGAAGCTGCAGCGTGAGGGCCGGCGCGGCGCGGTGGCTACCATTGTGAACTCACGCGGATCGATTCCTTCGTTTCAAAGCGCCAAGATGCTGGTCCGCGACGATGGGTCCATCGCCGGCACCATTGGTGGAGGCTGTGTGGAGGCTGAGGTCTGGCAGGCGGCGCGCGAGGCGATGACGCAGGAGAGGCCGCGCACGGTTCGATTCGATCTGAACCAGAACCCAAAAGACGACACGGGGCTGGTCTGCGGCGGCACGCTGGAGATCTTCATTGAGCCTGTGCTGCCGACGTCGCTGCTTTACATCTTCGGAGCGGGGCATGTGGCTCTGGAACTCTTCAAGGCCGCGCGCAACCTTGGTTTCGACTGCATTGTCGCGGATGACCGCGACACCTACGCCAACGCCGAGCGGTTTCCCGGCGCGGCGCAGATCGTGGCGCGCGACTTCGACGAAGCGTTCAAGGAGCTTGTGCCCACAGAGTCGTCGTATATCGTCATCGTCACGCGCGGCCATCGCGACGACATGCGCGTTCTGCGCTGGGCCGTTCAGACACCAGCGCACTATATCGGGATGATTGGCTCGAAGCGCAAGGTGATTACGATCTTTCGCGAGCTGACGCGCGAGGGGCTGAAGGCCGAACTCTTCAATCGCGTACACTCTCCGGTCGGCCTCGACATCGGCGCCGTGACACCGGAAGAGATCGCCGTCTCGATCGCCGCGGAGTTGATTGCAGTGCGCCGCCACTCCGAGCGCGCAGTACCGCACATGAGCTGGTTCCAGAGCGGCGAATCCGGCGATGAGGCAGTGGCGGCAACCGCGCAGGACGAGACACTGAAGAAGGGCTGAAGCGCGTTGATTTTTGCCTGTCCCGCGGCATGGATCAGGCCGCACCCCTTCAAGGCGCCGGCCTGCCTGCGCATCTCTTCAATCTTCCGGGGCGGCCTGGCGCAGGACGGCTTCGAGCGCATCCATCGCAAGGTGGCTGGCGTGCGATGAGGCCGGCGGCAAGCCGCCCACGGCGCGCAGCAGATCTTCGCGCGTGAGCTTGCGCGCTTCTTCCAGGCTTTTGCCGCGCACCAGCTCCGTCAGCGCCGAGCCGCAGGCCATTGCGGCTACGCAGCCTTTGGCGCGGAAGCGAATCTCCGCGATGAGGCCGTCGGCGAGCCCGATGGTGAGTTCGAGGACGTCTCCGCAGGCGGGATTTTCGACGCGCGCCCTGGCGCCGGCGCCGTCGATGACACCCGCGTTGCGCGGATGTTCGAAATGGTCAAGAACCTCCGCGGAATACATACGCTGGACGCCTCGGCAAACACACCTTTTACATCAAGAGATGGCACGAACCACCGATCGCTTTGCCCGGCTCGCATCATGGATGCCGCGGAGCCTGGAGACCGGGGCTACGGCTTGCGTGTATCGAGAATCTCGGTGAGCAGGAACAGATCGGCAAGCAGAGCGCGGAGATGGATGGACGCATTCAGCGTGTCGACGAGCTGCGAGCTGATGACCGGGGCGGCGAGAACCAGATCCATCGCCGCCAGCGCGGATTCGGCATCGCGCCGGAGGACGGCGAAGAACGCCTCGCACTTTTCCGCGGGCGCCAGTTGCTCCTCGCGGAGAACATCGGCGCCATTCCGGACGAGGCTGAGAATCGCCTCGACGGAGCGCGTTAAACGCTCTCTTAACCCGCTGCCGTCGTCTGTCGGCACGCCACGAGCGGCAAAGGAGAGAGTGAACTCGTAGCAATCTTCAATCATTTCGCACTGCTTCTGAATTTCAGTCGCCATCGCTTGCGGCATAACCCTGCTCTGTCTGGGAGTCCGCTGGCGCCTTGACGGCCCATCTCCCGGTGTCATGTTCCTCAAGATAAAAGTCGCGGCTCATCCAGCCGAAGATCATCGATTTGGTGATGGGGAATTTTTCCGGCCGCACGCCCATGTAAATGTGCACCATGACGAGCGCGATCAAGCCCACGCCGGCGAGGCCGTGCAGCACATACATCAGGCCCCACGTCATATCGCTGAAGAGATACGGATTGCGCGTGAAGATTCCGGTCGGCACGCGCTTCATCATGAACAGGCCGGTGGCGATCACGGCCAGGCCGCTCAACAGAATCACGCCGTGGTAGAGCTTGTTTTCGAGCGGGTACTTCGCGAATCGGCTCGGCAGCGGCGCATCTTTACCGAAGAAGCGGCGCACACGGTTCATGGCGTCGCGCCGGTCGATCGCGTCGGGCCAGATCGACCAGAAATCCATGAAGAACGTGGCGTGCACAATATGGAAGAGAATCGACGCCGTAAGCACCAGGCCCGCGATCCAGTGGTAGAGAACCCAGTTGAAGTGAACACCGGCCTTGGGCAGAAACGCCGTGACGAGCAGCGTGAGCATGGATGCGGCCATAATCCAGTGGAAGATGCGCGCGGCGAGCGAGTGGCGCTGCACGCGCTCTGGAACCGCAGCGGCAGCGGCCTCGGCCCTGCGCTCGGCGAAGCGCTTGGCCGGTTTGACGATGGCGAGGTAAAGGGAATGCGCGATCATGAAGCTCAGGCCCGCAATCAATGCAATCCACATCAGGCCCCAAGCGATATGGATCGGAACCTTCTGGCCCCAAGGACTTGTCGCCCACTGAATTAACTGCGGCATGTAACCTCCTGTGCGCCGGCGCTCATGGCCAGCGGGCCGTTCGTCTCCGGTTGCGCGACGCCTGCGATCGCGCGCTTGACCAGGTTGCGCATGAGGGGAATCTTGTAAGCGTTGAATTGCAGCGGCACCGCTCCCTGAACAGCGAGTTTGCCTGCCATCTCGCCG
The DNA here is from genome assembly GCA_049977045.1 of Occallatibacter sp. Lineage (GTDB taxonomy): Bacteria > Acidobacteriota > Terriglobia > Terriglobales > Acidobacteriaceae > Telmatobacter. Next base: position 25,957 of record JBMFHB010000033.1, read on the forward strand.
GTATCGGAATCGGCAGGGCGGCCGCGCACCGCGGCTTCCACGGTCTTCAAGCGCATGGGACGCGGGGAAACAGCATTGACGGCGATGCGGATCTGGTCGATGTTGCCGCCGCTCAACCTGATCGCCGAGGCGACGTTCACCAGCGGAAAATCCCACACGTTGCGATCGCGCACTTTTTCGAAGTAGAACTTTGCGCCGGCCCAGGTGGAAGGGATGCGGATCGCGGTGAGCAGGTCGCCCGGCTGGAGGACGTTGATATGCGTGATATCGTCTTCCGGGCCGACAAAGAAATCTTCAGCATCGATCACACGCTCGCCTTTTGGCGTCTGCACGACGAACTTCGCATCGAGCACGATGAGCGCGGGGACGGAATCGGAGGGGTGCACGGCCACGCAGCGGTTGCCGCCGAAGATGGCGTGCTCACGGTTGCGGCCGACGGGCGTGTCGGCGAAGCAGAGATTTCCGCTGGCGCGATAGCAGGGCCATCCGCTGCGGTAGTACCAGCAGCGCACATCCTGCGAGACGTTGCCGCCGAGCGTGCCCTGATTGCGAATCTGCGGCGAGGCAACGAGCGAGACAGCCTGGGCGAGGATGCCGTAGTTTTTCTGAATTTGAGGATGATTCGCGATCTCGGTGAGCGTGGTCATGGCGCCGATTTCGACGCCGTCGCTGGTCACGCGAACACCTTTCAGTTCGTCGACGCCGCTGAGGTCAACCAGCACCCTGGGCTTCTTGATGCGGTCTTTGAGCCAGTCGAGGCTATCCATTCCGCCGGCCATCACCCAGGCGCCGGCGCCGTGCTGCTCCATTAGCTTTTGCGCGTCCGCTGCAGAGGCCGGCTGCAACAGGTCAAAGGCCGGCATGACATCTCGTATGACCGCCATGGTTTGCTCCGAGTTCAGTGGTTCGTCGTAAATGGTTCGTGGTAAGTGGCCGGTGGCCGGATTCCAGTTGTCTGTATCACGATCCGCCAACCGCTCATCGCTGATTCCTTAAATGCTTGCCATGAGTGGATGTTGCATGGGCCTTCCGGCTTCGTACGAAGTCAGGATAGTATCGGCGTAGACGGGTGCGCGCTCGAAGATATCGTCGCCCACGGCATCGCTCAACGCATTCAGAATCGAGGCGCAGCCTCCGCCGACGGGCGGCTCGCCCACGCCGCGCGCGCCGACAGGAGTCTCCGGATCGGGGATGTTCAAGGCGCCCCATTGCATGTTCACAGGCACGTCGAGAATGGTCGGCGGCTTGTTCTGGTAAAAGCGCATGGCCACGGGAGCGCCGTATTCGGGATCGTAGACCCACTTCTGCCCGATGGCATGCGCGATACCAAGCGTGGAGCGGCCGAGCATCTGGCCGCCCAGCGAGTGCGGATGCACCACGGTGCCCACGTCGCCATAAGCGAGAAAATCGGTGATGAAGTATTTGCCGGTTTCGAGGTCCACTTCGACTTCGGCGAAGCTGGCCACATAGGAGTAGGTATCGCCGTCGCGCGGAGCCTTATCGCGCGCGGCCACGACCAGCCCCTGGCCGGCCAGCGCCAGCACAGCGTCTTTCGTCGCCTTGTGCACGTCGTCCGGGGCCTGATGCCCGTCGTAGATGCCGCCCATTTCGATGGCTTTCTTCGCGGCCTCGGCAAAGCTCATGCCCGCGCCGCCGCCCTTGCGGAAGACGCGCGCATTGCCGACTTCGTAATCCTCGGGCTTGCCGCCGAGCGACTTTGCGGCAACCTCCTGCAGCCTTTGTTTTGAGGCCATGCCGACGGCATAGGCTGCGCGCGTCATGGCGTGGGTGGTCTGGCTGCCGCCTGAGGCGCAGGTATAAGGGAGGTGCTTCGAGGTGTCGCCCCAGACGACGTCGCAAAGCTCCCACGGCACGCCTAGCACTTCGGCGCCGGCGCGATGCACGTCCACCACAGCCTCGGTGCCGAGGTTGCCGATTCCGGACTGGAAGCGCACGCGCCCCTCGGGCGTAATCACGAGTAGACCGTCAAAGCCAATGGTGCCACCGACGTAGCAACTGAGGGAGACGCCGACGCCGCGCGCCTTTGAGCCGATCCGCTTGGGTTGCGCGATGCGCTCCTGCCATTTGAACTGTTGCGCGCCCTGATCGAGGGCCTGGCGCAGGAAACAGCTCGTTACGTGCGGGCGCTTGCCGTGGCTTGGCGGACCGTATTCCGCCTTGCCCTCGGGCGAGTTCACGCGGCGCAAGGCCACCTGATCGACGCTCAGCTTGCGCGCAGCCTTGGCCAGGATCGGCTCGATGATGGCGATGCCCTGCAGTCCTCCGGGAGCACTCTGCGCGCTGCGGGTGGGCGTGTTGGTCATGACGGAGACGCCGCGCCAGCGCATGGCCGGCGGCTGGTAGAGGAGCGACACGATGCGCGCCGAGGAGGCGCCGTTGTCGTTGTTTTCGTAGCCGCCGCTGTCGCAGACGGTGTAGTAATCGAGCGCCGTGATCCGTCCGTCCCTGGCGAAGCCGATCTTGGCACGGCCCAGAACGCTTGGCCTTGCGCGCCCGATGAAGTGCTCTTCCTCGCGGCTGATGCGCATCATCACCGGCGCATTCAGTTTGCGCGAGAGGATGGCGGGAACGATCATGATGACCGTTCCAGTGACCTTGCTGCCGAAGCCTCCGCCGGTGTACTCGCTGATCAGCACCACCTGGTCCGTGCGCAGGTTCATCCAGCGCGCGATGGCCGGCACGGTCTGGTACGTGCTCTGCGTACCCGTGTGCAGATAGAGTTTTCCGTTTTGCCAGTAGGCCATGGCGGTACGCGCTTCCAGGCACTGGTGGCTCACGTCGGGCGTGACGAAGGATTCGTCCAGCACCAGAGCGGCGTCGCGGAAGCCGGCATCGAGATCTCCGTAAGACCACTCGCCGGTGGGCTTGCCCATGGGCAGGCGGCCTTGCTTATACTCGGCAAAATCGTCCTCGGTCCACTTCAGCTCGGTAATCTCCTCACCGGTGGAACCGCGCGTCCAGACGTTGCCGACGGCACGCGGATTTGGCCCGCCGGGCCGCAGGCTGACAAGGGGATCGACGACGAAGGGCAACGGCTCCAGGTCGACATGGATCTTTTCGATCGCTTCGGCGCAGGTGAGCTCGTCGACCGCGGCCACGGCCAGAATGGGATCGCCCTGGAACATGGGCTCGTTGGTCAGCGCCCTCTCGCTCCACTTGTTGGCCTTGATGGTTTGCCCGTTGTCATTCAGGAAGTCCGCCTGCGCGGGAATGTCGTCGGCGGTAAGCACCGCCTTGACACCCGGCATGGCCAGCGCCCGGCTGGCGTCGATATGGCGAACGCGCGCGTGCGGCATGGGGCTCAACAGCAGCCGGCAAAACAACATGCCCTCGGCGCGAAAATCTTCCGCGTACTTTGCCCGTCCCATGACCTTGGCCATCTGGTCGGGGGTGGTGTAATCGTGACCAATCAGCTCGTGCCCCGCACCGAACGGGAGCGGCTTCTGCTGTTCAGCTTTGATTGCGCTCTCTTGCGCTGTATCCGCCATGGCTCAAGCCTCCCTTACAGCCCCACGGACGTGGGTCTGTCCCCATCCCAGAAAGCCAAAGCCGCTTTCTGGGAGCCCCGGTTGTCCGCAGGGGCCCCGGTTCTCATCTTCTGCGCGCCCAGCATCATCGCGTCGAGGATCTTCATGTAGTCCTGGCAGCGGCAGATGTTGCCGCTGATGCCGTGCGCAAGTTCAGCGCGCGTGGGATTGGGATGCGCCTTCAAATACCCAACGGTGGACATGATGAAGCCCGGCATGCAGAAGGCGCACTGGAAGCCCTGCGCCTCAAGCACTGCCTGCTGCACGGGATGCAGCGCGCCATTGTCCGCGGCGAGTCCCTCGATGGTGGTCACCTTGCGTCCGCGCACGGTGTTGGTGAGCACGGAGCAGCTATAGTAGGGCACGTCGTCGATGAGCACCGTGCAGGAGCCGCACTCGGCGCGATCGCAGCCCAGCTTGGTTCCGGTCAGACCCAGTTTGTAGCGCAGGGTCCAGGCCAGGGTCTCCTGCTTCATCACTTCAACGCGGCGCATCTTGCCGTTTACGTTGAGCGAGATCAGGCGCTCGCCGCCGAAGCTGCGTCCGTGGCCGCTGGGCGCGAGGATACGATAGCTGGCCGCACTGACGACGGCTCCGCCTGCGATCACGCCAAGGATGAAGCGGCGTCTCGTTATCGTTTTCGACGGATCTTCTGTCGGCTCTTGAACTGCTTTGGGATCTTCTGTATCCGGCATGGCTCTGTCTCCGGGTTGAACGTCCTGCCTGGGATGATCACACTGGCCTGCGGAAGTTTTCTTTCAATCTTGCTACAAAATGTCTTGCGGTGAGCGCGCCGTCGCATCTGAGGGGAATCGCGCGGCGCATGTGATTATCTTATCGCGACGGGAGCGGGGATGCAAAATGCCGACGACGCCGGCCGGGCAGAGCTGTGTTTGAATTTCAGGCTGGGCGAGATCCGCGGGATCTGTCAAGCCGCAGCGATCCGGCGGATTAGCGCAACACGATGATTCTAGATGAGTTGACGCGGAGCGGCGGTTTGCAGGGAATTCACCTCGAATTGCCTAACCTTAAAGGCAACCAGAAAAACAGCGAAAACGACGCGCCGGGCGATGGGTCAGGCCCTCCCCCCGCGGTTTGCGAACCCGCCTGCTCTTTCCTCCGATTCGGCAGGCGGGTTTGCCGGGCCGCAGCCATGGACGACGCCGCAACGCGAAGGAGTCTTGAGACCATGAATTTTTTTGCGAATGGATGGAAACAACCGAAGACCACGGCAGCAGGGCTGCTGATTGCGGTAGCTAGTGTGGCCGGAGTGCTGGCGCAGCAGGGCATTTCGCTGGGCAGAGTGGGAACGGGCACGGTGGTGTCACTGGTGAGCGCGCTGGCCACGGCGATGCTGGGATTGCTGGCGAAGGATCCGGAGACAGCGCGGCAGCGCGGCAGCGCGGCGGCAGGCAAGCAAAGTGGCGCCTCAAGCAGCAGCGCAAAGCTGGGGGCGTGGATGCTGATTGCCCTGCTGGTTCCTTTGCCGTGGATGGAGGGCTGCTCAGCGAAGAGCGTGGCGCAGAACATTGTGAACTGGACCCCGGCGCTCGAAAGCGCTGTGGCGACGGTGGATTCGACCGCGGCGCTGCTGACGCCGGCGGACGCACCGATCTTTGCCGCGGCGACCAACGGATTTGACGCGGCGTCGAATCTGCTGGCGACGCAGGCCAGGGCGTATCTGGCGAATCCAACGGCTGGCACACTGCAACAGTTGCAGACGCAGGTGGTCACGTTCCAGCAGCAGGTGAGCGGAGCGCTTCTCGATGTGGCGAAAATTACGAATCCATCGAGCCAGGCTCATGCACTGACGGCGATCGAGGACGTGGCGACGATTGTGAACTCGATGCTGTCGCTGGTGGCTTCAATTTCGAGCAAGGCAGCGGTGCGGAAGATGTCCGCGGAGACGGGCGTCAAGCTCGCGACGGTGCGGCCGTATCTCGATGGCAATCGCGCGGCGGAGCTGGTGGCCGCGCATTACGGCGAGCCGATGACGGTGGCAAGGACGCAGGTGGCGCGGGCAGAGCTGGTCGAGATGCAGGCGGGGTTCTGATCGGACGCGCTTACACGTTCGTGTCTCTGGCCTCGCCGAGCATCAGTTTGATCGTCATCTTCCGGCGGCCGCGGACGACGGTTACGCTGACCACGTCGCCGGGCTGGTGTTTTTCCATGATGGTGTTGATATCCTGCGGGTTCTGAACCTGCTGGCCATCGATGGCGATGATGAGGTCACCGCCGAGCATGATGGGCGTGTTGCCAAGATAGGCCTGCTCGGTACCGCCGTGGAGGCCGGCGCGATCCGCGGCTCCGCCGGGCAGAACACGCTCGATGAGAACGCCGGAGTCAGCAGCCAGTCCCATTTGAGACGCCAGATCGGGATCGACAGCCAGGGAGACGATGCCGAGCGACGGCCGCTTGACGCGCCCGTAACGCAGCAGATCCGAAAGCACCGCCTTGGCCGTGTTGATGGGAATGGCGAAGCCGATGCCTGAGCTTTGGTCGGCGCCGTTCGAGGCGATCATGGTGTTGATGCCAATGACTTCGCCGCTGGAATTGAGGAGCGGGCCGCCGGAGTTGCCGGGGTTGATGGCGGCGTCGGTCTGGATGGCGTCTTCAATGGGAGCACCGCTCTCGCTCTTGATGGGCCGGATGGCGCTGATGATGCCGCGCGTCATGGTGCCGGAGAGGCCGAAGGGATTGCCGATGGCGTAGACCTTCTGGCCGACGTTGAGATGCGAGGAATCAGCCAGCGTGACGGGCTGGAGATTGGGCGCGTCGATTTGCAGGAGCGCCAGATCGTGCGTACGGTCGAAGCCGACGACGCGGGCGCTGAATTTGCGCTTGTCGCTGAGCTGGACCTCGATGCCGCGGTTGGCGCCCGCGACGACATGATAATTCGTGAGAATGTGGCCGGCCTTGTCGAGGATAAAGCCCGAGCCCTGGCCCTGCTGGGGCACCACTCCATAAAAGAAGTCGAAGACCAGCGCCGTGGAGGTGATGTTGACCACGGAGGGAAGCACCCTTTTGTACACCGCAATGTTGTTCTGCTCTTCGGCGTCGTAGGCGGGCGCGGCGTAGGCTTCGGTGAGCTCAAGCGGCGCGTTCGACCGGCCGCCAAACCAGGAGAGGCGTCCCATCGAGTGGGTTGGCGCGAAGTAGGAGGTCATCAGCCAGAATCCGCCCAGCAAGATGACAAAAATGAGGAGAATCCGGCTCAATCTCATAGCTCAATTCCCAAAAAAGAGATCCCTATGTGGGTTACGTCAGCAAGAGAAAAAAGTTCACTGCAAAATCGTCATGGCCGTTGCTTCTATTGTAGAGACATCGGCTGGATGGATTTGCAGCTTTCGTCGCGCAGCCGCGGCCAGAGAGCTTCAACCTGTGCGCGCAACTCATCAATACTACCGGAATTATCAAGCACATCATCGGCCTGGGAAGCCTTTTCGACATCGGAAACCTGGTGCGCAAGGCGATTGCGGGCATCGGACTGGATGGCTTCCTTGATGGCTTCAAGGTTCGCCGCTGTTCTGTCCCCTTCGGATAAGATGCGCGCAACGTAGCGGGCGATTTTGGATTCGTCCGGGGCGGTGACAACGACGATGCGGTCGATGCGGCGGCGCCAGTCGGAGAGGATGGTGCCGCTTTCGCCACGGGCGCGGGCGTCGCGCGCCACCTCAAAGATAAGCGCGGACTCGATGACAGCAACGGCAGCGGGATCGCGCGCGAAGAGATCTTCCATCCAGCGCGCCTGAGCCTCGATGACGGGCGGATGGACGATGGCGTTCAGCTCGTCGAGGCGGCCCTGGCGAAAGGCGAGATCGGCGAGGCGCGCGCGATTCAGGCGGCCATCGGGGCCGAGGACTTCAGGGCCGAAGCGCGCGACGATGGCGGCGAAGACGGGCTGTCCGGGCTCCATGAGCTGGCGGCCGAGCGCGTCGGCCTCGATGACGTGCGCGCCGAGCGCGCGCAGCATGGCGGCCACGGTGGATTTGCCGCTGCCCAGGCCGCCGGTGAGGCCAACGCGAAGCACTTCTTAGAGTCCTCGCCGCATCTTCGCGGCGCGCACGGTGTTGGCCATGAGCATGGCGATGGTGAGCAGGCCCACGCCGCCGGGGACGGGCGTGTAGGCGCCGGCCAGATCGAAGGCTTTGGGGTGAATGTCGCCGACGATGGTTGAGCCGCGCCGGGCGAAGGCGGCTTCGCGTTTGGGGTCGCCCTTGAAGAAGCGGTCGAACTCTTCGCGAGTCGAGAGGCGGTTGATGCCAACGTCAATGAGTGTGGCGCCGGGCTTGACCATATCAGGCGCGATGAAACCGGCGCGGCCGATGGCGGCGACGAGGATGTCCGCCTGGCGCGTGATGGACGGCAGGTCGCGCGTCTTCGAGTGGCAGATCGTCACCGTGGCGTTCTCGTGGAGCAGCAAGGCTGCGACGGGTTTGCCGACGATGTCGCTACGGCCGACGACGACCGCGTGCTGACCGGCGATGGGAAGATGGCTGCGCTTGAGAATTTCAATGACGCCGGCCGGCGTGCAGGGCGCGAGAGCAGGACGGCCGGCGAGCAGGCGACCGGAGTTGACAGGATGAAATCCGTCCACGTCCTTCGCGGGATCGATGGCATCGAGCAGGCGCTTGGAGTCGACCTGCGGCGGGAGCGGAAGCTGAATGAGAATGCCATCGATGTCGTCGCGCGCGTTGAGCTTGTCGACGAGCGCGAGCAGGTCGGCCGTGGTGACATCGGCGGGCGGCTTGACGAGGTCGCTATAGATACCAAGTTCGGCGCAGGCCTGCACCTTGTTGCGGACGTAAATCTCCGATGCGGGCACGCTGCCCACGAGAACCGCTGCGAGACCGGGCTTGATGCCGCTGGCCGCCAGGCGGCCAACCTCTTCCGCTGCTTCCTGTTTAATGGCAGCGGCAAGCGCCGCGCCGTCGAGAATTCGAGCCATCGTTCCTCCAGATTTATGGTATCGCTTCGTGAAGCGGCGGCCCATGATTGATTTGCGTCACAAGCATGTGTGAGCAGTCTCACATACAGTTCTGCAATCCAGGTCCGATCCATATGGCATTGGGGGTGTGCCAGATCACATTGTTGATCACGCATTCTCTGATCGTGTGAATTCCATCCTTTGGCTTCCGCATTTTCCGGATCGCAACATTCGGATCCGGGACTCCTGAATGCTTCTTGTTCAGGCGGTCAGATCGCTTGGCGTATTCCCGGCATTGGTTATACGGAGATAGCGCTTTCATGAGCGGCTTTAAGGATGTAAGTCATCTTTTCCGATTTGCGGGGCTATTTGTAATCGCGTTTCTGGTGTTTCTAGGAGCCTGTCGGGCATAGATTTCATGCCATTTAGAATCAACAACTTACAAAATCTACCATGTTTGGTATGTTG
>JBMFHB010000034.1:0-33618 GCA_049977045.1 Occallatibacter sp.
CGTCGCGCATGGCCCTGTTGAGCCACCCGAAGAGCATGAAAATTCGGCCAGGAACAACCGCAGATCCCTCGTCGCGGCGCTCCTCGGGATGACAGAGTCAGGCGAGCGGTGAACAGAGTCAGGCGAGCGGTGAATTTTCAGGGCAGATCCCTCCCTCCGTTCGGGATGACAGCGCTCGATGAGTGGAGTCGGGATCGAAGGTAAGCAGGACTCATGTCCAAATGCGTTTGCCATGAGGCCCAATCTCCGTGATCCTCGCCAACCCCGTCAGCTCCGCTACACTCATCTCAAAGACCACTTTCGCCCAGAAGGAGCCTGCTCCCTTGAGAAAAACCGCTCTTCTCGTCCCGGCCGCGCTGCTTTTGCTGCTGCCATCCCTCCGCGCGCAGAAGCTCAAACTCACGCCCCAGATGCAGGCTCCCGTGCCCGTCTCGCTTGCCGACCGGCGCGCGGCCCTCAACGAAGTCTTCCACGATTACTGGGAAGACCGGCTCAGACACGATCCCGAGTTCGCCTCCATCATTGGCGACAAGCGTTACAACGACCAGACCAGCGACTACTCCGTCCAGGCGTACAACGACCGGCTGGCGCGCGAGCAGAAATTCCTAATGCGCCTGGCGGTGATCGACCCCACGGGCCTCACCGAGCAGGAGAAGCTGAGCCAGGAGTTGCTGATCCGCAAATTCGAGATGGACCAGGAGGCCGCGGAGTTCAAGGAGTGGGAGATGCCAATCAACCAGATGGGCGGCATCTACAGCGACTATCCGGAGCTCGCGGCGGAACTGAGCTTCACCACGGTGCAGGACTACGACGACTGGATCACGCGCCTGCGCGCCCTGCCCACCGCCTTTGCCCAGGTCACTGAGAATATGTCGATCGGCATGGAAGATGGCCGCGTGCCGCCGAAGTACCTGCTCGAAAAGGCGCTCGATCAGGTGAACGAACTGGCCAATCAGAAGCCCGCTGACTCGCCGCTCGCCCTGCCGCTCAAGAAATTCCCCGCATCGATTCCAGCCGCCGACGAGCAGCGGATCAGAACCGAGATGCTGGATGTAATCGCCAATGTCGACCTGCCGGCCTACATGCGCCTGGCGCGTTTCCTCAAAGTCAGCTACATTCCCGCCGGCCGCACCAACCCCGGCATCGATTCCCTTCCCGACGGCAAGCAGTACTACCAGTTCCTCATCAAGCGCACCACCACCACGGATCTCACCGCCAGCCAGATCCACCAGATCGGTCTGGAAGAGGTCAAAAAGGACGAGGCCGCGATGCTGGCTATCGCGCAGAAGCTCGGCTTCAAGGATCTCGACAGCTTCCGCGCCAGCCTCAAAACCAATCCCAAACTGCACCCGGCCTCGGCTGCGGCTCTGCTCGACGCCTACCGCGGCTACCTGAAGCCTATGGAGGCCAAGCTGCCAGAACTCTTCGGAAAGCTGCCCAAAGCTCCCTTTGAAGTGGTTCCCGTGCCCGCCTATGCCGAAAAGACCGCGCCGCCCGCCTACTACGAAGCCGGCACTCCGGACGGCAGCCGCCCGGGGCGCTTGTTCATCGACACGTATAACGCCACGCAGCGCAACCTTTACGACGTAGAGGCAATCGCCTACCACGAAGGCATTCCCGGACACCACCTGCAAATCTCCATTGCGCATGGGCTCGCCGGGCTGCCCGAGTTCCGCAAATACGACGGCTACACCGCCTACGTCGAGGGCTGGGCGTTCTACGCCGAGCGGCTGGGCAAAGACGTGGGCTTCTACCAGGATCCCTACTCCGACTACGGCCGCCTGGAGAGCGACATCTGGCGCGCCATCCGTCTCGTCGTCGATACGGGCGTACACTCCGAGGGCTGGACCCGCGACCAGATGGTCCAGTACTTCCGCGACCACTCGAACATCGACGAGCCCAGCATCCAGGCCGAGGTCGATCGCTACATTGCCTGGCCCAGCCAGGCGCTGGCCTACAAGATCGGCCAGTTGGAGATTCTGGAACTGCGCGACCGCGCGCAAAAGGCGCTGGGCACGAAGTTCGACATCCGCGCCTTCCACGACGAGGTGCTCGACTCAGGCGCCCTGCCGCTCAACATGCTGGAGAAACGTGTTGACGCGTGGACCGCCGCGCAAAAGTCAGGGCAATAAACATTCCGGCGGAACGATGAGCGCCCGCTTCCGGCGCTGGACTTTTCCCATCCGGGCAGTAGTATTCTGATACCGCCTGAGAACCGGGAGGTCAACATGTACCGCAGGGAGTTTCTGAAATCGGCCGCGGCCGCCGCGGGCATCGCGGCGCTGGCTTCGCTGCTGTCGGCCGAAGAAGCAACGCCAGCCGCAAACGGCATGATCTACCGCAAGCTTGGCCGTACTGGTGAGCGCGTCTCGGCCATCGGTCTTGGAGGCTATCACATCGGCAAGCCCTCCCTCGACGAGGCTGCCGCCATTCGCCTTATCCATGAGTCCATCGATCGCGGCATTACCTTCATGGACAATTGCTGGGACTATAACGGCGGCGTCAGTGAAGAGCGCATGGGCAAGGCCCTCGCCGCCGGCTATCGCGGCAAGGTCTTTCTGATGACCAAGATCGACGGCCGCACCAAAGCAGCCGCGGCGCGCCAGATCGACGCCTGCCTCGAACGCCTCCAGACCGACCACGTCGACCTGATGCAGTTCCACGAAGTCATCCGCCTCGAAGACCCCGACCGCATCTTTGCCGATGGCGCCATGGACGCCATGCTCGAAGCCAAAAAGGCCGGCAAGGTGCGTTACATCGGCTTCACCGGGCACAAGGATCCCTACGTCCATCTGCGCATGCTGGATACGGCACGCGCTCACGGCTTCCACTTCGACGCGGTGCAGATGCCGCTCAACGTCATGGACGCTCACTTCCGCAGCTTCGGGCACGAGGTTCTGCCCGTTCTCGTCCGCGAGGGCATCGCGCCGCTCGGCATGAAGGCCTTTGGCGATCACTTCATCCTCGAAAGCAACACCATCACGCCCATCGAAGGCTTGCATTACTGTCTCAATCTCCCCGAGGCTGTGCAGATCACCGGCATCGACAGCACCGCGGTGCTCGATCAGGCGTTCGAGTCCACACGCACCTTTAAGCCCATGAGCGAAGCTGCGATTGCGACGCTGCTCGATCGCACCCGTGAAGCCGCTCAGAACGGACAATTCGAACTCTACAAGACCACCAGTCTCTTCGATGGAACAGCCCACAACCCACAGTGGCTTGGTTAACAAGCCGGTGGTGAAGGCGGCAACTTCACGGAAGTATCACGGCACGTCAATCGTGGCGTGGTGTCATCGGAGATCTTCGACGGCCCGCAAGGCTGTAGTACGCGCAACGCTGGCGCGGCACGCCGCATCCCGTATAATCGGCGGCAACGGACGAGTGCGCCCGAACTGCATCGAAAGGCAGCGCAACCCATGCCGACCCAAAAAACCATCTGCCTCGCAGTGCTTCCGATAGCCGCGCTGTTGCTTGCTCCCGCGCTTCTTGCCGCACAAGACGCCGCGCCACAGCGCCCACAGATCACGGGCATCTCGCATGTCGGCTACTTTGTCTCCAATCTGCCACGGACGCTCTCCTTTTGGCACGGCCTGCTGGGCTTTGACGAGTACGCAACCCTCGACCGTCCCGGAACCGACCAGGTCCGCATCGCCTTGATCAAGATCAACAACCATCAGCACATCGAACTGTTTACCGACCCGCCGCCGTCGCCACCTAACATGATGAGCCACTACTGCGTCAGCGTGAGCAATGTGGAGCAGATGCGAGCCTACCTGCGCTCGAAGGGCTTCGACATCAAGCCGGGCAACGGCAGTAAAACACGCACCGGCGACTACGCCTTTGAGGTTCGCGATCCCGACGGCACGCTGATCGAGTTTGTACAGACTCTGCCCTCCGGCATGGAAGCCGCGAACGCAGGCAAGTTCATGCCGCCCACGCGCATCTCTCAGGCGATCTACCACGTGGGCTTTCTCGTGGGCAACCTCGACAAGTCGCTGAGCTTTTACGAGGGTGTGTTGGGATTCAAGGAGACCTGGCGCGGCAGCAGCGACGGCAAGCAGCTAAGCTGGGTCAATCTGCGCGTTCCCGACGGCAAGGACTACATCGAACTGATGCTCTATGACAAAAAGCCTTCGGAGTTCGGAACCAGAAATCATGTCTCACTTGTGGTTCCCGATGCGCAGAAAGCCGTGGCCGAGATCGAGTCGCGGCCAGCCTACAAGGACTACCTCACCTACGGCAAGCCGCTCGTGGTGCGCGTGGGCAAAAACCACAAGCGCCAGGTGAATCTCTACGATCCCGACGGGACGCGGGTCGAGCTAATGGAGCCAGAGACCATCGACGGCAAACCGTCGCCGCCCTCCACCGCGCCGCCTCCGCCGCCGGCGCATGAGTAGGCTGGGAAGCCTGCGGTCCCGGCATGATATTCTTTCGGGTTCCATTGCATGGCGGCTGACGCCATCCTGAATTTGTGCGCCGCTGCGGTTAGGCAACGGCTGGAGAGGGTTGTTATGAAGCGTTCCATTGTTTTGTTTGGCTTGATTTTGGCAGTCGGCTGCGGGCTCCATGCGCAGGCAGCAGCGCCCGTCAACGTGAACGTATGCGATGTGGTCAAAAACCCGGCAGCGTTCGATGGCAAGATCGTACAGATCAAGGGCACAGTGATCGAAGCCTTCGACGAATTCGCAATCGAAGACTCGACCGAACCCAACTGCGGGTTCCAGGAAAACGCCATTTGGCTCTCGTATCCGCAAGGAACGAAGGCCAAGTCGGGTCCGGCGGCGCTCGTGACCGTGCAGCCGGCGCACAACTTTGCCGGCTCCTACAAGGCTCCCACCCGGACGCCAGTCACGCTCCAGAAGGACAAGACCTTCAAGCAGTTTGACTCTCTGCTGTCGCAGACCCACCAGAAGGGCGCCAACATGTGCCTGGGATGCACGCGCTACGAGGTGACAGCCACGTTCGTTGGCCGGCTCGACGGCGTCTCCGATGCGACGCTGAAGCGTGACAGCTCCGGCAAGATCGTAGGCTTCGGCGGTTTCGGGAATATGAACGCCTACCCGGCACGGCTGGTTCTTCAGTCGGTTTCCGACGTGACATCGAAGGAGATCGATTATTCAAAGGCCGACAACGAGGCGAAAGCCGCGGCCTCGCAGAACGCCAGTTCCCAGTTCATGGACCCCTTTGACATGGGAGCAAAGATCGTGGCGCACCTGGCGCCCAGCCCGGCAGCAGACGAGATGAAGAGAGCGTTCGGGGCATTTCCCAAAGCAAAGGAGCAGAACGGCGTGGAAGTGTCTTACGGCGTCGCCAACGACGTTCCCTCCGAGGAACCCGGACAGAAGGATTCACCGGACGGCATTCTGTTCAATTGCACTCTCAGCAGGAATCGTCTGCCCGGATCTGCCCTGGTGGTGGCAATGTTCCATCTGGGCCAGCACGTGGCCGATCTGCGCAACCCAAAGCCGAACAACGTGGGCGAGCCGCTTATCTATCAGGAGAACGATGCATGGGTGGTCACGTCGATTGCGGCTATTGTGGGCGGACAGAAGTATCTGACACTGCCCGGCGGCTATCTGTTCTGGGATGCCAGTTGGCCGGAAGGCTCACGCAATGACAAGATGGAATCGGTGCTGAAGGATTTCCTGAACAAAGAGGCGATGCTGAGCCAGTAACGCCGCCCCAGGGAAAGCTCGACAGAGGGCGCTGGCCGGAAGTTCGGCCAGCGCCTTTCCGCATACGGACTGCCACAACATGTCTGCGCCAAATGAGCGGTGTGCGGTTATTCTTGAAATGGCATCACGAATCCATGTCGAAGAAGAGAGAAAAGATGGCTGAGATCCCCGTTGAGGCGCCGGAGGTTCCCGCGCAGTTACCCAAGGTACGCGTGGCCGTGCTGGGCGCAGGCAAGATGGGCGGCATTCTGCTGCAAGCGTTCCTGAAAGAGAACCTGTTCGCCGCCGATTGCATTCACGCCACCGTGAGCCACGCAGAGAGAGCGATTGCGCTGAGCACACAGTGGGGCGTGGACGTGAGCACCAACAATCTGGAGGCAGCGCGCAAGGCCGACCTGATCCTGGTCGGCGTCAAGCCCTTCCAGGTTCCGGGCCTGATTGCGGAGATCAAGCCCGCGCTGACGCCGGCCAAGATGATTGTCTCTTTTGCCGCATCGGTGAAAACACGCGCCATTGAGGAGGCAGCGGGGATCGAGATCGCCGTGGTGCGCGCCATGCCGAATACGCCTTCGGCGCTGGGCGCGGGCATCGCGGCGCTGTGCCGCGGGGGCTACGTCAAGGACGAGCAGATGGCGCTGGCGCAGCGAGTCTTCGAGACCGTGGGCCGCACCGTGCTGGTCGACGAGAAGCACATGGACGCAGTAACGGGGCTCTCCGGCTCCGGACCGGCATACGTCTACATCATCATCGAGGCGCTGGCCGAGGCGGGCGTGAAGGTGGGCCTGCCACGCGACATCGCCACGCAACTGGCCGCGCAAACCGCATTCGGCGCATCAAAGATGGTGCTCGAAACCGGCTACCACCCAGCGCTGCTCAAGGACGCAGTGACCACGCCTGCCGGATGCACCATCGACGGGATTCTGGAGCTCGAAGAAGGCGGACTGCGCGTCACGCTGATCAAAGCAGTCATGCGCGCCACGGAGCGCGCGCACCAACTGGCAACGGGGTAAAGGCAAGGGCTGAGGGACTAGGGCAGCGACCGTATGAATTCGCACCAGGTGCGGGTCTGGAGACCCGCACTACAGCCGGTCAGGAGACCGGCGGTACAGGTACAGAATCATGCGGTCGGAGACCTGGGGACTGGGAAACAAGGAGACAGGATGAACTTTCGTGAAGGAACAAGAAGGATGCGGTTTCTCGGAATGGCAATGACCTTTGCCCCGATCTTCGCGTGGGTGCTCTATACCCTCAACGAGATTCAACCCTACGCCACGCACTCCGGGTTCGGCGGCTTCGAGTACCATATTCCGCGCAAGATCCTCGCCGGCGCCATCGTGCTCACGGTTCCCGGCGCCATCGTCTGGGCGTCCAGTTGGGTACTGGCCGGATTTGGCAAAGACGTGAAATGAACCGATGCTATAGACTCTTCTCCCATGCAACGTCCGGCTTGGCTTCCGAAATACCTGCCCGAACTTGACGGCCTGCGCGGACTGGCAATTCTGGCCGTGGTTCTCTATCACTGCCATCCGCGGCTTGCAGGCACGTGGATCTACGGCGCCTCGCTGTGGGGCTGGGCCGGCGTCATTCTCTTTTTCATTCTCAGCGGATTTCTTATCACGTCGATCCTGCTCACCACGCGGGACAAGCCGCACTACTTCCACAACTTTCATGCGCGCCGCATCCTGCGCATCTGGCCGGTGTACATTCTGCTGCTGGCCGTGGTTTATCTGAACGCGCCCTGGTTCATTGGGCCTGGCGTCTGGATGGCGATCAGGACCGCGCCGTGGCTGGCCTATCTCTTTTGCGTGCAGAACCTCCTTCATCTGGCGCTGCCGCCGGCCATCGGCCCCACATGGGCACTGGCCATCGAGGAACAGTATTACTTTGTCTGGGCGCCGCTGGTGCGCGTTCTGCGCCAGCCGTGGATGCTCACGACCGCGCTGGCTTCGACACTTGTCATTTCGCCGATGCTGCGCCACGCCAACCTGCACTGGATGACGCCAACCAACACGCTCATTCACCTGGACGGGATCGCATGGGGCAGCCTTCTGGCCGTGGGGATGCACACGCTGCCGCTCAGCCGCCGCACGTGGCTCTGGATGGGCATGGGCGGTTTTGTGTTGGGATTTCTGGCCGCGGGCACCGTTGCCGGCGGCACCGCGTATCTCGATTCGGCGCTCGCCGTGGGCTTTGCCGGATTGGCGCTGGCGCTGATCGCGTCGACGGGCTCGGGGAATCCAGTCTGCGCCGCGCTGCGCTCCGGGCCGCTGGCCTTTTACGGCCGCATCAGCTACGGCCTCTACATGATGCACATCGCGGTCTTCATCTTCATCGGCTCCTTCGATGTGGCCATGAACCGCTACGGCATGGCGGGCAACCTGGCGGTGGTAGCCATGCGCCTGCTCGTGAGCACTCTGGTAGCCGCCGCGCTCTGGTACGGATTCGAATCGCAGATTCTCAAGCTGAAGAAGTACTTCTGACGCGGGTTCGCCCGCAGGGCAATCGCATGAACGAAAATGATTGCCTGATCGCGCTTTGAAAGGGCACGACTGAAGTCGTGCCCTTTCAAAACCGTTGCCAAAGCTGGTTCATCCCGTTCATGCGATTGCCCTGGTTCGCCCGTTTCTCTTCATGTGACTCGAATCACCCAGCGATGCACACCTGGGCTGCTAGGCTGAAACCAGCACGCAAATCCCCTTTGCGAGGTGCATCATGGTTGAAACTTTAGCCGGCTCGACTGCGAATCAAGGTCCATTGAGTCCGGAGATGCTCGCCCGAATGGACGCCTACTGGCGGGCGGCAAATTACCTCTCCGTTGGTCAGATCTATCTGAAAGACAACCCACTGCTCGACCGTCCGCTCACACTCGACGACGTGAAGCCGCGCCTGCTTGGCCACTGGGGCACGACACCTGGCCTGAACTTCCTCTATCTCCACTGGAACCGCGTGATCCGTGAGCGCGGCTTGAACATGATCTACATCATCGGCCCGGGACACGGCGGACCCGGAGTGGTTGCGAACACCTATCTCGAAGGCTCTTATTCGGAGATCTATCCCTACATCGGCCAGGATCGCGACGGCATCAAGCGACTCTTTCGTCAATTCAGTTGGCCCTACGGCATCCCAAGCCATGTAGCGCCGGAGACGCCGGGATCGATCCACGAAGGCGGCGAACTGGGCTACTCGCTGGTGCATGCCTACGGCGCTGCCTTCGACAACCCCGATCTGATTGTGGCCTGCGTGGTGGGCGACGGCGAAGCCGAAACCGGGCCGCTGGCGACGAGTTGGCACTCGAACAAATTTCTCAATCCCGCGACCGATGGCGCGGTGCTGCCCATCCTGCATCTGAACGGCTACAAGATCGCCAACCCTACCGTACTGGCGCGTATACCACACGCGGAGCTCGAAAATCTGATGCGCGGTTACGGCTACGAGCCGTTCACGCTCGAAGGCGACGACCCGGCAACCATGCACCAGCAGGCGGCGGCCATCTTCGACACCATCTTCGATCGCATCGCGGCCATCCAGAAAGCCGCACGCGAGAACGGAGTGACGGAGCGACCCGCCTGGCCTATGCTGATTCTGCGCACGCCCAAGGGCTGGACCGGACCGAAGTTTGTCGACGGTAAACCAGTGGAAAATACCTGGCGCGCGCACCAGGTTCCGCTGAGCGGCCTGTTCGAAAACCCCGAGCACCTGCGCCAACTGGAAGAGTGGATGCGCAGCTATAAGCCCGAAGAGCTGTTCGACGCCAAGGGCCGGCTGCGCGAAGATCTGGCGGAGATTGCGCCCAAAGGCCGCCTGCGCATGGGCATGAACGCGCATGCCAACGGCGGGCTGCTGCTGCAGCCGCTCATCGTGCCAAACTTCCGCGATTTTGCCGTGAAGATCGTGGGGCGCGGGCAGCAGGATGTGGAATCGACGCGCGTTCTCGGCCACCTGTTGCACGCAGTGATGCAAGCCAATCTGGAGCAGAAGAACTTCCGCGTCTTCGGCCCCGATGAGACGGCCTCGAACCGCATCGGCGATGCCATTACGGGGACTGGAAAGACATGGATGGCCGAGATGCTGCCGGTCGATGAAGAGTTATCGCCCACCGGCCGCGTCATGGAGGTTCTGAGCGAGCACCTGTGCCAGGGATGGCTCGAAGGATATCTGCTCACCGGCCGCCACGGTTTCTTCTCCTGCTACGAGGCGTTCATTCACATCGTGGACTCGATGGTGAACCAGCACGCCAAGTGGTTGAAGACGACGCGCGAGATTCCCTGGCGCAAGCCGATCGCTTCGCTCAACTACCTGCTCAGTTCGCTGGTGTGGCGGCAGGATCACAACGGATTCTCGCACCAGGACCCGGGCTTTATCGATCATCTGTTGAACAAGAAGGCCGACGTGGTGCGCATCTATCTGCCGCCCGACGCCAACACCTTGCTCTCGGTGGCGGATCACTGCCTGCGCAGCCGCAACTACATCAACCTGATTGTGGCCGGCAAGCAGCCTGCTCCGCAATGGCTCACGATGGACGAGGCGATTACGCATTGCACAACAGGCCTCGGCATCTGGCCCTGGGCGTCAAACGACGACGGCGAACCTGAAGTGGTGATGGCCTGCTGCGGCGACGTGCCCACGATGGAGGCGCTCGCCGCGGTGACGATTCTGCGCGAGCGCGTTCCCGATCTGCGCATCCGCGTGGTGAATGTGGTGGACCTGATGACGCTCGAGCCGCAGTCGGAACATCCGCATGGGTTGCCCGATGAGGACTACAACCGCATCTTCCCGCCCCATGTGCCCACCATCTTTGCCTTCCACGGCTACCCGTGGCTCATCCACCGGCTCACCTACCGCCGGCACAATCACGACGGCCTGCACGTACGCGGATACAAAGAGGAAGGCACCACCACAACACCCTTCGACATGTGCGTACTCAACAACATCGACCGCTTCCAGCTTACGCTCGACGCAATCCACCGCGTGCCACGTCTCGCGGCCCAGATCGGCGCAACCGAGCAGTGGTACTCCGAACAGATTCAGTGGCACAAGCTCTACGTCGCGGAAAACGGCGACGATCTGCCGGAGATCAAAAATTGGCGCTGGAAGGAGTAAAACATCGGAGTTAGCGGAGTTAGCGGAGCTAGCGGAGTTAGCGGAGCTAGAAACGCGGCAATGCCTTGGCGAACTCCGCCAACTCTGCCAACTCCGCTGACTCTGCTAACATCACGAATACCAATTCAAACGAAAGGTTTCATTGTTCATGTCTTTTTTGCCCATTCTTGTTCTGAACAGCGGTTCCTCTTCCATCAAATTTTCGGTTTACGAGGCAGGCAACGGCCAGCGGAGTCGTCTCTTTGAGGGTGCGGTCGACGGCATCGGCACCGACCTCGGCAAATTCTGGATCAAAGATGCTTCGGGCAAGAAACTTGTCGATCAGACGCCGCCGTTGCCCAACCGCTCAGTGGCGTTCAAGCTCGTGGTTGACGCTCTTCACTCGGGCGACTTTCCACAACCAGCGGCGATTGGCCATCGCATGGTTTCAGGCGGGCCGACGGTCCGGGAAAATCAGCCCATCACGCCCGCGCTGATCGACGAGATGGAACGCTACACGGAGTTCGCGCCGCTGCACACGCCGATCGCCGTTTACATCATGCGCGAGGCGTTGCGCCTCTTTCCCGGTGTTCCAAACTTCGTCATTCTCGACACCTATTTTCACCGCACCATACCGGAAGTGGCCTGGCACATGCCCATACCCACCGAGTACGTGAACATGGGCGTGCGCCGCTACGGCTATCACGGCATCTCCTACGAGTCGATCGTCTACCAGTTACAGCCCAACGTGCCGCAAAAGCTTGTTGTGGCGCACCTGGGCAATGGCTCCTCCATCTCGGCGATTCGCAACGGCAAGTGCCTCGATACGTCGATGGGCCTGACGCCAACAGGAGGGCTCATCAGCGGCACGCGCACCGGCGACATCGATCCCGGCGTGCTGCTCTTTATCCTGCGCAAGATCGCCGAAACGGCTGAGAGCGCGTCGGCCGCGGCAGACCAACTGGAGACGGTCGCCAGCAAAAAGGCAGGCCTGCTGGGCATGAGCGAACTCTCGAACGACATGCGCGATCTACGCGAGGCCATCAAGAGCGGCAACGCCAAGGCACGCCTCGCCGTCGACAAGTTCTGCTGGACCATCGCGCGCTGGATTGGCAGCTATGTGGCGGAGTTGAACGGCCTCGACATGCTGGTCTTTACCGGCGGCATCGGCGAGAACGACATCGCTGCGCGTGCCGAAGTCTGCGCGGGCCTGGGCGCGCTCGGCATCACACTTGACCCCCAGCGCAACGACGTGCGCGGCGCGGCAACAATCTCCGCGGAAAACTCGCCGGTAACGGTGCGTGTGATTCCGCCGCTCGAAGACCTCATCATCGTGAACCACGTGGTGCGGCTGATGGGCGAGTAATGCGCTCGAATTGACCTCATCGCGGCCCCTCAGAATTGCGCAAGAAGTTCATCGCTCAGCAGCAAACTCGTCTATGTTCTACACTGGTGAGTTCGCTGCGGAGTGACCTCATGTCTGCGACTGTAGTTTCTGTGCACACTCACCGTCTGCCCTCACCCGCGCTGCGGCGCTTTGCGTGGGGTGTGCTGGCGTACTTCATTGCCGTCATTCTGTGGGGCGCACTGGTGCGCGCCACTGGCTCCGGGGCGGGCTGCGGGGACCACTGGCCGCTCTGCAACGGCACGGTCATTCAGCACTCGCCGCGCGTCGGCACAATGATCGAGTTCACGCATCGCCTGACCAGCGGCATCTCGTTCTTTGCGGTTGTGGCTCTGCTCTGGTGGACCTTTGCAGGCACTGTGCGCGGGCACTTGGCGCGCGCGACCGCCGTGGCATCGGCCGTCTTCACGATCATCGAAGCCGCTCTGGGAGCTCTCCTGGTCGAACTGGGGTTGACGGCGCAGAGCCAATCGCCGTTGCGAGCGCCTTATCTGGCCCTGCACCTCACGAACACGCTCCTGTTGCTGGCCGCGCTCACCCTCACCGCGCACTTCCTCAGCCGCCGTGCCGGCTACTTGCGCGGCAAAGTGCGCATCGCCGCACCCTTTGTGGGGATTGCCTCAATCGTCATCGTGCTCGTGGTCGGCGTCACCGGATCGCTGGCCGCGCTGGGCGATACGCTCTTCCCGGCCAGTTCGCTGGGCGCGGCATTTGCACATGATTTCTCCGCAACCAGCCAGTGGCTGGTGCGCTGGCGCTGGACGCATCCCGCCGTGGCGTTTCTGGCCAGCGTCTTTCTCATCTGGCTGCTGATGCGTGCCGCGCAACGCCGCTCGCACTGGGACAATCGCGCGCTCTCCGCACTGGTGCTGATTCTGCTTGCCTTGCAGTATTTACTGGGCATTCTCGACGTGGCATTTCTTGCGCCGGTCTGGCTGCAGATCGTCCACCTGTTCGGCGCCGATGTTCTCTGGTCGGCCATTGTGGTGCTGGCCGCACGGTTGACGGTCGAACCGGTGGAATCAGCTTAGCGGGTCAGCGAAAAGGCCCCTTGCGGGGCCTTTTCCGTGGATCGAATGGAGACTGCGGCGCGGCTATTCGTCGAGCACCGGATGATAGTGGCTCTCCCAACCGAGGTAGCGGGCGGCTTCGTGCACGGCCTTCGATACGTCGCTGAAGTTGGCGGCAACGTGATGCTCAAAGCCCTCGCGGCAGATGTAGCGGAGCAACTTCTGCAACTCGGGAATCTCGGCCACGCCCGCGCCGCCAAAGGTTTCGAGCGGGTCGTCGGTGAAACGGCCCGGGCCGGTGTAGCCGCGCACAATACCGCGCCGATCGTCGGTCGAGAAGCGCGCAAAGCTCATGGCTCCGGACTTCACGCGGCCCACGCAGGTGCCAAAGGTGTTCAGCTTGCCTACCGTGCCGGCGATGATCTCCTGGTAGTCCATGCGCACGTCCTTGAAGAAGTGCTTGGGCAGGTTCGAGCAGTGGAAGCAGACGCACTTGTTGGGATCGCCGCCGTAGTTATTGTTCCAGTCGAGCAGCGCCGAAGGCGTTCCCGAGGCCAGCGCCATCATGTACATGCTGAGCACGCCGGGCACATCCACTTCGCACGCTGAAGGAATCAGATCGTTCGACATCATGCTCATCACGGTGCAGGGCACCACGCCCAGAAATTCCTCCATCGAGGTCCAGCACTGGACGGCGGTAATGTCCACGTGGCACTGCTTCATCCAGCCGTCGATCACCGCGCCGAGCTTTGCCATCTTCAGGAGCGCCTCGTCGGAGATGCCCGCGGTCGTCACATAATTCCTGATCGCCGTCAGCTTGGCCTGTGCCGCGTCGTCGGTATCCTTCATGCGGTTGATACGGCCAAATATCTCAGAAAGGTCGATGGTCTCGATGCTGATCCCGCTGGTTTCAAAGATGCGCTCGGAGTAGCGCACCGTGTTGAAGGCCGTGGGCCGCGCGCCGATGGCGCCGATGCGGAGGTTCTTCAATCCCTTCACAATGCGGCAGACCTGCGAGAACCACTCGAGATCGGCCTTGAACTCCGGCGATTGCAAGGTCTCGGTGTGCAGCGTGGTCAGCGAGTAGGGAATGCCGTACTGCATGAGGTTGTTGCAGGCGCTCATCTTGCCGCAGAAGCTGTCGCGCCGCGTGGCAATCGTCATGGCGTCGGCGCGGTCCGGCGTGGCCTGCACCAGTACCGGCACCTTGAGGCCGGAGAGGCGGATGGCGTCAACAATGCCGCGCTCCTCGCCGAAGTTGGGCAGGGTGATGATGATGCCGTCAATCTCGGCGGCGTGCTTCTTGAAGAGTTCGGCGCACTTCTGCGCCTCGGTGTAGGTCTCCACGGCGCCGTAGTGCGACTCTTCAGGACCGAGGACGATGGCCGTAGCGCCCGCCGCTTCGAGCACTGCGATGATTTCGTCGCGGCCTGTCTTGGCCAGATGATCCGGGAAAAAGCCGCGATTGCCTACGATCACTCCAAATGTCATTTTGCGTTGCGCTGCCATATCTTGCTCCTTTTATCGGTGGCCGGAGCGCCACCTTGTTGATTCTGTTTTCGACTTTGAATGCGCGGGTCTGGAGACCCGCACGACTGCCGGTCAGCAAACCGGCGTTCCATGCGGAAGCCATTGTTATTTGCCGCGGCCGGGACGGAATTTGACGACATAAAACAAACCCAGAGCGCCAAGCAGACCACCCCACCACACCGGCGTATGCAGGTATGCGAGCTGCACATCCGGGGCGATGCCCGTGACCCACGCCACAACGCCATAGCCAAAAATCAGCGCGCCGTAAACAGTAAGCAGCACGCCGATGAAAAACCAGATCGAAATTCCCGAACCATGCATGATTGGTTACTCCATTCTTCTCCGCGCTCGCGCGAGTCTTTCGCTCCAGGGTTGAATCGATCCTCTTACCAGAACAAAATATTGAGCACTGCGAAGATGACCACCGCGACAATTGCCCATATCCACTCCCGCTTGTACCACGGCGCCGGCTCCTCGGCCGGCAATTTGGTGGCGCCGTAGACCAATCCGTCCAGCTCCGCCACTGGGCGCGGTTTGGCCATAAGGCTTACGAGCACAATAACGGCGGCACTGAACAGAAACGCCCATCCCGCGCGAAAGACGTTTTCGGCCATTGGCTTGGCCGCGGGCGAGAGCGCCACATATTTGAGATTCGCGGGATCGAGCTTAACCCACAGGAACAAACCCGCCGAGAAGACGATGCCCGACAGCAGACCCAGAAAACCGGACAGCCGCGTGGCGCGCTTCCAGAACATGCCGAAGAGAATCGCGGCCAACAGCGGCGCGACAAAGATCGAGAACAGGGCCTGCACGTAATCCATGATGCCGTGGAACTGCTGCACCAAATAGGCCGCTCCGATGGATACCAGCACGCCGATAATGATCGAAAGCCGCCCCACGAGAACATAATGGCTATCGGTTCCGTTCTTGTGGATGAGCGGGCGGTAGATGTCATAGGTCCAGACGGTCGAGAATGCGCTCACATTGCCGGCCATGCCGCTCATGAAGCCGGCAATCAACGCCGTGATGCCGAGACCCAGCAGGCCGGGGCCCATGTAGCGAATCATCATCAGCGGAAGGACCTGATTGTAGGTGTGCAGTTCCGCGCTGGGGTCGCCGCTCAGAACCTTTTGCCGATAGCTGGGCGAAAGGTTGGTCCTGGCCATAGCGGCTGTGCATGCCTGCGCGTCCGCGAGATGACCGTTGGAGGCAGCGCAAGCGGCTGCCACATCCTCGCCCACAAGCTGGCGGCGGCTTCCGTCGGGATTCTGCAGGAGCACCAGTCCCAGCAATCCGGGCAGAATCACGATGAAAGGCAGGGCCATCTTAAAGAACGAGCCTATGATCGGCGCCATGCGCGCGGCGCGCAGGTTGTGCGCGGCGAGCACGCGCTGCACCACCAGAAAATCGGTGGTCCAGTAGCCAAAGCTGATCACGAAGCCCAGGCCGAAGATAATGCCGGTCCAGTGCACGCCCATGGGGTTGGCGGAAAAGCTGCCCGTGTCGCGCCAGAGGTGAAAATAGCTATCGGTGCCGAGATTGGTAACGATTCTGGTCTTCAGGCCGGTCCATCCACCCGCCTGTACGAGTCCCAGAATCGGGACCAGCAGCGCGCCGCCCCAGATGAGGACCAGTTGCAGCACCTCGTTGAAGATCGCCGAGCGAAGCCCTCCCAGTCCCACGTAGATCGCCACGGCCACCGACGAGACGATGATGGAGAAGTTCAGATCCCAGCCGAGCACGACCTTCATGACGACGGCCATGGCGAACATGTTCACGCCGCTCATCAAAATCATCTCCGTGGCGAAAGAGATCGCCGCCACGCTGCGCGCGTGTTCGCCATAGCGCAGATGCAGATAGCCGGGCACCGAGTGCGTCCGCGAGACATAGTAGAACGGCATCATCATCAGGCCCAGGAAGAGCATGGCGGGGATGGCGCCGATCCAGTACCAGTGCGTGGCCAGGATGCCATACTGATAGGCTGAGCCCGCCCAGCCCATCAGTTCGAGTGAACCGAGATTCGCGCTCACAAAGCTCAAACCGGCAATCCAGGCTGTCATCTCGCGGCCAGCCATGAAGAACTCTTCGCCTGTGTTGGAACGGCCCTTGAGATAGAAGCCGATCCAGAGAACCATGACGAAGTAGAGGGCGATCACGAGCACGTCGAGCGCGCGCAGATGGGCTAGCGGCTCTGTGTTGAAAAGCAGCATGGCCGGTTTGAAACCCGGCGAGCCGGCGGCGAGAAGATCTGGCAGCAAACCGAACATGAGTGTCACCTGGGAGGACGTGGATACATTCGCGGGAGTCAGGATGTTCGCCCTTAAGTAAATTGTTTTACTCAAGCACTTGTCAAGCTAAAAACCCGCACGCGCGCGGAAACCTGAATGCACGCTTTCCGCGATCCGCGGGCCGGGACGCCGAGGACGGCAAGCTCAGTCGAGCAGAGGGCAAGAAAGCGTTTACTCAAGGAAGTGTACCACAGCTCCCAAAACACGTCCTGCCAAGTGCGATGAAGATTGCGCCCCTTCGCCCGCCACGTCCCTCGCCATCCACCGATCACCACGATTCGGCGGGCCGATGGTGAGCGCCTGGATGCAGGCGCTCATGCGGCTTGTCGCGCATGATGCCTTCACCCTTGGTCAGCCAGGCGAGACCGAAGGCGCAAAGCGCCACTGTTTCGCACCAGAAGAGCCAGTGGCTGGGATGCCGTTCCGCGATGACCGCGCGCACTGAGATAACGACCATCGCGATGATGCAAGCGATCATCACAAGACCGCTGGCCTGGTAGATGCGGTTGCGGCGCCGCTTGCCGCGTGTAAGGCGTCGATTCGGAGCGGACTTGCGAAAACGAAAAATGCAGATGTAAGAGAGCACAAGAAACATCAGCGCGGCGAATGCGGTATGAATGAGACCGATTGCGAAATCCAACCGCGTAAAGTGACTGCTGTGCGGATTGAATGAAGGAAACAGCGCCACGCCTGAGGCGCAGGCCCCGGCAATGTAACCTGCTATCTCGTCATGAAGATCGTATCCGCGTGAGCAGGCGAGAAACGTAGCAATGGCGCAGAGACTGCCGACATAGAGATCGCGCATGGGAGTGTAGTAGTAGTCGCTGATGGATCGCTGCAGAAGCGGATGCGGAAGATGGCTGGAAAGCAGAAGATCCGTGAGAATGGAACCAGCGGCGAGCGCAAAAGGCAGCGCGAGCGCAAGGATGCCCACCACGCGGCGCATTGTGTAGTAGGAAAGGACCGCGGGATTCGTCGATGTGCAGTTCGGCAACATAGTTCCCTATGCGGGCGAATCCTCCCGGAAAGAAGGATAGCGCAATCGGACGGAGATCGGCGCCGCGGGGCCCCCGCCGCCAGGACTGCGTCAAAGTTCCGCAAGTTTAACATTGCAAATTCCCGCCATTGAGCACTGAACATTGGGTCCCGAATTTGCTGTGTATATCTTGCTTTTGCATCGCGGACAGCCGCCAGCCACGGGATAGACGCCGCAGGGTCTGATCCTGCAAGAAGGCGCTCAAAGCACGCCACTCTCTATCGCACACAAGAAACCGAGCCATCGCGCATGTCAGCTTGGCAATGCGGTTATATTGCAGGTGAAGCGGGCGGCAGTTTGGCAATCGCATCCATGACAATGCCGGGCGTAAGCACCTGCGGCAGCAGCATGGGCGTGGTTTGTCCGGGCGCGTAGAGAGCGTAGACGGGAACTCCGCTGCGGCCGAGCTCGGCAAGCGCCTCGGTGATGGCCGGATCCTCACGAGTCCAATCGGCTTTGAACAGCGCCACGTCTCTTTCACCGAGCGCGCGCCTCACTTCAGGCTGGTCGAGTGCGACGCGCTCGTTTGCCTGGCAACTCAGACACCACGCGGCGGTAAAGTCCACAAAAGCAGGCCTGCCTGCGGCGAGGGTCTGCTGTACGGCGTCGGCCGACCAGGGCTGCCACACCGCACTGTGCGAGTTGGAGCTTTCAGAGGATAGTTGCGGCAACGCGCCCACCGGTGTCTCGGCCAGTTCGCGCGGCGCGGCGATACAGGCGGCAACCGCTGCAACGAGCAAAAACGCGGCCGAGATTGTGGCCCAGCGCCGGCCCTGCGCACGGCCCAGAAACCATCCTGCAATGGCCAGCAGCAGAAAGATGCCCAGCAGCGCCGCGACCAGCGCCGCTCCGTAGGCCTGAGCCAGCACCCATGCCAGCCAGATGACGGTGGCGAAGATCGGCACTGAAACCGCCTGCTTGAGAATGTCCATCCACGCGCCGGGCCGGGGCAGCAGGCGCGTCCAGGCTGGCTGCAACGTCAGCGCAACATAGGGCGCGGCAAGCCCGAGAGCGAGCGCGGTGAAGACAGCGAAGGTGATGGCTGCGGGCGCGGCAAGCGCATAGCCGATGGCCGCTCCCATGAACGGCGCGGTGCACGGCGTGGCGACAATCACCGCCAAAACTCCCGTGAAGAAGCTGCCCGCGTAGCCCTGTTGCGCCGCCAGTGCGCCGCCTGCGCTCGTCAGCGTGAGGCCAATCTCGAACTGACCGGCCAGCGAAAGCCCCAGGAAAAAGAGCAGCGCGGCCATCAGCGCGAGAAAGACCGGCGACTGAAACTGGAATCCCCAACCCAGCGTCGCTCCCGCCGCGCGCAGTCCGAGCAGCAGCGCCACCAGCGCCCAGAAAGACACCAGAATCCCGGCCGTGTAGACCAGACCGTGCATGCGCAGCTTGTGCCGCTCCTCCGCGCCCGACTGCACCAGAGCCAGCCCCTTCAAGAACAGCACGGGAAAGACGCACGGCATGAGGTTGAGCAGTATTCCGCCGAGAAAGGCAAACAACACTGTGCTCAAAAGCCTGCCCAGCGAGAACGCAGCCGTTTGCCGATGGGATAAAACGCCTCCGCCCATCCCTTCCATTCCCGCAACCCCGAAGGATGCGCCGCCCGATGGTGGTGGTAGCGCAATGGCCGCACGCATCGCATCGATCTCATAGTTTTTGCCGCCAGCAAGTTCGAGAACCCCTTTCAACCGCGCGGGCGCTGCGGTCAGGCTGGCATCCTTCTTGAGTTCGAGAATGAGGCCCTTCGCCGTCGGCGTGACCGTTTGCGGCGCGGGATTGTCGAGGATGCCTTCGTCTTCAGGGAAAAACTCCGCCTGCGTCTCGCGCCTGCCCGTGGTGACCGCAAGCCGAAAGCCATTCGACGTGGGCTGAAAAACAGCATCATCACCCGTCGGCAGCGGTTGCGGAAGCCGGTTGGCCAGGCGCTCCCAGAGTTGCCGATCGCCGGGCGAGATGGCGTTGACGGCTGGCGTCCCGGCAATCACGTTCACCTTCCGGTCCAGCTCTGCGTTACCTGGAATGCAGACATCGCGGCAAACCAGCCAGTTCACCTTTGCGTGCAGCACTGCGGGGCCAGACTTGGCGGCCGAGGTAGCCTGAACAGTGAACGGGAATAGAACCTCGTTCTCGTAGCCAAAGTCCATCAGCGGTCCCAGCGGCAGACGCTGCGGCGGCGGAAACTTAAAGTCGCTTGCTGCGATTCCCGCGGGTAGCGTCCACTGGATGCGCGGCGGCTCACCAGAGTCGCCGGCGTTTTTCCAGTACACATGCCAGCCGGGCTCAAGCTTGAAATACAGGCCCGCATTCGCCGCAGTTCCGATCTTCAGATTCTGGCTTGGAAAAACCAACTGTACGTGAAGGTGAGCAACGTCGGCCGAGTTCGAAGCAGCGCGCGCAGCGAACGCATTCAGGAGCAGGGCGGCAAGTGGAAAAAACAACCGGAAACGGCGCGTAGCGGACAAAACAAGTCTCCCACTCATTGGACTCAGTGTAATCGGCCAAGGTTGCAAATCCATTCTCTTCCAGCCCAGTAAGATGGCGGAGAATCGATTGATCCAGATTCGACTGATTCAGGTTCATTCGGCCTTGATCGTTGAGAGGACAACAATTTCACCGGGCGCAACCTCAATTTCGTTCGGAACGGCCGAGACGGCATTCTCCTCTTCGATCCCCGTGCGCTCCATTTCGGCCCACGAATCGGAGCCGCCTTTGACGACGAGCCTGCGCACGGTGGTTGAGCGGTTCACCACGATGAGAGTTTTGTTCTTGCCGTCAGCGAACGCGGTTGCCAGCAGGTCCGGGTCAGCGGTTTCAACGCCAATGCGTTTCATGCCCTTCAGGATGTGACGGCTGAAAGCGCCCATCACGCGCAACTGATAGCTCGTCGGCACGGGAATCCAACCGCGCGTTCGATCGGGCGCGAGCAGCGAACGCGAGCCGGCGAAGGTGGGCTGCTCCACATCGAGCAGCAGCCAGCAGTACATCAGCGCCACGGCGTCGAGTTCGGTCAGATTCTTGTGATAAAGCTGCGCCACGGCAAAGGCGATGCGGTACGAAGGTTCTTGGTAGTGCGGATCGTTGATGCAGATTTCGGTAGCGATGAAAGGCTTGCCGCCTGCGGCCTCGTGCATCTGCTTCATGCGCGCATCGTAGAGATCGGGGTTGGCGATGAACTCCTGAAAATCGTACTCGTGCACGGCCGCGTAATCGAGCGCCTTCCACGCCTCTGGATTTTTGCGAAGCGCCGCGGCGCGCTCGATGCCGAGAGACATAAAGCTTGCGTCGGCCATGTGAATTCTGGTTTGCGTAAAGCCTGCCTTGTCGAGCGCGCGCCGCACCGCCAGCGCCATGGCGCTGAAGACCTCCGGCGGCTGGTCCACTTCGTTTTCGATGCCCACAATGGCAGGCGCTGAGCCTGTGGCTGCCTGCGCTTTCCTGCAATAGGCGACAACAATGCGCGCGTACTCATCCGGATTGGCCACGCGCTTGATCGACTTGCCCCAGGTGTCGGTCGAATGCGAGCCGTTCCAGGGTACGGTGGCCCAGGAGGGCAGCGCCCAAAGCTCGTAGATTACGCTGCCGCCGAGCGCAAGCGCATGACGGCTATAGTCGAAGTTAGATACTTCACTGTTGGGGAAGTTGTCGCCGTAGTAGTGCGGCGTGGCGTCGGCGAGATTGTCAAGATTGCTCAGGTCCGGCTTGAGCTGGGTTCCCATCGGATACTCGCGGAACAACAGCAGGTTATACCGCTTCAGAATCTGCCAATACGCGCGCTTGCCCGCATCGCTTAACTCCTCGTAAGCGGGAATGCTGGGGCTGCCGCCAAATCCCATCATCGTCTGATGAACCGCGACGGGATTGATCGTGAGAGTGGAACTCTTGAGATCGGGCTTGACGAGCGACCCCGAAACAACGTGATGCACAGTGCGCCGGTCCACCAGCATCAGTTGATGGCGCGTGAGATCGAACAGCAGGGGCGCCTCAAGCATTTGCCGGCCGTTCACCAGCACGCGGACGGCTAGATGCGCATCGGCAATGACAGTGATCGCACGCGCCTCGCCCGTGTACTGGCGTTCGTCGCTGAACGTCGTCTTCTCGGGATAATTGCTGTGGCCTTCGTAGAGCGCCATGGAATCGTAGTAGCGTTCCGCGATGCGAACCTTGCTCGGCGTGAGCTCGATGGTGAGGCCGGCGTGCGGGCCGGTAAAAATCCAGCGCAGTGTTGCGCCCTGCGGCAGAGCTGCATCGAGCGTGAGGGTGCGCTCAAACAGCGCCGTTAAATTCTCGTGGAAATACTTGCGGGCGATCTCGTCGGGACGGCTCCATCCGGGACCAGCCGGACCATCGGAGACGAAACGGAAGGTATCGGCAGCCGGCGCAGCCACAGCCGGCACGGGCGGAAGCTGAATCGCCTTCTGTGCGCAGGCGCTGGAGGCAATCAACAGAGACGCGAAAATGGCAAGCGATCGCATAGCCAGAATTATCCCGGGCCACGGCCTTGGGCTGTCAAGGGTGGGGTTGACCAATCCGTTTCCGATCAGGCATTTTGCCGTGAATCTCAAGGCGCGGATTGATAATCTAACAAACGTGAATGAAGCGCACGACTCCCGGCTGCGGATGGCGGCAATCAGTTTTTTAAATCCTGCGCCGCTGATGTGGGATTTTGAGCATCCGCCTCTTTCCGAAAATCTGGCAACCCGCTACAGCATCGACCGCATGACGCCGTCAGAGTGTGCGGCACGGCTGGTCTCCGGCGAGGCAGACATCGGCCTGATTCCAATCGCCGCGCTGGCCACATCGCCGCAGTTGCGCATTCTGCCTGGCTGCACCATCGCCTCAAAAGGCCGCGTTCGGTCGCTCCTGCTGGTGCATCGTGCCGGCCGGGAACTTGCCGGCCTCCGATCCGTTGCCGCCGACACCTCCAGCCGTACTACCATTGCTTACTCGCGCGTTCTCTTCCACAAGTGGGGCAATCCCGGGATCGAATTCGTGCCCATGGCTCCCTGCGTGGACAAAATGCTCGCGCGAGCCGACGCAGCCATCGTGATTGGCGACAGTGCGCTGCTGGCGCTCGAAGAGCGGCACAACCGCACAGAGCGATCCTGCGAGGAGCTTGTCTATCGCGATCTCGCGGCGGAGTGGAAGACGTTGACGGGGCTGACCTTTGTTTCCGCTGTCTGGGCCATTGCCGGCGGCGCTGCTCCGCGGGGCGGGCGTTTGCACGAACAAGTCGTCGAGGACTTAATCGCTTCGCGCGACCATGGTTTGGCCAACATCGGCCCTCTGGTGACCGAATGGGCCAAACGCCTGCCAGTATCCGAGGAGACGATTCGGACGTACCTCACAAGCAATATCCACTACGTGCTCGACGAAGAGTGCCTGGAAGGCATGCGCGGCTTCTTCCGCATGGCCGCGGAGTGCGGCGTTCTCCCGCGTTACGAAGTCACTGTGGAAGAGATCGCGCGCCCGTAAAGCCGTGCCGAGTTCCGATGAGACGGCTGAGGCCGTGAGGCATCGAGCGCCCACGCCCCAAAAAAAATTGGATACGTGAACAACCTTACGGCTGGCTGCGCTTCGCATGAAGCTCAGGCCTGGCAGCGTGCTCGCGAAACATGCACGCGTTCTGGATGCACTTGACGCCAGCGCGTTGCGCACGCGCCACGGCTTCATCGTGAATCACCTCATCCTGCAACCAGAGGTACGGAATGCCGAGGCGGATTACATCCTCGACAATCGCCGGCACATGCTGCGAAGCGCGAAAGACGTCGGCCACGTCGATTCCCTGCCCCGTCTGCTCGCGCGCCGCGAGCTGGGCCGCATCGAGATCCCGGTAGCATTGCATTCCGGCCACTTCAAGAAACGCCGGATTGACGGGAAAAATACGATAGCCGTTCCGGGCCAGGTAGAGACCAACATTGTGGCTGGCCCGCCACGTCTTGTTGCTCATGCCGATGACGGCAATGTTGCGCGCGGCGCGCAGGATTTCGTCGATGAGATTGGGATCGCTGGTCGATGCTGTCATGGAAATATCTCCGATTCAGCCAGTAGCTTGCAGCCGGTAGCCAGTAGCTATGACATGCAAGCGGCGCGGCTTTGAGCCAAAGGTTAGGTCTCCGACCGCATGATTCTGTACCTGTACCGCCGGTCTCCAGACCCGCACCTGGTGCGAATTCATTCGGTCGCTGCCCTAGTGGCTGCAAGCTACTGGCTTTCTACACTTCCAGGTCGTCGTCGGTTGCCGCCGCCACTGCCGTGCCCCGCCGCTGCGCCAGCAGATAGCCCTTCAAAAACGGCTCAAGATACCCGTCGAGCACCTTGTCCGCATCGCCCACCTCGATCTTGGTGCGATGGTCTTTGACCATGCGGTAGGGCTGCAAAACATAGGAGCGAATCTGCGAGCCGAAGTTGATGTCGAGCTTCGAGTCTTCGAGCTTTTTTGCATCCGCGCGCTTCTTTTCAAGCTCGTACTCGTAGAGCCGCGAGCGCATCATCTTCATGGCCTTGTCGCGGTTCTTGTGCTGCGAGCGCTCGTTCTGGCACTGCACGACGATGCCGGTGGGGATGTGCGTCATGCGCACGGCCGAGTCGGTGGTGTTCACGTGCTGGCCGCCCTTTCCTCCGGAACGGTAAGTGTCGATGCGGAGATCCTCTGTTTTCAGGTCGACATGGATCGAGTCGTCGATTTCAGGCGACACGAAGACCGAGGCGAACGAGGTATGGCGGCGCTTGGCGGAGTCGAATGGCGAGATGCGCACCAGCCGATGCACGCCGCTCTCGCCGGCCAACATGCCGAAGGCGTATTCGCCCGTGATGGTGAAGGTGGCCGACTTGATCCCAGCCTCTTCTCCGTCCTGGTAGTCGTTCATCTCTGTCTTGAAGCCCTGCTGCTCGGCCCAGCGCAGGTACATGCGCAGCAGCATCTCGGCCCAGTCCTGGCTTTCGGTGCCGCCGGCGCCGGGATGCACGGTCACGATGGCGTTCAGCGCGTCGGCTTCGCCGGAAAGCATGATGCGGGCTTCGAGCTCCTCGGCGAATGTGCCCAGCGCCTTGATCTCGCGCTCGAGATCGGCCAGCACATCCTCGCCCTCTTTCGCCAGCTCGAAGTAGGCTTCGATGTCGCCGGTGCGGCGAACGAGCTCCTCGTCGTCGCGGACCAGGGCTTCCAGGCGCTTGCGATCGCGCATCAACGGCTGCGACGCGGCCGGATTGGACCACAGCGCCGGATCGGCTAGTTTGGTTTCAATTTCAGAGAGTTCCCTGCGGATACGGGCCGGGTCAAAGATACTCCCGCAGGTCGCGCACCTGGTCGCGCACCGGGGAGTAGGCAAATTCGAGATCGCTCAACGACATGAGAAGATCATATCAATTCCACGAGCGGCATTTCAGCACCTTGATTTGGACGATGCCGCCTGGAACCTCTAATGCGATCGGAAGGAGAAGCATGAAGCTGCGTACGATGTTTACTTTGACGGTGCTATCGTTGGCAATCTGCGCCTCTGGCAACGCCGAGAAGCCCAAATACCCCCTGGCGGTCCACGTGGTATCGAGCGATTACAGCATCAGCTGCAATTCGAATTACATGTGCTACGGTCTGCCAAAATTGAATGTGACGATCGACGGCAAGAAATACATCCTGGCGAGCGAAAACGCAGCCGTTGTGACCGGAATAAACCTCCAGGGCACGTATCTTGTAAACGTGCTGAAGAACGGTAACTACCCCGCGCGGATCGTCAAGGACGACGCGGAGAATCTGGCTGAGTATCACCGTGTAATTGAGTTGCAGGTCGCCGCCGGAGTGGCAAGAAGGTATACAGTCGTCGGCGAAGGGGCAAACTGAGACGCGCTACGGGGGGAGGCAAATTCGAGATCGCTCAACGATGACATGGCTTGGCTCCTCAGACCTGACTTGGATTGGACTGTGAATCTGCGTGTTCCCGACTATTTTCCGAATTTCACTGCGCTCGTTTCCGTAGGTTTTGTCATGAGCGTAGTTCATGGAAACACCATCAAAGCACCGGGCAGGCCGGATACAAAGGCGAACCCAAAGAGAACGGCAAGAATCCAATAGACGGCGTACCACCCACGGCTTGTCTCTCATTTTGCACCATTCGAGCTCATGCTTTGCCTTCCTTGACAGCCTGTGGTGAAAGTCGAGATGCCACGAAAAACGTCCTCCGGCGGCTAAAGCCGCGTTGATTTTGCAGCCCTTACGGCACGGCTGAACAGGCTGCTGAAAAACTCGGTAAATCGGCTTGAATCGCGCATGGAGCGAAGCAGGGGCTAAAGCCCGGCGCTTTCTTATCAGCGACTGAGCGGCCCGACTAAAGTCGTGCCCTTGTTACAAATCGTTCTTCCTGCGAGTTTTTTGAGCAGCCTGTGAAGCCATACCCTTTCAAAACCCGACTTTCACCACAGGCTGTTAAGAGAATTGTTGGCGGTCTGAGGGATTTTACTCCTTTCAGCGCCGAACGCGTGCGAACGCTTTGTCGTCTCCGGAGGGAGCAGGAGCCTTCAGGCTCCTGCTCCCCCCGTAATCCAGGCCGTTGCCGTTCAGAAGGTTGAAGACTCTTGCTCGCTCCGTACATCGGTTGCCTGTCGTAAAGAGCGCCCTGCCGCCCAGCCCACCAGCCCCATAGACACCACGACACACAGCCACGCAAACACATCCCCATGCACCGTGTAGAACGTCAGGTCGTTGCGGAAGCCGAAGCGGGCGGCCAGCTCACCTACCCGGTGGCGTGGAATCGACTGGCGCACGCGCCCGTAGGGATCGATGACGGCGGTCACGCCGGAGTTGGTGTCGCGCAAGAGCCAGCGGCGGTTTTCGATGGCCCTCATGCGGGCCATATTCAGGTGCTGCCACGGGGCGCTGGTGTCGCCGTACCAGCCGTCGTCGGAGATGTTCACGAAGACCTCAGCGCCGTGACGCGCGAACTGGCGCACCTCGTCGGCAAAAACAGCCTCGTAGCAGATGAAGACGCCGTAGCGGTGATTTTCCTGGTTTTGGGTGGATAACAGGAACGAATTGCGTTCGGCGCCGCGATCGAAGACGCCAACACGGCCGGTAAGCTTGTGGGCAAAGGTAAGCAGATTCTGAAAGGGGACGTATTCGCCGAAGGGAACAAGGTGGATCTTGTCATAGCGGCCTACTCGGCTGCCATCGGCGGCGATGACGAACGCCGAGTTGTACTCGCGCCAGCGCTGTTCCTGCACGGAGTACTCCATACCGATGCCGCCTACAACCAGGGGCGCGTGCGAGGCCTGGGCCACGGTGCGCATCGCCTCAAGGAAGCGTGGATCGCCATCAAAATAAGGCGCGGGCGACTCGGGCCAGGCCACGAGATCGGGATAATTTGGATAAGGCGGCGGAGTCATTTCGGCAAGCGGCGCGCCGGTCTGCGGGATTCCGGCAATATAGGTGGTGGTCTTAGCGGTTGGTTCAGTGGCCAGGCGCACAAACTCGGCGATGTGCCGATCCCACTCCGCACCCTGCCAGTTGTTCGCGTCGCCCACTTCGAGGTTGGGCTGGATAAGGACGGCTGTTGCCGTCGGCGCAGGCTCGCGCGGCGTAAACAAGATCCCGCTCGTGCCAACCAGGGCCAGCGCCACTCCGGCGATTCCGCAAGTTAGCTGGCTCTGGCAGCGATCGAAAAGATAGCTGCCGGCAATCAATGCGTTCACAACAACGAGGACGAAGCTGATGCCGTAAACGCCGGTCCAGGGCGCAAGCCGGTTGACGAGCGCATTATCCACCTGCGAGTAGCCGAGTTGATCCCAGGGCACGCTGGTGATGCGGGCGGCGGCCAGTTCCAGCGCGGCCCACAAAACCGGGGCGAAAGCGAGCGCCCAGCGCACGGAGCCGCTGGCGCGGCGCACCAGCACAAGGCCAAGTCCGAATAATCCGAAATAAAGACCCAGCACCAGGCTGAAGCCGATCAGCAGCAGCGTCGGCGCCATGGGTGGCATGTCGCCGTAACGCATCATCGTGTTGCGAATCCAGTAGCAGTTCCCCATGTACCAGAGGAAGCCGCAGAGATAGCCCACAAGGAAGCCACGGCGCAAAGGATGGCGCTCGCCGGTTTGCGAACTGGAGAGCAGCGCCCACAGCAGCGGCGCCAGCCCGAACCAGGCAAAGATGCTGCGCCAGGGCGGCATCGGCCCCGCAAGCGGAAACGGCAGTTCCAGTAAACCGGCGGAAAGCATCGCGGCTGCCCAGATTTTCCAAGTCGCTCGCATACAAGGGCGAGTGTAAAACATTCCCCTGCGGTAAAATCGATATATGGTATTGGCGATACTGGGAATCCGCGTGCTGGAAGTCATGTTCTTCCTTGGCCTGATCGGATCGGCGATTGTTGTCCTGATCAGCTTCTTCGAGGACGGAAAAGAATTGTTCGGCAAGGACTAGGGCAGGCTGTCCCTGATTCCGTCACA
Organism: Occallatibacter sp.; assembly: GCA_049977045.1. Lineage (GTDB taxonomy): Bacteria > Acidobacteriota > Terriglobia > Terriglobales > Acidobacteriaceae > Telmatobacter. Next base: position 28,458 of record JBMFHB010000034.1, read on the forward strand.
CCTTTTCGCCGCGCCCATAGGCTCTCTGGGCACTGGTCTCCGACCACATGAATTCGTGTCACCCGATAGCGATGGTCTCCCATGTCATCATGGTTTGGCGCAAGAGCTAAAGACGCGGGATCAATATATTCTTGCCCGGATCAATCGATTTCAATTGACACACATTTACCGCCAAAGTAGACTCGTCGCAGAGCGGTGGTTTCGCTCGAATGAATTTTGCCTCCGGTTCCCCCGGCCGGCTTTCAAGCGATGGCCTCTTCTCGTACGACCGTAGCTCCTCCCAGTGACCGCGTGCGGTTGATCGTGGCGTCCTCGGTGATGCTCACCTTCATCTCCTTCTGGCGCGCGGCGGCGATTGTTCTCAACGACTTGGGTTCTTCGGCGTTCTACGCCGGCGGCATTGCCGAGCAGGCAATCGGCGCTTCCGCGCCCTGGTTCATCCTCGGCATCATGCTTTTTAGCTTTGCCGTGCGCTCCGTCTACGTTGAGAGTTGCTCGATGTTCACGCGCGGCGGCGTGTATCGCGTGGTCAAGGAAGCCCTCGGAGGCGGTTTCGCCAAGCTCAGCGTCTCGGCACTGATGTTCGACTACATTCTCACCGGGCCGATCTCGGGCGTTTCCGCGGGGCAATATATCACGGGCCTGCTCAATGAGCTGATGGTGGTTGCCAACCAGAGCCACTGGCTGCCGCCGGCCCTCATCAACGCGCACGGTCAGCCCGTCCAGTTCAATATGAACTACACCTCGGCGCTGCTTGCCGCGGTCATGACGATCTACTGCTGGTGGCAGAACATCAAGGGGATCGAAGAATCTAGTAGCGACAAGGCGATGCGGGTTATGCAGCTGACCACGGTCATGGTGGTCATTCTGATGGCCTGGGGCTTGTATTCAGTCTTCGCTCGGGGCGCGCACCTGCCACCTTCGCCGATCCCGTCTCATCTTCATTTCAGCAATGACGCGCTTGGGTTTCTGAAACACAGCGGGCTGCCGATCTTTGGCCTGTTCGGCATCCTGATGGCATTCGGCCACTCGATTCTGGCCATGAGCGGCGAGGAAACCCTGGCCCAGGTCAACCGCGAGATTGCGCATCCGAAGCTGAAGAACCTGAAGCGCGCGGCGATCGTCATCGCCATCTACAGCCTGGTTTTCACTGGCGGCGCCACGCTGCTGGCATCCATGCTCATCCCCGACGGCCCGCGAATTCATCTTTATTCTGACAACCTGATCGCCGGACTGGCAATGTACATGGCGGGACCGCTGGTATGGCGAATTCTCTTCCGCATCTTTGTGGTGCTGGTCGGGTTTCTGATCCTCTCCGGCGCCATCAACACCTCGATCATCGGATCGGTCGGCGTGCTGATGCGCGTGGCCGAGGACGGCGTGCTCACCGACTGGTTTCGCAAGCCGCACCGCCGGTTCGGCACCAGCTATCGCATCGTGAACCTGGTTTTTGTCCTCCAAATGTTCACGATCTTCGTGAGCCGCGGCAACGTAATCATGCTCGGCGAGGCCTACGCTTTCGGCGTGATCTGGTCGTTTACGTTCAACAGTCTTTCGATTCTGATGCTGCGCTGGAAGTACAAGGGTGACCGCGGCTGGAAGGTTCCGCCCAACCTCCGCATCGGCAACACCGAGATTCCCATCGGCCTGATCTCGGTCCTGGGGGTTCTGCTGGCGACGGCAACCGTCAATCTGTTCACTAAATCAATCGCCACGGAAAGCGGCATCGCCTTCGCGGCGGCATTCTTTATTGTCTTCACCGTCTCGGAGCGCGTTAACCTGCGCAGACATGCTCGAACCGCTCAGGAGATGAAGGACCACTTTCAGCTCGAGCACCAGGAGCAGGTGGATCGGGAATCGCTGGCCATCCGTCCGGGATCTGTCATGGTCACCATGCGCGACATCAACAATCCCATCGCGCTCAAGTGGACCCTGGGCCGCACCAACACCGACGATCAGGACGTGCTGGTGATCAGCTTCAGGCTCATGGGCTCAGGCGGACCGGAATACCTGAGCGCCGAGGAGCAAAGCTTCAGTGAGCACGAGCAGATGCTCTTTACCAAAGCGGTTTCAGTTGCGGAAAGCTTCGGCAAGAAGGTCTCGCTGCTCGTGGTGCCCGCGGCTGAGATCTTCCCGGCCCTGGCCCAGACCGCTAGTTCGCTCGAAGTGGAGTCGGTCGTCTCCGGTGGTTCCAGTTCCCTCACCGCCGAGGAACAGGCCTACTACATGGGGCAGGCGTGGGAGGCATTGCCCGAACCCAAGCGGCAATTCAACTTCTGTGTCGTCGGCCCCGATGGCGACGTAAAGGTGTTTTATATCGGGCCGCACGTGCCCGCGCTGAGCCCAGACGATGTGCAACTGGTGCACCGGCTGTGGCTCAACATGCGCCGCGACCCGACAGCCGGCGATCTTCACCACAGCGACATCATCACCTACGCCCTCACGCGCCTGGCCGGCCAGTATGCGCGGGAGAAACAGGAGATCCTCCGCGATCTGCGCAACTACCGCGCGGCGGGGACACTCACGTCTCCGCGGCTCGGCCCACCTGAGGGGTACACATCGGGCGAGATCACGCCCTCACCCCGCGCCGTCAAACAGACAAGAGACCAGTGAAGCAGGGACTGAGGGAACAGTCGGCAGCGACCACAATCCACCGTAACCAGTCGCGCCAATCCGGCATTACTCCAGGGATTCTGCTTCCTTGGTCTCTGCATTTACGCCTCATACGCTTCTCCCGGCTTCCAACTCACCACATTCACTCCGGGCTCGACTAAAGCGCGGAGCGCCTCCGGCGTGCCTTTGAGCGGCGGAAACGTGCCCCAGTGGATGGGCAAAACGATCTTAGGCGCGAGAAAACGGCAGGCTAGCGCGGCCTCTTTGGGATCCATGGTGTAATGGCCTCCGATCGGCAGCATTGCCACCTCGGGCTTGTACATCTCGCGGATCAGTTGCATGTCGCCGAAGACCGAGGTATCGCCTGCATGATAGAGCACAGGGCCTGAGGCGATGGTCAATACGAACCCAGCGGCCACACCGACATAATGCACGCCCTTTTCGTCCTGCGCAGCGGCCGAGTGCCTGGCGTCTACCATGGTGGCTGCTACATCGTCGAGCTGGGCCGTTCCGCCCAGGTTCATGCCGACGGTTTCCTGAACGCCCTTGCCGGCGATGTAATCCGCCAACTCGTAGATGGCTACGACCGTGGAACCGTGCTTCTTCGCCACTGGCGCGGCGTCAGAGATGTGATCTCCGTGTCCATGCGTCAGCAGAACGTAATGGATCTTCGACGGAAGTTCGAAATCCCGTGGGTATTTGGGGTTGTGCGCAATGAAAGGATCAATCAGGATGTTGGTTCCCTTCGCCGTCTGAACGAGCACCGTAGCGTGCCCAAGCCATGTAATGCGCGTAGAAGTGGAGTTGTTCATGATTGCACCTCGGTGGTTCGTGATTCGCTCGCGCGCGGCGGATCTGTTCGCTGTTTCCTGTTCACTGTTTCCTGCCTCGATCACCGCGTAATGATCACCTCTGAGACGCTGTCTTTCGCGAGGAACTGGCGGTGACCGGACCAGCCGGTAAACAGGCGCTCGATGCTGCGGTTGGTGAAGGCGCGCTGAATGGGAAACTGCTGCGTCAACTGCATCTCAACGTCGTTGCCGGGAGTCAGATGATACCGGTAGCGCACCACATCCTCGCCCTGCGTCTTTGTGTGGAAGAAGGCCAGCACCTGGCCGCCGGGATTCATCGCCCCGCGCAGACGCTCCACGACCGGGGTCACCAGCGGCTCGGGCAGGTAATCCAGCGCCGTCCACAGCAGCACCACATCAAAAGTGCGTCCGGCGAAGTTCAGCGAGTGGTCGAGATAGCCCGCGACGTTCCACACGGGATTACCCTCTTCGTCTTCGCCCGTGCGCCAATCGCCGGTGCAGGCATCGTAGACAAGATCGGCGAGAAAAACGCTATGGCCGAGGCTGGTCAGGTAGTTGATATTGGTGGGCGAGGTGTAGCCCGTGTCGACGATGTGCAGTCCTGGCTCCGCCTCCAGACGCTTGCGCAGAACTGCCCATCCACCGGAGTGACGGGGAATGCGAGGCCCCGCGGTCCCTTCCGCCGGAGAGGACGAAGCAGTATCGTGTTTTTTGTCGAACCAGCGTCGCAGCACAGTCGTTTCCTCGCCGGGCCGGGCCAAAGAGGATGCAAAAGGAACCACCGCCCGGCGCCGAACCCTCCGTCCTACAGAACTCCGCCGGAGCGATGCTGGCCCGCATCGTCGTGCCCTTTGGCGACCGATTGCGTAAGGTCAACCTTGCCGCGGAAGATTGCGTTGTCTTCGATGGCCAGGCGCAGCGCGCGGATGTCGCCCTCCAGGTTGCAGCCAGTACGTAGCTCGACACGGCCGCTCGCCACGATGTTTCCTTTGACGCGGCCCAGAACCAATACGTCTTTTGCGGAAAGGTCAGCCGCAACATCGGCATTGGGGCCGATGGTCAGGCGGTTCTCTGCCAGACTTACGGTCCCTTCCACTCGTCCGTCTACGATCAGGTCTTCCTTGCCCTTGACTTCGCCGCAAATCACGATGGTTTTTCCAATGCGCGCCGGAGAGTTTTCCACTGCCATAGTGTTCAATCCCTTTCCCAGTACCTATGAGCCCTGCCCGCACTATATCAATCCTGCCACGAGGGTTCAAAGCGCGAGTTCTGCTTGGGTGTGCGACCTGAAAATGGAAACTCGGCGCCTTTCTTTTTTTGCGCCCTTTACCCGAGCGCATGTGATACGCTCGGGTAAAGGGGAACACATGCCTGACTCACTCGCCGATCTGGAACGACAACGGGCCGCCGTCCTGCGGCAGATTTCTGAGCTGGAAGATTTTCGCGCCGGGTCGATTACCGGGACGGGTGGCCGCTGTGGTAAACGGGGTTGCCATTGCCACCGTCCCGATGATCCGGGCCACCGTCCACATCCGCGGATGACCTATAAGGTGAATGGCAAAACGGTCACCGAGAGCTTCGCCACACCTGCCGAGCAGCGCAAAGCCGAACGGGAGATTGAGGCCTTTCGCCACTATCGGCAACTGGAGCGGTCCTTTATCGAGGTCAATGAAAGGATCTGTCGCGCCCGGCCAGTGAAGGATGCGCTCACAGCAGAGGGGAAAAAACGGCCGAGG
>JBMFHB010000035.1:0-33160 GCA_049977045.1 Occallatibacter sp.
CAGATGAGCGTGAGGGGGCGCAAGCACGAAGCAGGCCGACGAGCCGGTGGTTTGCAATACGGCAATTGCGCAGTTCAGGGAGACGCATCACGATTCGCGCTACACTGGGAACAAGATGGTCTTTGTCCTCGACAACTACGATTCGTTCACCTACAACCTGGTGCAATATCTGGGCGAGCTGGGCGCGGAGGTTACGGTGCGCCGGAACGATGAGGTGACGCCGGAGCAGGTGGAGGCGATGACGCCGGAGCGTATTCTGCTTTCGCCGGGGCCGTGTACGCCGTGCGAGGCGGGGATACTGGTGCCGCTGATCCGGCACATGGCCGGCAAAGTGCCGATTTTTGGGGTTTGCCTGGGCCACCAGGCCATCGGCGAGGCTTTTGGCGGCAAGGTGGTGCGGGCCAAAACGCTCATGCATGGCAAGACCAGCGCGGTCGATCACGACGGCAAAGGCATTTTCACCGGCCTGCCCACGCCGCTCACCTGCACGCGCTATCACTCGTTGATTGTCGAGCAGCAGTCGTTGCCTGCCGATCTGGTGGTGACGGCGCGGACGGCCGAGACGAACGGATCGGGCACGGTGATCATGGGACTGCGCCATCGCACGCTGCCCATCGAGGGCGTGCAGTTCCATCCGGAGAGTGTGCTGACCGACGGCGGCCACCAGATGATCCGCAACTTTCTGGATATGTAAGCCATGCGCGGTATGACGAATGTTCCTCTACGTCTTGTACTGCTGTGCACGCTTCTGTTTGTGGCCGCTTCCTTACCCGCACAGACCTCGCCGGCCGTAACTCCCGAAAAGGCTCCGGACAACACTCAGCCGGCGCAGAATGCGCAGCAACCGGCTCAGCCGCCAACCTTCAGCACACCGCCGATCGCCATCGTTCCGCTGGATAAGTCGCTTCCCGGCGCGGCGCTTGAAGTCGCCGGGTCGATGCAGGCATGGAACGGACGGGCTTACTTGACCGGCAGCGGCAGCATTACCGCGGGCGCTCAGGCCGCCGCAGTCGCATTGCCGTATCGCGGCGCCTTGCAGGTGTGCGCATCGAGCACTGTGAAACTGGCGGCCGATACGAGCGCGCCGGCGGGTGAGGTTCCGGGCCTGCTCATTGCACTCGATCGCGGGGCTGTGGAGATGAGTCTGGCCGCAAGCAAGGCGCGTGAAAAGAATGCCGACACTCTGCTGACGCCCTACTTTCGCATTCTCATCGGCGGGCCCAATCCGGCCGATGTGAAGGTGCGGCTCGGCGACCAGGGCGATACGTGCGTGGATAACATCGGCGCCGATGCGCCTTACGTGGTTGTGACGAGTGTCTTCGAAGGCGGTCTCTATCGCGTGCAGCCGGGGCAGCGCGTGATGTTTGAAAAAGGGAGCCTGCAATCGGTGGTGGACCAGGAGAAAGAGCCGTGCGGATGCCCGCCGCCGGCTGCAACGCGCGGCAATGAGTTTCCACTGGCTCAGAGCGAAGGCCTGGCTCCGGGCGCGCAGGCTCCCGTTGTATCCGCTCCGCCGTTGCATGGCGCCAATGCAACATCCTCGCTGAGTTATAGCGGAGCCGACCGCACGGCGCGAGCCGCCGCTCCCGTAATGGCTGCGCCCGCCGTGTCAGTTGCCACCGCCTTACCCGCGCCGCCCACGCCGAAGCCAAAGACGAAGAAGCCCGGATTTTTCTCGCGGGTAGGGCGGTTTTTCCGTCGGGTCTTTGGGGCGGATTGAGTGCGGAGGGAAGCGGCATGAGACGATGATGGTCCTGCGCCTGGTGACCAAAGAGTACCTGAGGTGGGCGAGCTTGCGAGGAACGTCCTTGATTGCGTGAGAGTGGGTTGGATATGCTGATTTGACCCCGGAGGCTCCAGCGGATCCGGGAGACGCGTGATTTTCCCCGCGGCGCGACAACAATTCACTTTCAAACGAACAGGGGCGAAAGGACAGAATGTTTTCCATCATCTCCCGTAAGGTGCTGTGTGCGCTTGCCATGCTCGGCCTGGCTTCGGTGGCTTCCGCAACCCCGCTGATCACCGTCGAATACGATCCAACCGTCGCTTTCAGCAGTGCCGACAAGGCGGCGATTCAGAGCGCTTTGGATTTTTACACATCCAATATGAGCAGCAACTTTTCGCTCACAGTGGCATTCGGAGCACAGACGGGCGGGGGCGCATCTTCTCAGTGGTATGCTGTCTCCGGTTCATATGCCGGCTATTACAACGCATTGGTTGCCAACTCTTCGGGGAATGCCACGGATACTTCCGCCATTTCCAGCCTTGGCGGTCCATCTGCCAATAACCCCGTGACAGGCAGCCAGGACATTGTTTTGCCAGTTACGCTCGCCTCGGATCTCGGCCTTGTAGCGCAGTATTCCACTTCTTTCAGTTCGTGCGACAGCCTGACCGCCAATGCCTGCATTACGCTCAATACCACACTGCTGAATACTTCGGGATCTCCGCCGTCAGGGCTTGAGGGGATCGTGCAACACGAGATCGACGAGGTACTGGGCACCGCCTCCGCTCTTCCCAATGGTGGGGGAACCGTACCCGCAAATCCGATGGCGGCCGACCTTTACCGCTACAGCGCCCCAGGGACACGCAGCTTCGCGCTCAATACCTCCACCTCCGTTCCATGCACGGGTTCGCCCACAGCGTATTTCTCGGTCAATGGCGGCGTCTCGTCCCCTGCCGGAGCCACATACAACAACTGCAACAACGGCGGTGACTACGGCGACTGGATTGGCACCAATGGTCAATACGTTCAGGATGCTTATGGATCCTATTCGCTGACCGTTACATTGAATCTGAACTCGCCGGAGGTGACGGTTCTGGACGCGGTGGGCTACAACTTCCAACCCTCGCCTGTTCCTGAGCCTTCCACGTCTATCTTTCTGCTGACTGGACTGGGCGTTACATTTCTCTGGCGCGTTCGATGGCGCGGATGACGGCTTGGGCCTTGTTGATGGTTTCCTGGTGCTCGAGTTCAGGGACGGAGTCGGCGACGATGCCGGCGCCGGACTGGACGTAGCCTTTGCCGCCGATCGCAAGCATGGAGCGGATGGCGATGCAGGAGTCGAGGTTGCCGGAAAAGTCGGCGTAGAGGACGGCTCCGCCATAGGCGCCGCGGCGCGCGGGTTCGAGCTCTTCAATGATCTCCATGGCCCGCACCTTGGGCGCCCCGGAGAGGGTGCCGGCAGGGAAGCAGGCGCGGAGGGCGTCGATGGCAGTAAGATCGGGATGGAGTTTGCCTTCGATCGAGCTGACGATATGCATGACGTGCGAGTATCGCTCGACAAACATCAGCCGATCGACGTTGACAGAGCCGAAGCGGCTGACGCGGCCCACGTCGTTACGGCCCAGGTCGACCAGCATCACGTGTTCGGCGCGCTCTTTTTCATCGTGCAACATCTCTTCGGCCAGCGCGTTGTCCTCGGTCTCCGTGGCGCCGCGGGGGCGAGTGCCTGCGATCGGGCGGTACTCAACCTTACCCTGGTGCACGCGGACCAGGAGCTCAGGCGAAGAACCAGCAATCTCCAGGCGCTCTCCGCGTTTTGACTTTCTGGCGGAGTGGCTCGGGGGAGTGGCTGCCCCCAGCGGTCCCTCGGGATCGAAGCGTAGGAAGAACATATAGGGACTGGGGTTGACGGTGCGCAGGGCGCGATAGACCTGGAAGCTGTCGACGCCGGGCTCGACATCGAATCGCTGTGAAAGGACCGCTTGGAAAACGTCGCCTGCGCGGATGTACTCCTTGGTGCGAGCAACGGCGGCGAGGAAGTCGCTTTTTGGCGTGCGGTGTTTGACCTTGAGCTTGCCAGTCTGGCGCTTTTTCCCTTGCTTCGGATCAGGCAGCGGCAAGTTGATGTGTTTCTCGAGATTGTTGAGGCGCTTGACAGCGCGATCATAGGCGGCCGAGGCGTTGCCTTGGGAGACATTGGCCGTGACTACAAGCCAGATCTCCTTGCGTACATGGTCAAAGGCCAGAACCTCGTCGAAGAAGAGCAGGCAGGCATCGGGGATGCCAAGCTCGTCCTTGGCGCGCACGGGCAGGCGCTCGATCTGGCGCACGGCGTCGTAGGCGAAGAAGCCGACGGCGCCGGCGGTGAAGGGTGGCAGTCCGGCAAGCCGCGCCGGTTTGTGACCGCTCAGCGCATCGCGCAGCACGGCAAAGATATCGCCGTCGAAGCGGCGGATTTTTGCGCGGGAGGTTCCGCGGCCCTCAGTGATGGTAATTTCGCGGCCGCGCGCGGTGATACGCTTGAAAGGCGCAAAGCCTATGAAGGTGTAGCGTCCCACCTGTTCGCCGCCCTCGACGGATTCGAGCAGGAAGCACTCGCGCTCGGGCCAGGCCGCGCGCAGGAAGGCCGAAACCGGGGTTTCGAGATCGGCCATGAGCCTGCGGCAGACGGGAACGAGCGTGTGCGTCCGGGCCAGAGCCAGGAACTCCTTGCGCGAGGGATGGACTTGTTGGGAAGTGGCGTTCACAGCTCAAGTGTACCTGTTTGTGCGTTTCGTGGGTGTAATCGGGCTTCCCGCGCCAGGCAGGATTGGGACTGCGGGAAATCGAACGCAAAAACCCTTGAACAAGCGTGACGGCGTGTCTTGACGGGGACCGTTTAGCGGCCTAGACTCACTGAGGTTTGGGTTTACGGGACTTTTGAGCCGCTGTGAACACGGCGCCGGGAAAGAAAAACCGGATGGTGTGGAAGCGGCCGAAGACGCGAAACCCTGGCCTATGGGAGCCGCGCCGATAGGCCGGATCGACCGGACGAGAGTCCGGCGCATCCAAAAACTCGAGGCACGGCAGAAGATGGAGAAGGTTATGGCAACACAATCGCCTCAAGTGACGCTTGACCAGGAGATCAATCCCTGGGAAGCGCAAAACGCGCGCTTTGACTTTGCCGCGCGTAAATTGAATCTGGACGAAGGACTGTGGAAGGTGCTGCGCTCGCCATCGCGCGAGATCATCGTGCACTTTCCGGTAGCGCTCGACAACGGCACGATCGAAATGTTTACGGGATTTCGCGTGCAGCACAACATAGCCCGCGGCCCGTGCAAGGGCGGCATTCGCTATGCTCCGGACGTGACGCTGGACGAAGTGCGCGCGCTGGCCAGTTGGATGACCTGGAAGTGCGCAGTGGTGAACATTCCCTTTGGCGGCGCCAAGGGAGGCGTCATCTGCAATCCGATGGCGATGAGCCGCAACGAGCTGGAGCGTATGACGCGCCGCTACACGGCCGAGATCATTGAGTTCATCGGACCGGAAAAGGACGTGCCGGCACCCGACGTGAACACCAACGAACAGACCATGGCGTGGATCATGGATACCTATTCCATGCACATGCGCAAGACCGTGACCGCGGTCGTGACGGGCAAGCCGACCAACCTGGGCGGTTCGCAGGGGCGCCTTGAGGCTACTGGACGCGGTGTCCGGCTGGTCTGCGACGAAAGCCTGCGCTACCTGAACATGCCGGTTGAGGGCTGCCGTGTCATCATTCAGGGCTTCGGCAACGTGGGATCGAATGCGGCGCGGTTGATGCAGGAACGCGGCTACTCGATTGTCGGCATTGCCGAGCGCGATGGCGGCCTGTTCAACCCGGCGGGCATCGATATCCACCAACTGCTTGAGTACAAATTCCGGAATAATACGATTCTGGGCTTCCGCGGTGCTGAAGCCATGCCGAGCGATGAACTGCTGGTGTCGGACTGCGAGATCCTGATTCCGGCAGCGACCGAGAACGTGATTACCAGCCGCAATGCGGACAAGATCAAGGCGAAGATCGTAGTGGAAGGCGCCAACGGGCCGACCACTGCCGTAGCCGACGAGATCCTGGCCGAGAAGCGGGTGTTTATCGTTCCCGACATTCTGTCGAACGCCGGCGGTGTAACGGCCAGCTACTTCGAGTGGGTACAGGATCGCCAGGGCTATTTCTGGAAAGAGGCCATGGTCAACGAGCAGCTTGAGACGATTCTGCGCTCGAGCTTCGAGGACGTGGTGCGTTACGCCGAGGCCCATGGCGTGAACAACCGCATCGCGGCCTACATGCTGGCCATCGATCGCGTCGCTTACACCATCAAGCAGCGCGGCATCTACGCATAACAACGCGAGCACCTGAATCGACAATGGCGGGGGAAGTGGGACTTCTCCCGCCATTGTTATTGCGCTGGCACAACCCTTCGCAGGGTTAAGGCATCAAGGCTCATCGAGGAGTAAGACCATGAAAGTCTCGCACGCGCTGGTTGTCCCAGTCCTCTTCTTCTTTTCCATCCCACTCATCGGCCAAAAGCAATCCGCGCCCACACCCACGCCCGTGCCGACGGCCTGCGGAGACTTGAATGTGCACATGACGGTGAAGCTGGACCCAGCGCCGCACACGCCGCAGCAACCAGATACAGGGAAGGCCTTGATCTACTTTATCCAGGACATCGGTGTCCCGCCGCTCTACCGTCCAGACTGGACAACAAAGGCTGGAATCGACGGGAAGTGGGTCGGAGCGAATCAGCGGAACTCGTATTTCTTCGTTCCGGTCGACCCGGGCGAGCATCATCTCTGTGTGTCGTACCAATGGCGTTTTTCGCCCTTTTCCCGACTGAGCACCGTTGAACTCGCGCATCTGTCAGCCGAAGCAGGAAAGAGTTATTTCTATCGCGTCACGATCATCCATTCCGAAGGTGGCCCGGTATCGCTGATTCTGAATCAGATAGATAGCGACGAGGGGAATTACGTTGTTTTCACCGAACCACTGGCGACAGCGCACATCCGGAGATAGCGAAGTGCGCCTGATTCCGTGATTGCCTGCGAGACCGTATGGCCGCGGACAGTGCAATAATGAAATGACGCCGCGGAGAGACGAGGAAACCGCGGCGCAAGCACGATGAATCTGCCGAATTCCATCACCATGACGCGGATCGTCATGATTCCACTGTTTCTGTGGATTCTTTCGCCGCATTTCCCATGGCAGGGACACGGCGCGCAGGAGCTTGCCGCGTCGGTACTCTTCGTGCTGGCTTCGATCACCGACGGCCTGGATGGGTATCTGGCGCGCAAGCGCGGCCAGATTACGACCATGGGCATGTTACTCGATCCGCTGGCAGACAAGATCATGGTGACGGCCGCGTTTGTGGCGCTTGTGGCTTACAATCCCGACGTTGTAAAGGTGTGGATCGTGGTCATCATCATTGGCCGCGAGTTTCTGATTTCGGGGTTGCGCTCGATCGCAGCCTCTGAAGGATTCACCATCACGGCCAGCGAACTGGGTAAGCTGAAGACGGTGGTGCAGATTGTGGCGGTTGTTTCGGCGGTTCTGGCGCATCGCTGGGACCACTGGGAGATCGGCGTCGTGGCGATTCCGGTGAGGTGGTACGCAGTTGCGGCGATTTACTTTGCCGCCGTGGTAGCTGTGATTTCGGCAGTTGATTACTTCATAGGCTTCTGGAAGCAGATCGACCACGCCTCAAAAGACCGTCGCAAAGCCGCGGTGCTTTCGCGCGGGAAGAGCGTCAAGCTGACGTAAAGCAGGGAACAGGAGACAGAATGCAAGAGCGAGTTTACCCTCGCGCTCTTGTGTATTGGCAGCACCCTGCCTCCTGCACCTATTCCCTACCTCCTATTGCTCAGAATCGGCGTGCCGATACGATGATGTCGCCGTCGGGAAGGGGCGAGGCTGCGAGGAAAGTGATTGCCGGATGGTTATAGCCGGCAGCCGGCGCCACGGGCGCGCCGATGGCGGTGCGGATCGCATTGATCACCAACTCCGGCTCATCGAGATGAATCCAGTGCCCGCTGTTGAGCGCCAGAGTCTGCCGGATGGAATCGCCGATGCGATGCAGTTGATCGCGCGTGAGTGGATCGGCATTGCCGGGCGTGAGCACGGCGACGGGAATGCCGCGGATTGGCTCGGCGTCGTGCATCTCTCGGACGGCGCTGGGGATCGAGACGAGGTGGTTGCGCAGTCCGTCGTAGAACCCGGCCCGCGACCAGTGCGCGGCCAATGCGGGCCAGACCTTGCAGGGCAACTTGCGCGCTTCGGTCCTGATGCGGCGCAGCAGGCGATGCGGAGGATCAACCGCCTGGCTGGCGGCGCGATCGGTAGAGCTGCCGCAGCGCCCGAGCAGCACCTTGACCACAATGCGCGCCAGCCCGCAGCGCGCCACGGGGATCGTGTAACGGATGAGCCGCTTGCCCAGGTCGAGTTGTGCCTGCCGCGCAGGGTTGAGCGGAGGCCATTCCTCCGGGCGCATGGGGTCGACAAGCACGATGCCGGCGACCTCTCGCGGATAGAGCAATGCGAAGCGGCGTACCACGAGCCCGCCAAAGGAGTGGCCGACGAGAACGTAGGGCGGCTCTACACCTGCGGCATCGAGCATTTGGTGCAATTCGCGGGCAAGAGCGCCGGGTGTGCGCTGTGCGCGAGTGGGACTGCTCCAGCCCAGACCGGCGCGATCGTATGAGACGGTGCGCGTGAGCGTCGAGATCTCGTCCTGAATGCCGCGCCAACTGAGGTGGGTGGCTCCAATGCCGGATCCAAACACTACCGTTGGCTGGCCTTCTCCGGCCTCGAAAAAGTAAAGATTGCAGCCTCGGCGAATGTTGATCAAACGGCCTTCTGCCGTGTGGATGCGGCGATCACGGAGACTCGCGAAGTGCTGATAGGCGATGCCTGCGAGAAACAGCAGCACGACAGACGCGAGAATCCCAAGGGCAACGTACATCCGTATTCCTGAACGCCGCAAGTGGTGTGTGGAGCGAAACCCTCAAGCGTGAGTGTCTCTGAATCGTTGCCGCAATCGGCGGTGAGCAATATGGGCTTGCCAGCACAGCCCGTGCCGCCGATAACCGCGAGTCCGCCCCATTCATTCTGCACGTGGCGGCGAGCTAATCCTTCGTGCGCCCTGTCGGCTCGCGCTTGCGGGTGCGCCGAGTCCGCCATCTGCAAACGGCAAGGTTCAAAACCGGACAAGAATCTACCTTCGACAGGGCCATCGTCCGTCACGAGGCCAATTCGCTGACCGTTTCGCCGCCTTGCCGTCAGAATCCGTAGACTTGTGGGTGTTGCGGCCCGGCCGAAGAAAAGCTTCCCTCCGCCGGGCAGTTATTTTATCTGCGGTCGCGCCCTCTTGGGCTGCCGCTGCCCTTACGGGCTACGTAGCAATCGCGGCAAAAAACCGGACGATCGCCACGCGGTTCGAATGGCACGGTTGTAGGCTGACCGCAACCGGAACAGATCACAGGTGTTCCCTGTGAAGGAGCCGAACGGTAGCCGGATCCCCCCTGGTCGTTCTTCCTTGCCTGACGGCAGTTTCTGCAACGCTTCGGGGTCGAGTAACCACGTTCCTGAAAGAACGCCTGATCAGCAGCGGTGAAGGTAAATTCCTGCCCACAGTCGCTGCACGTAATTTGCATGTCTCCGGCCATAGATCTCCTTGGGGGGATTGTACAGCGATAATGTGAGTTTTCTACAACGATTCTTTTGAAAACGATTCCGAAACGGCTTCGGGCTATTGGGCGCCCGAAATGACGATACAAGAGAAGCGGATGGCGCGGTTTGCACCCCCCTCGCGGTACCTGGCGTGGGCCTTCCTGCCGCCTCGGCATTCAAATCGGCTGGCATTGCGCAGCCGGCACACTTCATTGATCGACATTGATCGACGCTGGTCCTGATCGGCGCAGCCTTACGGCTCCGCGATATGATCGGTGAAACCAGTTTTTTCGGTAAAGTGCGGGCTCGATGCGCATCGTAACAGTCCTTACCTCTCTGGGCGTGGGTGGAGCAGAAAAACAGGCTCTGGCTGTGGCGGAGCGCATGGCGCGGCGTGGCCACGAGGTGGCGCTTGTCGCGCTCATGCCGCGTCTTGCCGCCGAGTGGCCTGCAACGCTTCCCGTGGTGCATCTCGACATCGGTAAAGATCCAGTGAGCGTGATGGCCGGCTGTCTGCGCGCGCGGCGCTTCCTGCGCACGTTCCGGCCGGACGTGGTTCACAGCCACAGCTTTCACGCCAATCTGCTCGCGCGCCTGCTCCGCATCGGTTTGCCGCGCCTTGCGGTCATCTCCACGGTGCACAACGTCTATGAAGGCGGCTGGCTGCGCATGACGGCCTATCGGTTGACGGACCGGCTGAGCGAACGCACCATTGCCGTGAGCAAGGCAGCGGCAGAGAGGTTTGTTGGCCTCAAGGCTATTCCGCGACGCAAATGCCTGGTGCGCGCGAACGGAATCGATACAGTAGAGTTTGCGCCCGATGCGGCGCGGCGCGCGGAGGTACGCGCGGCGATGCAGGCCGGCTCGGGCTTTGTTTGGTTGAGCGCGGGGCGAGTGACGCCGGCCAAGGATTTTCCCAACCTGTTGCGCGCGTTTGCGCGGACGCGAAGAGAGGAGCCTGATGCCGAGCTTTGGATTGCCGGAGCCGCCGCGGATGCGACGGTGACTGTTGCCGCCGATGGGGTGGCACACCATGTATTTGGAATTGCCGGGGAGCAGGGACTCCAGGAACATGTGCGCTGGCTGGGCCTGCGGCGCGACATGCCGGCGCTGCTCGACGCCGCCGATGGGTTCGTGCTGGGTTCAGTGTGGGAGGGAATGCCGCTGGTGGTGGGCGAGGCCATGGCGATGGAAAAGCCCTTGGTGGCCACGGATGTGGGCGGCGTGCGCGAACTGACGGGTGATGCAGATGGAATCGTTCCAGCGAAAGATCCGCGGGCGCTCGCCGGAGCGATGCTGGCGGCGATGCGGCGGAGCAGGGAAGAGCGCGCGATTGCCGGGCGGGCGGCGCGGGAGCGGATGGTGCGTGACTTCAGCATCGACGCAGCGGCCGATTGGTGGGAGGCGCTCTACAAGCAGTTGGCAGTAAACAGTAAACAGTGAACAGTAAACAGTGAACAGTAAACAGTGAACAGTAAACAGTGAACAGTAAACAGTGAACAGTAAACACAGTGAACAGTAAACAGTGAACAGAACGCCAGTGATGGCTCCGCTCACCTTGGTCCGACCACTGTCTACTGTTTACTGTCTACTGTCTACTGACTTCAGAACTGGAACGCCACTTGAAAGAAGATTCGGCGTGCTGCCGAGGCGGTCGAGAAGATCCCTCCGGCCAGGCCTGTCGACTGGCCAAATTCTGGCCCAGGACCGTAGGTGCATGTGCTTGGATCGCTCGAATTGGTGCAGTTGCGCGTGGGCACAATGCCGCCGTGCGGTGTGCCGAGGTTGATATTGTTGAACAGGTTGAGCGCCTGCACGTTAAAGTTCAGCGAGTATTTACGGCCGGTGTTATCCATGCCGCCAGGTCCGTGAGGGCCTCCGCCTGGACCCATTGGACCGCCAAACGGACCGCCAAAGCCCCCGTGGCCGTGGCCGCCATGCGGACCGCCGCCGCCCATGCCGGGCATGGGGCCTCCGTTCGATTGAACCTTGGGGCCAATGCCGATGTAACGGCCAATGCGCAGGTTGAAGGCGACTGCCGAAGGTCCGTTGCCGATCGAGACCGGGATGATCGATTCGTTACTCTGAGGGATAACATTCAGCGCGCCAAAACTCGTCTGTACCACGTTGCTATCAATCGGAGTTGAACTGGTGGCAAACGAGGGCCGGTCGTTGAAGAAGTTATCTCCGGTCAAGTCGTAGGGCGAGTGGACGTTGTAAGGATTTCCCGCTCGGGCGATCATGAAGGGGTTGAAGGTGAGTCCCCACGGGCCCGAGTAATTGCCCACAAGCAGCATCCACTGGGGATGCACCCAGGCTGCGCGCCCATAGTCCTGGCGCAGGTTGTAGGAGTTCGAGGGGTTCGATCCGCCGCCACCGTCCGAGTTGGCCCAGCTTGCGGTGTAAAAGCCAAAGACACTGAAGTTCTGCGTAAAGCGGGAGTTGAAGTTGACGATGACCTGGTTCTCGTTAAAGACCGCCTGGGGATAGAACTGCTGCACGATGCCGAGGTTTGGATCAGGACGAGGGGCGAGAATCGTAGGCTTGCCGTTGGGGTTATAGATGTAGTCGCCCGGCAGATAGGCGTTGGCGTCCCGCACCACCATCTGGTGGAAGCCCGAGGAGTGCATATAAGTGAGCGTGAGGGTGGAGACTTTGGTTAACTGTCGCTCCAGACTTACGCCGAGTTGCTCGTTGTAGGGCGCGTGATAGCTGGGAGTGATGGAGTAGATTACAGGCGTAACGGCCTGACCCGTGCCGCAGGCGTCTACGCCGCCCGGGATGGAGCTCAAACCAGTGGGGCTGAAGCAGGTAGGATTGTCGATGACGGTCTGCACCTGACTGTGGGCCGAGCCGTTCAGGGTTTCCAGGTCCATCAGGCTTCCCACCAGGAATCGGTCGTAAAAGAAGCCGAAACCGCCGCGCACGACGGTCTTGGAGACGGTGCCTTTCTTGTGTCCGTCGATAGCGTAGGCAAAAGCCACGCGGGGGGCCCAGTCGCTGTGATCGGCGACGTGATTCTGCGTCTCCCAGCGCAGGCCGCCGGAGAGGGTGAGGAACTTGTTGACCTTCCAGTCGTCCTGGTAGAAGAGCGCCCCGTCAAAGACATTGCCGGCGAAGGCGTAGGGACCGGTGGTGTAGCTGAGCTTGATGGGCACGCAACCGCCAGTCTGCGTGGAAGGGCAGGCCGCGGCAATCTGCGCGATGGTCTCGCCGTTTTGAATGCCGTTCCATGTATCGACAAAGGCTACATTCGAGGGAAAGGTGAAGCTGCCGTAGATGTTGCCGACATTGGAGGTGGCGCTGCGGTTGTCGCGGAGCCATGCGCCAAACTTGATGGCATGTGACCCTGCGGTCATGGTTGTGAAGTTCTGCAGCTCGAAGTGATCGGAGTGCGAGTTTGAAGGCAGGGTGCCGCTGCCGCCGCCGGAAAACTCGCCCGGCACGGTATATCTAGGCGCAGTGCTGACCAGCACGCCGAAATTGGGTGCGGTCGCCAGCGGTGTCGCCGTCGCGTTCGACCGCCGGTACTCGATGCGCGTCTCGTTGACGATGCGGTCGCTGATTACCTGCGTGTCGTCGAGCTGGAACGTGTGGTTGATCGATGTTGTGGAGTTGGCCAGGCTTGGGAACGAAGTAGAACCGTCCAGCGCGTTGGCGCTGACGTTGCGATAGAACTGGTAACGGAGCGTGAGCGTGTTCTTCTCGCCCAACTGCAGGTCGACACGCGGTGCGATCTCGAGGTGATTGGCGGGATTGAAAAGGCTGCCTGCAACTGCCGAGGTGCCGAGCGACCAGGTGTTGCTGATCGGGTCGTACACAGGGCCTCCCGGGATCGAGTAGACGTTGTCGGTCTGCGTCTCGCGGTCTTCGAGGGCGAAGAAGTAGGACGCCCACTTGGACATCGGGCCGCTTATCGTGCCGTTGTACTGGTAGCTGTAGTAGGAAGGCAGCTCCGCGGTGAACGGATTCTTGGTGTTGAAGTTGTCGTCATTTCCCTGCGCAAAGGCTCTTCCATACAGGGTGTTGGTCCCAGGTTTGGTGAGGATCTCGATGCGCCCGTAGCCGATGCGGTCGAACTCCGCCGAAAAGGGATTCTGATTGATGCGGATCTCACGAATCGCCGACTTGGGCGGCAACTGGCCGCCGGTGAATCCGTCGATGTAAATCTGTCCACCGTTGGGCCCGGCTGAAGGACCGGCCAGGGCCTGCAACTCGTTCGACAGCTCGTCGGGATCGTCCGACAGTGCATCGAGGTCCGATCCCTTCAGCACCATCACGTTCGAGTTGGAGCCGGCGTCGGTGCTGACCGAAGGTCCGTTTTCGTCGGTCACGATCACCTGCTGCTGCGTGGCCTCGACCGCCATCTTGATCTCGATACGCTTGGCCTGTCCTGCGGCCAGTTCGATGGGCGCGGAGACAAAGGGCGCAAAACCAGCGAACGTCACTTCAATGACGTAGCTGCCGGCCGGTAAGCCCTGGACCAGATAGGCCCCGGCGGCGTTTGCGGTCATGGTCTTTACCGGAGCGCCCTTGGCGGTGGTCACTGTCACCTGCGCGCCGGGAATCAGCGCTCCCGTAGGATCGAGGATGTGACCGCGCAAAACGCCCGTAGTGGCCTGCGCGGGCTGCGCAGGATCCTGGGCCGCCGAGGCATTCTGCGGCGGGGCAGCAGGCGCCGTCTGCGCGTTAGCTGCCGTGGCCGTCAGCGCCAGTGCCGCGGAAACAAGAAATGTGGACAAACAGTATGACTTTGAATACACGATTCCCTCGCTTGGGTATGAATGAAAGGTACGAACCGGGTTACTGGGCCGCCTCGCTCTCGCCTGAGTTCAGGCTCCAGCTCGAAAGCAGATCCTGCGCTTCGGGAGCTTCGAGCAGAGGTTCGACTCCGGAGAGCAGTTTGACCGCGCTCAACCCCGAGGCATCCTCGGTGGCCACGATCATCACGGCATCGCCTTTTTTGAGAGTGCTCAGTTGAATCTCAGGCGCGCGCTCCAGAACCGTTTCAAGATCCATGTGGCCGGCCCCTGAGGAGCCAGCCTGGCTGAACCCGTGCTGCTCGCCTGCGTGTTGACCGCCGCGTCCACCGGCGCCCGCCGCGTTCCCCTTCAGCCGCGTGGCAATCATCGTCGCCACCATGGCGTTCAGTTGGCGCAGTTGCGAGTCGGACGTGACGCGCATCGTCACCAGTTTCTTGGTGACAAGATCCTTGACTGTCAGTGTCGAGGCTGCCGTGTCGGCGGAGATCACGATTCCGGGAATACTGCGGAAGCTGCCTGAAACCACGCCATCGGCGGCAATCGCGCTGCCGTCCGCGTTCTTGGTTCCGCGCGCCCAGAGCTGGTCGCCCTGTTTGATGTCGGTGATGGGCGCCGGTTGGGCCTGGTCGAAGCGCACCGAGCCGGGCGCGTAGCGCTTGAGCCTGGTCGCCGGGGTTGTATTCACCGTAACTTCTTTTGTGACGATGCCGGCGCGCGTGGTCACGACGATTGTGCCCGCCGCGGCGTCGACGCTCTTCACCAGTCCATGTACGCCCTGATCCCAGGCGGCCTGTTCGGCCTCCTGCATTTGGACGACATCGGCCTTCTTGATGGCAATCAAGCGCGCAGCCTGCGGCACGCCGCCTGTGGCGTTGGGATCGAGCGTGACCAGGACGCGATCTCCTACGGCGAGACTGCTGAATACGAGCGGCTCTGCTTTGCTCAGGTCTCTCTCGCCCGGGGCAATGCGCTTGAGATTGGCGGTTGCGGGAACCTGGACCTGATACTCGGCGCCGGCGTCGGTCTTCACCGTCAGGGTGTTTCCGCTGATGGCGGTAATGCTGCCCAGATAACGCTGCACCTGCGCCAAGGCGCCGTGCGCCGCGCCCAGCAGCAATACGGCCAACGCCAGAAGTCCAACCGCGGCCGCGCCGCGCAATTTCCCTTCACGTTTCATAAGGTCCGTTGCTCCAAAGTTTCACGGGGAGCGCATGCAGAATCGATGTGCCGCTCTCTATTTGCTAGACGAATGAGGCGGGCAAAAGGTTGAGTTTCGATCCCATCATCTGATTCCTGCGCTAAGTAGAGGAAAATCTGGTGCTTGGCTGGCGCGATCAGCAGCTATAATCGGCCCGTGAACCTTGCCGTCGCGACTGCTCACGATGCGAGGCTGCTGGCCTGTGTGGCTGGCGCCGTTGCGTTGCTCCTGCTGCTGGTGGGGCGGCTGCGGCTGCACGCCGCGCTGGGCCTTGCCGTCGCTGCCTTCAGCTTGGGCGCGGCGGCGGGAGTTCCTCTCGAAAAGCTGCCCCTGGCCTTCACCTCAGGCGCCGGCGAAATGATGGGCCACATCGCCATCATTCTCGGCATGGGCGCGATTCTGGGCCAGCTTCTGGCCAGCTCCGGCGCGGGAGCGGCGCTGGGCCGGGCGCTCGTCGAGCGATGCGGCCCCCAGGGCCTTCCCTGGGCTCTGCTTGCGCTCGGTGTGCTGGTGGGCATCCCCGTGTTCTTCGAAGTGGGACTGGTTCTGCTGATGCCCATTGTGGTGGATGCGGCGCGGCGCAGCGGCCGGCCACCAATGCTGGTGGGTCTGCCGGTGCTGGCAGGGCTCTCGGCGATGCATTGCCTGCTGCCGCCGCATCCCGGCGCGCTGCTTGCGGCTGCGGAGTATCATGCCGCTCTGGCCCCGCTGATGCTGTGGGGACTTGTCGTGGGCGTCGCCTCTGCGGTGCTGGGAGGGCCGGTGCTGTATGCGGTACTGCTTCATCTCTGGCAGCGGCCGGGGAGTTTTCTCAAGCGTGCGCTCCCGCAGGATGCGTTCCTGGCCTCGGCGCCCGTTGCTGAGACAGCGGGCGCGGGGGGAGCCAACGCGCCGCGTCCGGCCGGAGCGATACGCGCGCTGGTGGCGATCCTGCTCCCAGTGGCGCTGATTCTGGCCGGAGGCTGGGCCGACGCCATTGCCGGCAAAGGAACTCTGGGGAGCCGGCTTCTGCAGCTCTCCGGCTCCTCCGATGTGGCGATGGTCGCGGCGGTGCTGGTGGCTTTGGCTACGCTGGGCCCGAGAGTACAAGAGCCTGCTTACCAAGGCCCCGGTGGCTTGCGGCGGCTCACCGTCGACTCCTTCGCGCCCATCGCCAGTCCGTTGGTGATCCTGGCTGCCGCCGGAGGCTTGAGCGGAGTACTGCGCGCCTCGGGCGCCGCGCAGGCGGCGGTCAACTTTGCCATCGGCGCGCACCTGCCGCCGCTATTGCTCGCCTGGGCTTTGGCCGCGGCGGTCCGCGTGTCGATGGGCTCGGCGACCGTGGCCTTGGCGGTGGCCTCGGGAATTCTGGCGCCGATGGCCGGGACCATGGGCGTGCGGCCGGAACTGCTGGCGCTGGCTACCGGCGCCGGCTCCATTCTGCTCTCGCACGTGAATGACTCGGGGTTCTGGCTTGTTGGCTCGCTCTTCAAAATCGACGTGAAGGCGACGCTGGCTACGTGGTCCGTGCTTGAGACCGTACTATCGCTCTCCGGTCTGGCGGGCGCGATGCTGCTGGCGGGGGTGCTGAAGTAGCGGAAGGGCAGGGACTAGGGACTAGGAAGAAGACAGCAAACAGTAGGCAGCGGACAGCGCATCGATCCGGCACGGCCATTCCGGGACGCGCCTTGCGCAACTCCCGTTTCCTAGGAGCCTGTCGGGCATAGATTTCATGCCATTTAGAATCAACAACTTACAAAATCTACCATGTTTGGTATGTTGTTGATTCCATGTCGGTTACAAAATCTCAAATGCTTATGCCCGACGCACTCCTAGTCCCTGTCTTTCATCACGGCCTTCTGTGCCGCGAAGATCTCCTTGAGCCCAGCCTCGGCCAGATCGATCAGCCCATTCAGTTGCGCACGGGAGTAGGAGCCGCGCTCGGCCGTGGCCTGCGTCTCGACCAGGCCCCCATCGGCGGTCATCACCACGTTCATGTCCACCTCGGCCTGAGAGTCTTCCTCGTAGCAGAGATCGAGCAGCGGCTGGCCGTCGACGATCCCCACCGAGGTGGCCGCTACCAGTTGTTTCATCGGCGAGGCCTTGAGGGTTCCCGCTTTTACTAAGGCATCGAGCGCGATCGAGAGAGCGACGGCCGCGCCGGTGATCGCCGCCGTGCGCGTGCCGCCGTCGGCCTGGATCACGTCGCAGTCAAGAATCACCGTGCGCTCGCCGAGGGCGTGCATGTCCACGACCGAGCGCAGGCTCCGGCCGATCAATCGCTGAATCTCATGCGTGCGCCCGCCGATCCTGCCGCGCTCGGACTCCCGCGGTGTGCGCGTGACCGTGGAGCGGGGCAGCATGGCGTACTCGGCCGTGACCCAGCCGCGGCCGGAGTTGCGCAGCCAGCCGGGAACACCCTGTTCGATGGTGGCGCAGGTCAGCACTCGGGTGTTGCCGAGCGAGACCAGAACCGAGCCTTCGGCGGTCTGGACAAAGCCGGGGGTCAGCGTAAGCGGGCGGAGCTGTGCGGAGGCTCTTCCGCCGGGGCGTAGTGAGAAAGATTGCGCGTGCATAGAGCGATTGTACGGCCCGGCGGGCCGGCGCGGGGGAGGCAGACGCGGCGGTTCCACGATGGGAATCACGCCAGATCAGGTGCCGAACCGGGAATATCAATCTATGTCACTGAAATTAATAAAGTTGCTTAGATGTCCCGACTTCCGTCGCTTCCCATTTTGGAACCATCTTCCGCCGGTTGTTTCCCATCGCTTGCCGGACGTAACTCAACATCCCTTCCCTTATCAGGAACTTAGCATTGGCGTTCAAGTTTGGCACGCGGCGTGTGTAGAAATATGACAAACACAGCCATCGCGAGACGGAATTGGGAAGCGGGACGCGGGGCTCATTAGACCAGGGAATAGGGACCAGGGAATAGGAACTAGGGAATCGGGAATAGGGTACAGCCCCGCTTCCGGAATGCAGAACGTGGATCTGTGAACGAACCACTGTGCACTGTCCGCTGTTCCCTCGCCTCTGAAAGGACCAACCGATGCAGCAAACCGAACAGACAACCGCATGCGCAGCCAAGGCCGAGCGCCCATGGAATGGCGTCGAACGCAGAGGCGTGAAAAGGGTTGACGAAACCCTGGCCGCTCTGGACTGTAGAAGCGAAAGCCTCTCCGCCGTGGCCCACGATGCGCGCAACATGGTCGCGGCTCTTGGGCTTTACTGCGATCTGTTAGGGGAGCCGGGGGTGTTTGCGGCCGGCTTCAACCACTATGCGGACGAACTCAGGCTGGTGGCCGCGGCCAGCAGGCGCCTGGTCGAGAAGCTGGTGGCGCTCGACGCGAGCGCGCGGGAGGGGATAGCAATGCCGATGCACACAATGCCTGTGCGCACCTCCTCGCCGGACAAAGCCGCAAAGCCCGCGGAAGGTGGCGCTGGCAACCCGGCGGGCGGAATCTGGCCCGTCTTCGGACGCAGAGCGGTGGCAAACGCGGCCGCGCGCGAGCGGCGCCGGCGCGGGGATCTGTTTCCTGCCCTGCCCATCGCCAACCTTGCCGCCGAACTCCTGGCCAATCGCAATCTGCTGGCGGCGCTGGCTGGCCCCTCCATCACGCTGACCGTGGAGGCCGATGGCGGTGCCCGGCCCGTGCGGCTTACCGGCGAGGATCTGACACGGTTGCTGGTAAACCTGGTGAAGAATGCAGCCGAGGCCATGCCGCGCGGTGGGCGAATCCGCATCGGCCTTCGCGGGCCGGAGACCGCCGGGGGCGCAGCGCCCTGTCTTGTTCTTACCGTTGAAGACAGCGGGCCGGGGATTCCCGAAGAGGCTCTGGAAAGGGTCTTTGCCGCCGGATACACCACGAGGCCGCAGACCGGCCCGGCCAGCGGCTGGGCGCAAAGTCATCACGGACTAGGCCTGACCATCGTGCGCTCCATCGTGGAAGGCGCGGGCGGCCGAATCACCGCCACGAATTGCGTCCAGGGCGGCGCCTGTTTCACGATCGAGCTGCCGGTGGGGAAGGCAGGGACTAGGGAACAGGGACTAGGGACTAGGGAACAGGGAACAGGGAACAGGGAACAGATACGCTCGTTCCAGGAATGCTGAATCTGGAACGGCGCACTGACAAAACGGATAGCGGACAACCGCCCCGATCCCTGCCCACCCCTGATTTCCTGCCATGCAACGATTCACCAACGCACGAGAGGCGACTACAATGCTGGAGACAGTCTTCAACACACGGAACATGGAATTCATTCCACAACTTGCCGAGCCGGCGGTACGACTGCACCTGCTTGTGGTGGACGCGGACGCCGCGGTTCGCTCGGCCTGCGCGGAGATTGCGGCCAGCCTGGGCTACGCGGTCGAGAGCACGGGCGACCTCGATCAGGCACGAAGCTTGCTGCGCGGCCACACGGCCGACATCCTGCTGGTCAATCTGCCCGCCGGGTCCAACGAGGGCCTGGAGCTGGTCTCCGAGGTCAAGCTGCTCTATCCCGACACTTCGGTGATCGCCATGACCGCCACAAGCTCCGTGAACACGGCCGTCGAGGCCATGCGCTGCGGCGCCACGGACTACCTGACGAAGCCCTTCGCGATGGACGAGCTCTCGACGGTGCTCGACCGCGCCGCCGCCAGCCATGCCACCGACACCGCCGCACGCCAGTTGCGGGAGCGGCTGCGGCTCTCCGAGGGCCTTGGCTCGATGATCGGCCGTTCGCCGGAGATGGAGAAGATCTACCGCATTCTTTCCAAGGTTGCCCAGAGTACGCATCCGGTGCTGATTCTTGGCGAGAGCGGAACCGGCAAGGAGCTGGTGGCGCGGACCATCCACGCCTACGGCCCCAACGCCGAAAAGCCCTTCCTGCCGGTTGACTGCGGCTCGATTGTGCCCACGCTGATCGAGAGTGAGTTGTTTGGCTATGTGAAAGGCGCCTTCACCGGGGCCAACCGGTCCAAGGACGGTTTGCTGGTCTCGGCCGAGGACGGGACGGTTTTTCTGGATGAAATCGGGGAGCTTTCGCTCGATCTGCAGGCGAAGCTTCTGCGCGCCCTGCAGGAAAAAGAGGTGCGGCCTGTCGGCGCCACGCATCGCGTGCCCATCAAGGCGCGCATTGTGGCCGCCACCAACCGCGACCTGGCCGCCATGGTCGAGAAGGGCAGCTTCCGCAAGGATCTCTTCTATCGTCTGAACGTGGTCAACCTGCGGCTGCCTGCGCTGCGCGACCGCCGCGAGGATATACCGCTGCTGGCCGCGCACTTTCTCGATCGCATCAGCCGCGAGCACAGCCGCAAGCTGGCGCTCTCGGACGAGGCTCTGCGCACCATGATGCGCCACGACTGGCCGGGCAACGTGCGCGAGCTCGAGAATGCCCTTGAGCGGGCCTGTGCTCTTTCCTCCGGTCCGGTGCTGCACCTGGGCGACCTGCCCACGCAACTGCAGCAGAGGGGCCTGGAGGCGCAGCGCGCGGCTCTGGCCGCGGGCAGTGGCGCAGAGACGGCCACAGCGCCCGAGGTCAAGACGCTGGCCGAAATGGAGCGCGAGGCGATTCTCGGCGCCATCCGCACCCTCAACGGCGACAAACTGCAAGCCGCCAGACTCCTCGGTATCGGCAAGACCACGCTCTACCGCAAGCTGAAGGAGTATGGCATCGCCGACCCGCTGCAGGACGAGTAAAGAAACAGACTCAAGCTGCTAGCTTCTAGCCTCTAGCTATTTTGTGCCAGGGCGCTTCGTTGCGTCTCACGGCAGGCATAGGAGATCCAAAGGCAAGGCATGACTGCGGCAGCTGGATATCGAGACCGGAAAATTGCAAAAGCCAGGAGCTAGAAGCTGGCAGCTAGGAGCTGAAGATGAGCATTCTGATGGTGACGGGAATCGAAGGCGCCCGCAACTGCGCCGATGTGGTGGGAGCGCAACTGAACATGGAGGTCGAGGTGGCCGAAGGACGCCGGGCGGCGCTGGCCGCACTGCGCCGCCGCGAGTATCTGGCGGTGGTCATCGACGAGACCCTGGCCGAGTGCGATCCGGCGGCGGCGGAGAAGATCTGCGAGCTGGCCGGCCTTGCCATTCCGCTGCAGATCAACTTTGCCATCGCGGGAGCGGCGCGCCTGGTGCGCGAGATCCGCTCGGCTCTGCATCGCCGCGAGCGCGAGCAGATGCTGGCCCGCCGCGCCGCCGCCGCGGCCATCGAGACGGAACTGAAATCCACCGTTGCAGGGCTCCTGCTGCACTCGCAACTGGCGCTGAGCGGCGGCGGAGTACCGGCGGCGGTGGCCGACCGGCTGCGTACCGTTGCCGATCTCGCCGGTAGCCTCCGCCAGCAGTTGAGCGTGCCCTCCGAGGCAGGGCGCGCATCGCGCGTCTGAGCTGGGCGTCCGCATCGGACTCTGCCGCTGCTCGTCGAGCAGACCGCTGGCTGTGTTGCAGTCTGTCGCGTCGGACTCGGTACGAACGGTGGAGTTCAGGTCAAACGCATTTCAGTTCGCTGGACGCTTCACGAACCATACTCTTTGCGCTGTCATTCTGAGGAGCGCAGCGACGAAGAATCCGCGGTTGCTTTTCGGGTCTGTTTCTCACGCAGACCTTCGGTTTGGCAGACCGATTTCATCCGACGACGCCGCAAGGGGCGAAAGACAACCACAGTCGCGCATGGCCCTGTTGAGCTACCCGAAGAACATGAGAATTCGGCCAGGAACAACCGCAGATCCCTCGTCGCTGCGCTCCTCGGGATGACAGAGTCAGGCGGGCGGCGAATTTTCAGGGCAGATCCTTCACTCCGTTCGGGATGACACTGCTCGATGAGTGGAGTCGGGATCGAAGGCAAGCAGGACTCCTGCCCAAATGCGTTTGCCCTGCAGTGGAGTCCCCGCAGCGGGACAAGAGATCCCTCCGTCCATTACCCTTGTAGTGCTGAACGGAAGGAGCGTTCCCATCATGACTGTGATCCGGCAGAAGGACTTCATCGCGAGTGTTGCCGCCGCGTTGCAATATATCAGTTACTACCATCCGGTGGATTTCATTACCTCGCTCGCCAAAGCCTACGAGCGGGAGCAGGCGCCAGCGGCGCGCGACGCCATGGCGCAGATTCTCATCAACAGCCGCATGTGCGCGGAGGGGCATCGCCCTCTCTGCCAGGACACCGGCATCGTCAATGCCTTCGTCAGGCTCGGCATGGACGCGCGCTTTGAGGCTGCGGCCGGCGAAGAACCCATGGACCTGCAACAGATGGTCGATGAAGGCGTCCGCCGCGCCTATCTCGATCCTGACAACAAGCTGCGGGCCTCGGTTCTGGCCGACCCGGCCGGCGCGCGCAAGAACACGCGCGACAACACCCCGGCTGTCGTCACCTGCGATCTCGTGCAGGGCGGCGCCGTCGAAGTCACCGTTGCTGCCAAGGGCGGCGGTTCGGAGGCCAAGTCCAAGTTTGTCATGCTCAATCCCTCGGACTCAATTGTCGACTGGGTGCTCAAGACCGTGCCCACCATGGGCGCCGGCTGGTGCCCGCCGGGAATGCTCGGCATTGGTATCGGCGGCACGGCCGAGAAGTCCATGCTCCTGGCCAAGGAGTCGCTCATGGACCCGATCGATATTCAGGATCTCCAGGCGCGCGGCGCGAAGACCCGCGCCGAAGAACTGCGCCTGGAACTTTACGACAAGGTCAACCGCCTCGGCATTGGCGCGCAGGGGCTCGGCGGGCTTACGACCGTCCTCGACGTGAAGGTGCGCGATTATCCATGCCACGCCGCCAACCTGCCCGTGGCCATGATCCCCAACTGCGCCGCCATGCGCCACGCGCACTTTGTGCTCAACGGCTCGGGCCCCGTCTATCTCGATCCGCCTTCGCTCGATCTCTGGCCCCGGCTCAGCTACGACCCCAGCGGCGCGCGCCGCGTCAATCTCGACACCGTTACCCGCGAGGAAGCCGCCACATGGAAGCCCGGTGAAGTTCTGCTGCTCAGCGGCAAGTTGCTGACCGGCCGCGACGCCGCGCACAAGCGGCTGACCGACATGCTCAATCGCGGCGAGAAGCTCCCCGTCGACTTCCACAACCGTTTCATCTACTACGTTGGCCCGGTCGACCCGGTACGCGACGAGGTGGTTGGCCCTGCGGGACCAACAACAGCCACGCGCATGGACAAGTTCACGCGCCAGATGCTCAAGGAGACCGGATTGCTCGGCATGGTGGGCAAGTCCGAGCGCGGTCCGGAGGCTATCGATGCCATCCGCGAGTACAAGGCGGTGTATCTGATGGCCGTCGGCGGCGCTGCCTATCTGGTCTCAAAGGCTATCCACGGTTCGCGCCTGATCGCATTCGACGACCTCGGCATGGAGGCCATCTACGAGTTCGATGTCCGGGATATGCCGGTCACCGTGGCTGTCGACGCGAGCGGCACCAGCGTCCACCAGACCGGGCCGGCCGAGTGGCAGAAGCGCATCGCGGGGATTCCGATTCTTTCATGATGAAGGGAACTTGATCGTGTCTTACACGAAGCGTCCTGGTTGGGTTCTCTCTCTGTTTCTGCTTGTTCCTGGCTGGGGGGCCGGCCGGTCGGCGCAGGCCCAGTCCATTCAGGACATGCATCTGTTCGCCAACCAGTCGGGCTGGCTGCTGGCCGATGCGCGGCTCTTCTGGACCGACACGCTGGGCGTGCAATGGACGGAGATTACGCCGCCGGCTGCGGACGGTTCGACGATCGCGGGCGTCTCCTTTGACGAGGCGGGCAACGGCTGGGTGTTTTCGGCGCCGGCTGACCAGAAGACGGTGATCGTGGCGCGCACCGCCGACAGGGGCGCACACTGGAGCGATTCCACGATCGCTTCGCCGTTTGACAATGCCCACCCGTTTGGCGGCAGGGCTTACGCCTCCTTTGCGAATGCGCAACAGGGCTGGGTCATCTTCCGGTTGCAGTCGAGCTCTGCCTTTCGGCCGGGGTTGCTGTTTCACACCGAAGATGGCGGCGCGCACTGGAGCGAACTTCCGCAGCCGCCGGTGGGTGGCGATCTGGTGTTTACCGATGCGCTTCACGGCTGGATGGGCCCCGGCCCCGAAGGCGACGAATTGTATCGCACCAGCGACGGCGGCCAGAGCTGGCAGCGCGTCGAGCTGCCGGCGCCCGCGGGTAATCCGCGGGGCGAGGCAAGCCGGATCGGGTTGCCGAAGTTCCAGAATCTCTCCGAGGGCCTGCTGCTGCGCACCTACATCGGCGACAAGGGTGCAACAGTGGTTCGCTATGAGACGCGCGACGCGGGCGTGAGCTGGCGGCCCGCCACAGCCATTGTGCAAAACACCGCCGGCGCGCTCGCGGTCGTGGCGGCTGACGGCACGGTAGCAAGCCGCATTCGCGCGCAGATCGACGGCAGCCGCGTGCGTCTGCCGCTGTCGCACGCCCCCGCGGGTCCGATGCTGCCCCAGCGCGCAACCTTTGCCACAGAGAGTGCCGGATGGGTTCTGTTCGCCGGCGGAAGTTGTGAGGCCGGTACCGGCGTCTGCACGCACTCCGAGGCGCTGCTGGGCACGCAGGATGGCGGCCAGACATTTTTCACGCTCGGTGCGCCGCCCGGCATCGCGCTGGAAACGACAAAGACGATTGTCCCGCCGAAGGGCCGTTCAGCCGTGGGCCTGCCGCGGGAGAATGCGCGCCCGCGGGCGCAACCGGAGTCCTCGTTCACGGTGGCCGGCGCGATGGGCTTTGATACCTGCGTCCTGATGACCACCTCGCAGATGCAGACCTGGTACGCGGCCAGCCCTTACCGCGTCGTCGGCGCGTATATCGGCGGCGACTCCTTCGCCTGCCCGTCGTCGCTCGCAAACTTCACCGCTGGCTGGACAGCAACAGTGTTGGGCATGGGCTGGGAGATCATTCCCATCTGGGTGGGTCCGCAGGCGCCGGGCGGCAACTACACTCACCTCATCAGCACCGATCCGGCAACGGCGAACTCCGAGGGCGTGACCGAGGCCGACTCCGCCGTTGCCGCTATGCTCGCGTGCGGCATGAACCAGGGCTCGCCCATTGTCTACGACATGGAGGCGTACTCCTATAACAATGCGACAGATGTGGCCGCGACGCAGTCCTTTCTGGAGGGCTGGACAACGGAGTTGCACGCGAAGGGCTATTTTTCCGCGGTGTACAGCAGCTATCCGGAGTTCAACAACTGGCTGCCGAGCCTGATCAGCCCGGCGACCGACGATATCTGGTTTGCCTATTTTTTCAATTCGGGCGTGCCCTGCGGAGCGACCTGCCAGACGGTCTATCCAGCCGAGACCTCCAGCTTCACGCTGCCATCGAATGTGTGGACGAACCATCACCGCATGAGGCAGACATCGAGCGGCTTTGAGAGCACCTATGGCACGCTGACCTACAACATCGACGAAGACTGGATTGACGCGGCGATGGTGGTCGCGACGCCCAACATGCTCACGGTGACGAAGAGCGGCACAGGCACGGGAACGATTGCCAGCGCGCAGATCGGGTCCACGGGCAGCGCCGACGTGAGTCTCGATACGCAGATTGCCTGCGGCTCCACGTGCTCGGCGAACTTTGCCGCCACCGATATAGTGACACTGGAGGCCACGCCCGATGCGGGCTCCGCCTTTGACGGCTGGAGCGGATGCGACACGGTGTCGTCGGATCAGTGCACGGTGACCGTGAGCTCGTCCAGAACCGTGGCGGCAACCTTCACCGCCAACGCACCCGCCGCGGCCACGCCGGCCTTCTCGCCCGCGGCCGGCACGTACGGTTCGGCGCAGATGGTTTCGATCGGCGATGCCACGCCAGGCGCAACAATCTACTACACCACCAACGGAACCACACCAACGACTGCCTCGACGCCCTACACCGCGCCGATTCAGGTTTCGTCATCCGAGACGATTGAGGCTATTGCAATAGCCAATGGTTACGCGGCGAGCGCCGTGGCCAGCGCCGCGTACATCATCACGCCGCCCGGCTTCAGCGCCACTGTCTCGGCCCCGGCACTCACCATCAAGCAGGGTCAGTCAGGCGTGGAGACACTGACCGTCACGCCGCAAGGCGCCTACACGGGGACGCTGTCGTTTTCGTGCAGCGGACTGCCGGGCGATGCGTCGTGCAGCTTCAATCCCCCAACGCTGACGGCCACCGGCAACGATGCCACTCTGACGGCGACGCTGACGATTGCCACCACAATGACTTCGGCAGGTCTCGTGCGGCATCGCGCTCCGTTTGAACTGGTACTGCTGTTGCCGTTCGGCCTTCTACCGTTTACGGCGCGACGCAAGCGGGCGCGCGGGTGGTTCCTGCTGATAGTTTTTGCCCTTTGCGGATTGAGCCTGACGGCACTCGCGGGCTGCGGCGGAGGTGGCGCTCCCGCTTCCGGCGGATCCTCAACCATCTACGCCGGGACGGTCAATCTTGTGATCACGAGCAGTTCAGGTCAGACAAAGGTGCCGATTCAGCTCACCATCACCCAGTAGGCTGAAACCGCGGAGCGGGGATTCGGATCGAGCGATTGCCGCCGCTTGGCCGCAATGGGGTAAGCGAAAGGGCGCGACTGAGTTCGAGCCCTTTCGCAAATACGACCCGCGCCAGGTGAGGTCTGAATCGATTCGACAGCTTGGATGTCTATACCCTGGTCAGATAGCCCATGCCGTCGAGCACGCCACGCATGAACGCGAAGCTCTCGATCACTCCGGGCATTGGATCGTCACCGTGGACCTCGTACTCGAGATCCACGAATCCCGGATACTTGATGTCGATCAAGGCCTGGAAGATCTCGCGGAAGGGCAGCACGCCTTCACCGACCGGCACCTGGCTCTCTTTGCTCGTCATATCGGTCAGATCCTTCACGTGCATGTCGTAAAGGCGCGAGCCGGTCGCGTGGATGGCCTCAACGATATTCGCGTTGGCGCGCGCCGCATGGCCTATGTCGATGCAGACGCCGATACGAGGGTCGAGCCCCTTGATGGCCTTGAGTACGTCGAAAGGCGACGGAAAGAACTTGTCCTCGGGGCCGTGGTTGTGAATGGCGATGCGGATGTCGTATTCCTTGACGAACCGCTCGATCCACTTGAGCGAATCGGGCGTGGGGTCGCCGGCGACGATCACGCCGATGCCCGCGCGCTTGACGTATTCAAACTTCGACCGGATATCGGCTTCGCTGTCGGTGCGGAAGTAGATGGCTCCCGCGGCGTGAAGCCGGATGCCGGCGGCGGCATAGTCGGCTACGGCCTGCGCTTCCTGTGTGGGATCCATCGGCAGATGATCCTTCACGTCCTTGCAGTTCAGGTCGTAGACGTGGAGCTGCTTCATGTAGCCGATGAGCTGGGCGCGCGTAAAGTTGCGGAAGGTGTAACTGCAGAGGCCAAGCTTGATCGGCGAGGGTTTGCCCGAAGCCGGGACCGCCTGAGCCTGTGACGGGGTGGTGCTGACGAGGACAGCGGTGGCAGCCGATGCGGCGGCGACCGCGCCCGTTTGCAGAAAATTGCGGCGAGTGATAGGTTTTTTCATGGCGGGAGCCATTATAGGGCGTTTGAGGATGTCCGTCAGTAATTTTTGCAATTCAGCGTTGGAAAGAAAGTTGCGCCGCCCCGAAGGACGGCGCTTGCGGTTCCCGATCCCTGGCCCCTGTTCTTACTGTTTGCCGAAGCGGTAGACGATGCCGGATGTGAATCCGCGGTCGTTCTGCATCTCCGAGCCAAAGTGGGTTGTCATGTCTTCGCCCGCCAGGCGGATAGCGAGGCCGGGGGTCACGTTGTACTCGCCAACGACAGCGAGGTTAACGCCAAAGGTGCTGCCGTCCGGGTAGAGGCCAATCAGCTTCGGCGAGATGCCGTTGGTGTCGCCGGAGAAGTTGCCGTAAGCCCAGCCGCCCAGGGCGCGGCCGGAGATGGAGTACTTGGGCTGCACATAGAAGCGGTAGGTGGGTCCGAAGAGCACGTTGTACATGCTGACCTGAGGACGCGTAAATGCTCCCTGGCTGTACTGGTTCAGGCCGACGTAGGCGATTCCAAGGTAGCCGCGGCCGTCGAGTGTGAAGCCGAGGCGCTCGTTTACGTAGCGCGTCAGGCCAGTCTCCCATCCGTAGTAGGTAAGCCGCTGCGTCGGCGACGGCCCCGGCTTGGCCCTCAGATAGCCCATGTCGATGAAGGTTTCCCAGCGGCGATCGTAGGCGTCATGGATGGCCGCGGCGCGGCGCTGTTCGCGGCGCTGGCGGATACGTTCCTGCACGGTTAATTGGCCCTGGGTAAGCCCGCCAGACTGCTGGGCCTGGCTCGATGACGAGGATTGGTCAGGAGCCTGAGCGGAACCGGAAGAGCTTTGTGCGAATGCGGCCGGCATGGCCGCGCAGGTGAGCGCCAGCAAAAAGGCGAGACGGCGAGAAGATTGCATCGGTATCGGGATTCCTCCACGGGAGTGCGAGAACACACCCAAACGTCCGGCCCCCCAGGAAGCGGTTCTTGCTTCTTAGGGTGGAAACGTCCGGCGCGCTCCCCCCATTGGTATTAAACCATCTTGGGGGGAGCCTTGTGCGAGGATGCGCCGGATTCTCACGCTGATGGTGAAGAATCAGGTGCTGACCCTCACTTTTGTCGAGTGGCTCGCTCTGATTGGACGCACCGGGAGGCAAAGCGGCACCTGCGGCCGTTACACAATAGCCTTCAGATCGGTCAGCAACTGAGCCTGATCGAAGCCGCTCGGCGAGCCATTGGCTGAGAGCCAGTCCTCACTGAGCAGGGTGTGCGCCTCGTCGCAATACTGGTTCCAGAAGGCCACGGTCATGATCTTCGTTTGTCCCCAGGTGATGCAGGTAAAGCCGTTCTGATCGTACCTGGGCACGAAGACGGCGTGACCGCCCCAACTGCCCGGCTGGGCGTTGTAGCCGCCGTTCGCAACCACGTCCCAAACATCCTGGGTCTGCGCGGTGATGGGCATCGCCAGTCCGATATAGACGCCGCCAAAGAGGGCAATCGACTGGCGCACCTCGCTGAGATTGGTGAATCGGGGATCGGCAAAGGCCATGAGCTTGTGGCCGGCGAAGCCCTGCTTCTTCCAGTCGTTGAGCACGTCGAGCTCGATGCCGCCGTTGTCGGTGCTCGGGTCGCCTGGTACGTAGCCGTCCCACTTTTCGTAGTAATTTTCGATGGTCGCGTTGGAAAGGGTAACTTCGCTGCCGGTGTTTGCGGTCCACACCTGTACGGCGTGGCCGCAGGCGGCGATGGTGCAGTCGCCCAGGGTGTTGTTCAGCATCATGCCCCAGGCTGCGATGCCGCGGGTCCAGTCGGCCGAGGGCGGAGGTGGAGGCAAATCGGGCGTCAGATAGTCGCCCAGCTTCAGCGTGCGGCTGTCGGTCTTGATAGCCTTGCGGCCCAGCTTCATTTTGGAGTGATCTGCCATAGGGGAGGTCCTTTTCTGCGCATGGTCCTTTCTGCGCGCGTGACGAGCGGGATTCACGGTTGCCGGCGATCGCGGAACGATGCGCCCTCATAGTCTAGCGCCGTTTTTCTTTGCGCTGCTGCTATTGTTGCCCGATGCGCTGGAATGATCTGCAATGCCGGCGTGAAAAGTCTGCGCCGGCAGGTCTTTTTCCGGGAATCTGACGGTAGAATTGAGGGACGGAGGAAAGAGGAAACCATGGGTCGGGTGGTGTTGGGCATCGTTTTAGGGTTGATTCTTGCGCCATTGTGCGTTTTGGCGTGGTTTAAATGGGGAAATGTGCCGGTCGCCGTGGCCGATCCTCCCCTGCCGATGGAGCGTCAGATTACGCACGTCGCGCTTCGCGCCCGCATCGCTCGCGAGATGCCGGGAAATCCGCCGATCCAGGCGGATGAAGCCAACCTCACGGCCGGCGCAGAGGTCTATCGCGACGAGTGCGCGGCCTGTCACGGATTTCACGGCAAGCCTTCAAGGTTTGCCGCGCATATGTTCCCCGATGCTCCTGCGTTGTGGAGAAAACATAAGAACAAGGACGTGGTGGGCGTCAGCGACGATCCCCCGGGCGTGACGTACTGGAAGGTGACCAACGGCATTCGGTTGACTGGCATGCCGGCCTTCAAGGACGTTCTTACAGACACGCAGATCTGGCAGGTAACTCTGCTGCTGGCTAACGCCAACAAGCCACTGCCGCCGGCCGCGCTGGCGATTGTGCGCGGTGAGCAGCCTGCGACAGCGCCTGTGACTGCGGCGCCCGCGGCAAAACACTGATCGGTGTTTGCTGGAGCGCATCGCTGCGGTGGGTGCATCGCTGTGGCGCGGAAGGGAAGAGTGCGACCATGAGCTTTATCGATCTGCTGAAGAAGGGCCTGGGATTTGTTTTGCTCAGCATGGGAGTCTCGCGGCCCACACCCAGATCGAAGCCGGAGACAAAACCTGCGCCGAAGCCGGGAGCTGGCGAATAGGCGGTCTTCAGCGATCAGAGCGATGTAGCCTTCCGCGATCTTCTTCGCTCCTCGTACAATGAAAGAGGAAGCACTTCCCACGCGGCCGATGGCGGAACAAAAGAAGATACCCAGAGACGATTCTCAAGACGGTTCCGACAAAGCCGTCTCCAAGTCAGGTTCCTCCGAGCGTCGCGGCAAGCACGACGAGGATCCGGTTGGGAAGGTGTACGACTTGCACCTGATGCGGCGGCTGGGCCGGTACCTGCGCCCATACTGGCCGCAGGCGGTGGTTGCTTCCGCGGCCGTCACGCTGAAGTCGCTCTGCGACGTATCCGGGCCAATCCTTGTCATGGTCGCCGTCGACCGCTATCTGGCGCCGGACAAGGCCGCGCAGGACCCATCGAACGTGGTGGCGCACTGGGTGGCAAACGCAAGCCCACTCGCTCACGTGCTTCCATCGGCAGCCGTCGCAGGCGTGAGCCGCCTTGCCGCCATCTACCTCGCGATCCTGGTTTCGGCCTATCTCTTCCAGTTCGTTCAGGTCTACCTGATGCAGTGGATCGGCCAGAAGATCATGTTCGATCTGCGCCGCGAGATCTTCCGGCACATGCAGCGCCTGCACGTGGGCTTCTTCGACGTGAATCCAGTGGGCCGGCTGGTCACGCGGCTGACCTCCGATGTGGACGCCGTCAATGACATGTTCACCGATGGCGTGCTGGCGATCGTCAACGACTTTTTCATGCTCACCATCATGGCCGTGGTCATGATCGCCATCTGCTGGTGGCTGGCGCTGCTGGCCTTTGCCGTGCTGCCGTTGATTCTCATCGTCACGCGCATCTTTCGCGACCATGTGCGCGAGAGCTATCGCCGTGTGCGCATCGCCATTGCCCGCATCAACAGCTTTACCCAGGAGCACATTTCGGGCATGAGCGTGGTGCAGCTCTTCAATCGCGAGGAGCGCGCCTACAGGGACTTCGAAGCCGTCAACCGTCAGCACATGGTCGCGTTCAAGGACACGATCTTCGCCTACGCGCTTTACTACCCGGCCGTCGATCTGCTGTCGGCGATGGCAATTGCGCTGGTGGTGTGGCGCGGAGGATTTGGCGTGCTGCAATTGCCACCGACGGTGACGATCGGCGTGCTCATCATGTTCACGCAGTTCTCGTTGCGCTTCTGGCGGCCCATCCAGGATCTCAGCGACAAATACAACATCCTCCAGGCCGCCATGGCCGCCTGCGAACGCATCTTCAAGCTCATGGATGCGCGGCCGGAGATCGTGAGCCCCGCGCGCCCCAGAGTCGGCGACGGCTCCAATCGTATCGAATTTCAGCACGTCTGGTTTACCTATCAGAAGCTCACCGATGCGCAGAAGGCCGCGGTGGCGAAGGCTGAGCAATCGGCTGCCGGCGGCGCGGATCTGGCCGGATTTGACGGCATCGAATGGATTCTGAAGGACGTCTCCTTCACGATCGAGCCGGGGCAGACCGTGGCCATCGTCGGCCACACCGGCGCCGGCAAAACCACGCTCACCAGCCTGATGATGCGCTTCTACGATGTCACCGCCGGACGCATCCTGATCGACGGCGTGGATCTGCGCGATCACGACTTGAAAGAACTGCGCCGTCACTTTGCCGTCGTGCTTCAGGATCCGTTCCTCTTTTCCGGCACCATCGGCGAAAACATCCGGCTCGGCAACGAGCAGATCGACAACGAAACCATGCGCCGCGCGGCGCGCGACGTGAACGTGCTCGACTTTATCGATTCGCTGCCCAACGGCTTCGATGAGCCGGTGCGGGAACGCGGCAACTCGCTTTCAACCGGGCAGAAGCAACTCGTCAACTTCGCCCGTGCGCTGGCCTATAATCCACGCGTTCTGATTCTCGACGAAGCCACATCGAGCGTCGATACCGACACAGAGCTGCGCATTCGCTCGGCGCTCGAGCGAATGGTGGAAGGGCGCACCAGCGTGCTGATCGCTCATCGGCTCTCGACGGTGCAGCGCGCCGACACGATTCTCGTGATGCACAAGGGCCAGTTGCGCGAGATGGGATCGCACCAGGAACTGCTTGCAAACCGCGGCCTCTACTGGAAGCTCTACCAGTTGCAGTACAAGGATCAGGAGACGGCCGCCGCCGCGATGCCATTGCCGGCGCGCTCCGAGGCCGCTGCAATGTAACATCGCAGACGATCGCCAGGCGAAAAGCATGTCAGAACTGGCCTGCCGCAGAACGCTGTTTTCAAGTTCTCCGTTTGCTATACTAAACAGCAGTGCGGAAGTGGTGAAATTGGCAGACACACCATCTTGAGGGGGTGGCGCCGAGAGGCATGCGGGTTCAAGTCCCGCCTTCCGCACCAACTTGTCAAGCAAAAAATAATATCGCCTCGTCAGCAAAATCTGTGGGTAGTCTCCGGTTCAGGTAATCGTCCAAGCGCGTGATATAGCGCTACTTCGATGC
>JBMFHB010000036.1:0-32953 GCA_049977045.1 Occallatibacter sp.
GATTGCACAGAGCCTGATCTTCGTCATTTCCACTGCGCTCATTGTCCGCCATCACTTTGAAAGTCCGGATGTGCTCTTCGACGGCCTGCACAGCGCCCTCGCAAACGACGCCCATCGGGCAGCGGAGGCCTATGAATCCGGCGGCTGCGCGGCAGTCAGTAAATTCGGCATCGAGATCGAGCAGCAAATCGCCTTGAAAGACGGCTCGGGACAAGACCTCTGCAATCCCCTTGGCATTCCACTTCCCGCGGCCAGCACGCAATTCCCCGCGCACATCACTAGTAATCAGACCGCTCAGCATTTCATCTGGCGGGTTCCGGTCACTTCGTCAAGCGGCAGGGCTTATCTCTTTCTGCTCAGCCGTCCTCATGTGGAGCGGCATCGCAGCTTGATGGACGACCTTATGCACTTTGCGTCTCCCACGCTTCCCAGGCACGAAACGGCAGCATGACTATGCCGCTCATGCGGGAATCACCTATTCGCAGGACCGCTAGATGCGGCCCATTGTGACCCGCACCGAGAAGCGATTGTCGCGTAACTTGAAACACGCAGAGATAGAGACGGAACAAATACGAACTTAGTTGTGCTGGTAACTGCCGCGGCTTACTTCGCCGCCACCTTTCTCGGACAGAAAATGAAGCTGCGCATCCTCACCGAGAAGCTGCTGGTCATCTCGCAGCGATTCTTCGGTATCCCGCCCTTCCGCTTTTATGCATTGGCCGACGGAATCCGACGCCTGCTATCCGGCAGCGCCTTCCAGCCGACACAAAAATCACCGCCAGACGCACAACTGGAACTGGCCCTCATTTGGCAAGGCTGAGAAATTGTGGGGAAAGTCCTGTTCCAATCTGTGGCCAAACCGACTCATCGGCGATCTGCAGACCTCAGCCACACACAAATTCACGTACACCAACGTGCGCGCCTACACTGCGCATTCTCCGCTGATTCCCTCGGGCATTCTCCAGCCCGTGCTGCTGACAACAGGAAGTGTCGAGCGTTGGTAGCTGTACCGGTGCGAAGTGAAGAGAGTTTTTCTGTTACGCGGTGAGTGGCGGTGTGGGCTGGCCCGGTACCGGTTTACGCGGCGCCATGGGCATGGCGCGCAGGCGTGTGCCGGTGGCCGCGAAGATGGCGTTGCCCAGCGCCGGAGCGAGCCCCACGATGCCGGTTTCGCCCGCTCCCGCCGAGGGCAGATCCTTGCGGTCGAGCTGCACCACCTCGATCTCGGGCGTGTCGCTGAAGCGCGGCACGCGGTACTCGGCCAGGTGCGGGTTGAGGATGCGACCGTTGGCAAAGAGAATCTGCTCGAAGAGCGCGCCGCCGACGGCCTGCACGATGGCGCCGCTGACCTGGTTGCGCAGGTCATCCGGATTTACGATAGCGCCGCACTCCCACGCCTGCACCACACGGCGGATGCGCAACCTGTGCGTCGCGGGATCGATGGCGATCTCGGCGCACGTGGCCACGTAATCGCCCTTCTCGGTGCCGCAGGCAATGCCGAAGGCACGCTCGGGCGTAGATGTTTCCCTGCCCCAGCCAAACTTTTCGGCGGCCGCCTGAAAGACGGTGCGCAGTCTCGGGTTGCTCAGGTTCCTGAGGCGGAATTCGAGCGGATCGCAGGCACACGCGTGCGCCAGGCCATCCATGGCAGACTCGCGCGCAAAGTGGTTGGCGGCAGCAGCCAGTGAGCGGTAGGATCCCTGCCGCAAAGGCGAATCCGACGGATGGTATTGGATGACCTGGTTGGCCACATCGTACGGCGTGTCGATGCCTGCGCCGCCGGAGTTGTA
This sequence comes from Occallatibacter sp., assembly GCA_049977045.1. GTDB lineage: Bacteria > Acidobacteriota > Terriglobia > Terriglobales > Acidobacteriaceae > Telmatobacter. The sequence continues at coordinate 1,791 of JBMFHB010000036.1, forward strand.
GTTGTGGTGCTCCCAGGCAATGAGTTTGCCATCGTGGCCAGCGCCGCCGCGAATCTCAATCAAACCGGCGGGACGGAAGTAGGCCCAGGTGAACTCTTCAGCGCGGGTCCAGACGAGCTTGACTGGCTTGCCCGCGGCGCGGGCCAGGCGTGCTGCTTCAATAGCGGCTTCGCCAGTGTGTTTGCCGCCGTAGCCGCTGCCCATGTCGGGCTGCAGCACGCGAACCTTCCCAGCGGAAAGTTGAAACTCCTCCATCAGCTGATCGCGCACACCGAAGGGGCGCTGCGTGCCGGTCCACACCGTGAGCGCGTCGCCCTTCCACTCGGCGACGGCGGCGCGCGGCTCGAGCGGCGTGTGGGCAATGTACTCGACAGTGTAGGTTTCTTCAAGCGTGTGCGCGGCGGTCGCGAGCGCCTGCGCTACGGACCCGGCAATGTGCTTGTCGCCCTGGTCGCTCTTATCGGCGGTGCTTTTCAGAACCGCGAAGAGATTGCTGTTCGATGGCTGATCGGGAACTTTCCAGTTGGCCTTGACGGCCGCTGCGGCACGGCGCGCCGCATAGGTGTCGGGCGCGACCACGCCGATGAAGTCGTCGTGGCGCACCACCTGCACGCCCGGTATCTTTTCAGCGGCGGAAGCGTCGACCGACACGAGCGTAGCATTGAAGCCGGCCGGACGCACAATGGCTCCGTAGAGCATCTCCGGGCGCGTCACGTCGGAAGGATAAACGTGTTTGCCGGTGACAAAGTCGCGGCCCTCCACTTTGGGCACCGTGGTTCCGGCAATCTTCCATTCCGTGGCGGGTGTGAGCGTATCGTCGGCTGTAACGATTTTCACGAGATCCTCGCCCTTGGTAAGTTCGCCGTAGGTAAGTGAGCGATGACCGTGCGGATCGGTGATCTTGCCGTCGCCTGCGGTGAGAGATGCGGCGCCCGTACTCCAGCTTTTCGCTGCCATGGCGATGAGCGCTTCGCGCGCCGCGGCGGCCATGGTGCGCAACTCCGGGCCCATCGTCGGTATGGTGCGGCTGCCGAAGGTGCCCATGTCCCACGGCACACGCGCGGTATCGCCCATTACCATCTCGACGGAAGTGAAGGGCACGCGCAGCTCTTCGGCCACCTGCTGTGCAAGCGAAGTGCGGATGTTCTGGCCGACTTCGACTTTGCCGGTGAACACGTGCACGCGGCCACTGGCATCGATATGCAGCCAGGCGCTGACGTTCTTCGGCAACTCGTGTTCAGCGAGGCGGCGGCCGGACTCCTGCGTCAGCGCGGGCGCGGCCAGGCCGACAACTAGTCCGCCGCCAATGAGCTTGAGAAAAGTCCGGCGCTCGAATTGCCAGCCGCCAGCAGGCGTCCATGCACCGCCATCGAGAAATTCGCGCTCGAATTCATTGCGGCTCATTACACTGTCTCCTTTCCCAGCGCAACCGCGCGGCGAATGGCGGCGAGAATGCGCGGGTAGGTTCCGCATCGGCACACGTTGCCGTTCATCAGGCTAAGGGTCTGTTCTTCGGTTGGATCGGGATGGGCACGCAGCAGCGATGTAGCGCTCATGATCATCCCCGAAGTGCAGTAGCCGCACTGCAGTGCGCCTTCGTCGAGGAACGCCTGCTGCACAGGTGTGAGGCCGCCATCCTGCTCCAAGCCCTCAATTGTGGTCACCGTCGCGTCGCCGACTGCCGAGACAGACGTGAGGCAGGAACGCACGGCGCGGCCGTCGAGCAGCACCGTGCAGGCGCCGCACTGGCCTTCGCCGCAGCCGTATTTTGTGCCGGTGAGATGCACGCGCTCGCGCAGAACGTCGAGCAGTGATTCGTCAGCGGAAGCGGTAACACGCAGATGTGCGCCGTTGACGTGGAGGGTGTATTCGCCCATGGAAGACTCCCGATGCGCCGGGCTACCTATTGGCAGCAGAATAGCTCAGAGCGCAGGAAACATGCGAGACTGTGGCGCGCATTTCTCCTCACAATCGGATATCGGCTTGGAAGACGGAATATAATTCGTCGATCCTGAAAAATCTCATAACATATTATAGAATCAATGACATACTATGATATTTTGCGATATAAGTTCTCCAGTTTGAACGCCCCTTTCGCCGATCACTGGGGAAAGTCATGCGACCGAAGAGCGAGCCGAAGCACCCGCAACGTGAGTTATTCCAATTGGAGTTGGAGCAGATCATCGACCAGCGTCATCCGCTGGTGCGGCTGGGCCAGTGCATCGGCTGGGCGTCGTTGGAAGAGGCGTTGGGCGCGACCTATCATCCCACGCAGGAAGCGCCTGGAGTCCCCACGCGGCTGGTGTCACTGCCGGCGCCTGCGGAATCGGCAGCCCTTTCACGTCCGGTCCCAGCTCCGGGCAAATCCGCGCCAGGTCGTTGGCCACCATGCGCCCAAAGACCTCCGACCCAAACGAGTTCAGATGCGTGCGGTCGATCTTCTTCCCCGCCGCATCGGGATGGCCCACCGCGTCAAACTGGTCTGCCTGCTCTTGCGTCATCGTCTTGAGCAGTCGCGTGCTCTCGGCGTTCAAGTCGATCACCGGCACGCCTTCTTCCCCGGCCACTCGCTTTGCTGCCTGCGCGTAGGCCGTCAGGTCTTCCACCAGCGCGCCATCTCTGTAGTTGCGCCGCGAGAGCGAGGTCACTATCACCGGACGGGCGCCCTCTGCGCGCGCCTCATCGATGTAGCGGCGCATGTTGGCCGCGTAAGTCGTGTTGGGATCGGTCTCGCGCGCCGGCCCCTTGCCCGGCTGGTCGTTATGCCCAAACTGGATCAGAATGTAGTCCGCGTGCTGTGCGAGCGCGGTCTTCCACAAGCCCTCGTTGTAGTAGCTCTTCGAGCTGCGGCCGTTCCGCGCCAGGTTCACGCAGGTCACGTTTGGAGTGAGGTCCGCGCAAAATCCAGGCCCCCATCCGCCGCCATTGTTCACCGTCGAGTCGCCGGCGAGCACAATCCTCACCGGCGCTCCGTGCAGGAACTCGACCGTCCGTTGCAAATCCGGCGGCAATTTTGCCGCTTCGGGCCGCACATACCTCGCCAGCGCCGGCACAGCCTTGCCCAAATCAACGGCGACGATCCGCCCAAAGACATACGATCCTTCAGCGTTCAAATGCGTCTTGTCGGGAATCGTGTTGCCCTCGTCGTCTTTTTTTGTAATCCCCAACGCGTTAGCCTGCGTCTCGGTAAGCTGGTCGAGATAGGCGATGCTATCGGCCTGCAAATCGATCAGCGGCGTGCGCTCCTCGGCCGCAACTTTCTTCATCGCCGCGGAGTGGGCCAGCAGATCGGAGTGAATCTTGCCATCGGCGCCGTAGTAGCGCCGCGTCAATGGCGTCACCAGAATGGGAACGATGCCGTGCGCTCGCGCTTCTTCGACGTAACGCTTCAGGTTCGCAGGGTACTCGGTCTGCAAGTTCGTCTCGCGCGGCAGGTGCCGCGGCGATGCCTCGTCGTTGTGCCCGAACTGGATCAGCATGTAATCGGGCTTGTCAGCCAGCGCCTTTGCCCAGTAGCCCTCGTTGTAATAGGTCTTTGTGCTTGCGCCGCCCTTGGCGTCGTCGATACAAACCACGCCGGTCAGGTTCGCGCAGAAGCCCAGCCCATAGCCTGCGTTCTTCGTCTGCGTCGAGTCGCCAATCAATGCGATCCGCACCTTGGCGGAATTTGTGGAGGGGTGCGCCTGCGGCTGTTGCGCCTGAGCCGCGGCTCCAGACACTAGAATCGCTGCCCCAATCGACAATATGAGCGATTTCATTCCGTTTCTTCCATCCTTATTTGCTTTGATTACGGCCTTCGGATTTTTCATGGATCGTGCGAACCCTTCCGATTGTAATGCGTGAAAGGTCTGACCAGCAATCAATTGGCAGGACGCAGACAACTGCGAAAATGTACGCTCAACCTCGCTCAGATGCAAAGGTCAACTGCGAGGGCTTGACGAGACACCGCTCTGTTCCTATACAGTAGATTTTTCACGTGGTCAGTCCACGCAGCATCGTTCTGGTCTCGCTGGCTCATGCCACTCACTGCTTCCGTTTCTCCGGCTCATGCCGATGGGGGATCTTATGCATACCGTCCGCGCCCTTCTTGTTTCCTTCCCGTTCTTCGTTGCCTTTGGTCTATCGGCCCAGGACACGCGCACCGTCAACGAGCCCAAAATCCCTCCTGCCTGCATCACCCTCGATGCCGACATTGCCTCCAGCCAAGGCAACATTGCGCTCGCCGACGAGCAAAGGCTTTCCACGGCGCGCATTCAGGACGCGATGGACCACTGCGCGCAGGGTCACGCGGTCATTCTGCGCGCACGCCGCGGGAAGAACGTCTTCCTTACCGGCCCGCTCACGCTTCGCCCCGGCGTCACGCTCGTTGTCGACAAAAATACGGCCCTCGTGGCCTCGCGCGATCCCCGCGTTTACGACCTTGCGCCCGGCAGTTGCGGTATGGTCTCCATGCGCCGCCGTGGCTGCAAGCCGCTTATTTCAGCCAGCGGCGCCACGAACTCCGGCATCATGGGTGAGGGTTCCATCGACGCCCGCGGCGGCGCCGAACTCCTCGGCCAGAACGTCACCTGGTGGGATCTCGCGCACGAGGCCAAGGTGAAGGATCTGCAACAAAACGTGCCTTCGATGATCGCGCTGCGTCACGTCGACGGCTTCATCCTCTACAAGATCACGCTGCGCAACTCACCCGGCTTCCACGTCGCAGTGAATCAGACTGACGGTTTTACGGCGTGGGGCGTCAAGATCATGACACCCAAAACCGCGCGCAACACCGACGGCATCGATCCCGGCTCTTCCAGAAACATCACCATTGCCTATAGCTACATCCACACTGGCGACGACGACGTCTGCCTCAAGCCGAGCGGCGCCGGCAGCGTCTCGAACATGTCTGTCCTGCATAATCACTTTTACTCAGGTCACGGCATGTCGATCGGCAGCGGAACCTTCGGCGGCGTCGATCACCTGCTCGTCGACGACCTCACCATCGACGGCGCCGACAACGGCCTGCGTATTAAATCCGACCGCAGCCGCGGCGGCCTCGTTCATCAGGTCGTCTATTGCAACGTCTGCATCCGCAACGTACCCAACCCTCTGGTCTTCACGCCGCACTACACCACATTCACCGGCGACCGCCTGCCCATCTACAACGACATCGTGCTCGAAAACGTGCACATCCTTACGCCCGGGGCCTATACCTTCCTGGGTCTCGATTCCCAGCCTGGTCACAAACTCGGAATCCGGCTCGACAACGTCTTTGCCGGCGACCAGAAGGATTCGCTCTTCTATAACCAGGATGCTGACATCACGCTCGGACCGCACCTCGGCAACCTCGTGCCCAGGGGCGAAGACGTAACCGACACCGAAGCGCCCGGCTCCGTGCCGGGTCAGCCGCTCGATTGCAGCTTGCGTTTCGTCCCGTTCCCCGACGATCAAAAATCCGCGCCCGAGATGGCCGGTAAAATTCCGCCCGAAGACAAAACTCTTTACGTCGCCGCTGACGGCACAGGCGATTATTACTCCATCCAGCGCGCGCTCGATATAGCGCCAAAATCCGGCGGCGCGGTACTCTCGGTCTCACCCGGCGTCTACCGCGAAGTCCTCACCATCGACAAGCCCAACATCACCATTCGCAGCGCCAATCCCGACGCGAGCAAGACTGTCATCGTGAACGACCGGAGCGCCGGCCAGAATGGCGGCACACTCCACTCGGCCACCGTCAATGTCACGGCCGATAACTTCAGGGCTGAAAACATCACCATAGAGAACGACTTCAACAGAACACATCCACAGTTGTCCGCCGGCTCGCAGGCTCTCGCTATTCTCGTCACCGGCGACCGCGCCGTCTTCCATAACGTGCGCCTGCTTGGCAATCAGGACACGGTCTATCTGGGTACGCATTGCGGCCCCGACAGACAGAATTGCCCGGCGACGCGCCAGTACTTCTCCGATTGCTACGTGGCCGGCAACGTCGACTTCATCTTTGGCGACAGCAAGGCCGTCTTCGAGAACTGCGAGATCCACTCCACGCCGCACGATGGCGGCTTCATCACCGCGCAGTCAAAGCACTATCCAGCCGAGGACTCGGGTTTTGTCTTCGACCATTGCCGCCTCACGGCCGATCCCGGCGTCACGGGCCCGGTTTATCTTGGCCGTCCGTGGCGGCCCTACGCGACCGTCGTTTATCTGCACACGTGGATGAATGACAAGATCGATCCGGCGGGCTGGCGCGAATGGCATCCCGGCGAAACCCACTCGCTCGACACCGCTTACTATGCGGAGTTTGACTCCACCGGTCCCGGCGCGCATCGCGATCAGCGCGATCCGCACACACACTTCCTCACGCCCGGGCAGGCAGCGCAGTATGAGCCGAAGGTCTTTCTGCGCGGCGCGGACAACTGGGATCCGGCGAAACCGCCCGCTCCGCCTGCGCAGTAAGGCAATTCCGCCGCGGCCGGCCAACCTCGCAGCCGGCCGCCACTTCCCTCGCTGGCTTCAGTACCTCTGTACACAGAGGAAGTTGGCGACCTTGTAAATCTCAAGGTCGGCAGAGTAAGCGCGCACCTCAGTGAGACCGTGCCGGAGAATGCGGTGGATGGCATAGCGCGGAGAAAGCCGATCCCACAGATCGAGGAAGTGAAAGGGCGTATGAACAAACGGATCGCCAAACTCGAACTGGATAAACGCAATGCGGCCGGCCTCGATCATGGCCGCTGCGCCGGCGATCACGTCGATCTCGTTCCCTTCCGTGTCGATCTTGAGCAGATCGATCTGCCCGATTTCCCTTTCGCGGCAGACCTCGTCGACGGTGGTCATCTGCACGATCTCTGAAACGGCCTGGCCGGCGATCGTGTTGCGGTGCAGCGAAGCCGTCGACTCGCCTGCCTCCCTTGCAAAAAGCTCGGCCGTTCCTGAGGCGTTCCCTAACGCAGCCTTGACCAGTTCGACCCGGGACTCGCTGGCAAACCGCGCGCGCAGCCGTTCGTAGCACAAAGCCTGCGGTTCAAAGGCATAAATCTTCGCCCGGTCTCCGAGAATCCCCAGAGCGTGTTTCAGGTACTCGCCGTCGTTGGCGCCTGCGTCGAAGAGTGTGAGGCGCCGCGATGGATCGGCCGACTTGCGAACCAGCGCAAGAGCGTCGCGCTCACCGCTGTCGGCCGGCGAATGTCCTCCGCCATAGTTCATTCCCGCGTGGCACAGCTTGAGCATCTGCATGAAGCAGCGCTGCGTGACGGGCCTGGATATCAAACCCCTCAAAAGGTTTTTCACCGGCTGCTCCGTTGTCGTCTTGAGGTAGTTGGGGATCGAGACTCGCGTAAAGTTTAGCATGGCTTGTCTTCCACTCAATCGTGTTTCTCGCTCCAGTTGCCGTCCATCCTCCTCTTACTCTGCAATCGCGGCTTGCGGCCGCAGTAAAATGGAGTTGTTGCCACAACGGCGCTATGACTGATTGAGTGCGCGAGATGACCCCTGCTGAGCGCATGACAAATGGAATGTCAAAGTGCGCCGCCGAGCAGCCCGCCAACCAGCGGCCTGCTCAATGTTGTTCGCGGCAGGCTGCTTCCAGGAGAGATTATGAAGACTGTACTGATGGCTGACCCCGTGCGCTATCCGCGCATGACGACCGGCGAGATCCGCGAAACCTTCCTGCTCGATGCGCTCTACGAGCCTGGCAAGCTACATCTCAACTACGTCGATCTTGACCGCGCCGTGGTGGGCTTTGCGGCTCCGCTCGACTCGCCGATCGCATTGCCGTCCGATCCCGATCTTCGCGCCGAGTACTTCACCGAGCGTCGCGAGCTGGGCGCGCTCAACATCGGCGGCGCGGGCACGATCACCGTCGAAGGCAAGAGCTACGAGCTGAACAACCTCGACGTGCTCTACATCGGCCGCGGCAACCGGCAGGTCAGCTTCGCGTCAAACGACAAATCCGCGCCCGCCGTCTACTATCTGCTGAGCTACCCGGCGCACGCCGCCTATCCTGTGGCGCTGGTGCGCAAGGATGAGGCGCAGCCCACCGAACTCGGCAGCCTCGAAACCTGCAACAAGCGGACGATCTGCAAGTACATCCATCTGCAAGGCGCGCGCAGTTGCCAACTCGTGATGGGCGTAACGCATCTTGCGCCGGGCAGCAACTGGAACACCATGCCGCCGCATACTCACATGCGCCGTTCGGAGGTCTACATGTACTTCAACGTCGCCGCGGACGCGCGCGTGATGCACTTCATGGGGCCGCCGGCCGAGACGCGCCACATCGTCATGGCCGACAAGGGCGTCGTCGTCTCGCCCGGCTGGTCGATTCACGCCGGCGTAGGCACCCGCGCCTACAGCTTCTGCTGGGGCATGGGAGGCGAAAATCAGGACTACGCCGACATGGACCCCACACCCGTGGACACGCTGCGATAGACAAAGATTTTTGAAGTGTTGCGCAAACAAATCGGCGGGGCGATTTCCGGAAGGAAATCGCCGCCGATTTGTTACTGACCACTGACCACTGCTTCTACGCGTTGTACGTCGACGACGCCACGCGTCCGCCGTGTCCCGTCCAGTTGGTGTGGAAGAACTCGCCACGCGGCTTGTCGACACGCTCATAGGTGTGCGCGCCAAAGAAGTCGCGCTGCGCCTGGAGCAGATTCTGAGGCAGGCGCGCGGTGCGGTAGCCATCAAAGAACGTGAGCGCCGTTGAGAAGGCCGGCGTGGGCACGCCCAGCTTGACGGCGTGCATTACGGCCTTGCGCCACGATGCCTGATACTTGTTCACGATGCTCGAGAAGAACCTGTCGAGCAGGAGGTTGTCCAGGTTTGGGTTCTTCTTGAAAGCGTCCTTGATTTTGCCCAGGAACTGGCTGCGAATGATGCAGCCTCCGCGCCACATCAGCGCGATGCCGCCCATGTTCAGGTTCCAGCCGTACTCCTTGCCTGCCGCGCGGAGCAGCATGTAGCCCTGCGCGTAGCTGATGATCTTGGAGCTGAACAGAGCGCGGCGCACGTCCTCAATGAACTTGGCACGGTCGCCGACCTTTGGCGCCGACTTCGGTCCGCGCAGCACCTTCTCCGCTTCGACCCGCTCTTCCTTAAGCGCCGACAGGCAGCGTGCGAAGACACTCTCGCCGATCAACGTCACCGGCTGGCCCTCGTCGAGTGCGCTGATGACGGTCCACTTGCCGGTGCCCTTCTGCCCCGCGGTATCCAGAATCTTATCCACCAGCGGCGCGCCGTCGTCGTCCTTCTTGGCGAAGATCTGTTGCGTAATGTCGATCAGGTAGCTGTCTAGTTCGCCCTTGTTCCACTCGGCAAAGACGTCGTGCAGCTCGTCGGCCGTCATTCCCAGTCCGCGGTGCAGCAGGTCGTACGCCTCGCAGATCAACTGCATGTCGCCGTACTCGATGCCGTTGTGCACCATCTTTACAAAGTGCCCGGCGCCCTCTTCGCCCACCCAATCGCAGCAGGGCGATCCGTCTTCCACCTTTGCGGCGATGGCCTGGAAGATCGGCTTCACATGCGGCCACGCGGCAGGGTTGCCGCCCGGCATGATCGACGGGCCGCGGCGCGCACCCTCTTCGCCACCGGAGACGCCGGTGCCGATGAACAGGATTCCCTTCTCGGCCAGCGCCTTGGTGCGGCGCGTCGAATCGGTAAACAGCGAGTTGCCGCCATCGATGATGATGTCGCCCGCTTCCAGATGCGGTACGATCTGGTCGATCATCCCATCCACGGTCGAGCCGGCCTTCACCATCAGCATTACCCGGCGCGGACGCTTGAGCAGGCCGGCCAGCTCCGCCATGGAGTGAGCGCCTACCACTTGAGTTCCCTTGGCTTCATTGGCCAGAAAATCGTCGACCTTTGAAACGGTGCGGTTGAAGACGGCCACTTTGAATCCGTGGTCGTTCATGTTGAGGACAAGATTCTGTCCCATCACTGCAAGGCCGATCAGGCCGATGTCACACGATGCTTCGGGCATGTTTCTCTCCAAACCTCGAATTTTATCACTGCGGAATTTCGGGTCGTCCTTGCTTTATTCTAACGCGGTGGTCTGACCTCAGGGAAGCTGACTTGCTTCCTCGCTCCGGACTCTTCACTCCACTCGCAAATCCCCATCCGCGTCGACTTCCAGCTTGTCGCCATTGACCTGAACAGAATGAATCTTCAGCCGGTCGAGCGTTACCTTGTAGCCTGAGGCAGCCGTCGAGCCCATGAGCGCCTTGCGCAGCAGATCGGCGGCATTTACTTTCATGTTTTTCGGTACATCACCGCGCAGGAACGGCGCCAGCACAAAATTGATCTCCTTCCGGTCCGAGATCTTGTCGAGCCGCGCATCGCGGAAGCCAACCGTCTCTCCCTCGGCGTCAGGCTCCAGCGAAACCTCGGCCGGCAGCGTAATGGCCCTGAGGCAGACCCCGCGCACGCCCAAACGCGCCACGGCCTTCATATGTACGACGATGCGGTCCTGCTCAAAGCTCAGATGCGGGTCCTCAACGGAGATAAAGCACGCAGAATGAGCGTTGCCCCTCAGGTAATAGCGGCCGTCCGGCCCACTGAAGAGCTGCTGTTTAAGGGTTCGCTCCAGCGCTTGCCGGCTCACCGTTAACTCCACTGCGGGGCAAAACGCCGCCCCTGCCAAAAGCAGGGCTCCCGTGACAATTGTCGCCCGAAACGAAATCATGAGCCTAGTTTTCCACTCCAGCCTGTACGGCTACCAGTTTTTACGCACCGGGCCGCACGGCTGTTCCCGAACCAGCACGAGCTAAAATAAGTTGAGCAAATACAGTCGATTATGCGGAAATATTCGTCTGTCTGGCGCCTTGCTGCAAATCCCTCTCTAACCTCTCTTCTCTATTGATTTCTATTGATTTTTGAACAAAATATCCGTAAAATAACAATAAACGTACCTCGGATCCTACTGAACTCCCGTCCATGTCCGAGGGCGATTCGCAAAACCTCCTTTCAAGGATACACAAATCGATGGCAAAGCGTCGTGGAAACCCGAATTGGGGCAAACCGGAGCCCATTGGCCCTGTTGTGCCCACAGTCACCTCCTTCGAGCAGATCACCAAGGAGTTCAAGCTGCCCCCTGATCAATACATCCGCTCTACCCGCCTTCGCGAGTGGGCGCGCCGTAATAAGAATTCGAAGTATATCCCTGAGGCTTTGCTCGAAGCCTGGGGCTTTGAGATTGAATCCACGTTGTAGGACTTTCGCCAGAACAGCAGAAACGCCGCCTTCGGGCGGCGTTTCTGTTCAGTACGCAACCTGTCTCGCCGTTGATACCGCTGTTGAAAGGACGCATGAGCAGGAGCTTGAGAGATTGCGGAATAACTCCAAAAGGGATAGCAAAAACGTCCCAAAGGCATCCCTCGGAGGCTAAAGCCTCGTTGATAATAAGCCATTTACGGCACGGATAAATCCGTGCCCTTTCAAAACCTCTTTGCGCGTTCATGCGGATGCGCTGCCTCCATGCGCGCCGTCACGCTGCGGCATCGCTCTCCATGCGAAAATAAGAACGCATCATGACCAACACACCCCGCACGCCCGAGCCCCCGTTCACCGACGTTCCCGGCGCTATTGAAGAGATCCGCGCCGGCCGCATGGTCGTCGTCGTCGACGACGAGGATCGCGAGAACGAAGGCGACCTGACGCTGGCCGCCGAGCACGTCACTCCCGAGGCCATCAACTTCATGGCCCGCTACGGCCGCGGTCTCATCTGTCTCACCCTCACAGAGGGGCGCGCCGACTATCTGCATCTGCCGCCCATGACGCAGCAAAACTCCTCGCGCTTCGGCACTGCATTCACCGAGACGATCGAAGCCCGCGAAGGCGTCACCACAGGCATCTCTGCGGCTGACCGTGCTCACACCATCCGCACCGCCATCGATCCCCGCTCGACGGCCGCCGACCTGGCCCGCCCCGGCCATGTGTTTCCGCTGCGCGCGCGCCGCGGCGGCGTGCTGGTCCGCGCCGGTCAAACAGAGGCCTCTGTCGATCTGGCCCGCATGGCCGGCCTGACCCCCGCGGGCGTCATCTGCGAGATCATGAAGGACGACGGCACCATGGCCCGCATTCCGGACCTGACCATCTTCTGCCGTGAACACGGCCTCAAGATCCTCACCGTCGCCGAGCTGATCCGCTACCGGCTGCGGCATGAGCGATACATCGTCCGCGCCGGCGATTCCCTGATCCAGACCCGCTACGGCGAGTTCCGCATGATCGCTTACGAGAGCGAAGTCAACGGCGGCGAAAGTCATATCGCGCTTGTCCGCGGCGACCTTTGTCCCGGCTGCCCCGCCTTCCATGCCGGACCGTTCCCTGAGCCGGCGCCTTGCTCCAGCCTCAACTGCGCTGCGGACGATCCGCGTTCGCCCTGCCCGCATCCCGTGCTTGTCCGCGTGCATACCCGGTGCACCGCCGGCGACGTGTTTTCCGCCGACTGCCACTGCCGCGAGATCCTCGATCAGTCCATGCGCATGATCGCCGAAGCTGGCTGCGGCGTTATTCTCTACCTGCACAATACCTCGCGGGGCTTTGAGGTCGAGCGCGCGCCCGTGGAAGCAAAGCTCGCGGCCTTCGATGCCGAGGGGTCCGCCATCCCCGTCCGCGGCTCCGGAGAGCACGCCGGCCGCATCATCCTTCATCAGGAACTTCGCGCCCTTGAAGGCGCGCAGGCCCGCACCGGCCGCATCGTACGTGCAATTGGTCTCGGGGGCCAGATTCTGTCCGACCTGGGCATCCAGCGCATCCGCCTGCTCTCGAACACCCCCATGCACATTCCTGCCCTGCAGGGTTTCGGCCTCGAGATTGTCGAGCAGGTGCCGATTCCGCTGGAGGAGTGTTCGCGGGTGGGATAAAGCGGCCGCATCGCGAATCCCCTCTTTTCAGGGAGTTCAGGTCATTACAACCGGCCCCCCCCCGGCCGGGGGATATTTACTTCTGCAAAAGTGTTCAATATTGACCGTTTTGGCCCATCGAGCCCCGATTAGGATAGTCTGGGTTGTACAGGGTGTTTCCAATCAGCGGTTGAAAACGCCAATTACGTTTTCGCCGAAGCGCAACTTCAGCGCGGTATCTTCCCCCTTGAGGCACCGCTCTCCGATCCTCACACGCCTTACGGCACCCTGCAATTGCTGTGAGCCAACCGCACCTGTACAACGAAAGGTCGGCTCGCGTGCGTGTTCATCTTGTCAATCCCAGCGACAATTCCTTTGGCACCGCGGTCATTACGCCGCGCTGGCTCTTCGTGCTTGCCGCGGCCACGCCCACTGCCGTTGGTGACCCCATTTTGGTTGATGAGTCTCTCGAACCGATCGTGCCCGATACCATTCAGCCGGGAGACATTGTCGGCATCAGCGTCCACACCGGCAATGCTTTGCGCGGCTACACCGTCGGCCGCATGGCGCGTGCGCGCGGCGCCTGGGTGGTCTATGGCGGAATTCACGCCACGCTATTTCCTGAGGAAGCCCTGGAGCGCGGCCAGGCCCACGCCGTTGTCAAAGGCGACGGTGATCTCGTCTGGGCCAGGGTCGTCGCCGACTGTCTCTCAGGCCAGCCCGAAAAGATCTACGAGGGCGGCCGCATCGAGGGCAGCGAATTTCTCTCTGCGCGTTGGGATCTCATGGATCCCCGGAAATATATGTGGGCCTCGGTGCAAACCATTCGCGGCTGCCCCAAGCACTGCTCCTTCTGCAGCGTGTGGCGCACCGATGGACAAAAACCGCGCCAGCGAAGGTTCCAAAGTGTCGTGGACGAAATCGTGGCGCTGCGCCGCCTCGGTTTTCGCTTCATTGCCCTCGCTGACGACAACTTCTATCCCGTCACGTTTACTGATTTGCGCCTGGCGCGCGAGCAGGGCAATACGGCAAAGCTCGACGAACTCACTGCCATTCGCAACGAGCGCCTGTCGTTGATGGAAGAGCTGGCCAAGCTACCCAAGGACATGGTGTTTTTCACGCAGGTGACCATGGAGGCCGGCGAAGACCCAGACTATCTTGACGCCATGCGCAAAGCCAACATCAAGGGCGCGCTTGTGGGCGTCGAAGCCGTCACCCCGGAGGGGCTCAAGGCGGTCTATAAAGACTGGAACTACTCCGGCGAGGCGCTCGCCAAACAGCTCCAGACCTTCAGGCGGCACGGTGTACACGTGCTCGGTTCGTTCATCTTCGGTCTCCCCACCGATCGGCCCGCCACCTTCACCGCGACGGTCGAGATGGCGCTCAAAGCCGATGTGACCTTTGCGCAATTCGTCATGATGACGCCGTTTCCCGGCACTGTGGACTTTGCGCGCTGGGAGAAAGAACAGGCCGTGGACCCTGTGATGGTAGGCGGCGTGCCCATTACGCGTTACTGGATGATTCCCACCGAGGTTCGGCCCAAGATGTTTACTCCGCATCCCACCATGACCTCCGAAGAGATCCGCGTGCGAACGCAAAAAGTATGGGACAAGTTCTATGCCTGGCCAGCCATCTGGAGACGCTCCTCCTGCACTCCCACTCTGCGCGCCCGTCTCGGATTCATCTTCCTCTCCAAACTCTATCGCCAGATGTATGCAGGTACGGGTATCTCCACCGACAGCGCCCGGCGGAAAAAGTCGAAGCGATGGGCGCGGTGGACCGCTCGCCAATGCAAAAAACTATTCCAGGCGCGTCCCATGCCAGAGCTCGAAGGGCCGAAGTGGGATGTTGGAATGTCCGGATTGGGCCAGGTTGTGTTTGAAGGCGCTGGCGGAGACAAGAGCAGCGGCCCGTTCACGGTGCTATCTGGCAACTGAAGCGATTCTCCAACCTGTATCGAGTGGAACCGCAGCCGCAAGGTAGTTGCTTCATCAAAAAAAAGCCGCCCCAGACCGATCCCGGCCGATCCGGAGATGCTACGCGAGAATTGGGTAACCAGCTTAAAATCTGGCGTTCTTGCCTCTCAGGCTCGTTCCATGGAACTGACGCCCGGCCACTATCTCGCATACATAAATGTCCCGCACAGCGCCGACGTGTGCTGGACGGCATCGAAGGTAAACACCGGCATGTCATCGCCGGAGAAAAACGCCACATTGAGTGTGCGCCCGGTGGCGTAGGTTGCCATCCACTGCGCATCCGAGTCCGCGCACAGGGTGTTCTTGTGCTCAAAGCGTTGTCCAGCCGGTACCCGCAGACGGTAGAGCGTTCCCTCGATCCCCGCGTTTACATCGGCATCGAAGACCGCGCTTACCTCCGTCGGCTTCAGGCGGCGAATCCGGGCCAGCGGAAAGGTCCAGAAATCGATCGTCACTTTGGATTCGCTGATGTCGACCTGACCCGTGATGGCGCGCGCATTGGTGCTTGCCGGCTGCCAATAACCACGATCCTCCTGCGCGCCCGCCCGTGCCGCGCACGCCAGCACAAACACCATCGCCGCAGCAAGTTGCAAAACTCTCTTCATATCCGTTCCTATTCTGAAAGCCGGCAGCTTGCAGCCAGCCGCTAAAGATCGGCATCTACAAGCTGCCTTACTGGCTCATTCTCCGCTACCAGCCCAGGACGTACGCAAACACCAGCGGCGCCACAATCGTAGCGTCGCTCTCGATAATGAACTTCGGCGTCTTCTGGCCGAGCTTGCCCCAGGTGATCTTCTCGTTCGGAACCGCGCCCGAGTACGATCCATAGCTCGTCGTCGAGTCCGAGATCTGGCAGAAATAGGCCCACAAGGGCACGCTCTCGCGCCGGAGATCCTGGTGCAGCATCGGCACCACGCAGATGGGGAAGTCGCCCGCGATGCCACCGCCAATCTGGAAGAAGCCGAGCGGCGCGGTCTTGGTGGTTTCCGTGTACCACTCGGCCAGCTCCATCATGTATTCGATGCCCGTGCGCACTGTGTGTACGTTCTTCACATCGCCCGAAATGCAGTGGCCGGCGTACATGTTGCCGAGCGTCGCGTCCTCCCATCCCGGCACAAAAATGGGCAGGTTCTTCTGGGCGGCAGCCAGCAGCCAACTGTTCTTGGGGTCGATCTGGTAGCTCTTATCGAGCACGCCCGAGAGCAGAATCTTGTACATGAACTGATGCGGGAAGTAGCGCTCGCCGGCCTTGTCGGCCCTTACCCACTCTGCCAGCACCTCGTTTTCGATGCGCCGCATTGCCTCTTCTTCGGGGATGCACGTATCGGTGACGCGGTTCATGTGGCGCTTGAGCAGCGCGGCTTCGTCGGCAGGCGTCAGATCGCGGTAGTGGGGAACGCGCTCATAAAAGTTGTGCGCGACGAGGTTGAACACGTCCTCTTCGAGGTTCGCGCCCGTGCAGGTGATGGCGTGAATCTTGTCCTGGCGGATCATCTCGGCCAGCGACAGGCCGAGTTCAGCCGTGCTCATCGCCCCGGCGATGGTGACAAACATCTTGCCGCCCTCGGCGAGCAGCTTGTTGTAGGCCTCGGCCGCATCGACCAGCGCAGCGGCGTTGAAGTGACGATAATGCTGCTTGATGAAGTCGCTAATGGGTTTCATGGCGTTCGAATACTCCAATCTTTCACCGTAACACAACGCCACCTGCGGCCGGTGAATGCGGAAGACAGGGATCTGGAATCGACCGGCAGCCTCCTGCTCGCAGCAGCAAGCTGCCGGCGACCAGCCAGGCCTTTGACCGCATGAAGAAGAACCTTCCGTGCCCCCATCCTTTCGCCCGTTTTTTGGGTGAAAGGGTGGGATAGCACGAACTTCAAGGAACCAATTCACGCTGTCAGGAACCTAGCCCTGTGCCAGCGTCTCATTCACCTTCGCCATCACCTGAAACGCGTCGGCGATGTAGACGACGTCGGCCTTGCCGCGGGTCCAGCCGCAGTTGGGGTCGAGCGAGATGGCGCGCCGCTCGCCGATGAAACGCCAGCCGACGACATGCGGCTCTTCGCCGTGGCAACAGGTCGAGAGGCCCTTCGGGTGGCGCGGCGTGGCGCCGGTTTGCCCAATCTGATTCAAATGCGTCAGAAATGGAAGCACCGAATGCCCTTCACCGCCCTGGTCAACGAGCGACTTGGAGCTGCCGAGCGAGGCGCCGGAGAGACGCAGAAAGTCGAGGATCAGCTTGCCGGCTTCGTCGATGTGAATCTGGCCGTCGGGCTGCTTCTTGGTCCAGCCGGCGCCGGCAACAAAAAGCAGCTTCGCGTCGGGGCGGATGGTCTGTTCATCCTGCCTGGGCGCGCGAATGCCCGTAACCTCCGTGCGCAACGAGGGCAGGTTGACCGGAACGATCTCGATGGCCGCGTTCGCGCCTTCACCCGCGCAGGCAGCATGGGTACCCGCATCCAAAAGCAGAAACCACGGCCGCGCCGTGCGTGTCACGACAGCCTCGATGCGCTGACGGTAGAACCAGCGCGTGGCCTCAATTGCCGCTTCGCCGCCGAGAGCGGTAATGTGCGTGTCAATCAGCCCGCCAACGCGATGCGCAACCGCGGCCATCACGCGCGCAAAGCGCGAACTCCCGGGCGCGAGAACGATGCTCGCTGCCGCGGCGCGGCAAAGGGCCTCGCACGCCGCGGCGTCGGAGGCAAAGCGCGGCTGCGCAAAGGCGGGATCGGCAACGGCAAGCGCCGCACACGGCAGCCCCCTGGACAAAGAGTGCGGATCGGCGGCCACGATGCCAATCTTCAGTGTCGCGCCGAGCCGCGCGGCCAGTTCCATGCCCGCAGTGACAGCCTCCAGCGAAGCCCGGGTGAGTGCAACGCCGGATTCATCGGCGTGAGTCAAAACCAGGATTGATTCCATCTTCAACTTCCCTCCAGGGCCAAATCCCCGAATCTGTTTACGATGATTTTCGGTACTGACAAGCGGTTCTAACACCCCTTGCGGGGGCTGGCGTCTGTTGTCGAATCCGTTCCCCAGGCTTGCACCTGGAGCTACCGTCTTTTGCCAGCTGAAGCGGGCCTTACGTCGCGTCTGCTTGAAGCTGTTTGTCGCGGGCTATTTGCTGGCCTCTGGTTTCTGTTCACTGACCACTGTTAACTGTCTTTCCCGAGCCATTCCACCAGCTCCGCGGCGATCTGGTCAGGCGTCATGTTCTTTTCCACGCGGGTTTCGCGCTGCTGCCTGGGGAGATTGACCGAAACGTAGCTCAGCGAGTTGGCGTCGAGCTTTGCGGTTTGCGCCTTCTGCAACGCGGGCATGATGGTGCGCATGTTCGCCATGCCAATCTGCGGATTGTTGCGCGGCTCGGCCAGATTGCCCGTGGCCCAGCCGAGCACGGCGGGCGTACCGGCGCAGACGGAAACCTGGTGTCTGCCGCCCTCCACTCGCTCCAGCACTTCAAACGATCCGCCGTCGCGGAGCGAGATCTCGTCGACGCCGAAGAACTGGTCCCCGATGCCGAGCCGTTCGCCGATCAGTTGCAGCGTGATGCCCGCACCGCGCGAGGCCGACTCCCAACCGCCAAACAGGAGCAGCTTCGTGCGATCCAGCGCGGCGATCGACTCAATCGCCGAGGACAGGGTCGCCGCCGTCGCGTGCGCGTCGGGGAATCCGCCGATGGGGCCGTCCACGGGCACAAGCTCGAAGGCGACCTTCTGCGCCACGGTCATCATCACCTGCTGCAGCTTGGCCTTGGGGCCGAGGGCAACCAGCCAGAGTTTGCTGCCGGGATTCTTCGCGGCCAGGGCTGCGGCTTCGTAGAGCGCGCTCGCGGCCCACGGATCGAGCACCGCCGGCAGCACCATCTCATTTTTGAGGCCGGGGCCGGTGGGCGTTGCAAGTGGTTCCAGCGTCTGCAATGGGTCCGGTACGATTCCGGCGCAGACGACGATATGAAGCGGATTCGACATCGTTTTCTTCCCTCATGGGCTTGAGTCCCGCGCATGTTACGCAACTTGCGGCACGACTGAAGCCTTGCACTTTCAAAACCGTACTTTCTCTACAAGCTGTTCGCCGGATCGATAACTTGAATCTCCGTATAGCGCAAAAAATCATGCGTATTGAACGTCAGAATGCTGTCGATTCCATGCACTGTCATCGCCGCAACCAGACGCGCATCGTGAACGCTCTTGCCCGACACGAGGTATTGAGTGACAATTCGCTCCCACTCATCCTGCAGCGGCAGCTCCGGCAGGAGCGCAAACAGCCGCCGCAAAGTCCTGCTCTCCGCCGCAGCCTGTTGCGTCGTGCAGCCCAGGCCATTGGCTTCGATGGGCCGCGTCGTTACCGCCCAGAACTCGACGAGGTTTTGCTGTGTAAGATGAAGGGTTTCATTCGCTTCGCGTAGCAGGCGCAAGGCTCGCACGGCAATGGGCGCGCTGGGATGATGGGGTTGCGCGAGGCGCAAAAGAATATTGGTATCGATCAGGACCGCCATTCTAGAGGCCGCGTTCGCCGTAGATGGATTCCCGGTCGAGGGCTTCGTCCGGCAGCAAGGGCGATCCTGTTTGGTGGCTTCCGCTCCACGCGGCGATCTCGCGCAGCCACTCGTCGGTGGATTGCGGACGCGCGTGAGCGTGACTCGCCTTCAATCGCATCCGGATACCTGCAATCCCGATCTCGACCACGTCTTCGCGCGTGCGAATCAGGCCTGCCTGGATGGCCTGCCCGACAACACGCTCCTGCTCGGGATTGAGTTGAATCGTCATCTTCCTGAACTCGCATTCATTATTTTACGCCTGATTTCTTTCCGTCAATTCTCCCCGCTGTGCAACCCACCAGACCCAGCCTGGAACTCGATGTTGCCGCGTTCGCCATCGGGCGAGTGCGGGCAATTCCAGAGGCAAGCGCCGCAGTGGACGCATTTTTCGCGCTCGAAGACGGGTGCGCCGTCCGCGCCGAGCGTGATGGCCTGGCCCGAGCACATGGCGATGCAGGTCTTTTCCTGGCACGAGATACAGCGCTGGCGGTCGAGGAAAACCACATGGTCGGCGTAGCCTGGCATGGCCTGAACCTTGCCGCCCATCAGCAGCGCGTCCTGATGTGTAACGAGCAGGCAGCCATCATAGGCAATCTCGGGCCAGCCTCGCGCCGACATGAGCGCGTCGTGGAGCGGCCGGCCGTTTTCGAGAGCCAGCGCGGTGGCCTTGCGCAGATCGAGATCGGCCTGGCTGCCGGGCTGAGTGGAGCGAATCTGCCGGGGCGCGGGCGGAATCCGCGCGCCGAGCGAGAGACGGCCGCTGGTCAGACCCGCCAGTCCCATGCCAATGAGGCCGCGAACAAATCCTTTGTGAAAACCATTGCGGGCGTTTTGCGCCTGGAGCGCGCCCTGCTCGACCCAACTCGCGCGCCGGCGCTTTTCGTAAGTTCTGGCGAGGTTTTCCTGCGAGAACGGCAGGCCGGCGCGAAGCAGTTCGAGGACCGCCTCGCCGAGTTCGACGCCGGTGGTCCAGGCCTCGTCTACGCCGGAGCCGGTGAGCATGTTGGTCGAGCCCGAACCCTCGCCGATGCGCGCAAAGCCGTCGCCGGCAAGGAACGGCTCGCCGTGTTTACCGGATTCTTCGAGCGACTTCGCGCCCCAGGAGCGCAGTGTGCCGTCCTTGAGGTAACGCCAGAGCGCGGGATGCTGAATGTAGTGCTGCAGGTAGCGATAGGCGGTGCGCTGCGGATTGCCGAGCCACGACGGAACAAAGATTCCAACCGAGACAAGACGCTCAGGATGCACGTAGAGAAAGCCGAAGATCTCCGGCTCGGGAAATCCGAAGGTGTGCCAGACGGTTCCCGCTTCAAGCGACGTATCCTCCGGCAGCTCGATCACGAACTTCATGCCGAGGGCCCACTCGCGATGCGCGTGGCCGTGCGGCAGCCCGAAGCGCCGGTCAAGCTGCTGGCCGATGGCGCCCACCGGGCCGTCGCCAACGACGGTCAGTTGCGCGTGCACATCCATGCCGGCCATGAAGCCGTCTGCCGGCGCGCCCAGCTTGTCGACGCCCTGATCGGCCAGACGCAGACCGGCGACGCCGCGGTGCTGCGCATCGGGGGCGCATGAAAAGATAGGCGCGGTCGCGGGCATGCCGGGCCAGATCTGCACAAAGCCGCTCGCCATCAGTTGCGACGCAACCCACTGGTTGAACTGGCCGATCGAAAGAATCAGGCCGCCGTGTTTGTGAAGAAATGCGGGCGCCCACGGCAGCTCGAAGGCGTCGTCCTTGACCCACCGTCCTCCTCCAAGACCAAGAAAAAAATCCCCGAAGCGCAGGAGCGCGGAACGCTTGCTGGCGCCGATGGGATCGAGCAGATAAAAGATGCGTTCCTGCTTGACCTCGGCGGCCATGGGAATCTGCGCCGGGTCGAGCGCGGGAAAACTGGCGCGAATGCCCTGGGCGCGCGTCACCACGCCGCTCACGCCCGCGGCCAGGTCGTCGGCGCGTTCGTAGCAGACCACCTGCAGCGGAATCCCCGGCGTCACGCGGCTTTCAAATGCGGGGTCAGCGGGATTCCGGTTCCAGGCCTCGGTGAGCGTGGTCAGAAATCCGCCTGTCGCGGGGCCAAACCCGGCGCAGGCGATGTCGACTTCCATCGTCTGGCGATCAATCTCGAAGTGGTCGAACGGCTCGCTCATGCTGGCCCAGCCGCGGGGTAGTCCAGCGCCTCGGGAATCATCACTTTGCTGATGGTGTCGGCGGCGCGGTCCTTGGCCAGGCGCGCGCCCGTCAGGCACATCGTCAGGCGGCTTTGCAGGCGGAGGAACTCGCTCGATCCCACGCATCCCGCGCACGGGCCTGCCTTCTGCGGATGGCTGCCGTCGATCTCGACAACGTCAACAGCCATCGCCATGATGCCCGGCATGGTCTCTTCCAGTTCTTCGAGTTCGGCCGCGAGGAAGCAACTGCGATGCTCCTCCTCGTCCCACGCCGGATGGCGCGTGTAGCCAAAGACCAGCTCGGCGCAGATGCGTGAGACTTCGCCGGCAGCCGCGGCGGCCTGAACGTGGCAAAGGTCGCTCAGGAACTGCACCGTGCCTTCAAGCCCCTCGGCGGCGACGGCGTCACTTGCGCCGCGCGATTCCAGCTCAAGCACGTCGAAAATCTGGCAGCGCGAGGCCATCAGCCAACTGAGCGCGTCGGCGAGCGCGAAGGTTACCCCCTGCCGCTGGCCATGATAAAGCTTGCCGCCTGCCGGGTCGGTCGCGTTCTGCAGGTAGTGGAGCGACCATGTCCACAGGTTCATCGCCGAGGCCAGGGTGCACGCGCCAGTGCCGGGACGCGTCGAGGCAATCCGGCGCATCTCCGCGGTCCACGCCGCGAACTGCGCCAGGAAGACCTCACCCGTCATGGTGACGGTCAACTGGCGGCGCTGCACGGCTTCGGGGCCTTCGTAAGTGGCTTCGAGTTGCGCATCCATCCACTTGTTTGCGAGGAATCCCGGGCAATCCTCGGTGATGCCGTAGCCACCCATCAGGCTCACCGCCTCGCGCATCATGTTGGCGCCGTGGCCGGTGTTCCAGAGCTTGGTCGCGGGGCAAAGCACGTTGGCTTCGGAGTCCTTCAGAACGAATTGCACCAGCGGATCGGCTGCAAGCTCCGCGCGGCGCGGATCGCCTTCCTTCAGCTTCAGGAGTTCAATGGCGCGCTGCTCGCTCTCCTTGAGCGCCTTCATCTCGGCGCGTCCTCCGGCGATGCCGCGGTCCTTGAGGATTGCGGTCTTCTGCTTTTCGAGCGGGTCAAGCTCGTCAAACAGCCGCGCCGCGGCAAAGCCAAGCGACGAGGCCGCTTCACCCGTGGCCCACACATCCACCAGCCGATGCAGCGCATCTTCTCTTTGCTGGAGGCCCTGCTCGTAGCGCACCGACCCGGGCTTGGCGCCCTCGGCCCCGCGATAGCGCTGGCGCTGATAGCGAATCACTGGCTCGACGGCCGAAAGCAGCTTCGCGGCTGTCATCAACCCCACTGGCACGCGCGTGCGCCGGAAAACAGCCTCGATCACCTCGCTGTGATTGAAGTTGGGCACGATCACGCCATCCTTCACCGTGTAGCCGCCCACGATGCGGCTCGCGGGAACGCGCAGGTTGAAGACGGGATCGCCGGTCGAAGAGAGCTGGTGCACGAGCTTCTTGGTCGCGGTGCCGCGATCGAAGGCGCCGGGGTCGGTCTCTTCGAGGATGATCACACAACTGCCCTTGATGCGCGGATCGCAAGTGTTGACCGCCGCAGTGACGAAGTTGGCAAAGGCTATGCCGGTGATAAAGCGACCGCGCTTGTCGACTTCGAGGATTGGCTCCTCGCCGTCCTTCCACTCGACGATGCGCAACTTGCCGCTCAACATGCCAGCGTCGACGCCCACATAGGGAATCGGCTCCGTGAGCGCGAAGGCGCCGCGCCATGGCTTGCGATCCTCGCCGGGCTGCGGCGGAGCGGAGAGGGTTTTATAGCGCCGCACCTGCTCCGGCGTGCCGCGCTCGTGAATGGGCGAGAGCGCGAGGAAACCGGCGAGGCTCGCCGTAGCCGCGCCGCCGTCGACCCACGCCAGCTCGAAGGCCGCCAGACCCAGTGCCAGATTCTTGGGCCCGGCAATAAATCCGCCCTCTTCGGGCTCCATGAAGGCCGCCGTGATGCCCGCGCGGTCAAAGGCGTCGAGCATTTCGTCTTTGGCTGCTGTCCACTCGTGCGTATTGCGCTCACCCGAAGCGACCAGCCGCGCCACGGTCCCACGCGCCACGCCACGCGCCGATTGCACCAGCATCTGCAGGTCGAACCGGTCGGCAAAGCGCCAGAGAATCTGCCGCACCGCGTCACCGGGAAGGGTAAGCATCGTCTTCGTTTCAGGCATTGCAACTGTGCCCATGGAGGGTCTCCTCTATTAGCGGTTCTATTTTCCTCAACCAGAGGCATAGAGGCATGTGACCCGTATCACGAGCAGGGGGTTAACAAGAGGAATGGCCCGGCTCGTTGCGGCCAAAGTAGATATCATGGCGAGCGCCATGCAATGTTAACTCAGAAGTAAGGGAAGAACTGGCGGCCAGCCGCTGGGAGTTCGTGAATGACGGCGGGCGCGAGCCTGCCCACAACAGGCGACTCCCGAACCAGCTTCGCATCGTTTACCGTCTTACCCTCCTTGGCTGCCCTGCAGGCGCCCTCGCTCCCCGACTTATTCCCGCGTTTTCTGCAAGTTACACCGCGAACACTCATCCCGCCCTGTGATCCGCGCCTTGTATCCTTGTGATCCGTATCGGCTCGCCCGTGATGACTGTCACTGCCGCAAGCGGCAAAAAGAATCACATTGGAACTGCGCTTCCCCGTAAAAGATGGGTAGAGAGACGACAGAGTCCGCCGAGAGCTACGAGTCTGCGAACACGTGCCTTCTTCACCCAAGGGAAGGAAGACGGCCGGATGAATCTCGCCGCATGGAAGAAAGCAACTTCGATCGTTCACGGCCTGGCGTTTGCGGCTGGCCTGGGCTTTTTGGCGTTAGCCCCACGGCCGATCCGCGCACAGGACTGCCTCGCATGCCACGGCGACTCCAGCATGACGGACAGCAACGGCCACAGCATCTCCGTCGACGGCAAAAAGTTCGGCGGCAGCATTCACGGCAGCCTGCAATGCAACAACTGCCACACCGGCATCAAGGGTTATCCCCATCCGGACAAGATTGCGCCGGTTGACTGCAAAACCTGCCATGCCGATGAAGCGACCCAGCTCAGCACCAGTGTGCATGCTGACGGCAAGGATCATCCATGCACAAGCTGCCATGGCAACGCGCACGAGATCTACCCCAAGACCGATCCGCGCTCGGCCGTCTATCCCCTCAACGTGCCCAAGACCTGCGGCCAGTGCCACAGTAACAACGGCATGGCGCGCAAGCACGGGTTGCCCAGCATCTACCCCAACTACATCGACTCCATTCACGGCTTCGCGCTGAGCCAGGAGGGGCTGCTGGTGGCGGCCAACTGCCAGAGCTGCCACGGCTCGCACCACATCCTGAGCCGCACCAACCCGCAGAGTCCGACGTACAAAACCAACATCCCGGCCACCTGCGGCAAATGCCACGCCAAGATCGAGATGGAATACAACGCCGGCATCCACGGGCAGGCCATTGCAAAGGGCGACCTGAAGGCGCCGGTCTGTACAGACTGCCACACGGCGCACGCCATCTTGCAGCCCACGGGCTCTCAGTTTCGCATGCAGTCCACGCCGATCTGCGGCAACTGCCACAAGGACAAGTTCTCCACCTACCGCGACACCTTCCACTCGCAACTGGGTTCGCTGGGCGGCTACGTGGAGACGGCGCGCTGCTGGGACTGTCACCGGGCGCACGACGTGCGGCCGGCCAGCGATCCAGCGTCGCCCATCAACCCGGCCAACCTGATCGCCACCTGCCGCCAGTGCCACGCCGACGCCAATGCGAGCTTCGTCCGGTATCAGCCGCACGCCAATGCGCGGGACCGCAAGCTGAACCCGGGGCTCTATTTTGTGCGGCTGTTTATGAACCTGCTGTTGATCGGCGTGCTGACGTTCTTCCTGCTGCACACCATTCTGTGGGTCGTGCGTTCGCGCTTGAAGCAGATGAATCACTCGCCGCGGCGAGCGGCCAATGGAGGCAAGCATGACTGAGCTGAAGCAGGCAGGCGCTTATCCGCCGAGCGGCGGCCAGGAGAAATACTATCTGCGCTTTTCGCGCGAACAGCGATATATGCACGCAGTGCTGTTCACCACGTTTCTGGGCCTGGCGGCGACAGGACTCCCCATCCGCTTCAGCGAGAGCTTCTGGGCGCGCAAGTTCGCCTCCGCCGTGGGCGGATTCGGCGCCATCCTCTTCTTCCATAAGCTCTGCGCCGTAGTGCTGACGATTGCATTCCTGATCCACGTGAAGGACGTGTTCAAGCGCGCCTTCTTGAATCGTGAAAAGGGCATCTTCTGGGGGCCAACCTCGATGGTCGCGAATTGGAAAGACGCGAAGGATCTCTTTGGCCACTTTCGCTGGTTCCTCGGCCTCGGCCCCAAACCGAAGTTCGATCGCTACGCTTACTGGGAGAAGTTCGACTATTGGGCGGTCTTCTGGGGCATGGTCGTCATCGGCTTCTCGGGCTACGCCATGTGGTTTGCGCCCTTCTTTGCGCACTTCCTGCCCGGATGGGCGCTCAATGCCGTACTCGTCATTCACAGCGAAGAGGGCCTGCTCGCCATCCTGTTTATCTTCTCGATCCACTTCGTCAATACGCACCTGCGCCCCGACAGCTTCCCCATGGACATGGTGATCTTCACCGGCGTCGAGAGCGAAGAAGAGTTCAAGCACAAGCGGCCTCTCGAGTACGAGCGCAACTCCAAACGCGGCGAGCTTGAAAAGAAGTTGAGCACTGCGCCGCCAGCCTGGCTCGTCAAGTTCTCCAGGGTGGTGGGATTCACGGCCATCTTTATCGGATTGACACTGCTCGTTCTCACGCTGACCGCATACTTCGGTTGAGATGCGTAACCCTCGGCTTGCGGAGGGAGCCTCGCGGAATGCAGGCAGTTCGCACGGCAGCCAGACTGGACGCTGCGCGATTCATTGCGCGTCGGATTGAAATCCTTCCGAAGGCCGCATCGTTTCTGAGCCGCCTGACGCAGTGCCGGACGCCTCGAAGCTCGTGCTTGCTATTGCCGTCGAAGGCCTATCCTGGAAATCTCCGGCGTTTGCAAGATCCGGTTCAGACGCTTGCTCGGTTGTCAATGCGGCAAGATTCTGCGGGCCCAGAACCTCAGGGTGCTTGGGGATGAGATGGTAGCGTCCGCGCACCAGGTAGTCCACAAAGAGGCCGCCGGCAAGATAGGGATTCGCCACGACAAGCGGAACGGCGTAGGCGGTGGTGACAAACGACTCGTCGATGCCCTTTACGGAACCGCTGCTGCGCCGGTAGCCGGGAATCTGCGGAATCTCGAAGACCGTCAGGTCTGTCTCGGGATGCCTGCGCGCATAGCGCGCCAGCTTGTACGTAATCTGCTTGGGCGTGGTCATGCCGGCGTCGGGAAAGAAGCTGCGCTTGAACTTGTGCGGGAAGTAGTGATTGAGGATGACGCGCGAAAAGTCGGCGCAGTTGTTGAACAGCAGATTGAATCGGCTGCGTTTGGGGCCTGCATTCATCTGCTCGATCAGTGCTTCGTCCTGCTCGGGTGTCGTCGCAAAGCGGAAGGCGTAGATGCGCCGCTCATAGGCCGCGCCCACCAGTTGCGTCCATCCGCCGTGGATCAGATTCCCCGCGGGCAACTTGTCGCCGAAGCTGTCGAGATGGCTCTCGCGATAGCGATTCCTGAGCCGCATAACCGTGTTGCGGTCGACGCGCGCGGGCACGTCAGCGGGATTCTCGACCGCGTAGAGATAGGGAACCAGAGGGATCGCCACCCAATCGTATCCGTCGATCCCCTGATAGCGCGCGATGACCGCGCCCAACTCGCCGGGCTGGCAGCGCCGCAGCTTTACGGGGGTCGCGGCGCAGATGCGCTCAAAATAGATGGCGTTGTGCCCGGTTGGATTCAGCGCGCCGAAGAAGCCATACGGCTCCTCCATCAGCAGCGCCGCCTGCGCGCGACAGCAGGGACACAAAAATACCCCTGCGAGAAGAAAGAAAAAAATCAAAAACCGAAATGGACGATTCGAGAGCATCCGTCTCCTTTGGGGGTTAGGTTGGCTTCCACTCTCCTTTTCAGTATGCATCACCTTGAAAAACCGAATGATGAAAAGTCGTATCGGTGTCCCGCAAGGTGCGAATCGTTGGTGAGCACTGTCACGTAACGCCTGGCGAATATCGGGATCTAGCCGGCGGAATGATTCGCGCAATGACCTCGATCAATTAGACACGTTTGCTGTCAATAGGTTGCTTACCGGCAGCGCCCGGATGTTGGGTTCGCACCAGATCCTCGACGGCTGTCGCGTGTGTGCGGCTCGAACAGCAAAGCGGCTCTGCTTCGCGCTCAGGCTTTCTGCCGGAACCAGAGAGATCCCCACGGCCTGCCGGGCAGCTTGACCTGCGCCTTGCCGGAGTACTCGCCCGCCAGCGGCGTGCGCGTGAGCGCGAGCGTATCGATGTACTCGGCGGTATAGGTCTTGCCGGCGGGCAGCTCGAACGTTCCTTCCGCGGGCTGGTGCTCGTCAAAGTAGTAGAAAATGACGGAGTCGTTGGCGCGGCGCGCGCCCATGGGATCGCTGTTGAAGTTGGTGAATCCGATTGGACCGGGGCCGATAGCGATCGTTTCTTCAAGGAGTTCGCGCAGGAAGGCGATCTTCGCGGGACTGGCGCCATGCAACACGCCGCCGTGCGACCACCACGCATTGCGATAGGCGCTGAAGCGCGCAATCGCGTAGCGCAGATACCGGTCGTCGACCTCGGCCGGCATCGACTGGTAGCCCCACTTGTCGTAAGGATGAAAAAGAATCAGATCGGCCTGCACGCCGATGCGGCGCAATTCAAGGATCAATTGATCGAAGTGCTGGAAGTACGCCGCGTTGAACGTCGAATAGTTGTTGCTTTCCCGCGCGCGCGGAAAAGGATACTGCGGCGGCTCCTTGCGGTTGTGCTGATACCACTTGGGGAACAGACACATGCGCAGTTTGTTGAAGGGCGAAGCCGTGAGCGTTGCGATGGTCTGGCGCTCGGTAGCCTCTGGCTGAAACGCCCATGCATAACAGGTCGTCCCGCATTCCACATAGGGAGTTCCGTCTGCGTAGGCAAAGTGGTAGCCGTCGCGCACCGAAACGGGGCCAGAATTGCCACTCTCCGGCGCGACGCACGTAAAGATGCCGGCCTTCGCGTGAAGCTGCTGCACATTGCTCGCCGTGGTCCACGACCATTCGCCCAGTTCGTCGGGCATAAAGCGGACTTTGTACACGCCGTTGCCATCGTAGAAGCCCTCGACGGTGAGCGCGCGGTTCTTCCGGCGAAAGGTAGCCGTGAGCGAAACTTCGACGAACGGATTGCCCGTGGACGGCCCGGGAAACGCGAGTTCGAGGCAATCCCATCGCGCAACGGAGCCGCTTGCAGCATGGGCCGGGGCCGGTTTCGCAAGCATGGGCGACGATGCAGCCGCCACGGCATAGGACGAGAGCTTCAAAAGATCGCGACGGTTCATGGAACTCCCCGGCAGAATTAGACAGCTACGCGCGGCCGCCGTATCGCATCCTTGAGCCTCTGTGGCGAACCCGCTTCTTCGCCGGCAAGGGACCGGCGGACTCCAAACGACGACTTGCGCGGGAGCTCACCCCCGGCAAGATCGCAGCGCGAAATCATTTCCGACTTGTCCCGGCTGCGCTGACTGTTGCGCTCCTCAGCCGATTTGCGGGCCCGATCTTCTCGCGGCGCCGAGATCAGAAAGAAATGCAGCCAGTACGCCAGTGCGATTAATTGGACCGCCTGACCGCCCTGGTCCAGCCAGTGATAGGCCGGCCCGCCGGTCCAGCGGGCATGTAACAGCGCGACTAGAAACCATGCGAAGACGTTGACGCCTAGTCCCGTGGCAATGTGCAGTTCCCGCTCAGGCCAGCGCAGCTTGCGCAGGCTGCTCCATAAAATCAGGGCCAGAAAGCCAGCAAACTGAAGAACCGAGGTGGCGCGCATGCCAAGTACATAAGCGTTTGAGAAGAAAGAGCGGTCTGGGACTACTGTCCATCTGGAAAGGGTAAAGATCAGGACAGCAGTTCCGGCAAAAAACCACGCGGCGATCTGCGTTTGCGGCAAATTTTCCCGATTGAAGCGCAACAAGCTCCTTGCCGTCTCAAGCAGAACCCAAAAATAGAGCAGGAAATCGCCTGCAACTTCAAAAGCAAGGCAGCCCCAGTACCAATAGGAAATGCCGCTCCGCAGATAGATTGCCAATCCGACCGCACCGGTTACGAGGTCAAAGCCAACATACGCGAAAAAAGCCGGTGAAGAGCGAAAGGCCCGCTTACTCGCCATCGCAGCAACAAGCAGCGACGCCAGCACGATAGAAAAAAGATTGCTCGCAGTATCGAGATCCACTCGTCCTCATCCGATCCGGGAAAGGTTGTGGTGATGCCAGTCAAGCGTGCCACTTGCAAAATTCATTGCTCAGTCGCGGCTTTGAAAGGGCACGACTTCAGTCGTGCCAATAAAGCCAATAAAATGATGGGGCTTTAGCCCCTGAGGGAAACTGCATCTGAACATTCTCGAATTTTGCATGTGGCCAAGCGCGAGGCCAATATTAATGTTGGTCGTGCCGATGCGGCCTTCCGGCTTGAGATTCAGTAAGTACAACCCGGCTTGCGCGCGCGGCTCCGGCCACGGCCAGGAGAACCCGCTGCATCTCCGGAGTAAACTCGCGGCGTTCCGCTTCTTTACGCATAAAGCTCACGGTCCAATAAAGCAAAGTGCAAAGCCACGCGCCAATGAGGGCCTGATTCATATGCTTGTATTGGATGAGTGCGGTCTGATGGGTGCGCAGCAGCGCTGCCGCCACATTGACCATAGAAAAAAGGCCGAGGCCGGAAGCAATCTGCAGCTCGCGGTCGCGCCATCCAATCGACAGCGCCTGGCTGCTCGCAACCAATGCAAGGAAGAAAACGCTCTGGAGAATGGAGACAGTCTGCTGAAGCTGCACGAGGTATCGCAATTCCCCGGTCGCACCGGCAAGACCAGACAGAGAGGCAAATGGCCAAACTACCGCGCCGACAGCCAGGATGAAGCCGCTGACCGGAATGAGCGCACGCCGCGAGAGAGAGGCCCGCACCGGCCGGAGAATGGACCACGCAAGCTCGACGAGGACTGCGAAGAGCAGGATTGAATCCAATATCGTCTCAACCATGTACCACGTTGCGTAACCCCGACGATCACTGTGGATGGCGATAGCCAATCCAACGTCACCCATCATAGATTGGATTACATACAGAAAAAACACAGGGAAGATACGCCACAAGCGGCGATAGATAAACAGGACGATGATGACCGCTTCCGCGATGTCGCCAGCAAGCCAAAGTGCGGTATCAAAGCTCACCGCTACAGTTTATCTGAATTACCGACGAACCAAGGATAAATTGCGCAACTCCGCTACTAGGTTGTACACAAAAAGAAATCCCCCCAAGAGGGGGGATTTGCTGTGAGATCAAACCCTGATCAGAATCATACGACCGAAATCATGCCCAAAATTCAACGCGCAATTCAGTGAGCGGAAGGTGGCATCGGGAACGGTGCAGATGGATACGCGGAAGGTGGCATCGGGAACGGTGCAGATGGATACGCGGAAGGTGGCATCGGGAACGGTGCAGATGGATACGTGGC
This sequence comes from Occallatibacter sp., assembly GCA_049977045.1. Taxonomy (GTDB): domain Bacteria; phylum Acidobacteriota; class Terriglobia; order Terriglobales; family Acidobacteriaceae; genus Telmatobacter. Next base: position 32,900 of record JBMFHB010000036.1, read on the forward strand.
TGCGCTTGCTACGCAAGCAGAGGCGATAAACAGAGAAACTGCAGCAAACTTTGT
>JBMFHB010000037.1:0-32925 GCA_049977045.1 Occallatibacter sp.
TCCTCCAACAATTGCTCTGTCTACCCCAGCCCAAGTCCCTGAACTTGATCCCGGCACATGGCCGCTAAACAAATACACTGAGGATTTCCCGACTATAAGGGCCGAGTCGCTCGGGTAGATGAATCTTCTTTGCCAGATGATGGAGTACGAGCAAGGGGCCGTATAGCTTGACCTGTTCTATCTCGGCTTCGGATAGGGATGCGGCCAGGATGGTTTTGTCGTCGGCTTCGCGACCGACATAGCGAATGTGGTGCTGGACCACTTTGCCATCGATGCGGCGATTCTCGACCTCTGCGAGATAGACTCGGCCCCCGCGTTTGATTCGGCGAATAAAGCTCATATGTAGTGTATATTATGAACACTACGAGCAAAGAATCCAAGTTACTCTAATGGTTCCTCAGGGTGGCAGAAAAGCAGGCTACATCAGGCTTTCAAGCACATTCGGATGGACATCGATCCCGTAGTGTATAAAATCGAGGGCAAATTCAGGTAACTCATCTTTCTGCGTTCAGGAAGTCTTTGCGCGTGACTGCAGAACTCTGTTTGCAAGGGAGCGTCTTGCGCAGACGCAGATTCAATGCCTTGCGCAAAGCGCCGGCTTGGGAAGCTGGCTGCGGGGGATGCGCAGGCAGGCGCCGCCAGCGACACGGAGCTCGATGGCGCAAAGCGTCTGCGATTGGTGCGATCCTGCCTCGACGGGTTACATCCAGTTGCGTGCAGGCGCGGCTGAGGCGGAATCGCGCGGGGTTCGCAAAGCAAGCCCGTCAACCCGACTCAGCGGAAAGAGCGGCCTTTGACCTGACCCGCGCCCTCGCGGAGGGTGACGAGCTGGTCGGCGGCGGCGTTGTTGCCTGTGAGGACCAGCGTGCGCAGTTCGATGCGCTGCGCGGCGAGGTCGCCGGGATGGGCGCGGAGTTGCGATTCGAGCGACGGTGGCCCAACACAGGCCGGAGAGCGTACGTTCTGGGCCGACGCGGCGAACACGACGCCAGATAGGACGCCAGCCAGCAGGCCGGTCTTGCACAAATCGCGAAAACTGGACATGGGCACAGTCATCCTGCCTGCGCGGGCAGAAGAAAGGCTCTGCCGGGACGGATTCAATGCTTCTGTCCATTTTAGTGCAGTGCGCGGCAGAATCGGTGCGGCTTCAAGCAGGCCAGCCAGGTTCCAGCGCCGCAAAGCCGCCGTAAAGATGTACACCCGGTACGATCCGCGCGGCAAAATCCCCACTGCACTTCGTGTGATCGGCGGCAAGGCTCATGGCCTCACCATCCTCGATGACACGCTGATAGAGACGGGAGTCTTCTATGGCGTGGATCGCGGTTCCATCGATTTCCAACGGTTCTATCGATTTACCCCGGCGCCGGCATGCCATTACTCATCGGAAGACATAGTTTTCGGAACGATCGCCGGTATAGGATACTTCTGGAGCAGTTTGATCGAGGAGGACTCACGATGCAGTTGCAGACGATGACAAGAGTGATGACTTGCGCGGCCGTCATGGTCGTGCTGGGGGCGTCAGGCTGGGCAAGTGCTCAATCCGGCGCGAATACCGTGCTGAAGCCGGCCGAGCTCCAAAAGCTGTTCCCGGCAACGGTGTATTACGACGGGCAGAGCGCGCCAGTGCAGGTGCGCAATTCCGCGGGCGTCAAGTTCACCGATGGGCATTACATGCTGGCCAGCCTGGTTGACACCAGCGGTTATTCCTCCGGATTGGCGGCCAAGTATCAGGGCTATCTGATCGCTGAAGTTCCACTGAAGATCGGTGGCAAGCTTTTGCCCGCAGGGGCCTACGGCTTTGGTTTTCTGGATGGTGGCAGATTTCTGGTGACCGACTTGGGTGGGCACGATGTGCTCACGGCGCAGTCGGCGACGGACACCGTCATGAGCCGGCCCCGTCCCATGCAGGTGACCGTCGATGGCGCCCATGGCTTCCGCCTTTATGCAGGGCGCAGCTACGTGCATTTCAGCCGGTAAGACAAAATGGCTGTGAGCCTCTGCCTGCCTGGTTTCCGCGATGCGTGTTGCGTGTGGGGATCTGGAGGCAGAGGGCTGTTTGGAGTCACAATCCAGCGCATCGTCATCCCCGTGCTTCTTTGCTGGGCAGTAGCCGCTATTGCTCTTGAGCCTTCCACGCCCCTTGCGAACTATGGCCGGCAGGCATGGTCCATGGAAAACGGCCTGCCACAGAATACCGTCCAGGCTTTGGCGCAAACCCAGGATGGATTTCTGTGGCTGGGCACGGAAGCCGGACTGGTCCGCTTTGACGGTGTAAAGTTCCAAATCTTCGATCGCAACTCCAATCCGGCCATGCCGGGCACTGACATTCGCGCGTTGCTTGAGACGCGCGGCGGAGCCCTTTGGATTGGGACAGACGCTGGATTGGCACGGTGGAAGGACGGAGCGGCTCGCGTGTTTACGGCGAACGACGGGCTGCCTGACAACGGCATTTTAGCTTTGGACGAGGATGCCAGTGGGGCGCTTGAGGTGTGGACGGAACAGGGCGCTGTTCGGATGGCAGGCGATCGCTTTGTTCCCTTGACTGGAGGTGCGATTCCTCCTACGGCGCTCCCTGCGCCGGGACAGTACCCCGGAGTCACTCTATTTGAAGCACAGATGCCGAACGGGATCTCGCTGACGGGCGATCGAAACGTTCTGCGTCTTGCTTTGAGCAGAAAAGCGGCGGGCGTGGCAACTCGCCTGGCCGTGGGCAGGGAACTTCCCGGCACACGGATACAGGCAGTTCTGGTCGACCGCGAAGGCGCGCTCTGGATTGGCACCAACGCGGGTCTGGTGCGGTGGACGAATGGCAAAGTCGAGCGCTTTCCATTAACCGATTCGCTGTCCACGGCTTCGATTTTGGCGCTGAAGGAAGACCGCGAGGGAGATCTGTGGGTAGGGACTGAGACAGATGGTTTGGACATCCTGCGCGATCAGCGATTCCACACGCTGGATACGCGGGAGGGACTCTCTTCCGACCGCATCACCACCGTCGTGGAAGACGCGGCTGGGTCGCTGTGGGTGGGGACGCAGTCAGATGGAGTGAATGTTCTCAGGCGCGGCGAAGGCTCGGCGGAGTGGCGTGTCTCGCGCACCCTTACGGTGGCGAACGGCCTGGCGAGCAACGTGATCCTGTCGCTGGCGCCGGCGCCAAATGGTGATCTTTGGGTGGGCATGCCCGATGGTCTGAACCGGATTCACGGCAGCCATGTGGACACGTTTACCTCGGCCGATGGATTGCCCGACGATTTTATCCGTTCGTTGCTTGTTGATGCCGATGGGTCGCTCTGGATCGGCACGCGGCGCGGATTAACGCACTGGGAGACCGGCAGGAGTGGGCCAAAGAACCTTCTCTACGGCGCGCGCATGGAAACTTATACGCACGCGAACGGACTAGGCAGCGACCTGGTGGGCGCCATGGCGCGCGATGCGGGCGGCAGGCTTTGGGTGGCGACCCTGGCCGGGCTCTCGCGGCTCGACCGCCGCTCAATCTCCAACTTCACCACCGCGAACGGACTTTCAAGCAACGTGGTGACGGCGCTCTTGCCGCGCAGTGACGGAACGCTGCTGATCGGCACGCAGGATCACGGATGGGAGGTGTGGAACGGCCAGAGGTTCTCCCGCGCGATAGAGGACGGCCTGGAACAGACCACCATTTACGCCATCCTGGACGATGGCGAAGGGCATCTTTGGTTTGCCACAGGCAACGGTATTGCACGCTGCGATTGTCGCGCAATCGGAGGCAAGGATCGCGCGCAGGTTTTCTCCCATTCGATGGAGTTTGGTACGGCCGATGGGCTGCGCAGCCGCGAGACGGCAATCAACAGCCATCCTTCGGCCTGGCGGTCGCGCGCGGGGACTCTTTGGTTTGCTACCCCAAAGGGACTGGTGGAAGTGGATCCCACACACTTTCCTGTAAACACGATTCCGCCAGAGGTGGCTCTGGAAAGGTTCGCGGTGGACGATGTGACCCAGCCATTGCATGGAGCAGGCTCCTGGTTGAAGGTGCGGGCGGGACGTGTGCATTTCGAGTTTGACTACGCAGGTTTAAGTTTTGTCGCGCCGCAAAAGGTGCGCTACCGCTACATGCTCCAGGGCTTCGACCGCGGCTGGACCGAGGCCGGCGCGCGCCGCGCTGCGTACTACACGAATATTCCGCCCGGCCGATACACATTCCGGGTGCAGGCGGCCAACAACGACGGAGTGTGGAGTACAGCCGATGCCCAACTCAGCTTCGACTTGCGCCCGCACTTCTATCAAACGCTCTGGTTCTATCTGTTGCTGCTGGCAGCCGGAACTGGGGCAGTTGTGTTTGTGTGGAGGCTTCGGCTCGGGCGCGCCCAGCGGGATTTTCAGGCGGTATTGGCGGAGCGCAGCCGGATCGCGCGGGAGATCCACGATACGCTGGCGCAGGGTTATGCAGGCGTATCGGTCCAGTTGGAGGTTCTTGCCGAACTGCTTCGCCAGCACAAAACAGAGGACGCTGCCAAACAATTGGATAAGGCCCGTGAGCATGTGCGGCACGGGCTGGCGGATGCGCGGCAATCCATCTGGGCGTTGCGCACGCAGGATGCGCGCGAGGACACGCTGCCGGTGAAGCTGCGGCGCATCGTGGATGCAGCCGGGGTCAACGGGCTGATTTCGCACTTCAGTCTGTTTGGAGCATACCGGCCTCTGACGGTCGAGGTGGAGCGCGAATTACTTCGCGTGGCGCAGGAAGCTATTCATAATGTGAAGAAGCACGCCAGAGCCAGCGAACTTTGGGTTCATTTGGAGTACGGGCCCGAAGCGATCACACTGGAAGTCAGAGACAACGGGCGGGGCGGCGCGGCGGAGTCTGCCCTGGAGTCTGGCCAGAAGCAGTTTGGACTCGTGGGGATGAGGGAACGTGCGGCAACGATTGGAGCCGTATTGGAAGTGCGAAGCGAAGCGGGTGAGGGAACGATGGTCCGTTTACGCGCGCCGGCTCGTGGAAGAGCGCGTGAACAAGGGAGGATCAAAGAATGACGACGGAATCGATTCGTGTACTGATCGTCGAAGACCATAATGTAGTTCGCGAGGGATTGGTGGCGCTGTTGAAGGTGGCAAGCGGTCTGGAGGTGGTGGGCGAAGCCGCTGACGGCGTGGAGGCTATCACTGAGTTTCGCAGGCGCCAGCCTGACATCACGCTGATTGACCTGCGGCTGCCCAGACTGAGCGGCGTGGACGTGATCGAGCGCATCCGCATGGAGAAGCCTCAGGCGCGTTTCATCGTGCTGACGACCTACGACGGCGACGAGGATATTTACCGCGCTCTGAAGGCAGGCGCGCGGGCGTATCTGCTAAAGGGAATGACCAGCGAGGATCTCATTGGCACTATCCACGCAGTCCACGCGGGCAAATCGCATATCCCCCCGGCCATCGCCGAGCGTCTGGCCGAGCGCATGGGCGCGCAGGATCTGACTCCGCGGGAGTTTGACGTGCTGGAACATATCGTCGGCGGCAACAGCAACAAGGAGATTGCAACTGCGCTGGGAGTCTCCGAGGCGACGGTGAAGACGCACATCAACAGTCTGCTGGGCAAGCTGGGCGTGACGGACCGGACGCAGGCGGCCACGGCAGCCATTCAGCGCGGCATTGTTCCGCTCGAATCGTTGAAGAGGCCCAAATGACAACTGGGAGCAGGGTGAAAAGCGCATTGTGCTGCGGAGTTTTTCTGTTGGCGGCGGCGCTGCCGGCGCCGGCGCTGAAATCGGCCTGGCGGCAGGCCACGCCGGCGGAACTCCAGTCGGTGCTGCCATCGCGAGCGCCTGTCCAGAGCGAACACATCGAGACCGAGATGCGCACGGCCTCGGGAATTGTGGACGAGCGCGGACGTTTTATTGCCGGTGTTGTCCTGATCACGGCGGGCTACTCAGCAGATGGCAAGTACTCCCACTACCTGATCGTGCAGGCGCCTGTGCGCATCGGGGGCATTGCTCTCAAGCCCGGCGAGTACGCGTTCGGCTGGACCCGGAGCGACAACGGCGAGACGCTGCAAGTGCACTTCAATGTGGCTACGACGGGCGCGCTGGTGGGCACGACCGAGGCTCGCAGAATCCCAGGTTCAAACCGCGTGGAGAGCCTGCACATCTGGCCGCCGAACGACAAGCCTCTCATCCAGATCGGAAGGTTTGGAATCCCGTACAAATTGGGTGGCAGATAACCGCACGGCCAATCCGGTCTCCACCTTTCGGTCGATCCTGCTTTTTATCCTGTCCCCGTATACTTGCTGCGATGATTCTTCCCCTGCGTACTTCCCTTTTGTTCGGCCTGATCCTGACGAGCGCCCCCGCGCTGCTTTTATTACAGGCGGCCGATTCTGCCGTCGCATTCGGCCAATCGGTCTCGTCCGCCGATCAGTCCGCCCAAGAGCCGGCAACCGGCGGCGAGGTGACGGGCCCTCCGCGTCCGGCCCAGTTTGACGAGCAGCACCGGCCGATCACCGCGGGAGGTTTTGTGACGAGCGGGCCGGTCATCTTCGAGGACATCTCCGAGAAGGCTGGGATCACGCACTGGGTCCACAAGATGGGCACCAAAGAAAAGAAGTACATCATTGAGACCAACGGCTCGGGAGTCTGCCTGATCGACTACGACAAGGACGGCTGGCTCGACATTTATCTCGTCAACGGCTCGACCTTCGATGCGCTGGACGGCAAGGAAATGCCGCCGCACGCCGCGCTGTTTCACAACAACCACGACGGCACATTTACCGATGTCAGCGCCAAGGCCGGCGTCACCAACGACCGCTGGGGATTTGGCTGCGCCGTAGCCGACTACGACAACGACGGCTGGCCGGATCTCTACGTAACCAACTGGGGCAAGAACCGTCTTTATCGCAACAACCACGACGGCACGTTCACCGACGTTGCCGAAAAGGCTGGAGTGACGCTGGGCAACTGGTCCACTGGCGCCACCTGGGGCGACTACGACGGCGATGGGCGGCTCGATCTGTTCGTCCCCGGCTACGTGCACTTCGACCGGAACAATCTGCCCTCGGGTGGCGCCAACGGCGTGCCGGATACGTTTTGCACCTTCCGCGGCGTCGAGGTGAACTGCGGACCGCGCGGCCTGAAGGGCGAGCCCGATCATCTCTTCCATAACAACGGCGACGGCACCTTCACCGACGTGAGCCAGAAGGCCGGCGTGGCCGACACCCCCGGCTATTATGGGCTGAGTTCCTTGTTTGTCGACATCGACAATGACGGCAAGGTCGATCTTCTCGTGGCCGACGACTCGACACCCAACTACCTTTACATCAACAAGGGCGACGGCACGTTCGACGACGTGAGCTACCCGTCGGGCTATGCCGTTGATGAGGCGGGACACGAGACCGCTTCCATGGGGATTGCGGCCGGCGACTTTCAGAACAACGGCATGGTCGATATCTTCAATACGACTTTTTCCGATGATTACAAGGTGCTCTATCGCAACGAGGGCGACGCCAACCTGACCGACATCAGCTTCCAGATGGGGATCGCCGAGATTACGGTGCCATTCCTCGGATGGGGCGATGCGTTCCTGGACTACGATAACGACGGCTGGAAGGATCTGATGATGGCCGACGGACACGTGTACCCGCAAGTCGATCGGCACCCGTGGGGCACGAGCTGGGCCCAGCGGCCCTTGCTCTTCCACAACGTCGAAGGCAAAAAGTTTGTGCCGGTGCCGGCGGTCGAGGGCACCGGGCTCGCCGACGTGATCTCCGGGCGCGGAATGGCAGTGGGCGATCTTTTCAACGATGGCAAACTTGATGCCGTGATCAATGTGATTGACAGCCACCCGGTGCTCTTGCGCAACGTGAGCCCGGACCACAATCACTGGCTGGAACTGAAGCTGGTGGGCGGATCAAAGAGCCCGCGCGATGCAGTCGGCGCAACCGTGTATCTGACCGCGAACGGCATGCGCCAGCGCGAAGATGTGTTGAGCGGAGGAAGCTACGGCTCGACAGGCGACCAGCGGCCACACTTTGGGCTGGGTCTGGCAACGAAGGTCGACGACATCGAAGTGCATTGGCCCAGCGGTGGCATCGAGCACTTCACCGTGCAGGGCGTGGATCGGATCGTCACAATTACCGAAGGAACAGGAAAGGGGGCCGTCATCCCAACGCTCGCGGCCAAGAAAGCGGCCAACTAAAACAGCAGCCGCGTTGTGATTGCGATCGCGTGGTTGTAGCTGTGAAATGCGCTGGTCGCGATTTGTATTCCGCCCCCGACACAGAAGCCGAGCCGCCGGTCAGTCTCGCCGTGCCGGTGCTTTACGCTGATGAGCAATCCCGGCGTGGCGAAGGTCTGATTCCTGCCATCGTTCGAACCGCCGCTGAACCATGTGGAGTTGAACTCGACCTGCGGCCAGAAATATTTGGCCAGATGAAGCTGGCCCGCGGTGTTCCACGCGATCGACCGCCCCAGAGTGGCCGAATCCTCAACCGGCAGGCTCGCGCCCAGCGTTGTTTGTACGTCGAATGGACCGAAACCCTTGCCGAATCCCACGTTTGGTGAAACGGTTGCGTCGGGGCTGCCGTTTTTGTAGCTGCCAGTGGGAATCGTGGACGCCAGAAACGCGCTCAGGACGTAATTTCCGTGTTCTGCATTGCCGGCGAGAGGACGATATTTGAGGACGAACGACATATCGCCCGCGCCGTTGGTAACCGTCTGCACGTTGTGCAGGCAATACGCCGGAAGATTCACGTCCACCTCGGTGTTGGCAAACGGGACCAGATTAAGACCTTTATTTCCGTCGAGGCTCCATGTCTGGACCAGATTCGCGGCGGTCTGGCGTATAAAGTCGATTCTGGCGACTTGGATCAATCCGACATAAGTCGTGATGATGGGCGGCGGCCAGGAAGGCTGCCTGGACTGCGTCGCGCTGGCGCGCTGCTCCCAGCGCCCGGTGAAGCTGTTCTGGGCGGGGAGATGCGGGGCTGTTACAAGAAGCGGTAGAAACAGGAGGGTCTCGCGCCGCATGTAGACCTCGTCAAGGGGAAAGGGAAGAAACCACTCGATCATGACGGATAGCCTGCGCAGCGCACAAGCAACTTTCGATGGAGATGGCGCTCCAACCACAGAGAAACACTGACGGCAACGCACGCGGGAGCGAGCCTGCCGCATCCTGCGAGCAGCATCCACCTATTGGTGGAGATTCATCCGCATCTAAAGCGGGATGCCTGCAATCATTCAGGTCCATAGAATGGATAACGCGATGCTTCCCCGAGCTTCTGTCAGCCAAAGTCTGCGCCTTTCAAGCAGTCTTCTGCTTGCCGCGGCACTCGTTTGCCTGATTGCCGCGTGGCGGCCAGCGCCAACCCGCGCAGCCGACAATCCCGCTGCGCAGCGGGCCGCGTATTCGCAGACGGTTTCCGCGCACTACAACTTTCCTTTTGGCGCCGGGAAGCCATTTCTTCCTTCGAATGCGACGACCGATACAGGCGAGTTCATCGATCCCAGGAGCTTTCCGACTGCGCAATATTGCGGCCATTGCCACCAGCAGGCCTACGCGGAATGGCGCCAGAGCGTGCACGCCAATGCCTTCCGCAATCCCTGGTACCTGAAGAACGTCAACCTGCTGATCAAGGAGCGCGGAATCGAATACACGCGCCACTGCGAAGGCTGTCACAATCCCATCGCACTGGTTTCGGGCGCGCTGACCACGGGCTCGACCATTGATCGTGCCTTCGATGCCGATGGCGTCACCTGCATGACCTGCCACTCGATCCAAAAGATCGATACGCGCGGCACCGGCAGCTATGTGATGGGTGCGCCTGCCGTGATGGTGGACGAAAACGGAAGTCCCGTCTACGGCGAGGTCTCCGACAGAGAGATCCTGGCGCATCTCGATCGCCACTCCAAAGCGGTGATGAAAGACTTCTATCGCACCAGCGAGTTCTGCGCTACATGCCACAAGGCCGCACTGCCGCGCATGTTGAATCACTACAAATGGCAGCGCGCGTTCACTGTCTACGACGAGTGGCAGCAGGCTTCGTTCTCCCGGCAGAATCCTCTTCCGTTCTATGTGAAGGATCAGGTCTCCAAATGTCAGACCTGCCACATGCCGAAGGAGAGCCTCACGCTCCAGGACTATGGCGCCGAGGACGGCAAGCTGGCCTCGCATCGCTGGCTGGGCGGCAATACACTGCTCTATAAGTACTACGGCTACGACGAGCAGCTTGCGAAGACCATTGACTTTCTGCGCAACGGCCCGCAAAAAATCGGGGTACTGAACGTCGATCTCTTTGGCCTCCAGCGCAGTAGCGGCAAACTGATTGCTCCGCTGGGCGATAAGGCATTCAAGATCGCCGCCGGCGATGTGCTGACGGTCTACGTGGTCATTCAGAACAAGGGCATCGGGCACACTCTCGTTCCCGAACAGCGCGACTTTTACGAGTGCTGGGTGGAGTTCGAGGCCAAGGACGCGGCAGGGCGCATACTGATGCAATCGGGCGGACTGCTTCCCGACGGCTCACTCGATCCCAGCGCGCATAGCTTCACCAACCGGCTCATCAACGATCGCGGCACGCTCAACGATCTGCACCAGGTCTGGCAAACGCGCGTCGTCGCTTACAACAACACCATTGCCTCAGGCCGCTCGCAGATTGTGCGTTATCGATTCAAGGTTCCGGGCAATGCGGCCGGGCCGATCTCGATCACAGCGAAGGTCAATTACCGCCGTTTCAACCAGCATTTCATCGATTTTGCGATGGGGCAGCAGCACTACCCGATGCCGGTGGTAGAGATCGCTGCGCGCACGCGCCTGCTGACGCTGGGCGGCAATGCCGCCGCGCCGCCGGACCCGGCCGACAATCCGGAGTGGATGCGCTGGAACAACTACGGCATCGGATTGCTCGACGCGCAGCAGTATGCCGAGAGTGCGCGCGCCTTCGAGCGCGTGGTTCAACTGCGGCCGAACTACGCCGACGCATACACCAACGCGGCTGTCGCCGACTACTCGTGGCAGCGCTATGGCGATGCGCGGACCCATCTCGAAAAGGCTCTGCGTCTGGCTCCGCACAATGCCCGCGCGCTGTACTATCTGGCGCTGATCGAGCGCATTCAGGGCCATCCCGACGCTGCGATTGCCGACCTGCTGGAAGTGATTACGCAATTTCCGCGCTCGCGTGACGCGCACCGCGAGCTGGGCTTCTCGTTTTATCAGCAGCATAAGTATCAGGAAGCGCGCGCCGAGTACGAGGAAGTGCAAGCGATCGACCCCGACGATCTCTCCGCCCATTACATTCTTTCCATCGTCTATCGGCGCCTTGGGATGAGAGACAAGGCCGCGCGCGAGGCCGCGGACTTCGCGGATCAAAAGGACGATCCTACCGCGAATTTTTACGCCCTGGAGTTTCTGCGCACGCATCCTGAAGTGACGGCAGAGAGCGTGCCCTGGCATATTCACAGCAACTTGGAGACGGAAGGCGCGGGACGCGGAGACGGAAGCAGTCAATGAAGCGCTGGCTGCCGATCGCCCTCTTGCTTGCGGTCTGCTCGCCGCTCGCGCTTGCTCTTTCGCACAAGCAGCGCGCGCGAGGCGCCGCGGTCTTCGAGGTGGACGGATGCCAGCATTGCCACACCATCCACCATGCCGGCGGGCATAAAGGCCCCGATCTCTCCGGCGTGGGAAGACGGAGATCGAAGGCGGAGATTCGGCGGCAGATTGTCTACGGCGGTAAGGGTATGCCGGCCTTTGGAAAGGTTCTGGAGCGAGACGAGATCAACGATCTGATTGCCTATCTGCATGCATGCCGTGAACGGCCCTCGAAAACGGCAGCGCAAGCGGGTTCAAAGTGACTCTCTCGAAGCGCTGCCGCGTTCGCTCGCGTCCGTAATCGCCGTGCGCAGCGCGGCCGCGACCTCCTGCTGCTGTTCCTCTGTGACGCGGTTGAAAAAGGGCAGCGCCAGAGTGCGCCGCGCGATGATTTCGGTGAGCGGCAAACGCTCCGCGCCGCCGCGGGCGCGCCATGCCGGCTGCTGGTGGATGGGAGCAAAGTAACGTCCTGAGGCGATGCCTTCTTTCGCGAGCGCGGCCTGTACACGGTTGCGATCGACGCCCTCAGGCAGGCGAACCACGTAGACAAACCAACTGATCTCACGGCGCGGCAGCGCGAGCGGCGGGCGCTCCAGTCCGCGGATTCCATCGAGCAGCATGTTGTAGCGCTCGGCTGCCTCTTTGCGCCGCGTCAGTAACTCATCGATCCGGCGCAGTTGCACGCGGCCCAGCGCGCAGGCCAGTTCCGCAAGACGGTAGTTGTAGCCCGGCTCGGCGTGGTCCAGCCAATCCGCGTCCGCGTCGCGGCCCTGGTTCCTGAGCCGGCGCAGACGCACTGCGCGCGCCGGATCGCGGGCGAGCACAGCTCCGCCTTCACCCGTCGTCATCTGCTTGTTGGGATAAAAACCCAGGACCGCGAGATCGCCGAAGCCGCCCGCTCTGCGTCCGTTGAAGCGCGCGCCGATGGCCTCGCAGGCATCTTCGATGAGCGCAAGCCGATGCCTCCTCGCCAGCTCGCAAAGCGCATCCATCTCCGCAGGAACGCCGAAGGTGTGCACGACGATGAGGGCGCGTGTGCGCGGGCCGATGGTCCGTTCCACGGCCGCCGGATCGAGATTGAGCGTGAGCGGATCGATCTCCGCAAAGACCGGCTGCGCGCCTGCCTGAAGCACGGTGTTGGCCACAGCCACAAAGGCAAATGAGGGAACAATCACTTCGTCCCCAGCGCCAATGCCCAGCGTGAGCAGCGCCAGATGCAGCCCGGCTGTGCCGGAGCTGACGGCGACAGCATCTTCGACGCCGTGATAAGCGCTCAATTCCGATTCAAAGGCCGCAAGCTCTGGGCCCAGGCTCAGGTGGGATGTGCGCAAGACCGCGGTGACTGCCGCGATCTCGGCCTCGGTAATGTCGGGTGCGGAAAGAGGAATACGCGCGCTCATCGCTGTTCCTGGGGCGTATCGGAGATGCACGCTACCGGTACAGGCTGCTTGATGAGCAATCCTTCAAGCGGGATTGTCGTCAGCACGCGGGCGATTGTTTCAGCCGCGGTTCCATTGCCGTAAGGATTGACCATGCCGGCCAGACTCGCGCGAAACGCGGGATCGAGAGCGCGCTCAAGCGCCGCGGCGATTGCCGCGGGCTCGGCAGGCGCGTCGATGATATTGCGCGCACGCTCGCGGCCCTGCTGGCGCATGCCGGCGTTGACAGCGGGCAATGCGAAGGACGCCGCCTCCATGATGCCGCTCGAAGAATTTCCGATGAGCGCATCGGCCTGGCGGAGAAGGCTCCAGTAGGCGATTGGATCGAGATTGACGAAGACATGGGTGTGCGCGCGCCGCGCAGCAAGCGCGTGTGCCCGCTCGATGAGAGCGAGGCCTCCCGCGTCGGAGTTCGGATAAACGAAGATCAACTGTCCCGGCGCCTGTTCGAGAGCCGCAAAAAAGGCGCCGGCCTCGGCGTTGGTGTCGCGCAGGATGGTGACGGGGTGCCATGCGGCAATGATCGTGGGGTACGTGAATTGCAAGCCGAGCCGCGTCTCCAGCGCCGCGCGGTCGAGCAGCGTGGAGCGCCGCAGATGGTCGAGCGAGGGCGCTCCGGCGCGATGCACGCGCCAAGGCTCTTCGCCCATGGCGATCACGCGGCTCCGCGCTGTTTCTGTCGAGGTGAAGTGCACGTGCGCGAGTTTGGTCAGAGCGTTGCGCACCTGGTCGTCGATGGCGCCCTGGCTCACTTCGCCGCCCTCGATGTGGGCGATGGGGATGCGCAGCGCAACCGCCGTTGCGGCCGGAGCCAGCATCTCGTAGCGATCGGCGATAAGCAGCAAGAGATCGGGCCGCCATGCGGTAAGTGCGTCGGCGAGGCCAAGAATCGCCACGCCGATGGTCTTCGCCATGCCCGTGTCGCTGTCGGAGCTGAGGAGGCACTCGATGCGCGCCCTCAGCGGAAATCCATCGCGCTCGATTTCGGCCACCGTGCTGCCGAACCGCGGCGCCAGGTGAGGCCCGAGCGCAAAGACGCCGAGTTCGATCCGCGGGCGCGCGGCAAGCTCGCGCAATGGCCAATAGAGATGGCTATAGTCGGCTCGCGACGTGGTTACAACGCCGATGCGGCGGGTTGCCGATGTTGCGGACACGGCGCTCATGCGTTCACCCACTGCGCGTTCTCTTGCGCCAGGGTTTGCACGGTTCCGCTGGGAAGAAAACCGGGCGCCAGCGCGCGGAGCTGCGCCAGTGCAGCGGTAAGGTCGCGCCGGCTGTGAGCTGTCCGCAATGACCTGAGGCGGTTTGCCAGGTCAGAGGGACTGGAGCGGGACGAATGAATCGTAAGCAGCCCGTCTGCTGCCTGGCTCAATCGCTCGCCATCGTCCCAGAGCCGCTCCGTGAGCTTTTCGCCAGGACGCAGTCCGGTGAATTGAACTGCGGGTTCACGGCCGGGAGCCAACACGCGCGTGATGAAGACAGCCAGCTCGGTGATGCTGTGGTCGGCTGCCAGATCCGGAACCAGCAGCGCATGAGAGCCGCCGCTCGTTGCCAGGCGCCCCGCCGCGAGCAGAAGGTTCACGGCTTCCGCCATGGTGAGGAAATAGCGGCGCGCCGCTGGATCGGTGACCGTCAACGGATCGCCGCGCAGAGCCTGCCGCGCGAAGATTTCGGTCACGCCTCCGCTTGAGGCCAGCACATTCGCCAGCCGCAGCACGATCCCATCGCTGTTGCGCGCCAACTCTTCGGCGGCTCTTTTGGTTGCTCCCATTACAGACGCGGGCTGAACGGCTTTATCGGTGGAAAGTAAAACCACGCGCGCGCCATGCCGTGCCGCGGCGGAGAGAAGCTGCTCCGTCGCGAATACGTTGTTGGCGATGGCGGCAAACGGCTGCCGTTCGAGCAAGGGAACATGCTTATGCGCGGCAGCGTGGTAGACGATGCGCGGCCGGTGCGCCAAGAAAATTTGATCAAGGGTTGCCGGATCGCCGGCGCTGCCGAGGACGAACTCCGCGCAGGCCGCCGCGCCTGCTTCATCGAGCGCCTGCTGAAGCCGGTGAAGATGGCTCTCGCTGGCATCGAGCAGCACCATGCGGGACGGGCCTGCGCGCGCCAGGCGCAGCGCCAGCGCGGAACCGATGGAGCCGCCTGCGCCAGTGATGAGAAGCGGTGTATCCGCAAAAGATTCCAGAACCTGCGGCGATGGCTGCGGGAAGAGCGGACGCCCGAGAAAATCACGCCAATCAATGCAATCGAGCGATGGAACCACAGCCGCAGTATAAATTGCGGACGCGCTGAGGACGCATTTGTCCCGCGCCGGCGCTGCCATGGCACGGTGAGCGTTTCCGTATACTGGTGAGTTCCATGCGAGGGAGAAGTATTCAGGTGTATGTGAAGACGATGAGAAGCGGCTGGGGATGGATGCTCCTCGCTATGGCAGGAGCGGCGGCGCTTTGCGGAGCGCAGCCGCGCTTCGATCGCGAAGCGATCCGTCTCAATAATCGCGGCGTGGCGCTGATGAGCCAGCAGTATACTCAGCGCGCGGCTGACGATTTTGCCGCCGCGTTCAAAAAAGATCCCAGCCTGGCGCAGGCCGCCATCAACGAGGGCATCGCGCTGCTTGCGCTGCAGAAGCTGAGCGCAGCCAGGAAGGCGCTCGAACAGGCGATCGCACTCGACCCCAACAATGCGCAGGCGTGGTACAACCTGGGTCTCGCGCAACATGCGGACGCCGATTTTACCGCCGCGCTGGCCAGCTTTCAGAAGGCGGCAAGCATTGACCCAGGAGACGCGGACACGCTTTACTTTGAGGGCGTCTGCTATCAGGATCTGCGGGAGTTTAACAAGTCAGTTCCGATCTACGAAAAGGTGCTGACCATCAACCCGCTGCACGCATCGGCAGAGTTCGCGCTGGCGCGCTCTCTGCAGCGCATGGGCGACACACCGGATGCCAGGAAGCACTTTGCGCGGTTTCAGCACCTCACAAACACCAAGATCTCGTCGGCGCTGGGGCTGGCCTATGGAGAGCAAGGGCATTATTCGACAGTCAATACTGTTGCGGAGCCGGAGACAATCGAGCGTGCGATGATCCCGGTGCGGCTCGTGGCGCAGCCCTTGATTGCAGCAGCCTCCGTACCCGCATTCACGGCCACGGGCGGCGCCTGCATGATGGACGCTACCGGTTCAGGCCAGATGGATCTGGTGTTGATGCAGTCGGGCAAGCAGGCCATTCGCGTGCTGCACAATATGGGCGGCGGAAAATTCTCCCAATGGGATGCCGGGGCAGCGGGCCTGATGGCGAGCGGCCGCGCCGTGGGATGCGCCGTGGGTGATTTTGACGGCGACGGACTCAACGACCTGGCTGTGGCCATGAACGATCGCGTGCTCCTGTTTCGGAACCTTGGGCACGGACATTTTCAGGATGTCACCGCGCGCTCGGGCATTGTGCCGCGTAACCGGCCCACGGGCATCACCTTTGTCGACTACGATCACGACGGCGACCTCGATTTGTTCCTGACCGGAGAGCCGCTCGCGTCAGGCGGCGAGCCAAATGTTCTGTGGCGCAACAATGGCAATGGAACCTTCACGGAACAAACGGAACCGACGGGCCTGGGCGGAAGCGGCAAGACTGAATCGGCGATTCTGACCGACTTCAACAACGACCGGGCCGTGGATCTGGCGGTGACTGGCAGCGGTTCGGCGCCCGTGATTTATGTGAACCCGCGCGAGGGCAGGTATCCCGCGCAGCCGCTTTACGAAGATGCTCACCTGCCGCCGGCAGAGGGCATCACCGTTCTCGACTACAACAAGGATGGCTGGATGGATATAGCCGTGACGCATCGCGGCGCGCCGGGATTGACGCTGTGGCGGAACGTGCAGCAAACGGATGGAGCCGGCCGCCGCTTTGAGCGTGTCGCGCTGCCGCTCAAGGGTGCCACACGCGGCTGGGGCCTTGCGCCCATCGACATCGACAACGACGGCTGGATGGATCTTGCGGCCATTGTCCAGACCAAAGCAGGTCCGCGCGTGCGCGTCTTCCGCAATCGCGGCGACGGCACGTTTGAAGACGTGAGCCACTCGCTGGGTCTTGACCGCATCCGGCTCACTGGGCCGCGCGGGCTGGTTGCCGCTGAAGTGGTGGGCGATGGCGCGACCGACTTGATCGTGATCCAGAAAGATGCTCCGCCGGTGCTGCTGCGCAATGTGGGCGCCAACAAAAACCACTTTGTGCGCCTCGATCTTGGCGGCCTGGCCGATAACAAGACAGCACTGGGCGTCAAGGTGGAAGTGTTTGCCGACGGACTCTGGCAGAAGTGGGAACTGGCGGGCGCGTCGGGCTATCGGACGCAGGCGCCGCCGCAGATTCTTGTCGGTCTGGGACAGGCGCCGGGAATCGATCTATTGCGCATCCTGTGGCCTACAGGCGTGCTTCAGGACGAGATCGATCTTCCGCACCAGCAGGTCATCGCCATGAAAGAGGCCGACCGGCGCGGGAGTTCCTGCCCCGTACTGTTCGTATGGAACGGGCGCCGTTACGAATTCGTCACCGATGTGATCGGCGCGGCCGTGGTTGGGCACTGGTTCACGCCCACGCGGCGCAACAAGCCCAATCCCGGCGAGTGGGTGAAGGTGAACGGCGGCGATGTGGCGCTGGTGAATGGCAGGCTCAGCGTGCGCTTCATGGAGCCGATGGAAGAGGTGAACTATATCGACCAGCTCCGCATGGTTGCGGTCGACCATCCCGAAGACGTTGAAGTAAACCCCGACGAGCGGTTTCTCGACAATCCGCCGTTTGCCTCGGGCCGCGTCGTGGCCAGCAAGGATATGCGGCTGCCCATCGGCGCCTGGGACGGCGACGGGCACGACGTGCTCGACCGGCTCAGCCGCCGCGATCATGTGTTTGCGAGTGGTTTTCATCCGCTTCCTTATGACGGCTTCGCGAACCTGCACGCACTCACGCTCGATCTCGGCGCAATCGATTCTCATGCTCCGCTGCGGCTGCTGATGACCGGCTACGTAAACTACTTCAGCGCCACCTCGCTCTATGCCGCCTGGCAGGCGGGCATCAAGGAGATTCCGCCCTATGTCGAGGCCGAGCTGCCTGATGGAACCTGGAAGCGCATCACGGGCGATGCGGGATTCCCGGCCGGACTGGAGCGGACGATCGTGATGGATCTGACCGGCAAGCTCCCGGCGGGCACGCGCCGCATCCGTCTGATGACCAACCTGCAGATTTACTGGGATCAGGCGCTGATTGACCAAAGCACGAATGCCGAAGCGCGCACCACCGAGGTTCCGCTGGCTGCGGCGACCCTGCACTTCCGCGGCTACCCGAAGCAGATCGACCTCGCCAGCCCCGGCGATCTCAACTACGACTACAACCTCGTGAGCCTGACGGGCCCCTTTCAGCGTGAGCGCGGCAGCTATACGCACTTTGGCGATGTCACCGCGCTTCTCAAGGGTGTAGACAACCGGTTTGCCATCTTCGGCAGCGGCGAAGGCATTGCGGCCGAGTTCGACGCTTCTGCGCTGCCGTCCTTGCCTGCGCACTGGAAGCGCGATTACTTCTTCTACGCCAACGGATTCGTCAAAGATATGGATTGGTGGGACGCCTCGCCCTTCACCGTGGCGCAGATGCCATTTCATGGTATGAGCGCCTACCCTTATCCCAAAACAGAAGAACATCCTGCCAGTGCGGCGGAGCTCGACTACCGGTTGAACTGGAACGACCGCTTCAACCCAGGTGATCCGGAGGGCCTGCACTACTTCGACTACCAGCCGCTGCCCTCGACGCCGAGCGGCGATTTGCCGCGTAGCGCAACACAGGGCATGCAGCCATGAGCGATCTTGTTCTGGCCCCGGCGGCGAAACAGATCGAGTTAGTGCGCACTGGTCAGCTTGCTGTGAAGGAGCTGGCCGAAGCGCATATCCGCCAGATCGAGCGGCTGAATCCGCAACTGAACGTCTTCGCCGACTTCGACGCCGACCGCGTGCGCAAGGAGGCGCAACGGCTCGATGCGGCGCCGGAGCCGCGCGGCAGGCTGCACGGCCTGCCAGTTACGGTCAAATCGTCGATTGCGACCCGTGGCTGCCGCTGTGAGATCGGCAGCCTGCTGCACAAGGGCGAGGTGCCGGCCGGGGACGCGGTTGCCGTGGCGCGGCTGCGCGCGGCGGGAGCTTTGATTCTGGGCACGACGAATTGCCCTGAATTCCTGATGGCCTACGAGACCGCGAACCTGCTGTATGGGCGCGTCCGCAACCCGTGGGATCTGGATCGCTCGCCCGGCGGGTCGAGCGGAGGCGAGTCGGCGGCGATTGCCGCGGGGATGAGTGCCGGTGGATTGGGCAGCGACAGCGGTGGTTCGGTGCGTGTCCCCGCGCACTTTACCGGCATCTGTTCGCTCAAGCCCACGCCGGGCCGGATTCCGGGGCGCGGTCATCTGCCGCCGTGCGTGGGACCGTTCTCCACGCTCGGCGCCATCGGGCCCATGGCGCGCACCGCTGCCGATGTCACACTGCTCTTCCGCGCGCTCTGCGGCCAGGACCCGCTCGATCCTGCGAGTCCGCCGCTTCCGTATCGAGAACGCAGCCTGGATGAGTTGCGCTCCCAGCGTATCGGTTTCTTCGAGGATGATGGCCTGGTTCCCGTAACGCCAGAGACGCGCGCCGCAGTGAATGCCGTGGCGGCTGCGCTGCGCGACGCAGGCTTTTGCGTTGAGCCGTTCCGGCCGCGCGCGCTCGAGCCGTTGCGCAAGCTCTGGTGGACATTCTTTGTGCAGTGCGGAGCCATGCTCTATGAGCCGGAGATTCGCGGCAGGCGCGAACAGCTCAGCCCCATCTTCACCGAGTTTCTGACGATCGCCGAAGCCTCAGGCTCGCTCACGGCCGCGGAACTGCTCCATGCCTGGGCCGAAATGGATCTGCTGCGCTCAAAGATGCTCGAAGAGATGAAGGAGTATCCGGTCCTGCTATGCCCGGTAGCCGCCATTCCGGCATTCCGCCACGGAGAGCGCCACTGGACCATCGACGGCGCCTCTGTTGCCTATCTTGATGCGGTTCGCTACACCCAGTGGTTTAACACGCTGGGCGCTCCGGCAGCGGTGGTTCCCGCCGGGTGCTCACCGGAGGGCCTGCCTGTCGGCGTGCAGATTGCCGCCCGGCCCTTTGAAGACGAGACAGCACTGGGCATCGCCGCTGTTGTCGATGCCGCGTTCGGGTACCACCCTCCTGCCATCGTGTCTCCCTGATCCAGCCCTCCACCTTTCGATGGAGGCGCCGGGATCGCAATCACGCTAAACTGGCGCTTCCCCAATAGAGATGGAGGTTGGAGGGAGATCTCCGCGTGCGCGAAAGCTGGCGGCAGCGGTTTGCTGAGAGTCCCGATGTTCTGCTGGGCGCATTCGGCCAGCGGACGCGGGTGCCAGTGCGCGATTTTTTCCTGGGCGGAGATGAATTTATTACCATCGCCGGGCCGTGCTCGGTGGAAACGGAAAGTCAGATCATGGCTACGGCCCATCATGTGCGCCGGGGTGGAGCGCGAATGCTCCGCGGCGGCGCATTCAAGCCGCGCAGTTCTCCCTACGCATTTCAGGGTCTGGGTCTGGCGGGGTTAAAGCTGCTCGCCCGTGCGCGCGAAGCCACAGGGCTGGCGGTTGTGACCGAGGTGATGTCGGAAACAGACGTGGCGCTGGTGGCCGAATACGCTGATGTTTTGCAGATCGGCTCGCGCAATATGGAGAACTACGCGCTGCTTGAGGCCGCTGCCCGGTCCGGACGTCCTATCCTGCTCAAGCGCGGCATGGTGGCGACCCTCGCGGACTTTCTGCATTCGGCACAGGTCGTTCTGAACTATGGCAATCCCTGGGTCATCCTGTGCGAGCGCGGCATTCGCACCTTTGAAACCGCCATGCGCAATACCTTTGACGCGGCGGGCATCGCGCTGCTCAAGCAGGTGACGCACCTGCCCGTCATCGCCGATCCCAGCCATGCGGCCGGGCACCGCGAACTGGTTCCTGTTCTGGCGCGCATCGGCGCGGCAGCCGGCGCCGACGGGCTGATCGTCGAGGTGCATCCCGATCCGGATACGGCGTGGAGCGACGGCGAGCAATCGCTGGACTTTGCAGGATTCGACGCCATGATGGCCGATCTCGAGCCCTGGATCGCCGCTCGCGCGCGGAAGCCGCGCAGCCTTCGAGCCGCTGACAAACAAGTTCTGGAGGCGGTGGCAGGATGAGAGCAGGACTCCGGATGCTTGCGGCGGGAGCCGCGCTGCTTGTCCTGATCGCGCTGTGCGGCTTTGCGCCCACGCCGGAGCAGGCGCCTGGCGTGGATTTCATTGTCACCTCCGCGCCTGTCTATAAGCCGCTGGCCGAACTGCGCGGCGAGGAGCGCTTCCCAGCCGGCGCGCATCTGCTGCTGGTTCACAACCGCCAGGCGGAGCCTCTGGTTCCGGACTTTGCCGCTTCAGCCGACGCCGATGTCTCCTACGATGGCAAGTCGGTACTGTTTGCAGGCAAGAAAATCGCCAGCGATCCGTGGCAGATCTGGGAACTGAACCTTCAGAACCGATCCGTGCGGCGCGTGGTTACCACCGCAACCGATGCCGAGCGCCCGTTGTATCTTCCCGGCGGCCGTTTGGTCTGGGCCGAGCGGACCCCCAGCGGATTTGAGCTCGACTCCTCCAGCGATGGCCGCCCGCGGAAAAATCCGCCGCGCAATCCCACGGCCGGCCCCGGCTTTCTGCCGCTCTCGCATCTTCACGCCAGCGCGTTTCCAGATGCGGTTTTGCAGGATGGGCGCATTTTGTTTGAATCTGGCTTCCCTCTTGGGCAGGGCGCGACTCCGGAGCTGTACCTGGTTTACGCAGACGGTTCCGGGGTGGAGTCTTACCGCTGTGATCACGGCCGCGCACGCTGGGGCGGAACGCAATTGAGATCCGGCGACACGATCTTCACGCACGGCGCGTCGCTCGCGCGTTTCACCTCCTCACTGGCTCATGAAGTGCCTGTGGCCGCGTCGCGCGGCCAGTACGCCGGCGCCATTGCGGAGATCGCTCCGGATGCATGGCTGGTGAGTGTGCGAGTCGCGCCGGAAGCGCATTATGCGATCCGTTTATGGAGGCCGGGAGCGCCAGCCATGAAGCTCGAATTTGCGAAGCAGGGCATGGATCTCGTCGAGCCTGTGCCTGTGACTCCGAGGGAGCGGCCCCATCGTCATCCTTCAGGGCTGCACCCTTGGAACTACGCCAATCTGCTGGCCTTCGATTCGCGTCTGTCTCGCGAGGGAGACCTGAAGGTGGCGCCTGCGGCGGTGCGGCTTGAGGCGCAGGATGCGAACGGCAAGGCGGTGGTGATGGGCACAGCTCCCGTGGCGCAGGATGGATCGTTTTTCGTCGCGGTTCCGGGCGACATGCCCATTCGTTTTACCTTGCTGAATCGGGATGGCGCAGTGGTGCGGCGCGAGCGCGGCTGGTTCTGGGCGCGCGGTGGTGAGCAGCGCATCTGCGTAGGCTGTCACACCGGGCCGGAGCGCGCAGCGGAAAACCGCGTGCCGGAGGTGCTGTTGCACTCCACGACGCCTGTCGACCTCACCGCACCGCTGAAGACGGTCAAATCCCGCGGTGCAGGGCAGGAGGGGAACTGAGATGCGCCTTGGTCTTCTGTTTTTTTTGAGCGCGGTTTCGGTTGCGGTGGCGCAATCCGGCGCGCCGCTGTCTTCGCCGGGCGCGCCTTCCGGGCACCCCCCCGCGCAGAACGCGCCATCCGTAGCGCAAACCAAGTCCACCGAAGCGCCATCGCCGATTCACACAACGATCCGTTTTGAGGACGCTACCGGGGACTCCGGCATTCATTTTGTGCACAGCTTCGGCTCAGCCAAACTGGGTTCGCTGATCGAGGGCACCGGCGCAGGCTGCGTCTGGTTCGACTACAACAACTCCGGCCGGCCCTCGCTCTATGTTGTGAACGGCCGTCCCCTCGCCGATTCAATGCATCCGTATCCGCTCAAGGAGAAGCCCAATCCGCCGCCGCACAACCATCTCTATCGCAACGACGGTAACGGCCATTTCACTGACGTAACGGCGGAATCGGGTCTCGATCCCAGCATGTATTCCATCGCCGCCACCGCGGGCGATTACGATAATGACGGCAACCAGGACCTGCTGGTGACCGGCTTCGGCAAAGTGGTTCTCTACCATAACGACGGCAACGGCCACTTTACCGACGTAACCGCCAAGGCCGGCATCAAGGTCGACGGCTGGGCCATCAGCTCCACCTGGCTCGACTACGACAGGGATGGCTGCCTCGATCTGCTCGTCGGCCGCTATGTAAAGTTCGATCCCACCTATCGCGCATTCTATGCCGCAGATAACTATCCGGGACCGCTCGACTATGCGGGTGAAACCAACAGGCTGTTCCACAACAATTGCGACGGAACCTTCACCGATGTGACGGATAAGGCAGGCATCGGCGCCTACATTGGCCGCACCATGGGCGTCACCGCGGCAGACTTCGATAACGACGGCTGGGACGACATCTACGTCACCAACGACAGCATCCAGAACTTTCTTTTTCATAACAAGCACGATGGAACCTTCGAAGAGATTGCCAACGACACCGGTTCGGCCTACGGGCAGGATGGCGAAGCAACCTCGTCCATGGGGCCGGTGGCGGCCGATTTCTGGCACCGCGGTGTGCTGGACCTGTGGGTGACGGATGGCAGCTACAACCGCTTTCTCGAGAACCTGGGCGCACCGCAGCTAGGAGCGCCGGTTGCAAGATCCGACTGGAAGGGTTTTGACGATGTCACCGCGCCCGCCGGCATCTCGCAGACTGATGCGCAGTACGTGAGCTGGAGTTCGGGAGTCTACGACTTCGACAATGATGGTGAACTGGACATTCTCGTCTTCCACGGAGGGCTGATTCATCTCATCCCGATGGAGCACACGCTCTTTCGCGGTCTCGGCAACGGAAAGTTCGCCGACGTTTCGCGCCAGGCGGGGCAGGTGCTGAGCGACCGCACGGTGGCGCGCGGGGCATGTTTCGCCGACTACCAGAACAACGGCAAAGTCGGCGCATTCATGGTCAATCTTGGCGCGGAAGGTAAGCTGGTTCAGAATGTCTCTACCGGCACAGGCCACTGGATCGACCTGAAGCTGGTGGGCGCGATGCGTCCCGGCGATCGCAGTTCGCCGCCGGGCAGCCCCGCCGCCAAAAGCAACCGCGACGGCATCGGTGCACGGGTTGAGCTGCTGTCTGGCGGCAGGCGATGGACAGCGGAACGGGTCGCCAGTTCCGGCTATCTCTCCGAGAATGACGGCCGGCTGCACTTTGGGCTTGGTGCGGCCGATCTCATCGACAAGCTGACGGTTCGCTGGCCGAGCGGGCGCGTGCAAACGCTCGAAAATGTGGGTGTGGATCGTGTTCTTACGGTGGAGGAGCCGCAATGACGCGTTTCGCCATCCGCCGTTTCAGGACAAGCGCAGGTGCTTGCCTGGCCGCGCTGGCTGTGACGTTTTTTTGCGCCTCTGCGTGGAACAGAACGGCGCACGTGGATGCTGCCGGCGAATCCGGCGAGATTCTGAACTACGCCTCGCCTGTAGAAATGCTGTTTTCTCGCGATGGGACGCAGCTTTACGTGCTGGCCAGCCAGAGCGACGAGGTGCGCGTACTGAACGCCGTAACCGATGTGCCCATCAAGAGCATTGTGGTTGGCCACTCGCCGCGCGGATTCTCGCTCTCGGCCGATGGGCGCAGGCTTTTTGTCGCCAACTCCTGGGACGACACGGTTTCGGTGATCGACACGCAGGCCCTCGATGTGATTGCCACCTGGAGAGTGGGTGCGGAGCCGTCCAGCGTGGTCGAGGATCGGGCGGGTCAATACCTGTTTGTCGCCAACCGCATCTCGAACGACGTCGCCGTGCTCGATGCCCATACCGGCGCGGAGGTGAAGCGTCTGCTGGTCGGGCGCGGCGCCAGTTACATGACGATGTCGCCCGACGGAAAACACATCTACGTCACGCACGTCTATCCGAATCCGGGCCCTGAGCGCACTCCGCCCGAGTCGGAGATTACGGTGATCGACGCCGCGCGCGCCGAAGTGGCCGAGCGCATCCCGCTCCACGGTATCGCCGGCGTTTTTCACGTGGCCATCTCCGCTGACGGTCGGCTGGGCGCGGCGGCCGAGCTGCATCCGAAAAACCTTGTTCCGCTGGCGCACCTGGAGCACGGCGGAGCCTTCGTCGACACACTGACGCTCTTTGGCACCGATGTTGGCGGCACACCGGTGGAGATTCCTCTCGACGAACTCGATCGCTACTCCGCGCGTCCTTTCGGCGTGGCCATCACACCCGACAAGTCGCGAATGTTTGTCACCTGCGGCGGCTCGGAGGCCGTCCTCGCCATCGATGTGCCTCATCTGCTGCGCTATCTGCGCACGCACCGCGGACCCTATGCGGAAGATCTCGCCGCCAGCGCCAACTATGTGATTGCGCGCATCCCCGTCGGGCACGACCCGCGAGGCGCAATCCTCACCCCCGACGGCCGCAGGCTCCTGGTCGCCAACCGGCTCGACGATTCGATCAGCGTGATCGATACCCGCACCGATCGCATCCTCTCCACGATTCTGCTCGCGGGTTCACGTCAGCTCTGGTCGATGCAGTTCAGCGACCGCATCTTTTCCGCGGTCAACGAGCGGCCCAACGGCAAGCCCCGGTGTTCTCAGTGCCATATCGACGAACGCCATCGCCAGGACTCGTCGATGGATCTGAGCATGCGCAAACGGGTTGTGGCGCTGCGCCGCGGCGAGCAGACGTTCTATACGGCGCGCTACTCCTTCCAGGGCCAGATCGGCTGCGCCAACTGCCACATCGATTCCACCTTCGACGGGTTGCAATGGGATCTGGAGCCGGACGGCTTCGGGCGCAATATTGTCGACAACCGGCTTTTAGAGGACATCCGGGATACGGCGCCTTATAAGTGGAATGGCGGCAATCCCGATGTGCCCACTGAATGCGGGCCGCGCACGGAGAAGTATTTCTGGCGCTCGGAAACCTATGACGATCTCACGCTGGCCGATCTGGTTGGCTACATTCTGAGCCTGCCTGCGCGGCCCAACCGCTGGCGGCTGGCCTCGGGTGAACTCACTCCGGCACAGGAGCGCGGTCAGGAACTCTTCGAACGGACGAAGGATAAGTTCGGCTATCCCATTCCGCTCGCCAACCGCTGCAACTATTGCCACAGCGGACCGCAGGGCACAGATCAAAAATCCTTCGATGTGGGCACAAAGAAGCCCACCGACGATTCCGGACTCTTCGATACGCCGCAGTTGACGAACATTGCGCTCACCGGGCCCTACCTGCACGACGGATCGGCGCGCACCCTGGAAGAGATCTGGACCATCTATAACCCCGGCGACAAGCACGGACGTACCAACGACCTTACGAAAGATGAGCTCAACGACCTCATCGAATATCTGAGGACGCGATGAAAAAGAGCGGGAAGAACAGCATCTGGGCGTGGGCGCTTGCAGCCGCTGCGGTTGCATATGCGCTCGTCATTCCGGCCACCTGCGCGCAGCAGCCGAAGGCCAGGCGCCAGGCCGCTTTGACCCCGGCGGTTCCGCGGATGCCTCGCTTCCGTTTCGAGAACTTCACCACCGCCAACGGCCTGCCTGACAATCACGTCTACGCGGTGCTGGTGGACGGCAACCGCATCTGGGCCGGCACCGACGACGGGCTGGGGCTTTATGAGAATGGCAAGTGGAAGACCTTCAACACGAAAGACGGCCTGGCGCACCGCGCTGTGCTGTCGCTCGCTCTCGACAAGCGCACCGGCGATGTGTGGGCCGGCACCATGGGTGGGCTGAGCCGCATCTCTGCCGGACGCATCGACAGTTACAACCAGTTCAACTCCGGTCTCAGCAACGATATCGTCTATGGCGTCTCTGTTGAGGGAGAGAACGTGTGGGTCGCCACGGCCGCCGGCGCCGGCCGGCTTAATCTGCGTACCGGTCAATGGTCGCTCTATAACGAGCGCAATACGCCCATGCGCGAGATCTGGGTCTACGGCGTCTCAGCGCAGCCCGACAAAGTCTACTTCGCCGTGTGGGGCAGCGGTTTGCTGGAACTGACCCAAAAGACCGGCCGATGGGACATGTACGCCGATCCTGACGACGAAACCGAATTGGTTCTCTTCAAAAATCAGGGACTGGTTCACGACATCGTCTCGTCGGTCAGCTATGTCGGCAACATCGTGTGGGCATCGACCTATTTCGGTGATAGCCGCTACGACGGCCGCTACTGGCATAACTTCCTCACCAAAGACAGTGGCCTGCCGTCGAACTTTACGAATTTTGTGAAGGGCGTCGATGCGAATCATGCCTGGTTCTGTACTGACAAGGGCCTGGCATACTACGATGGCGTCAACTGGGCTGTTTATACGCCCTCGCTTGCCACAGGCAGGCCAGAGATGTGGGTCCGGGATGCCCATGGCAACGTGACCCATATCCCCGTTACAACCGCGCCGGCCAACAATTACATCCTCGGCATCGACTTCCAGGGCGACGACATCTGGGTCGCAACGGCGAAGGGGTTGAGCCACGGAATCCGTCAACGATAGATCAATCCAGGGAAGCCTCAAAGGAGCCATTGCAATGAGCATAGTTACTGAAATTCTTGAATCCATTGCCCACGCCCCGATCGAAAAGCGGGCCATCACCAATCACAACGTGCTGAACGAAGCCTACTGCTACGGCAAGCCCAGCTCGTTCTCGCGTGGCATGAGGATCGACATCGGCGAGGTGACGATTCTTCTGATCTCGGGCACGGCCTCGATCGACGAGAACGGGCAAAGCGTGCACATCGGCGACTTTCGCGC
This sequence comes from Occallatibacter sp., assembly GCA_049977045.1. Lineage (GTDB taxonomy): Bacteria > Acidobacteriota > Terriglobia > Terriglobales > Acidobacteriaceae > Telmatobacter. The sequence continues at coordinate 27,854 of JBMFHB010000037.1, forward strand.
GCAGATGCGGCGCACGCTTGCCAACATCACCGGCTTACTGGCCAGCGAAGGCTGCACATGGCATGACATCGTGCGCACCACCTGCTACCTGCGCGACATTGAGCGCGACTACGAGGCGTTCAACGAGGAGCGCACCGCATTCTTCAAGGAGCAGGGACTCGATCCTCTGCCTGCCTCGACCGGCATTCAGGCGATTCTCTGCCGCCCTGAGCTGTTGATTGAGATCGAAGCGATCGCCATGTTCCGAAACAAAAAGGATAGCGGCAAGGAGTGACGGCCATGCGCAAGGGGTGGTGGTTGATTGCTGCCTGCATCTGCGCCGTGGGCGGCGCAGCCACGGCCGTGTGCCAGCAGCCGAAGACGCAACCGGCTCGGGCCATGGACGCGCAGGGATCCAAATGCCAGTGCGGCGCTCATCCGCCTGGCCCGGAGCGCGCCTGGACGGCCGATCCCTACGCAGGCGAGCCGGAGGACATGCGCCCCTTCGCCAAGTTCATCACTCCGTACTACTTCAACTACCTTCAGCCAACGATCTGGAATGGTCCTGGCCGAGAGACTCCGGACCCCAAAGGACTGAAGGAGGTGCGCGTTGGCTTTGTCGCGCCCGTTGATCCGAGGGATCCGGACTACGTCTTTGGCCAGCGCATGTTACACGGAGCGCAGATGGCAGTGGACGAGGCCGATGCCCGCGGCGGCTACAACGGCATTCCCTATAAGCTCGTCTTGCGTGGCGACTACAACAACTGGCAGGCCAACGCGGTCGCAGGCAGCCAGAGACCTACCGATCCCGCCATCTGGGGATCGGCCTCCGATGTGGCCGTCAAACTGATCTACGACGACAAGGCATGGGCGATCTTCGGCTCCATCAGTTCCGAATCGACGCACATTATGCTGCGTGTAGCGTTGAAGGCTGAGATTCCGATTGTCAATTCAGCCTCCACCGATCCCACTATTCCCGAAACCTCCGTACCCTGGTACTTCACCGATCTGCAGGATGATCGCGTGCAGTGCTACACGCTGGCGCGCCGCATTTACACGGATCTCGGCCTCAAGCGCGTTGCTATCCTGCGTATCAACAACCGCTACGGCCGCATGGGCGTTCCAAAATTTCGCGCCGCCTCGCGCCGCCTCGGCCATCCGGTTGTGATCGAACAGAAGTTTTTCGCTGGCGATACCGATTTCTCGCGTCAGTTGCGTATCATCCAGGAATCGCGCGCCGACGCCATCGTGCTCTGGACCGACGAAGCTCCCGCCGCAATGATCCTCAAGCAGATGCGCGCCATGGGCATGAAACAGCGCGTCTTCGGCTCCTATCGCACACTGGGGCCTGAGCTTCTTGCAAAAGCTGGCCCAGCCGCCGAGGGCTTTGAGGCCGTCTTCCCCTACGACCCGGCGCGCAACGATCCGCGCTGGATCGACTTCAACCAGCGATTCGAGGACCGCTTCCACGAAAAGCCCGATCCGTTCGCTTCGCTCGCCTACGACGCAATGAATATTCTGCTGGACTCGATCTGCAAGGCCGGTTTGAATCGCGTGCGCATTCAGGACGCGCTTGATAATGTCCGGGAGTACGACGGCGTCACGGCCCACATGACCTTCGATCCCAATCAGAAAAACGTATCGCCCATGTACATCGGCACGGTGCGCAACGGCGAGATCGCTTATCGGTTGGAGCCGATGAGCGAGCGGCCCTCCGCGCGGCACGCTTCGGCGAATGCTTCAGGGGCGCCTGTGCCCTACGCGCGCGTGGGCGAAGATGGAGTCGGTCTCGCTCCACCGTCGTTTCTCGCCGCGCCGGCAGAGCCGGTGCGCGTGGTTGTCTTTGGGCCTCAAGCCGCGGAGGCCGTCAAGTCCCGCGAGGTTCAGTCCGTGTTGCGGCACAGCGCCCGCAACGGAAAACAATGGACCCTGCTGCCGATCGAGAGCAAGCAGAACTGGGGTGCGGCCTCCACGCAAATGGTCCACGCTCTGATGGATGAACACGCCGTGGCGATCGTGGCCCTGGACCGGGACGCGAGCCACCTTTCCGAGCAGTTGGCGTTGAAATGCTTTGTTCCGGTGGTTGCATTGAGCGACGACAAGTCCCTTACGTCCGCTGATATTCCGTGGATATTTCGCTTGCGAGCCGGTACGGAGCCGGCCGTGGCGCTACGCCTGCTTGAGCAGGCGGCAGTTCGCGGCGGAGCAAACCCGGTCCGCATGAGAGACGTCCTTGCTTCCGGCGTCGCGGTAGCGGGCATCGCATTTCAGCCCACCGGTGAGGTGCGCCTGCCCTGAGTCTCGCCATGCATTGTCTGCACCCGCTCCGCGAAGCAACGGGCCAGCCATCGCGCAGGCGGTTGCACGAACAAACGAATAGTTTTTAGCGAATCGTGCGGCGATTGCATGTGTGGCAGCTTGCCGCTGCGTCGCTTGGTGGAAGCAGATTGGTACAATTTGGGCAAACGTGAAGGATCTTACACAGGAGCAGAACCCTTGAAACGCGATTGGAGTGTGAGGTGTTTGTCGATCCAACAAAGCAGCTTGCCGGGGCGCATTCTTCGCGGGGCTTGTTTCGCATTCCTGTTGCCTGTGCTTGCCTCGGTCTCGCTGGCTCAGATGCCTTCGGCCAATAGTACCCCCGCGAAAACTTCCATGCCGCAAAGCAATGCGGGAGGCATGGCGAACGCCGGCCCGCATGAGGCAGAGTTTGACAGCCTGCACCGGCCAATCACAGCAGGCGGGTTTGTGAAGACAGGCCCCATCGTCTTTCAGGATGTAGCCGCGGCCGCCGGACTGACGAAATGGCATCACCAGGCTGGCACGCCGGAAAAGCGCCTCATTCTTGAGGCTAAAGGCCCCGGCGTGTGCCTGATCGACTACGACAATGACGGCTGGCTCGATATTTACCTGGTGAACGGGTCCACCTACGATGCGCTGGACGGCAAAGCCGCGCCTCCCCGTGCGGCGCTGTTTCATAACAATCACGACGGGACGTTCACCGACGTCACGGAAAAAGCCGGCGTGGCCAACGGCCGCTGGGGCTACGGCTGCGCGGTAGGCGACTACGATAACGACGGCTGGCCAGATCTTTATGTGACCAACTATGGCAAGAACCGCCTCTACCACAACAATCACGACGGAACATTTACCGACGTGGCGGAAAAAGCCGGTGTGACCATCGGGACGTGGTCGACGGGCGCGACCTTCGGCGACTACGACGGCGACGGACGTCTGGATCTGTTTGTGGACGGCTATGCGCAGATCGATTTGAAGAACCCCCCGCTGTCGGGGACAAAAGCGGTGAACTACGCTCTTTGTCAGTACCGTGGGGTTGAGGTGATGTGCGGCCCTCGCGGGCTGAAGGGCGAGCACGACCATCTCTTCCACAACAACGGAGACGGAACATTCACCGATGTAAGCAAGAAGCTGGGTGTAGACGATCCCAACGGCTACTACGGTCTGGGAGTTCTCTTCGCCGACGTCAACAACGACGGCAAGCCCGACCTTCTGGTGGCGAACGATTCCACTCCGAATTATCTCTACATCAACAAGGGCAACGGCACATTCGAAGACGACAGCTACCTGAGTGGTTATGCTCTCAACGAAGATGGCCGCGAGATCGCCAACATGGGGATTGCCGCCGGCGACTATGAGAACAATGGCCATTTGTCGATCGTCAACACCGATTTTGCCGACGATTACAACGTTCTGTTCCAGAACGACGGCACAGGCTCATTCACGGACGTGAGTTACCAGGCAGGAATCGCGCAATCCTCGATTCCCTTTGTCAGCTTTGCCGACGGATTTCTCGATTACGACAATGACGGCTGGAAAGACCTGCTCATCATCAACGGCCACGTTTATCCCCAGGTGGACCAGCACCCGGAGTGGGGCCAGAGCTATGCCCAGCGGCCTCTGCTCTACCATAACCTCCGTAACGGAAAATTCGCGCTGGTCCCCGCGGTTGAAGGCACTGGCCTTGCTGTTGTGAGCGTAGGCCGCGGCGCCGCCTTCGGAGACATCTTCAATGACGGCAAGATCGACGTGGTCATCAACAGTATGGATGGGGTGCCGATTCTGCTGCGCAACGTGAACCCGGATCATCATCACTGGGTGGAGATGAAATTGATCGGCGGCCCGAAGAGCCCGCGCGACGCCGTCGGGGCGACGGTCTACCTCATCGCGGCCGGAATGCGCCAGCGCGGCGACGTGCTGAGCGGCGGCAGCTATCTCTCGAACAACGATCTCCGTGTCCACTTCGGGCTGGGCGATAGCACGGACGCAGGCTCGGCGGAGATTCATTGGCCCTCGGGCGCAAAGGAGACGGTCAGGCTTCCCGCGGTGGATCGCATCTACACCATCGACGAAGGCCACGGCATCGTAAGCTCGCTCTGCAGCGGCAAGCCATGCGCGCCGGCTCCCGGGCCAGCCGCCGCCAGGCCGTGAGCTCAACCATGAGAGCGGCGGGAACCCGGTGGTCACGCCGCTTTTGCTTGAACGCGGAACAGCGGCCACATGCGCGCCTAGCCCCTGAACCAGCAGGCTGATGGCCTGAAAGCTGTGCCCCATGATGTATTCCGGCTGCGAGTTACTCTCCGACCGCTGATGGAGTAACTTGCGGGCGGGCATCTTGCAGCCTTCTTCCCACCCCGCGGACGAAGACCTGTCCGCGGGGCTCTGGACTTTCGCAATCTTGGATTCCATGTCTGCGGCACGCCGGGATGCCGATGCAAGGCCACCACCGGAGAAGCAAGGGCCTTATTATCGGGTCAGTTTTGCGCGCAAGGGAAAGAGCAGCTCGAAGTTCGTGCGCAAGGAATCGCTTGCCACCATCCGCCGGGAACTGAAGAAGTACGAGGTCATGAAGACGCGGGTCGACCGCTGGATCGATGTGGCCACCGAATTATCCAACCTCCGCTTGGCCAGAAAGCGCACCTGACCGAACGGAGAACTAAGGGGACGCGCATAATTAACTTGAACAACTAGAGGGCATGGCGTACGTTTTTTCTATGGGCCTCGTCAGCAAAATCTGTGGGTAGTCTCCGGTTCAGGTAATCGTCCAAGCGCGTGATATAGCGCTACTTCGATGC
>JBMFHB010000038.1:0-32643 GCA_049977045.1 Occallatibacter sp.
ATCGAACAAGACGCGGCGAAGCCGCCTCCATATCAACTTCTACCCCTCGCCTTACCCACAAATTCTGCCGAAGAGCCATCTTTCAATTTAAGGACTTCGTTGCCGCCATCGACTTCGTGAACCGGGTCGGCAAATTGGCTGAGCAGGCGGGCCACCATCCAGACATTGACATCCGGTACAACCGCGTGCGCCTGGCTCTCACCACACACGACGCAGGCGGCCTCACCCACAAGGACTTCGACCTCGCCGCGCAGACTGAGAAGCTCGCAGGCTGACCCTCTTCCGCCAATGGCTTCCCAGCCTTCACGCCCCAGCACCCGCGCTCTGTTTGTGCAATCCTCTCGATGAACAGCACTGAATCCCACCGATTTCATCTCCGGAGCTGTTCCAATCAATCACATATCTACCGCAATGCGGTAAATATGGACCATTTGACGAGACTCTACACTTCTCCGTAAATATGGATTTTCGATCCAGACGCACCGACTTCGCTCCCAAACGCAACTTCACCTGCGTCGGCGAACCCGTTTTGAGTGCTCGTCTCGCCTCTTCATCTCACGCAAAGTCGTCGCTGCCGCAACGTGGACAGTTCTATTAATCTATTGAATATAAATAAGTTGATAGGATTTATGTGCAGAGCGCATAAGAACCTCACGTACAGTCAAGCCCCAACTGCCTTGCATTCTCTCCGCTCCTGGTGAGCCAGTTGGATGAGTTTTTTGCGCGTTTGGTTTACATCATCCGAAAAAATAAATTTTGAATTTTGTATTTGCATTTTTCCGTATCTATGCTATCGTGTATTTATTCCGGTTGTGGAGGTGGTCCTCCAGGCTGGAAGTAGTTTGCGTCACTGGCCTCCCGGCACGGACAGAGTAACGTTCGTGCCGTCTTTTTTTTGCATGCAGACAGTAGAGACGCGCCAATCTTCGTTCTCGTGCTTTCCCTCCCGCCAATCCATGCTGTGCCGCTTTTCCACATTCGGTCACAGGACGTCCACCGCCTGCGGCGGAGGCCCTGTGCTTTAGGCTGGATAGCGGGATGAGTGTGTGTTCGATTTGCGGTGGCACTGGATTGGTGCGCGCGCTGGACTCCGAGGGAAACCGGGTGAGCCGCCCCTGTGCCTGCCAGGAAGCGGAGCGCGAACGCCGCCGTCTGGTAGCGGCTCAGATTCCCGTGCGCTACAGGGACTGCACCCTCGACACCTTCGAGATCTATCACGAGGCCGACCGCTCGCTCGGCGAGGCGCTGCTGACCGCGCGCCGCTTCGTCGACGAGTACCCGGCAGGTACTGCGGGTAAGGGACTGCTGTTTGTCGGCACTATGGGTGTGGGCAAAACCCACCTCGCAGTGGGCGTGCTGCAACGCCTGGTGCGCGAGCGCGGCGTCAGGGGGCTCTTCTGCGACTACCGCGAGCTGCTCAAAAGCATCCAGAACAGCTACAACCCTGAAGTTCGAACGACCGAGCTAGAGCTGCTGCAGCCCGTCTTCGCGGCTGAGGTGCTGGTGCTCGACGATCTGGGCGCGCAAAAACCCAATGAATGGGTACAGGACACGGTGGCCCTTATCCTGAATACGCGTTACAACGATCGCCAGACCACGATCATCACCACGAACTATCCGGATCTGCCGGCCGCCGCCGGAAACATGACCGATGTCGAGCGAGCCGCCCGCGAACAATCTCTGGGCGACCGTATCGGCGACCGGATGCTTTCGCGGCTCGCGGAGATGTGTATTCGTGTGCGTATGAGCGGCAAGGATTGCCGCCAGACCGGGATCAAGCGCGCGCGCTTCGGTTAATCTCCGCCATCGTCTGCGCCGTTACAGGCTTCCCAGCAGCAAAAGCATGAAGGTGACTGTCATCGCTTTGTATATGCATTCGGCGCACTTGCTCGGATGCATGTTGTTGCCTGCTTGCTGCATCTGGAAGATCTGCTGCGAGGGGGTCTGCATGGCTGGCCTGCCTTTCAACACCTTGTGGTGACGTTTTGAAACCCTGTGTCTTCTGACTCACTCTCTCTCGATCGATGAAACTCTTGATTCGTGCTCTTTTTTTGGACGCTCCAACTGCTCCAAAGATGCCATAAAAAAGATGGCAATTGGATGAAAATTTCGGGATCTGCTCCTTGCCGTGCCACTTCTCGCTGAGCAGCCCGCTACGGCGGCGGCTTTGGGCACGCGAACAGGTGTACAATCTCGCTCGTGAGCTCCGGTCCGCAACTTGTTCGTCCTCCTGCCGCTCGCGAGCGCAATTGGCTTCCTGCGGTCCTCGCTGTTGCCGTCGTCATCGCCGCAGTGGGTGGCGTGTTCCTCTACTATGAACACAACGCACCCCGGCCGGCGGTCACGCCCATCCACGCCGCTGCCGATCCCTATGCCGCGAACCTCGTCATCGGCAATCTCGCCATGAGCGAGTCGGCCAATCTGTCGGGGGGAAAGGTGACCTACCTCGACGGCCACCTTGTGAACCAGGGAAACCGCACCGTGACGGGAATCACCATTCAGGTTCTATTCCGTAATGTCGTGCGAGAGGTAGCGCAGAACGAGACTCAACCGCTCCGCATCATTCGCACGCGCGAACCCTATGTCGATCTGGAACCGCTCTCCGCTGCGCCGCTCAAGCCCGGTGACGCCGCGGATTTCCGCCTGGTCTTCGATACGGTGGCGGACCAATGGAACGGGGCCTTCCCCGATCTGCGCGTGGTTCACGTGGACTTCCAATAAAGCAGTCCGTAGCCTGTGAAGACATGCCCTTTCAAAACAGCCAGTGGTCTCAATACCGATTGAGCGAATTGCCTTGGTACTGCCTCCGCAGCCGCCGCTCCTGGGCCGAGCCTCACTCCTTTCTTACCGAGTAGAAACTGCCACGGCATGTAAATTTTACGCAGTTTCTCTGCCACCGGCATCTACCAATCCTCCTGCCGGACGGGCAATCATCGCCATTGAATCTATTCATTCCAAACAACATACCAACTGAAGCCCACCTCGCTCTCCTTTTGGCATCCGCCGTGCTTTAAGAGAGGGCGAACACAGAAAGGCGCTCACCCCACAGCAGTACGTGAGCAGCCTGAGTTCACGAGAGGTAGGACCATGAAATCGACCAAGCTTCTCGCAGTCCCCCGTTACTTCGCAGCGTTTGCGCTTGCCTCGGCCTTGGCGCTACCAGTTTGGGCGCAGCAGCCGCAGCCATCCGCAACGGATTCCCAGAACGCGCCTTCTTCGTCAGCGCAGCAGGCAAGCGATCAGTCGACGACACTGCAGCCATTAGCTCCGCAGAAGGAGGGATTCTGGGGCCGTGTCAATCCCTTTGCCCGCAAGAAGTGGGTCAAGAAGCAGACTGACCCCATTAACGACCGGCTCACCGAGTTGGATCAGGTGAATGCCCGCAATGCAAGCCAGATCAAGGACGTGGATGCTCGGGCACAGGCCGGAATCAAGAAGGCTCAGGACTCTGCCGATGCTGCCAGCCAGGTAGCAAGCTCAGCGAACCAAGTGGCGATGAACGCCAACAATACGGCGCAGCAGGCATCGAGCCACGTGGAGAAGTTAAACAGCACTGTCAACGGGCTCGATCAATACAGCCAGATCTCGAATCTCGACATCGACTTTCGCGGCGCGAACCCGGCGCTTACAGACGAAGCGCGCACCAAGCTCGATCAGTTTGCAGCCGGCCTCGCCGGGCGCGAGGGCTACATCATCGAGCTGGATGCACAGTCGCCTGCCGCAGGCAGCGCCGGTATTCAGAACTCTCAGCGACTGGCGGAAGCGGTCGAGCGCTATCTTGTCACAGCACATCAGATTCCCATCTACCGCATGCACGCAGTGGCTTTAGGCAATGCAGCTGCCCCAGCCGCCGGCGATCAGAGCCCGGCCCGAGTGAGAACCAGCACTGTGCATCTGCAACTGATGGAAAACAGTTTGGCGGCCCCGTCAGGAGCGTCCCCCCAGAACGCTCCTGCCGCAGCCGGCGCGGAGCAGCAGTAAGACACGGCTCATCCTTCCCCCAAGGGCCAGCTCCCGCCAACGGTTACCCCGCCGTTCGGCCGCCAACCAAGCTCTCGCAACGCGAGAGAACCAAGGCAACTTGGCCCCCGTTTCGGCGGGGGCCGATTTTTATGTAGGGCAAGGCAAATGTGAGCGAGACAACCAAATGCCGGGCGCGAACCTCAGCTTGCAAGCCACTTTCCACTGCCTCAATCTCTCTTGATCCCCGACCCCACTTTCCCGAAGCCCGATCGAGAATTACTTTGGCGTGATGTCGGTAACGGGCAGGTCCCAATGTGCGAGCAGGATCTCGAAGCGGCGCTGCTCTTCTTTGCGGTACGTTTCCTGATCGGGCCACAACTCCTTGATAAAGGCTTCCTCGTCAGGGTTGGCGCTGGTCGCCACGGTCGAATTCTTGTAGACGATGGTGACGCGGTAATCCCAGCGGCCGTCCTCGGTGGTGTGGTAGGCCGGCGACTCGATCTTGAGCGACAGAATGCGCCCCGTGGACTGGATCTTCTTGAGGAGCGGCCAATGGTTCTTCAGGAACAGGTCGAGAAACTCCTGCTGATGGCCCCATTGGCACTTGTAGTAGTACTCAACGATGTAAGGCTGCCCTGCCGCGGTTTGCGTTGGCGCGCCCTGCGCCATGAGCGAATGCGAGAAGCCGGTGGCGAACCCAAGAGCAGCGAGAGCCAAAATGAACCTGCGCAAGCGAGCTTGCATAAATCCTCCGTGAAAACGATGGAAGCATTGTAGCGCAGAGGAATCTTTTGCTGGTACAGTTGCAGGGATCTCAAACCGGGGCCATCGCGGCAGGGCTTACGGCGGTCGATCAGCCGCATGCGAGACCATCCTGGCTATGCAGGATTCGCATCGCGGGAATGGCCAGCAGAAGCTAGGCGGCGGCTCGTGTAGACGCGGTCTGGCCTGTTATGGTCAGGAAGGAAGTTTTGTTCGCAATCCTTCATCCAAATGAACCCACCATAGGAAACACTCACCGGTATGTGGAAGCGCTGGCGAATCCGGATTCTTCTTTTTCTGGCCGTTCTCGGTCCCGGATTCATTACGGCAAACGTCGATAACGACTCTGGCGGCATCTTTACCTACTCCCAGGCCGGCGCGCAATACGGATACACCCTGCTCTGGACCATGGTCCCCATCACGATCGCGCTGATCGTGGTGCAGGAGATGTGCGGCCGCATGGGAGTGGTCACGGGCAAAGGCCTGAGCGACCTGATCCGCGAGGAGTTTGGCCTGCGCCTCACCTTCGTTCTGATGGTGCTGCTCGTCGTGGTGAATTTCACCAATGTCGTTACCGAGTTCATTGGCATCGCCGGTTCGCTGCACCTGTTCCACGTTTCCAAGTTCATTTCCGTGCCGATTTGCGCCCTGCTGGTGTGGGCGCTGGTGCTGCGCGGCGACTACAAAAGTACCGAGAAGATCTTTCTCGTCGCCTCACTGGTTTACATTGCCTACATCTTCGCCGGGGTTCTCGCGCAGCCCGACTGGCACGAATCGCTGCTGGCCACGGTGACGCTGCCATCCAAGACGGTCTGGAACGAGAAGTACATCTACATGGCGATTGGCGTGGTGGGAACGACGATCGCGCCCTGGATGCAGTTCTATCTGCAGTCATCGATCGTCGAAAAGGGCATTCGCGTAAAGGACTACGCGGCCTCGCGCCTCGACGTGATCGTGGGCTGCATCTTTACCGATCTCATTGCATGGTTCATCGTTGTGGCCTGCGCGGCTACGCTCTTCGTGCACGGCATGGGTGCTATCCAGGTTGCCTCCGATGCCGCCGAGGCCATGCGTCCTCTGGCTGGCGACTACGCCTTCGTCCTCTTCGCCTTCGGTCTCTTCAACGCGTCGCTCTTTGCGGCGTCGATTCTGCCGCTCTCGACGGCCTACACCGTATGTGAGGGGTTGGGCGTTGAGTCGGGCGTCGACAAGAGCTTCCGCGAGGCGCCGTTCTTCTATTGGCTCTATTCGATGCTCATCGTTGGCGGCGCGTTTACGGTTCTGGTCCTGCCGGATTCGCAACTGGTGAACTTCGCGGTCTGGTCGCAGGTGCTCAACGGCGTCTTGCTGCCCGTGGTTATCATCCTTATGCTGCTGCTCATCAACCGCTCCGATCTCATGGGTGACTATAAAAACTCGCGTCTGTGGAACTGGATTGCCTGGGGCGCCAGCGTCATCGTCATTGTGATGACAATTGCGATGCTGTGGGGACTCATGACGGGTAAGTAAAGATCTCTCCTTCGAACCTGGGGCATTTCGTTGTCTATGCGGATCGCCGCAGAATGCAGCGAATTGCGGACCCGGGAACCGCTCTGCTTTGCGATGGCAAACCGTCTGTTCTGCCTGGAATTCTTTCGCATGGTAGGATCTATTCATGCGCAGGCGGCTTCTTGCTCTCGTCACGACCGCGATCGTTCTCCTGATCGCCATGCCGCCCGTGTTGAATGCGTTTGACCATTGGGACAAGACCCCAGAGCTGCCGATGGTTGGCCACGACACCGAAACGACCCTGATGGTGATGGCTCTTGAAGCCGGAATGGGCGTGGCCGTGGCGTGGGCATCGGTGAAGCTGTTCGACTGGCTCGCTGCCGCGATCCTGCCGGACATGATCGAGGCCGCGCCGGTGCGAGTACGCCTGGGTGTCCGCGCGACCGCATATTTTCTCCTGCTCTTTTCGCCGCCCTGGCGAGCCGTTTCTCTCCGCATTTAGAACTTCCGCATCTTTCCTCAGCGTGTTCGCGCGCGTGCGTAGTTGTGCGCGTGTCCCCTTTCTCGAACGACGACTCGCGGGAGTTTCCTATGAGGTTCATCTCTTGCTCTGCAAAGAGCGAGCCACGGCTCATGGCCTTTTTGGGCGCCGTCGTGGCTGCCGCCACGCTCTTGTTGAACGGTGGCGCCGCAAACGCCATCGCACAGGCATCCGGTGCGGATGTAGTCACTGTTGAAAGCCAATCTGCAATCTCGCAGTTGGTAGCGTACGGTCAGGTCGCACCCGTCAGTATCGTTTCGGTCAACGCCGCCGAAACGGGTGTTGTCACTGGGTTGAAGTTGAGGCCCGGCTTGCACGTGCGTTCGGGGCAAAGCCTGGCGCATCTGAACGGTCCCACGATCGTTTCCGCCGTCGCGCAGGGCGAAGCCGATGTGCGCAGCGCGCAGGCTCAACTGGACTCAGCGGAAAAATCGCTGGCGATTCAGCGGCAGCAACTTCCTTCGCATCTGACCACGCGCCAGGCCGTGCAACAGGCCCAAAGCGTCGTCGCGCAGGCCCGAAGCAGCGAAGCGAATGCGCAGTCCCGGCTGAATACGATCCGCCAGCTCATGACCGTGGCGTCTCCGGCGGACGGCACCGTGCTCCAACTCAACAGCGCCGATGGTGTGCTGGTGAGCGCCGGGCAGCCGATCCTGACGGTACAACCGGCCAATAGCCTGTGGCTCGTGGCGACTTACTACGGCGCGGATCTGGCGGCGATTCGGGTGGGGATGAAGGGCCAATTCGCGCCCTCGGATGGCGGCGCGCCGGTGAAAGTCAGGGTCGTATCCATCCCCGGAACCATCACTGCGGGCGGCGGCGAATCGGTCGCGTTGGAGGCCGTTGGCGGCAATCCTTCGTGGCTCAGCGGCGAGTCCGGAACCGTCACTCTTGACCTGCCGGCACAGCAGATGGTCGCGGTTCCCACGCGGGCGCTGATTCTCAATCGGGGCAAGTGGTGGGTGATGGTTCACACCGCCTCAGGCGATCAGGCGCAGGAGGTTGTGCCGGGGCATACGCAAGGCTGGGAGACATTCATCGTCAGCGGGCTCGCGCCGGGCGCCAAGGTGGTGGTCAATAACGCTTACCTGCTCTTTCACGCAGGTCTTGCAGAACAATACCAGATTCCGGACTGAGGTCATGGCAGAGAATTCATCTTTACGCCGCTTATTGATGCAGCCCCTGCCGTGGACGCTGGTCTATGGCTTTCTGATTTGCTACGGACTCTATGCCTGGTGGCGGATTCCGGTCGAGGTGCTGCCGCGCTTTAATTTTCCCGAGATCAGCGTCATCAGCCACGAACCGGGCGCCACGGCCGCGGAGATGGAATCGCAGATTGCCTGGCCGCTTGAAGGCGAAGTGCAGGCGCTTGCGAATCTCGTCGACGTGCGGTCCAGTATGGGCAACGGCGTGGTCGAGACAGACATTCGCTTTCGCGAAGGCACCGATCCCGAACAGGATCTGATGGCGGTCAATGGCGCCATCGATCGCGCCCGCGGCCAGATTTCAGCTTCGGTTCAGCCCGTGGCCGAGATTATGGGCCAGGCGATCAATGAGGTCGCCGATTTGAGCCTTGACATTCCCGCAGCCGTCGATCCGGCAGAAGTGCAGCGCGCCGTTCTGGCCAACGTGGTTCCGGCTCTGCGCGCGTTGCCCGGCGTCTACCGCGTTGAAGTCTATGGCTCCGGGCAGGAATCGCTCTGGGTTCAGCCCGATCTTGCCGCCATGTACCGGTATGGCGTTCCCATCTCATCGCTGGTCGCGGCGCTGCAGCAATCCGTGGTGTTGCAGCCCGGCGGCTATGTCACGCAGGGCCATCAGGATGTGTTCATGGAGGTGCGCAGCCTGCCCACGCACATTCAGGATCTTGAACAGATTCCGGTTTCCGGCGCCAATGGGCCGATTCCTTTAGGCGAACTGGCCCGCATCGTGCGGGCGCCGGTGCCGACGCTCAATGTCGCGCTGCTCGATCGCCGGCCCAGCGTGGCAATGGTGGTCTTCAAGCAGCCGGGAGCTTCCACCATTCCGGTGGATGAGCGCGTGCAAAAGACGCTGGCCGGCACGCTGAAGCAGTTGCCCGCCGGAGTCAAGTGGGTGAGCATTTACAACCAGGGGCATCTGGTCCACATCGTCGGAACCGACCTGGGCAGAAATCTGATCGTCGGCGGCGTGCTCGCCATCGCCGTTCTGCTGTGGGTTTTGGGTGGTGGCCGCGGGGTCTGGATTCTGGCCTTGAGCATTCCGCTCTCGGTGCTGCTCGGCATCGCCTGCCTCTATGCGGCCGGACAAAGCCTGAACCTGATGACTCTCGGCGCGCTGACGATTGCAGTCGGACTCTTGAGCGACGACGGAATCATCGTTCTCGAAAGTATTTATCACCGATGGGAACAGGGCGATGAGCGATGGGCAGGAGTCACAAGAGGCTTGCGCGACATTGTTGGTCCCGACGTGACGGGAACACTGACGACAGTCTCCGTCTTTATCCCACTCTTGTTTGTGGGCGGTCTTGCCGGGCTTTTCTTTATTCCCTTTGCGCTGGCCATGACAGTGTCGCTGCTGGCCTCGCTCCTGATTTCGGTGAGCCTGGTTCCGCTCAGTCTTGGATTTCTCAAGGCCAGGGCCCGAGCCAGGCCAACCTGGGCGGGTCGTGCGCTCAATGCGCTGCGCACGCAAAATGAGCGGCTTTTCAACGTCGTCGCGAAACACCCGAAGCTGAGCGTGGGCGCGTGCGTATTGCTTCTGGTGGGCAGTCTGGCAGGATTGGCGCTGGTGCCCGTCAATTTCCTTCCGCTGCCCAATGAGGGCGTGCTGCTGGAGAGCTTCACGCTGCCGCCAGGATCCTCCCTGCTCGATACCGAAGACGTGGTCATGAGTATTACGCGGCGCATCGAGGCAGACCCGGTGGTGGCGCATGTCTTTGCGCGCATCGGCTCGGCCTCGAACGGAGCCTACACCGAACCGGCGTATGCAGGCGAAATTCAAATCACTCTGAAGTCGAACGTCAATATGAACAGCCTCGACGAGATCAGCAATCGCATCCTAAGCGAGACCCAGACCCAAGGCGTGCAAACTTCCATCGATACGCCGACCATCGAGCGCGTGGGCGAGAGCCTGTCGGGCTTGCCGCAGCCGTTTGTCATCGATGTTTACGGCAGCAACATCGACAGCCTGCGCAATCTGAGCCAGCAGATGGTCGAGCGTCTGCGGCCCATCTCCGCGCTGGCTGGAATCTTCAATAACGATGGCTATCTGATCACCGAGTTGCAGATTACGCCAAGGACCGCGGCGCTCGCCGCGCGCCACATGACGGCGGCCGATCTCTATGGCCAGATTCAGCCGCTTCTCAATGGAGAGGTGGTTGCCGAGGTGCCGGAGGGCAACGTGCCTCTGGCTCTCTATGTCCGCATGGCAGGCGCGTCCGATCGGTCAATCGACGAGCTCAAGCGGTTGCCGATCCGCACCGATGGATGGACGCCGCTCGGACAACTCGCGGACATCCGCATGGCGCCTACGCCGAGCCAGATCCGCCACATCGACGGCGCGCGCGCGCTCGAAATTCTAGCCACCCCAACGGGACCGCTGGGCAGCACCATCGCCTCGGCACGCAAGGCGCTCGCCGGGCTGCATATGCCCGCCGGCTATCGTTACGAATTCGGCGGCCTCTATCCACAACTCGAAAGCGCTGTGTTGGGTCTGGCGACTGCCTCGATTGCAGCTTTTCTCTTGATGGTCGCCATCATGATCCTGCAGTTCGACGGGCTGCTGGTCCCGGGGCTGCTCCTGCTGCAGATTCCGCTCGCTTTCACGGGCGGCGCTCTGGCGCTGGTGATCAGTGGAGTCGGATTGAACGCAATCGGCCTGGTGGCGTTTCTTACGCTCGTCGGGATCGGGCTGAATCACGGCATCGTGCTGCTCTATCGCGCGCGCCGTAACGAAGCCGAAGGCATGACGCCCGAGGATGCCGTGAAAGAAGCCGTACACGTGCGCTTCCGTCCCATCGCGCTCACCACGCTGACCGCCATTCTGGGCATGTTGCCGACGGCGCTCGGATGGGGCCAGGGCGCCGCGCCGGAGCAGGGATTGGCGGCCGTGGTCCTGGGCGGCATCCTGTGGAGCGCCCTGCTCAGCACCAACCTTCTTCCGGCGCTTTACCTGCACATGCGCCGTCGGCAGATGGCAAAGGAGGCGCAAGCATGAAGACACAATCTCCCAATCGGCTCATCGCTTCAATGGTGATTTTCGCGAGTCTTGTGCTGGGCGGCTGCGCGACCTATAAACCGGAGCCTCTGCCAACCGCGCCGGATCTGGCAAGCACCACGCAGTTGACGGTTCCGGCCGCGCAACTCGGCGTGCCGGGACTCAAGCCGCACGTGATCTCGCCGCAAGGGCTCGATGTGACGGCAGTGATGACGCTCGCCGTCCTCAACAACCCCGACCTGAAGGCGGCGCGGCTTGAAGAGAATATTGCGAGTGCGCAACTGCTCCAGGCCGGGTTGCTGCCCGATCCGCAACTCGGCGCGGGCTTCGCCACGTCGGCTCTCAACTACGGCGGCGTGCTGAGCCTCAACCAGGATATCCAGGCAATTCTGACACGAGGCGCGGCGAAAGCCGCGGCCAGAGCGGCGGGGACGCAGGTTCATCTGAACATTCTCTGGCAGGAGATTCAGGTCGCCGAAAGAGCTCGCGAGCTGTTTATCCAGGCGCGGAGCGACGATCGCCTGCTCACGATCCTCGACGCAAGCCGGGGGCTCCTCACGGAAAATTATCATCGAGCGCATGCCGCCATGGAACGTGGCGACGAAACATCCACCACCGTTGCCGCGGATCTGACGCTTGCAAGCGGCGCGGATGCAACTCTGCGCCAGCTTCAGATCGACATCAACCTGACGCGGCACGAACTGAACGCCTTGCTCGGGCTTGAACCCGGCGCCAGGCTCCATCTGGTCGGTTCGCCGCAGCTTCCATCCTTGTCGCAGGCAAAGTTCGAGGAGGCTGTCACTGCGCTGCCTCGCAAACGTGTCGATCTGCTCGCGCTCCAGGCGGGTTATCACAGCCAGGAAGAGAATCTGCGCCGCGCCGTGATTGCGCAGTTCCCATCGATGAGCGCGGGCGTCGACCTGGAGCGCGATCCGGTTGAAGGTGTCAACGCCATCGGTCCGGAAGTGTCGCTCACGCTTCCGCTCTTCAATCGCAACCGTGGCCAGATTGCCATCCAGCGCGCCACGCGCGACTTGCTTCGCGGGCAATACCAGGCGCAACTGGATGCCGCAGCCAGCCAGGCCGATCAGGTGTGGAGGGCGATTGCGATCCTAAGCGCGCAACTCAAAGACCTCGACGCCCAGTTACCCACGTTCAAAAGCACGGCGGCCGCGACCGAGCAGAACTTGCACCAGAACAATCTCGACGCCGGGATGTATGTCGCGGCGCAATCGAATCTTCTGGCAAAGCAAACGGAAGAGATCCGGCTGCGCGCCTCACTCGAAAATGCCCAGTCCGCACTGTCGACGCTGCTGGGGATGCCATTCGAGGCTCCGTAGACAGAGCCCTGGACGGCGCCATGGAGTTCTATGCCGCGGTTCCCGGCCCACCGCGCGGGAAACGCAACTGCATTCGTGTTCGATTGGGAGGGGCCGCAATCATCCTGATCCGGCCCTGATGATTTGCCTCATGCTCTCCCACCCTTTCCGCAAAAGGCGCGGAAAGGATGGGGCACGGTGTAGCAGATTTTTTAGGCCGGACCAATTTTTAGGCCGGACTAATATTGAGGCTGTATAGACTGTTGCCGCGCGCGTTCTATCGTTCCCCGCATTGCTCCCACAACTGCACAATGTAGCTGTCGGTCATTCCAGCAATGTAGTCGGCTACCGTCCGCGCCAGGCCCTCGGTCGGAATCTGCGCCTGATGGTCCCGCGGCATCAACTCCGGTTCGTCCATCATGCGATCGAAAATTTCAACAACCACCTTCTCCGCCTGTGCATGTACTTGTTCCTGACCGGGAGAGTTGTAGAGATTTGCGTAGAGAAACGCCTTTGTCGTTGCGCGAGCGGTCTCCATCTCCAGACTGAGCGAGGCCAGCCTTTCGGGCGCGCGCCTGATCTCTGAGAGCGATGTCGCGCCCATCGCCACGACGCGCGTGCGCATCTGCTGAACGAGGTCGGTGACAAACACATTCAGCAGACGCCGCAGGGCCTCATAGACTGCGAGCTTAGGTGTGGCGTGAGGGAAACTGGCCAGCGCTTCGTCGTGGAAGCCGCGGAACAGCGGCACGGCTTCCCGTACCTGATCGAGCGCGATAATGCCCGAGTCCAGCCCATCGTCGAGATCGGCGGTCAGGTAGGCAATCTCGTCGGCCATGTCGATCAACTGCGCCTCGAGCGGCGGAAGTTCGCCAAAAAAATACTCAGCCAACTCTGGATGTTCCGCCGCGGAGTAGTCGCGCGAGTGTTTCACAATGCCCTCGCGCACGGCGAGCGTAAGATTCAGCCCGCGAAAGGCCGGGTATCGCTCCTCAAACCATGTGACAATGCGCAGCGCATGAAGGTTGTGGTCGAAGCTCATGCCGTGGCAGCGCAGTGCGCGGTCCAGCGCTCGCTCGCCGGCATGGCCGAAAGGCGGATGCCCAATGTCGTGCGCCAGCGCCAGCGCTTCAGCAAGCTCCGCGTTCAAGCCCAGCGCCGTTGCTACGGTACGTGAAATCTGCGTCACTTCAAGTGTGTGAGTCAACCGGCTGCGAAAATGGTCGGAGATCCCCTCGTCCGGCAGACGGGTGAACACTTGAGTCTTCCCGGCCAGGCGCCGAAAAGCCCGGGCGTGAAGGATTCGGGCGACGTCGCGCGCGAAGGGCGTGCGGTAGGCGTGCGGTGTCTCCGCGTACGTGCGGCGCGTGAGTTCGCTATCGGCCCGGCCGCTTACGGCAATGCCCGGCGGCAGCGGAAGTTCATTGAGGAGCGCGGTCATTGGCTCTGGTCTGGTTATACCGCAAAACCGGAAGGCAGTGGGCGGAGATATGTGTTTTGTATCACCCCGAATCGCAAACCTCGGTGTTATAAAACCCTGTGCACAGAAAGATGGACAATCCATGGCGTGGGGGAGTACCATCCTGCCGGATTTTTTGATGGGCTGGCGCAAGTATGCAAAACTCGACACTGGTCGCGGTGAAAGCTCTTGCCGCAATAGGAGGAAACCATGAAAGCAAGGACAGTCATGGCGCTTGCGTTTGCGGCGCTGGCGACCGTATTGATCCCTGGGTGCGGGCAGAGGCACTCGCTGAAAGAGGTGTATTACCTCGTCGGCTCGAATATGTCTTCCAACTACTGGAAGACTGCCGTCGCCGGCTTCAAAAAGGCCGCGGCGCAGTACCGGGTAACAGCCAAGGTTGCAGGGCCCGACAACTACGATCCGCAGGCTGAACTGACGGAATTAAAGAACGCTGTTGCCGCCAAGCCAGCGGGCATCCTGGTCTCCGTCTCCGATGCGACCGTCCTTACGCCGGAGATCAATGCCGCGATCGGCGCCGGTATTCCCGTTATTACTGTCGATTCCGACGCTGCAAGCAGCCAGAGACTCTACTTTATCGGCACCAATAATCTGGAGGCAGGCCGTCTGGGCGGCAGGCGCATCGTTGAAAAGCTGGGCGGAAAGGGCAACGCAGTCTTCTTTACCATCGCCGGCCAGCCCAACACTGAAGAGCGATTGAAGGGCTTCAAGGACATTTTCAGTTCCAGCCCAGGCGTCAAGATTGTCGATGTCGTCGACATCAAGGGCGACCCCGGCGTGGCCTTTGACCGCACCCAGCAGTTGCTCGCGCTTACGGGCCCCAAGAAGATCGATGCCTTTATCTGCCTCGATTCGGCCTCGGGTCCAATGGTCGCCGACGCCGTCAAGCGCAGCGGGGACAAGAGCCGTGTTGTGGTGGCGTGGGATGTGAACCCCGATACGCTGAAGGGAATCAAGGCCGGAACGATCGAAGCCACTCTGGTGCAGAAGCCCTTTACGATGGGCTTCGTCGGGCTCAAGGCGTTGGACGAGGTCTTCCACTACCCGCCGGCGCATCTCGGCAAAGATTACAGCTCTGACGCCTTCGCGCCCTACCCGGCGTTCATCGATACCGGCACGGAGCTTGTGGATAAGAGCAACGTGGATCTCTACCTGGCCGCGGCCGCCGCGCACGCACAATAGCGCGGTTATCCGCTCCGGAACAGCAACTGCGCCGGATGACAGCTTTGCGAAAAGGAATAGCTGTTATCCGGTGCAAGGCAGATTGCACCGCGGGCCGCGGCAAGGGGTGGACCTGGAGTGTATTCGCTATGCCAGCCGCACAAGGCTGGCGTGAGGTGATTGACGCTCGCCTCCGCGTGTCAACCGGCAGATTGAGCGCCCCAGAAGACAACGTGTGCGTGGAACTCCGTGCCTATTCGGGCTTGGGCAGGCCCAGCGCGCTATTCTCTTTGGCGAGCTTGATCCGCGCACTGGCAAGCTTCTTCTGTACTTTGGCGACATCGCTCGATTCGATGTCGGCGGGCAGAGACTGGGTAAACTCGGACAACGACAGCTCCCACTGCGCCGCAGCCTCCCTGATGCGCCCGGTCTTCTCGTATAAATCGCCCAGGTGCATGTGCACCGTGGGATCGGTCTGGTCGCGGTTCACGGCCTGGCGTAGATTGTCCTCGGCCAGATCGTAATCGCCCATCTTGAAGTACACCCAGCCCAGCGAATCGCGATACGCGCCATTCATCGGCTCCAGATCGACTGCCTTGCGAATCAGCTTCAATGCGTCCGGCAATTTCTCTCCCTTGTCGGCCCACATGTAGCCGAGGTAGTTGAGCGTCATCGCGTTCTCTGGATCGAGAGCAAGCGCCTGGTTGAAGAACTGTGCCGCCTCGTCGTAGTGTTTCTGCCGTTCGGCCAGTTCGCCGCGCAGAAAGAACAGGTAGGTGCGGTCTTCCTTCCTGGTTGCCAGCGGCGCGCCATTGTCGAGCGCCTCCTCAGCATCCTTCCAGCGGTGCAGCCGCAGGTTCATCTGTGCGATCGCAAACCAGATGCCGCGCTGTACGTCGGCTGTAGCGCCCTTGAGCAGACTCCTCGCCATCGCCAGACCCTCATCGGGATGGCCCTGATCCGCCAGTTCTCCGGCCAGCATCAACTTTAGATCGGGATTCGTGGGATTGGCGGCCACGGCATCCCTGGCCACGCCGAGCGACTTATTGAATTCGTGAGCCGTGCGATACGCGTCGACTTCGCCCTGGTAGCCGCGCACGGCGTAGCTGCCTCCCAGGTCCACCATCTTCTGATACGCAGCTACGGCCTGGTCAATCTTGTTGTCTTCCACGCACACCGCGCCCAGCCGTTCCAGAAAGATGCTGCGATTGTTTTTCTCCTCATCTGTATAGGCGCCGTTGGCGTGCGAGGTTAGATCCGCCATCTGCTGGTAGGTGTTGATGGCATCGTCCAGCCGGTTCAGAATGTCGAGCAGCATCCCCTCGTTGAATCCTGCCTCCAGAGAGCTGGGATCGATCTTCCGCGCTTTGCGCACCACGGCAAGAGCTTCTTCGTACTTGCCCTGCCGCCGGTCTATCTCGGCAATATGAATCAGCGGCTCGGCGTCATCGGGATTTGCCTCGGCAAGCTCCTTATACTGCTTCAGCGCCTGGTCGAGCTGGTTGTTATTGAGTAGAGCCTGCGCCAGCGCATCCATGGTCTGTACATCGCCGGGTTCCATATCTTCTGCTTGTTGATATGCCGCGATCGCGTCCTTGGGCTGCTTCATCTGGTCGTACAAAGCGCCCAGAGTGAACTCCATCTTTGGCGTGCGGCCATCCAGAGGAACAGACTCTATCGACTTCGCGGCGTGCTGCAAGTCGCCGCTCTCGGCGTAAAGGCGGGCCAGGTTCAACACAACTTCCTCGGATTCGGGTTCAATCGCCTGAGCCGTCTTGAACTCGGCCTCCGCTTTGTCCGGCTGGTGCTTCATCGTGTAGAGCTGTCCCAGTACCAAGTGGTCTTCCACGCTCTTCGGTTCGATAGCCACAATCGTCTTGAACTCCGCAATCGCCTTGTCCAGCGCATTGTTCGGCGCCGCGGCCCCTGCTACGCCGTTTTCGCCTTCGCTCAACTGGCGCAGGTAGATCCGGCCCAGCAGTTTGTGCCCTTCGATGTTGTCGGGCGCGTTCTTCACGAGAGCCTGCTCTGTCGCTTCGGCGTCGCGTACCCGCCCCACGCGGAAATAGAACTGGGCCAGTTCGTTAGCCAGTTCCGTCGAATCGGGATCGGCATTGAGCGCCAGTTTGTACTCCTCAATGGCCTTGTTCACCTCGTCGGTGCGGCCATTCGAGAGGGCGTCGTCCTCATACACGCCTGCCAGCGCCACATGATAGTACGCTTGGGCACGATTCGGAACGCCGCTAGTTGTGGCGTCCTGCTTGCCCGGAGCCGCCGCTGCATTCGCCTGTGCGCCTGACAAAGACGCGCCATGAGGAGCGTTTTGCGCGTAAACGGCTGCTGCCGGTAAGCAAAGCAGAAGAGCGGGGGCAAGCGTGCGCCCAAGGGTCGAAAATACAGTCATATTTGTCATCATGCAGGGATCTCGGCCGACAAGCAAAAACCAAAAACGCGGGGCAGGCCACCCGTACCTCTTACCGTCGGGCAACTCTACATACCATTAAAGACGATTTTACGCGTCATTGGTCATGCGTGCGCGCACGAATCGGCGATTTTCGCCTGGCTTCAGACGGACAGTCAGCAGGGAAGGAAATTTCGGCTCTCAACAGGACTGGCCCCGCTCCATACGAAATAAGACGCCCCCACCTGTCCCGATTCGCGTT
This sequence comes from Occallatibacter sp., assembly GCA_049977045.1. GTDB lineage: Bacteria > Acidobacteriota > Terriglobia > Terriglobales > Acidobacteriaceae > Telmatobacter. The sequence continues at coordinate 17,575 of JBMFHB010000038.1, forward strand.
CTATGCGAATCGGCGCAGGTGGGACCGCACCAACATCAACAGGCAATCTGACCAGGGCAGGAACCGTGCTCAGTGTCTGAAGTGCCGCATCCCCGTAAACACCATGGCCAACCCCAGCTTATCAGCCGCTGCAACCACTTCTTCGTCGCGCACCGAGCCGCCCGGCTGGATCACCGCCGTTGCTCCTGCTGAGGCCACAGCCTCCAGGCCATCGGGGAACGGGAAAAATGCATCCGAAGCTGCGACGCAATCTTCAAGGGGCAGCGTCGCCTTCATCGCCCCAAACCTGGCCGCATCAACACGGCTCATCTGTCCCGCACCCACGCCCAGCGTCTGGCCATCGCGCGCGTACACAATCGCATTCGACTTCACGTGCTTGCAAACCCGCCACGCAAAGAGCAGGCTGCGCATTTCTTCGGCAGTAGGCCGCCGCTTCGTGACCACCTTCAACTCCGGCTCTGTCACGCGCCCCGTGTCGGCATCCTGCACCAGAAGACCGCCGGAGACGTGCTTCACCACGGACCGGGCCGGCGCCGCCTTTACCTCTACCAGACGGAGATTCTTTTTGGCGGCAAATCGCTCGCGGGCCTCGGCGGAAAATGCAGGAGCGGCAATGGCCTCGACAAACAGCTTCGCGATCTCTTCGGCCGCCGCGCCATCCACCTCGCGATTGATGCCGATGACGCTGCCGAAGGCCGACACCGGATCGCATTCGAGGGCTTTCTTGTACGCATCGAGAATCGCCGCGCCTGTGGCCGCTCCGCAGGGATTAGTGTGCTTGATGATGACCACGCAGGCCGGATCGGACTCGCCGGATGGGAACTCCTGCACGAGATCCCAGCAGGCGTCGAGATCGACCAGATTGTTGAAGCTCAGCTCCTTGCCCTGGAGCTGCCGCGCGCCGGCAATGCCAAGGCCCGAGCCATCCGCATAGAGCGCGGCGCGCTGGTGGGGATTCTCCCCGTAACGCAGCGCCTGCGCCCGCGGCAGATTCACGCGCAGCGTAGACGGCAGCGCCGCATCGTCGAACTCCGCCGGCGCCGCGGGCGAAGGCGCTTCAGCAATCTTTTCGAGCGTGTTGGCAATCGCGGAATCGTATGCAGCCGTGAGCGCAAAGGCCTGCCTGGCCAGCCGCCAGCGCGTCGCACGCGTCAGCACCGCGCCGTGAGCGTCTTTCATCTCTTGGATCAGCGCGGGATAATCCGAAACGCGCGTCACAATGGCCACGTCCTCAAAGTTCTTCGCCGCTGAGCGCACCATCGACGGCCCGCCAATATCGATGTTCTCAATGAGGCGCCCGAAGGCGACGCCAGGCTTGGCCGCGGTCTTCTCAAAGGCGTAAAGGTTCACCACCACCATGTCGATGGGCAGAATGCCGTGTGCCGCCACTGCCGCTTCGTGCTCCGCGTTGCCGCGGATATAAAGCAGCCCGCCGTGCACGCGCGGATCGAGCGTCTTCACGCGCCCGTCAAGCATTTCGGGGAATCCCGTCAGCTCGCTGATGTCTTTCACCGCAAGCCCCGCCTCGCGAAGCGCCTTTGCGGTTCCGCCCGTCGAAATCAGCTCCACACCGAATCCCGTCAGGCCCTGCGCAAACTCCACCAGCCCCGTCTTGTCGGTGACGCTCAACAACGCCCGGCGAATCGCCTTCGCGCCTGTGCCGTTTGCCATTGCTTCCGTACTCACCATGTCTCTCCTGTCTCGCAACGTGAACTTTGCCGTCTGAACCCGGTCATCCTGAGCGAGTCCGCCGAAGGCGGACGAGTCGAAAAACCTGCGCCTTCGCGCCGTTGATCCAGCACGAACCCCGGTTGATCCAGATCCCGCATCTCGGGCGCGGGATACGATCAGATCCTTTGCGGTGATTCTAAATTCCAGACTACAACCAAACCCCGCCCCGGCGTGTGAATCCCAGAGCCGGTCCAGGCCCTGAGGGATGGGGTTCGGCCGTCAAAAACATCCCTCGGCGACTCAAGTCGCGCCCTTTCCTTCTGCCCTTTTTGGCACGACTGAAGTCGTGCCCTTTCAAAACCTTTGCCGAAGCTGGTTCATCCCGTTCATGCGATTGCTCTGGCAGCCGGTCCATTCGAGCTACCTCGTTCAGAGAAGCGATCGGACTGGGCATTTTCGTCTGCTTCTTCTCGCACGTTCCCTTGTTTCTTTGTTTACGTGTCATTCTTTCCGGTTCGGGCTGCGCCGGGTTAAAGTGTTGATATGGGAAGTCATCCCACGAGTCATTCGCCGGAGATCCTTCCTCCGCAAGATGCAAGGGCGCCGCAGCCTCCCCGGCCACGGCGTCGCTGGTCCCCAATACCTGCCACCTATCTGCTGGTAGGCGTCAATTGCGCGGTCTATCTCCTGATGGTGATGCGCGGAGTCAGCCCGTGGGGGCCCTCGGTCTACCAGTTGATGCACTATGGCGCCGACAATGCTGGCAGTGTCCTCATTGAAGGCCAGTGGTGGCGCATTATCTCTGCCATGTTCGTGCATGTGGGCATCCTGCACCTGGCTACGAACATGTGGTGTCTGTGGAATCTGGGGCTTCTGGCTGAGCCCTTGATGGACTGGTTCGGCGTCGTTGCTGTCTACATCCTTACCGGAGCGGCCGGCAATCTCCTCTCCACCTGGAGCAACTGGGTCAGGCCCATTCACGACGCTTCAGGCGCGGCGTTCTTCCCCGCAGGCGCCGGAGCCTCCGGAGCTGTCTTCGGCATCGCCGGCGCGCTCATCGTGCTGCTCAAGTCGAAGCGCCTGCCCATTCCCCAGTACGAACTGAAGCGATTGCGCAAATCCGTAATCTACTTTGCCGCCATTAACCTGGTCATCGGACTTGGCCTCAACTTCGGCAGCGGCTTTACGGGCGTAGAAATCGACAACTCGGCCCACATCGGCGGGTTTCTTTGCGGGTTGCTCTTCGCGGTTCCACTGGTGCCGCGCATTGGCTCGCCGCGCACTGAATTTACAGGGCGCATGCGCCTGGCTGTCGGCGCAATCGTGATTCTGCTGGTGCTCTTCGGCTTTTACGTGGCGCACATCCCGCCACCGCAGGGGCTCATGCCGCCGCCCGGCCGCGCAATTTGAGAAGGCGCTCGCGTACACATTCCGGCAGTTCGTTTTCACCTGGACAACAATATGGAAGGAGTTGCAAGGGCAGGGCAGACGCGCCATGACTTTGCGACGCGAAAAGGAACCAGAGCACGGCGTTACGGGTCGAGAAAAGACCGTAGGCGGTAAGTTTTGTAACAAGGGCACGGCTTCAGCCGGGCCATCAAAGGCAAAATCCGTGAGGCTTCAGCCGCTGCTGTTCTTCCTTTGCCGCATCCGTTCGCTGGTGGGCCTGGATTGTTCTATAGTCGTTTGCCCTGGTTGCAAGGATCTGCGGACCCTCGGCTCAATGCCCCGGAATCTACAATCCAGAAGCTGATCGCTGAAACCTATCGCGTTGCCGTCGCGGCAAATTTCTTCACCATCGCCAGCAGCAGCTTGCGGTCGCTGTCGTTCAGGTTCGAGGAGTAGCGGCGGATCTGCGTCAAAAAGCGCAACTCGTCGTCGGAAAGGCTCTGCGCATTCATCTGGCGTCCCAGCGTGTCGCTGGCGAAAAACTGCGCGATCGGCAGGTCCAGCGCGTGGGCGATCTTGGCCAGCGTGTCCAGCGAAGGCACGGTGTGGCCGTTTTCCACGCGCGACAGGTAACACCGCAGCAGGCCTGTTTTCTTCTCAATGTCGCCCTGAGAGAAGCCCTTCTGCAACCGGTAAGCCCGAATCGTGGTGCCGATCTTCATTCCCATCCGCGAACCATCCTCTCCGATACCGCTCCAAAGTTAACCGGCTTGCCAGCAATCGAAGAATTATTATCATAAGAGTTAACATGCGGCAGCACGGATTGCAAGCCCAACTTTCTCCGCCGCATCCAGCCGGTAAAATCGAATCATGGCACTCACTGCGCAGGACCGCGCTCGCAAGATCAAGATCATTCTCTTCGACGTTGACGGCGTCTTCACCGACGGCACCATCTGGCTCGTTCCGGGCGCCGCACGCGGCGGACTTCTGGACGAGATTGGCGGCAAGGAAAACATTGGCTTTGGCGTAAATTCGATGACCATGGTCGAGGCCAAGGGCTACAGCGCCCACGACGGCACGGCGATCTCGCTGGCTCGCATCGGAGGCATCAAGTGCGGGGTCATCACCAAGCGCATCAGCGAAACCGTGGCCACGCGAGCCCGCGACCTGAAGCTCGAATTCATCTACCAGGGTCAGGCATACAAGATGAAGCCGATCCGCGAGATTATGGCCAGGGAGGGTGTTGGCCTCGACGAGATCTGCTACGTGGGTGACGATGTCATCGACCTGCCGGCCATGCGCGAGGTAGGGTTCGCCGTGGCCGTAGCCAATGCCCGCGAGCGCGTAAAGAAAGAAGCGCACTATGTCACACCCAACCCCGGTGGCTATGGCGCCGCGCGCGATGCCGTCGAATATATCCTCGAAGCCCAGGGCAAGCTCGACCATTGCATCGACGCCTATGTCGACGAAGACAACCCGATTCCTCCGTCGATGGACATCGGCCGCGGCGGCAACGATCTCAAGTAGCTTCGTGTTGCGGAACGTTTTTCGGTTTGGCATCCTGAGTTGCCTGGGCTTTGAGGCCCACGCAAGGGGATGAAAGTCACAACTTGCCTGTCATCCTGAGCGGAGTTTGGCCCGCTTTTGGGCCAAACGGAAGGCGAAGGATCTGCGGTTGCTTTTACGACTGGGATGACAATTCCTTCTTGCTGCGAAAATTTCGTTCAAACATGCGGGTTACGGATGACCGTGAAGAGTGAAAAGAAAAAAGCGGTAGTTCTTCTCAGTGGCGGCCTCGATTCGGCTACCGTCCTCGCCATTGCGAAATCCGAGGGCTACGCGCTCTACGCGCTCTCGTTTTTCTACGGCCAGCGCCATGCCTGGGAGCTTGAGGCGGCAAAGCGCGTAGCGGCGTCCATTGGAGTGACGCAGCACCGCATCGCCTCCATCGACCTTCGCGCCTTCGGCGGTTCCGCGCTCACCGCCGACATCGCCGTACCCAAGGGCCGCGCGCCCGAAGAGATGTCTCACGGCATTCCGATCACTTACGTGCCCGCGCGCAACACGATCTTTCTTGCCTTTGCGCTCGCCTGGGCTGAGGTGCTGGGATCGAGCGACATTTTTCTCGGTGTCAACGCGCTCGACTACTCGGGTTACCCCGACTGCCGACCCGAATTTATCGCGGCTTTCGAGAGGATGGCGAATCTGGCCACCAAAGTTGGCGTCGAGGGCCGCCAGCATCTCCACATTCACACGCCGCTTATCGCCCTGACCAAAGCGCAGATCGTGGTGCGTGGGTCTGCGCTGGGGGTGGACTACGGCCTCACCAGCAGTTGCTATGATCCCGGGCCGGAGGGTGCACCCTGCGGCGCGTGCGATTCCTGCCTGCTGCGCCAGAAAGGCTTCCACGAGAACGGAATGGAAGACCCAGTCTTGAAAAAATAGCTTCAGGCGTCAACTCTCAGCTGACTTTGCGCCGAGTTGACGGCTGGCAGTTGCGAGATGATCTAAAAGCGGATCGCTGAGGGCTGAAAGCGGATAGCTGTTCTTATGTACTCAGTCAAGGAAATCTTCTACACCCTCCAGGGTGAGGGCGCACAGACGGGCCGCGCCGCGGTCTTCTGCCGTTTTGCGGGCTGCAATCTCTGGTCGGGCCGCGAAGCCGACCGCGCCTCGGCCATCTGCCAGTTCTGCGATACGGATTTTGCGGATATAAACGGACCCGGCGGCGGAAAATTCGCGTCAGCAGAGGAGTTGGCGGCGGCGATTGAAGGGAAGTGGTGCGATCGTTCGCTCCCAGGTCTCAAAGGCGAGACCCTTCGACAATCTCAGGGCAGGCTCGTGGATTCCCGCTCCGCTCAGGCGGACAGGTCATCGAACAGATTCGTCGTTTGCACCGGTGGTGAGCCTCTGCTCCAACTCGATGCTCCGCTTATCGACGCTCTTCACGCACGTAGCTTTGAGATTGCCGTTGAAACCAACGGCACTGTCGCCGCGCCGCCCGGTCTCGACTGGATCTGCGTCAGCCCCAAGGCCGGCGCTCCACTGAACCAACGCGCTGGCGACGAGATCAAGCTGGTCTACCCGCAATCCGGCGTTGATCCGGCCGCCTTCGAGCCGCTCGCCTTCCGTCACTTTTTTCTGCAACCGATGGATGGCCCCGGCCGCGATGCCAACACGCAAGCCGCCTTGTGCTATTGCCTGGCGCACCCGCGCTGGTGCCTGAGCCTGCAAACGCATAAGCTGCTGGGAATCCCGTGAATTGCGGCTTCTGTATCGCCGGCTGCACAAGCGCCTTGTGAATACGAACCACGAATCAAGAGGCGTGGTTCTTCTCCGCCTCCGTTACCCACCCGCGTTTGAGCTTTTCCGCCGGCACGCTGGAAAGATACGGCTTGATGTCGAGCACTGGGGTGCCGTCCAGCATGTCCACTCCGCGCACGCGCAGCGATCCGCCATCACGGCCCAGCAACTCCACCACCGTCAGCCCGATTGGATTTGGCCGTCGTGGCGAGCGCGTCGAAAAGACTCCGTGCGGCCGGCCGCCGTCGGTTGGCGGGTGCGCGATCAGGTCGAAGTCCTCTGAACGGTCGAACTCCCAGATGACATAAAGGTGCGAAAAGCCTTCAATATCGGTCAGTCCCGCCTCGTACTCACGCAGCATCTCGATTGTGCCTTCGGCCTCGTGTTGGGCGCCAGGGCCTTTCGGAATGGCATGGGTATCGTGGTAGGGACTGTGAATCAATCCGATGGGCTGGGGGGTGAACATGGCAGTGTCTCCGCATTTCATCTTAAGTCACAGGCTTGAGCCTATCGTGCAGCCATACGGTAGGGCCCCACCCTATTCAGTCGCTGCTTAACCTATTCGTTTTCAGTGCGAAGATCGCAAGGTTTTCTTCCATCTCAAACAACTGCCCCCGCGATCGGGAACATTCTGTCCTCGCTGGTGTCTAACAGTACAGATGCATGTCACGCTTGGCGAAACGCCTTCGAACCTGCATCGGGCCAGTGCTGTTGCCGGCGCATACCAGCGGCTGGCGGCGGCCTAAAAACGACCATCGGCGCTCCTTCCAGGAACTTGCTGCTCGTGCGTTGTGACGCAGGAAGGTGCAAAAGGTGGACCAAGTGCGATAACGTGGGAGGATACTGACTTGCAGGCGGACCTCACCATGGGAAATGTTGTTAGCGTAATCGCGTTCCAACCCGACGAAGCGGCTCTCGTGGCCGAGTTGCAATCGGGGTCCGAGGAAGCGTTTGCCTGGCTCATCGCACACTACCACCAGCCGATCTACTCGCTGCTCGCGCGCACGGTGCGCAATCCCGCAGATGCTGCAGACTTGGCGCAGGAGGTTTTTGTCAAGGTTTTTCGCGGTATTCGCGGTTTCCACGGCGAGTCTTCTTTACGTACCTGGATCTACCGCATTGCATTGCGGGAAGCGTCGAATCAGAGGCGCTGGTGGATGCGGCACCAGCAGCAGGAGATCCCTATCGAGCAGAAGATGGGCGAAGACGATGGCCGCCGGCAGATGCTCCTGAAAGACATGCTGGTTGATCCCTCGGAGTCGCCTTACGACCACGCCCTTCGTGAAGAGAACCGGTCCCGCGTGGAGCAGGCTCTGCGCCAGGTGCCGGAGCCTTTTCGCACCACGCTGATTCTGCGCGACATTGAAGGCTTTGTTTACGAAGAAGTGGCAGCGATCGAGGGGGTCAATCTGGGAACGGTGAAGTCGCGGTTGGTGCGTGGGCGCGCCTGCTTGAAGGCGCTGCTCGCAGATCCCCATCCGGGCTCGCGAACCGAAGCGATTTCGGGGTTGGAACTGACCCTGGGAGAGGAGGCGCGATGAAGAATTGCCGTGAGATGCAGTCGTGTCTTTCCGATTATCTGGATGGCCGGTTGACAGGGCGAGAGATGCAGGAGCTTGATGCCCATCTCCAGCATTGCCCCGAGTGCGCGCGTGAGTGGCAGTCTCTGCGTGAGGTGCAAACCGCGTTGGCTGGTCTGGGTCCGGTGGAAGAGCCGGCCGACCTTCCCCTGCGCATCCGCGTGGCCGTCAGCCACGAGACCGCGCGCAGGCGCCGCAGCATCTTCACCGAGTGGAACCTGGTGTGGAAGAACTCCGTCGGTTCCTTCCTGCTTCACGCTGGAGCGGGTTTTTTGAGCGCCGTGCTGCTGCTGGGGACCATCGTTTTTCTGATTTCGATGTTTGCCCAACCAGAGGTGGCTGCGGCTACGCCCGACGAGCCGCTGGGCGACGCCACCGCGCCGCATCTGCTCTATTTCTCCAATGCCCAGGGTGGCAACCAGGTTGACGCGATCAGCGGTCCGGTTGTGGTTGAAGCCTATATCAACCCCTCCGGCGAGGTCTACGACTACCGCATTCTCTCCGGACCCGACGACCCGGCCACACGCTCCCGGGTTGAGAACCTGCTGCTCTTCAGCCGCTTCGCCCCGGCGCTTTTCTACGGTCAGCCGGTCCGCGGCCTGGCTGTGCTGTCGTTCTCCGGTATCTCAGTGCGTGGATAGTGCGAGCAACAGGGTCTGGGATTGGAAATCTGCCTGATATTTATCGTTTTGAAGTGCACGCAAGGGATGAGCGCCAATCGGCGATACTGAATTTGTGGGCCAACTCCCAAGCACAGCCATGACCGCAGGAACACAAAACCTCGTCTCTCTTGACGCCATTCGCGCCGCGGCGGTGCGCATCGTGCCTATCGCCATGAAGACCCCGCTTGTGCGGGCCGCATTTCCTTCGACATCAGGTCACGGGACCGGCAAAGAGATCTGGCTCAAAGCCGAGAGTCTGCAGCCCATAGGCGCCTTCAAGATTCGCGGCGCGGCGAACAAGATTCTGCAACTTTCGGCCCAGGAGATCGCGCGCGGCGTCATCACTTATTCGAGCGGAAACCATGCGCAGGGCGTGGCCTACGCGGCGCGCGAGGTTGGCGCCAAGGCCGTGATTGTGATGCCCTCGAATGCGCCCGCCATCAAGCGCGCCGCCACGCTGGCGCTGGGCGCGGAGATTGTCGATGTGGGCGTGGCTTCAAGCGAGCGGCTGGCCAAGGCCGAAGAATTGGTACGTGAGCACGGCTACGTGGTCATCCCCCCCTACGACGACGAGCAGATCATCGCTGGCCAGGCGACTTGCGGTCTGGAGATTGTGGAATCGCTGCCCGATGTCGATCTGGTGGTTTCGCCTGTCTCGGGTGGCGGCTTGCTGAGCGGCGTGGCCGCGGCCGTGAAACAGTTGAGCCCGAAAACGAGCGTCTTCGGCGTCGAACCGGAGCTTGCCGCCGATGCGGCGGAGAGCTTTCGCGCCGGTAAGATCGTTACCTGGCCGGCAGAGATGACCAGCCGCACCATTGCCGACGGGCTGCGTACGCAGAGCGTGGGTGTGCGCAACTTCGCGCATCTCGAAGCTTTTGTGGATGGCATTGTCACCGTGACTGAGGTTGAGATACGCGCCGCCATGCGGGCGATTGTGGCGGCCACGCGCCTTGTGCCCGAGCCGAGCGGAGCTGTCTCGACTGCGGCCCTGCTCTTCCACGCGCACGAGCTGCCCGTTTACAGGAACGCGGTCGCTGTGGTCAGCGGCGGCAATGTCGATCCGGCCATGCTGGCAGAGGTGCTCACGGAAAACGAATCGTAACGTCGTTGCAATAGGATGTTGCCTGCCATGAAGCGCCCCATCTTCACGATTCGCATCTTTGCCCTTGCCCTGTTGCTGGCCTGTTTCGCAGCCTTGTCAAGCGCCAGCCAGAACCAGCCGCAGCTTGTAAAACCCATGGCCGGGCCGCGCGCCACGGTGCTGCGCGTTACCTGGCTCTACATCGCGCCTTCGACCAGCGCTCAGAAGATCGACAGGGTACAGATCGGCCGTGAAATGGTGGTGGCCGAAAAGAGCGGCGTCTGGTTGCGCGTTTACGCCAACACCGACATCGAAGAACTGCATAACGACAAAGACGAGCCTCTGGTTGGCGGCAACGAAACCGCGCCGCCCGTCTCTGGCTGGATCGAGGCCAAAGGCGTTGTCGAGGAAACTACGCCCAACGGCGACGCCATTCTGATGGGCGCGGCGGCCAGCCAGGAGGCTGCCGCCTCGAATCCGCGCGGCCCGGCCAACGCCGCCCGTAGCGCGCGGCTTCTCTACCGCAGGCTGGTGGAGATGTTCCCTCGTTCGCCGCTCGTGCCCGAGGCTATGTGGCGTGCAGCCGACATCGAGTGGCAGATCCAGCGCGCCGATGCCGCAACTCTGCCCTCCGCGCACGAGAGAGATCCCGATTTCCGCCAGCAGATGGATGAAGACGAGCTGCGCAAAGTGATCAAATATTTTCCGCGCTCCAAGTGGGCGGCGTTCGCGGACTTCGACCTCATCGATAACAAACTTTGTGGCGACTGGCAGGGATCGGAGAAGTGCCCGGCGAAAGAAACGGAACTGTACATCCGATACGCCGATGAGTATCCCGATGGTCCGCGCACCGCGCATGCGCTCTACGATGCCGTTTACCGCCTGGCCGTGCTTACCGACATGTTTGCCGCCGACGGCAACAAAAGCAAAAGCGATGAAGCTCACAACGAGGCGCGTACCGTGGCCGCGCAGATGAAAACGCACTTTCCCGACTCTGACTATACCTACCGGGCGGGTGCGCTGGTGTACAAATTGGATGAGGGCATTCCTGTCTACGGCATCGACCAGGACTGAGGGGCTTCGGGCTTCCCGGATGCACGACGGATGCGCCACAAGACTTTCATCGCCAGTCGCATGGAGCTCTCTTGAACCCGTACATCTTGTCGATTCTTCTGGGAATTGTGGAAGGTTTGACCGAGTTTTTGCCGGTCAGCTCAACCGCGCACCTGCGCATCGCCGAAGCGTTGATGAAGCTGCCGCTCGACAACAGCGCCTGTCTGGCCGGCAATGCGGCATGTCTCCAGGACGTCAGGTACTGGGAGATGTACACGATTGTCATTCAGGTGGGGGCCATTCTCGCGCTGTGCCTGCTCTTCCTGGAGCGGATCGTGGGCTTTCTTCGCACCTTTCCTGAAGGAGACCGAGGTGACTGCAACTGGCTCACGCATCCCATCTCGCTCACACTGGTGGCCTTTGCCTGCACCTCGGCGCCGGCGCTGCTGCTGCGCAAGTGGAGCGAAAAAAATCTGGGCAGCCTGAACGCCATGGCCATCGCCTTCCTCGTGGGTGGAGTCATCATGTGGGCTGTTGATGCGTGGAGCGATCGCGTGGAGCCGAGCACAACGCATGTCGAGGAGATGACGCTCCCACAGGCCATCTGGATTGGTCTCTGCCAGACCTTTTCGGCCGTCTTTCCCGGCACGTCGCGTTCCATGTCGACCATCGCAGCCGGCCAGATCGCCGGTCTCGACCGTCCCTCCGCGCTTGAGTTCAGCTTCCTGTTGTCAATTCCCACCATGATTGCCGCCACCGGCTGGGATCTGGTCAAGGAAATTCACCCGCATAAGGCCGCCGGAGCCGCCGGTGTGGCCACCGCGCATGTGATCATGAACCCCGAGCGATGGATCGTGCTCATCATTGGCACCGTAGTCTCCTTTATCGTGGCCCTGGGCGTGGTCGAGTGGTTTCTCATGTGGGTGCGCCGCCACGGCTTCACGATGTTTGCCATATACCGCATCGTCTTCGGCATCGCGTTGCTCATCTGGGGCGCGAAGCTCATCGGAGGATAGCCGACACCTCCGGCAGCCGGCGCCATCGACTTCGATCCTGCCTACGACTACAAGAAGCTGCGGCGTCTCGACAATCGAGGCCAATGAGGGTGATCGTCGATACTTGCGTCTGGTCCCTGTGGCTCAGGCGTCAGGGCCAGATTCGGCTGAATGAGCAGGAGCAAAAACAGTCGCGGTTAATCCCTGTGGTTCCCCTGGTACGGATTTGCCCTGATTCCGCCCGGTGACCGCCGATAATAGAAATTGCTCTGGGACGTTTTGCCAGATTCTCCGGCCGCTTGATCCATCAAAGGAAGCATCTGGAGTGTGGCGCCGCTCTCATCATGAAGCCCATCCGCATTGTTCTCGCGCCCACGCGTAGCCGCCCCTTGAATATCTTTCTCGGGATGGTGCTGGTGCTGGTCTCGCTGCTGCTTTTCCTCGCGCTGGCCACCTATCACGCTTCCGATCCCTCCTTGAATACGGCCACCGGAACCCTTAAGCCTCAGAACTGGGTGGGTCTGTTCGGCGCTTATCTGAGCGATCTGCTGCTGCAATCTCTTGGAATTACAGCGTTTCTGATTCCCCTGTGGTCAGGCGGAGTGGGCTGGACCTGGATGCGCTCCCGGCCCAGCGGATCGGCGCTTGTGCGCGGGATGGGGTCTCTTCTCACGCTCGCGTTCCTGCCCGCTGTGCTGGGTCTGCTGCCCTGGCACTGGCGCTGGCTGCACGTGGTTCCCATTGAAGGCGTTGTGGGTCGCCTCATGTCCGGCCTGCTCGTGGACTATCTCAATCCGCAGGGCGCATGGATGGTGGCCGCTGTTCTGGCTGCGGGCGGGCTTTACTTCGCCTCCGGTGTCAGCTTCTCGGAGATTCGCGAGCTGGTGTCGGAACGCTGGGCCCGCTTTCAGGAGTGGCGCGATCGCCGTCGCGACCTGCGTGAGGAAGAGCAGGAGATCGAAGCCCGGCGCAACATTTTGCGTGCCGAAGAAGATTCTCCGCTCCCCTTTGACCAGTTCGATGCCGCAACCAACCCGGAGATGGAAAGCGAGATTCCGGCGCAGAAGCCCAACCGATTTCTCGCGTTCTTCCTGCGCAAGCGCGCCCCCAAACAGGATACCCTCGACGAGATTCCCGCCTACCAGCGTGCGGATTTTCGGCCGCCGCCCGAACAATCCTTGCAGCCGGCGAGCGCGGAAGCAGCGAGCCCAATCGTCATGCCGCGCCGCACAAGCATCTGGGAGAGCAGCGAAGCGAATTCGAGAGCCGCTGCTCCAGAGACGGCCACTCCTGCAACACCTGCGGCAGCAGCCCCGGCTCAAGCCATTCCGCTGAAAGCCGAACGCAAGGCCTCCACCAATGCTCCACTCGATCCATGGGGCGGCGAGCCCGCGGCCGGCCAGCGCCCTGCCGCCGTAGCCGCCGTGCCGCAACCATCCGGAGGGATCGCCATTCACAGCCGCGCCGACGCGGAAACGCCCTCAGCAACCGTGGCACCCAAGCACGTGAGCGGCTACAAGCTGCCAGCGAGTACGCTGCTCAGCGAGGGCGAAGGGCCGCAGTCGGTGCGTGAGGACGAACTGCGGGAAGAAGCCAGGATTCTGGTGGAAAAGTGCGCCGAGTTCGACGTGCGCGGCCAGGTGGTGCAGATCAATCCTGGCCCCATGGTGACGACCTTCGAATTCAAGCCCGAAGCCGGGGTGAAATACTCGCGCGTCACCGGCCTCGCCGACGATCTGTGCCTTGCCATGCGCGCCGAAAGCATCCTCATCGAGCGTATGCCCGGCAAGAGCACCGTCGGCATCCAGGTACCGAACCACGAGAAAGAGACCATCCACCTGCGTGAGGTAATCGAGAGCGAAACCTTTGCCCGCTCGCGCTCGCGGCTCACGATTTCCATGGGCAAGGATATCAACGGCCGCATCGTCACGGCCGATCTTGCGTCGATGCCGCACGTGCTGATCGCCGGCTCTACGGGCTCAGGCAAGTCGGTGGCCATCAACGCCATGATCATGAGCCTGCTCTACCGCACCACGCCGCAGCAGGTGCGTCTCATTCTGGTCGATCCCAAGCGCGTAGAGTTGGGCATGTACGAGGGGATTCCGCATCTTTTTACGCCCATCATCACCGAGCCCAAGCTGGCGGCCAACGCCCTGCGCAACGCCGTGCGCGAGATGGAGCGCCGCCTCAAGCTGCTCGCCAGCCGCAGCGTGCGCAACATCGACCAGTACAACAAGCTGTTCGAGGGCACAACACCATCGCTCTTCGACAGCGAGGAGCAGCAGGAAGAGCCGCTGCCCTACATCGTCATCATCATCGACGAGCTGGCGGACCTCATGATGCTCGATCGCGCCAATGTTGAAGAGTCCGTCACGCGACTGGCGCAGATGGCGCGCGCCGTGGGTATTCATCTCATTCTGGCCACGCAGCGGCCGAGCGTCGACGTCATCACCGGTCTCATCAAGGCCAACATCCCCACCCGCATCAGCTTCCGCCTGGCAACGAAGGTCGATTCGCGCACTATCCTCGACACCAACGGGGCAGAGGCTCTGCTGGGCCGCGGCGACCTGCTTTTTCTGCCACCTGGCACCAGCCGCCTGATGCGTCTCCACGCGCCCTTCGTCAGCGAAAAAGAAACCGCCGCTGTCGTCGCGTTTTGGAAGAACCAGGGCGAGGCCGAATACGTCGATGGCTTCCTCGATTCGCCCAAGGACGAGCGCGCCGCGACGGAAGGCGAGAGCGCAAGCAGCGAAGACGACGATCCCATGTTCGACGACGCCGTGCGCCTGGTCTTCGAGTTTGGCAAAGCGTCCACATCGCTCCTGCAACGCCGTCTGCGTATTGGTTACGGCCGCGCAGCCCATCTGATCGACCTGATGGAGCGCGACGGCCTGGTTGGCGCCGCCGACGGCCCGCGCCCCCGCGAACTGCTGAAGGCTCCCAACTGGCTGCATGAGGTGGCCGCAACGAACGAATAGCGATGCCCAGATAATCTTGCGCGTGTTCCGGGTCTCGCTTCAGGGACTCACAACACGCGCTTTCGTCTCAAGCCCTCGCGCGGCAGATGAAAGACACAGGTTCCGGCGGAGGGACGGTTCCGTCAAAGTCGCGATTGTTGACGGGGGGCTGGGGGGGCAGGTGAGCTCGAGCATGGAAGGAGCGGTCTGGGCAAGAGAGATTTTGGTCTGCTGACGGGGCAATAGCGCGGGCGAGGGGATTCCGCAGACAGGGGTGTCCGCCGGCGGGTGAACCCCGTCCTCTAGGAGCCTGTCGGGCATAGATTTGTGACGGCGCCTACAGCGTGGGCGACGGATTCTGTTTTAAGTTAGAGCCAT